>MAAL01000021.1 GCA_002163245.1 Gammaproteobacteria bacterium 42_54_T18 | reverse complement strand
GAATGTAAACGAAAAAGAGCTGGCTGGGATAAGGACTATCTCTGGAGGGTTCTGACATCAGATAGACACCTTACAGAATCAATGATTTAGATGCGTTCGCCATGCCTTTCACTGTCTAAACACGCAATAATTTCTTTTACTTCGTCCCGTTGCATAATGTGTAATCCATACAATATTGTCAAATGGGTAACCAACAACCTCCGATAGTGAAGGTATTGGTAATATTGGGAGTATCGTAGCTATGCTCGATACTAATTTTTTTGATTTTCCAAATGGTGAGTTCTTATATTTCATGGATATTGCTCCGTTTTTTGACTATTTAAAAATTACTATAACTAGTTATTATGTGATGTTTGGTTTTCATATCGAGACAGTGTCTTCTTCACAAAAGTTTTCTCTACAAAATCAATTCCCGAAAAAACCCGAATTGCGTTACCTCGTTCAATTTGGCAATGATTCATCCAACGCTGCTTATCATTCTCCTTTTTAGCATCTAACTGTCCATCGACTAACGTAAGATAGAGACGCTCCAAAGCCAATTGACGATTTCTATGTTGTGAGCGGTCTGTCTCAACACGAATACGAATACCCGAGGGTTCGCTCCAATTGCCTTAATACAATTCGACTTAAGAAGGTTAGTCGTTTATGTACACCGATACGTTCTAGAAAACTTCGCTTAAATGTTGTTGGGCTTTCAGGACGCATCGCTTCCGCTGGAGGTAGATTCGCAGCACTTCGAATCGCAAACAAGGTTCCAATAAACGCCGCTAGCGTGCAGAAGAAAACCGCAAAAACCATGACTTCTAATGAAAAGCTGTACTTTAATATGGGAAAATGAAAAAACTCCGTATACATTTTTGTCATACCTGTTCCCATCCAGCCCCCCTAACGACAAACCAATAATAGATCCTACGCCCGTTATCACTAAGACCATTTTCAAATAATGCAGTGAAATTTCAATATTGCGATAACCGACTGCTTTTAACATACCGATCAGTTCTCGCTGAGTAGAAATCTGACGAGTCATCACTACATTAATTAGAAACGCTGACACACTAAGAAATACAATCGGTGCCATTAGCCCCATAGAATAAAGTTGCTTTAATTCATTTTCGACAAAAAAATTGGATATCTGCTCATCCCGACCATAAGCAATGAGCCCTCCGTAGGGCTTTAATATTGAATCTACGGATTGTTTTATATTCTCAATATTGGCATTTCTATCCACTTTGATTGACAGATCATTAAATGCGCCTTTCATATTTACTGCTGCTTCCAATGAACGACGGCTCATCCAAAATAGTCCATACCGCTTGCTATCTGGCATCAAGGCGCCAGGAGCAATGCTATAAACATATTCCGGTGATAACACCACACCCACCATCGTTAACTGACGCTTATAACCATTCATGATTACAGATATCTTGTCGCCTAAGTTAAAACCGTGAGCAGTAAAAAAACTCTCATCCACCACAACAGCGTTTTCTTCATTTGGATACAGAAATCGCCCTGAACGAAGATATAAGTTATTTAGTAACGGATCATGGCTGTCTGGTAGGGATATGATTTTTCCACTTGCCGGTTCAATCATATTTTTAATCTGAAGTGTCACCCCAAACACCACTCGGCTTTCAATAATAGAAACACCAGGAATTTCACCAACCCGCTGTTTCACAGATTCCGGTGCACGTTTTAATGAAACAAAAATATCAGCAAATTGATATCGATCGTAATAGGTGTTTTTGGTAAGTTTCAAACTATCAACAACACCAAACATCAAAACAAACACGGCGATTCCCGCCGCCATTACCAAAATAATCGCAACCATCTGGCCTTTTAATTGCCAAATTTCTCTCAGTAACTTTTGATTCAAGGCCCCAATCATAATAAACGCCTCACCACTCAATCTGTTCGGGTTGTTTTCTTATTTTATTCACCTCAACTAAACTGACATCGCCATCAGCAAAATGAATAACTCGATGTGCAAGTTGAGCTATCGCGGCATTATGAGTGATAATGATACATGTAGTACCAAATTTGGCATTAACATCCATTAAGGCTTTTAATACCACAATACCGGTTTCACTATCCAAGGCACCCGTCGGCTCATCACACAACAGAACATCTGGCTGTTTTGCTAAAGCCCTGGCTATCGCAACACGTTGCTGCTCGCCTCCCGAGAGCTGAGAAGGAAAGTGATTGGCACGATTATTAAGGCCCATTGCATCTAGTGCTTGCATCGGATCCATTGGATTTGGTGCAATCTCCGTGACCAAAGCTACATTTTCTAACACCGTAAGACTAGGCACCAAATTATATGCTTGAAACACAAAACCCACTTTTTCTCGACGAAAATATGTCAGCTCTTTTTCTGATAGCTCTGCTAGATCTTGTCCACAAAAAAGTACATTGCCTGACGATGCCCTATCCAACCCACCAATAATATTCATAAAGGTTGATTTCCCACTGCCGGAGGGGCCTAACATCACAATTAATTCAGCTTCGGTAATTTCTATATTGACACCACGTAATGCAGCAACCTCAGTTTCACCCGTACGATAGACCTTTTTTAGATCCTGCGTTTTGAAACTGATTGGCTTATCCGCCATGGTTATTCATATCCTTATTTCAATCTCAATCATTACTGAGGCGTGATCAGAACAACCCGCATCATCAATATGGTGTGGATTAATTAAGTGCTTATCATTAACACGGTATTCCTCTACACTTGCTAAACTTTGATCATACTCTGGCTTAAAATCCTTAGACAATAGGATATAGTCTAAAACACTGCCTTTGTTCATAAAATAGTGCGTAGATTTTCTTTGCTCAGGCTTAATCTTATCCTGCAAATCAAATGCATCATGTAATATAAATTTATCCATTATTCGTTGATGCGCCAATGGAAGATTATTTATCATTTTTCCATCTAACCTATCTAGCTTGTGGCTACCGATAAGAGGTTGAAGTGCTGCAGAGTCAATCGTGTCATTAAGATCCCCCATTACAATAACAGGCCTTTCACACACTAACATCTGTTCAACAATATCATGATAAATCACTATCGCCTCGGTACCTCGCTGAATTGTTGACATCCAGCTCCCCTGAATTTCAGCCAATAAACTATCAGCAATCATCACGTTATCATTCTCTGTTGTTAAACGTCCTGATTCCAGCTGAGAACGCTTTGACTTTAGGTGCATCACATACACCAATACAGAGGTAAAATCATCGATTTTTACAATCGCTCGAATGGGTGGCCGACTAAAATGAAATCCACTCTGCAATTTCATTTTATCGATTACTGAGCTTGGAACCTTTACTTCATCTGCAGACACAATCGGAAATTTTGACGCCAACGCCACAACAGGTTTATCATAAACATGTTGATTGCCAACACCAGGATCCGATACCGTGACAAAATGTGTTAATCCATGCTCTTTTACTAATAGTTCCAGTGAAGATGGACTAAACACTTCTTGGAAACCAACAATATCAGGATTTAATTCCTTCAATTGTTGGTGTATCCATTTTTCTTTTTCCTGCCACTGACGTTGTGTATAGATATTGTCAGTATCATAAAACGCCTCTGGCGGTGCTATGTAATTAAACAGATTTAGCGTGGCAACACTAAATCCCGTATTATATTCATTCAAAATCACTAACGATACCCACGGTGCTGTGAATTTCTACACGCACCTTACCATTAAGTTCTGATATACGATGCTGCCCTGCCTCCAAAATCTTATCAAGACGATTTCGTCTAAAAATTAGTGCTCTTTTATTACTTTCAACCTCTATGGTTTTCCATAACATATTCTTCTCCTTCTTACCTTTTTCTTCTCTATTTAGCTATTCATTACTTACTATTTATTAAGTTGTTTATTTCGTTACGCTGCTTGCCAATAACGCTGCCCGCTAAAACGAGCTTGTAGATACTGCATTTGGTCTCCACGTATATGGCGGTTTGCCAAATACATAAACTCAAAGACGTTTGGTTCAAAAGGAATGGCTAATAATTCCATATTCGCCTGTTCCGGTGTTCTGCCGCCTTTGTGGTGATTACATCGTGTACAGGCACTAATCACATTGGTCCAAATATCTCGCCCACCTTGTACCCGAGGCCGGATATGATCACGAGTTAAGGTAACGGCTCCGGAATGATGAAGACCATCAAATTCGAGGCCGCAATACATACACCGATGGCCGTCTCTTCGAAATAACAGTCGGTTTGTTAATGCTGGTACAAAATTTCTTTTTCTGGTATCTCCATCACAAGCAATAATGGAGGACAAGGATAAAAATGTACGCTCACCTAACTGATTAATGCCACCATATATCTGTGATGGGGTATCACCTATACTCCAAAGAACCAGCCCCTTTACGTAGAGAGTGGCTGCTTCTTCGCGCGAGACCCATGCTAGTGGTAGGCCTGATTTCGTCAATCGTAAAATTCGCATACATATCACCTTTTTAGCAGACCTTGTTCTGCTTACTTTTTTCACCAGTCTTTAGATCTATACTACCTTATCTATCGTTATTCTTTCTTGTGCTAAAAATCTCTGTGGCTAACACGTTAAACTCTATCTGTTATTCCATTGTTATGGCATTAAAAAACCCCGATTGGGATTACCAACCGGGGTTTTAGAAAAATAATTTTCTATTGATCCGGTTAGCATTAGCCTTCCGGTGATTCCGAAAGCCTACATGGTTAATACCATAGGTTTATGCATATTTGATGACGAACAAAACATGACACCCAAATATTCGCACAGTTGCTTTATTGGCATCAGGTATTCTGTTTCTTTGTCGATTGTTCGTAATATCAAACGGTACTTCCTTTAATTAAATTAGTTTGTAGTTATTCAGCGAACCTTAGAGAGCGTGATTTATTAGCAATAGGTTATAGATCCTCAGAATAGTTACATTTTTTACTATCAAATTTCACGCACAAAAAAGCCGGTGGTTATTGACCTACCGGCTACTAAAAGGAATTGTATTCCTTTTCTTTACCTGGAAGATCAACACATCTCCCAAGTGGAATCTGTGTGTACTATTTTGAATGCATCAATTTATAATGTGTCAGTAACATTTTCATAGATTTTCTTTTGCCAAAGAGTGTTAATTCGTTGGGGGCAATATTATGCCTACCAAACATTATGTCAACTGTTTATTTGAAATTAATTGTTGGTACATTCAGCTGCCAACAATCTGGACCCATTTCTATTAACTCGATTTGGACATCTGTCATCTGTTTTATGACTGCAATATTGGTCAATAAATGCTGACTAGGCTTCAGTGTATGAAAGCTTCCACCCTGCCCCAATACCATAGGTAATAACAATTGATCGGCTAAATGCTCAGCCACTGTTACGCCTGCGCTCAAATAACGTTTACAATCACGTATCACTCGACCCGCCACCCTCTCAGCACTAACGTTGCGTTCACCGACACATTCAAAAACCTCTGAGATATGTTCCATTTCCGTCAACAAAGATACAATATTTCCTGGTCCGACGGACGAAATCAATTTCTGTTGTAACGTTAACTCTGAACATAAGCCCGTTAGTTTTTTCTTAATGTAATTTAGTTCTCTTTCAGTCACATGCTCGGGTATTTTATCGGACATTGCAGTAGCCCGGCACTCTACCAACTTACCAGGGTCTAATAATTCCAACGGTGCGATATCACCTGCAGACGAATCGATGGGGTGAATTCTCACACGCCAAATACCTCCCCCTGCTGGATAAAATCCAACGCGTTCTATCTCCGTTGTTAAACGGCACCCCATTCGATCTAACATGGGGATGAAACACTGATGAATAAAATCATAGCTTGGAGACATGCCATTATGGGTCCCACCTTCTAAAGTCAGCTCACTTACACCATCAGCTAACAGCAAAGGCATTACCAGTGTTTGAAACACTAGTGTTGTGCTTCCCGCCGATCCAATCGAAATTGGTATTCTCCCGATTTTACAATTCCCGGTTGGAATGTAACGGATGTTCCGCCAAGCTCGTCTCCTGTTACTGTCGCATTACACACTTCTTTCGCAGCTTTTAGACAGGTGAGATGCTGACGTAGCAGCCCTGGTTTTTTACGGCCCGCGCGTATATTAATAATTTTAACGGACTTTCCTAAGCACATCGCTAACGACAGAGTCGTACGAAATATTTGTCCGCCACCTTCACCTTGAGAACCATCTATCACGACCATCCCGTTTATCGTGTTTTTCATTTCTTCTATCCTGTATTTTTTATTCTAGCCTTTAACACACACGACTTGTTTTAGGGTATACACCACTTCCACCAAATCTTTTTGTGCATCCATTACTTTTTCAATCGGTTTATAGGCTGATGGGGTTTCATCAATCACACTGGCATCTTTTCGACACTCTACACCAGCCGTATCCCGTTGATGCTCTTCTAAGGACACCATTTTTTTCGCTTTTGTACGTGACATCACTCGACCTGCACCATGACTACAACTACAAAAGCTTTCTTCATTGCCTAACCCACGCACAATATACGATCGCGCCCCCATGCTTCCTGGAATAATACCCATTTCACCTTCTCGTGCTCTAACTGCGCCTTTGCGTGTTACCAGTACATTTTTTCCATAATGGTGCTCACGAGAAATATAGTTATGATGACAATTCACCGCTTCCATTTGTGCATCAAAATTCACACCCAATGAACCTTTAACCGCATCAATTACTCTGGCCATCATCACCTCACGGTTAATTCGAGCGAAATTTTGCGCCCACTCAACGGCTTCTACATACTCATCAAAATGTGAAGTGCCTTCTGGCAAGTACGCTAAGTCTTTATCAGGCAGATGAATCATCCATTGTTCCATATCCTTTTTAGCCAATTCAATGAAGTGTGTGCCTATTCGGTTACCCACTCCACGAGACCCACTATGTAACATCAACCACACACTGTTATGCTCATCCAAACACATTTCTATAAAGTGATTCCCAGTACCCAAGGTACCTAGGTGTTTTATATTGTTCGTCTTTCTTAATACACGGTGCTTAGCTGACAATAGGTCAAACTGTGTCGATAATGGCGCCCAAGCTTTGGCTACATCCTCTGGGATGTTTGACCAAGCCCCTTTATCACGACCTCCTCGCGCTGAGCGACCGTGAGGGACTGCACGTTCAATCGCAGAACGCACCGCTGCCAGATTATCCGGTAAATCCGATGCATTAAGACTGGTCTTAACCGCCATCATTCCACAACCAATATCCACTCCAACCGCTGCGGGAATAACCGCACCTAGAGTAGGTACCACACTGCCAATCGTTGCTCCTTTACCTAGATGAACATCTGGCATTACCGCTACCCATTGATGGATAAACGGCATTTGTGAAATGTTTTTTAGCTGCTGCTTGGCTTCTTGTTCAAACGGTACACCTCGTGTCCAAGACTTAATGGGTACGCCGCCATCCTGCATCACTTCATATGACTGTTGGCTTATAACACGTTGATTCATTACTTTTCCTTAAAACTCTGTTCATGTTTAATGCTAAATACACAACAGTCCTATTGCTAGAACAATGCCAACTTTCAAAAAAACACCTCAACCCTTTGATTTAAATAGATATTATACAGATACACTGAGACCTACCCATGGTACGCAAACGACAAAAACTATCTAATACGATAGCTATCACTTATATTAGATAGATGAAAACAATAGCTATCAGCATTCTCGGAACCTCTTTAGATCGACGCGGGCCAGGAAAAAAGCGTTGGGACAAGTGGCGACCAACCCTATCCATTTGTCAGCACGACGATCTTCTTATCGACCGCTTGGAGCTCTTATTCAGCCCCGATGCGCAACGTCTTGCAGACCAAGTGACTGAAGATATTCGACAAATATCTCCGGAAACTCAAGTTATTCACCATCATATCCATTTTGATAACCCCTGGGACTTTGAGACCGTTTACAGCGGCCTGCTTGACTTCGCTCGCAGCTATACGTTTAAGCCCAACAAGGAACGTTACCTTACCCACATCACCACTGGCACCCATGTTGCGCAGATATGCCTATATTTGTTAACCGAAGCCGGATATTTACCAGGAAAACTACTCCAAACATCCCCGACCAAAACAAACACATCAATGCTCGGCGAGTATCAAATCATTGATCTTGATTTATCCAAATATGATCAAATTGCCTCTCGCTTTAAGAAAGAACATCAAGAAGGTACAACCTATCTAAAAGGTGGAATCGAAACCAACAACACCCAGTTTAACCACATGATTGAACAACTAGAGCAAGTCTCCATTCGCTCTCAAGAACCGATTCTAATTACCGGCCCAACCGGGGCCGGGAAATCACAACTAGCTCAACGGGTTTACGACTTGCGTAAACTCCGAGGAAAATTGACCGGAAAATTAGTCACCGTTAACTGCGCAACGCTTAAAGGCGAAAACGCAATGTCCGCGTTATTTGGTCATAAAAAAGGGGCTTACACCGGTGCATCAAGTGATCGTGCTGGGCTATTAAAAGAAGCCAATGAAGGATTATTATTTCTCGATGAAATTGGTGAGCTTGGCATTGATGAACAAGCCATGCTGTTAAAAGCCATCGAAGATAAACGTTTTATGCCTTTTGGTTCAGACAAAGAGGTCAGCAGTAACTTTCAGCTTATTGCCGGCAGTAACCGTGATTTATGGCTTCAAACACAAAAAGGGCTATTCCGTGAAGACTTACTGGCTCGTATAGATTTATGGACATACGAACTACCGTCACTAAAAGATCGACTAGAAGATTTGGAACCCAACATCGATTTTGAACTCGAAAATTTTTCTAGTAAGTCTGGATACTTGGTTCGTTTTAATACATCTGCCCGTGATATCTATTTACGTTTTTCAACATCAGCGGAAGCTACGTGGTCTGCAAATTTTCGTGATCTAAATGCCAGCATTACACGCATGGGTACATTATCCGATGGTGGACGCATTACCACCGAAGTTGCACATGATGAGATCAAACGCCTTAAGCAAAAGTGGCATCGACAATCAGGTAATTCAACACCCTACAATAAAATCCAGCATTGTATTGAAGCGTTACTTGGTACAAGCAGCTGTGATTCCATTGATTTTCATGAACAGGTTTTACTCGCCAACGTCATTCAAGTTTGCCAAAAAACTAGCTCAATGGCAGAAGCTGGGCGCGTATTATTCAATATTAGCCGTACAACAAAAACGTCCTCCAATGACTCTCACCGTGTAAAACAAATTCTAAGCAAATACGACATCAGCTTTGGCGATATTAAAGCTCATTCTGAATAAGGACTTATCGCCTAAGTGTCGTTCCTAAATATTCATCAATATGCTACTTTTAATAGATAATCAGCGGTTAATTTGAGGTTAATTCACCATGGATAACGTGCTTTACGATATTTTCTTTCGCGGGGGTGTTATGCCTGGTGAAAGCATCGATATTGTCAAAGGTAATCTTGCAAAGCTATTTAAAGCCAATTCAACACAAATAGACGCAATGTTTAGTGGTAAAGCTATTGTCATCAAAAAAAACCTTAGCAAAAGTGCCGCCCTTCAATATCAATCTGCGATGGAAAAAGCCGGGGCTAAGGTTATTTTACGTGAGAAACCCGGTGACCCAAAGAATTCAAAGCCAAACCCTGCAACTTCTGCGGCAGCAAAGCCTGTAACATCTCCTCCACCTGCGCAAGCTCCGACAGAAACCATTGTCGCTTCGACTCCAGCCAACTCCGCTGTAGGAGATGAATCATGGGACCTTGCGCCCACTGGCAGCGATGTACTGCGTGAATCTGAACGCACACCTTTTGTACCAGCAGACATTGATACCAGTGCTATTAAACTCACCTCTGCTTTTGCAGAACCTGAAATAGATAACACCCCACCACCATCTCCCCCCAATACCGACCATATCAGCGTTGCTGCAGTAGGCTCAGATATCCTTGCAGAAAAACCACCGGAGCCTCCCAAACCTGATATCGACTTAAGTGGCATGGAAGTGGCTCCACTCTAACCCTTATTAGCAATAGTCAAGGAAACACAATGACAGATACAACAATAAACGGCGTAGATTATGGCCCACTTGCGGGTTTAGTTGGAACATGGGACGGAGACAGAGGTATGGACGTTGCACCAGAACCTGACGGTGTAGAAAAAAATCCTTACTATGAGACCATAAGCTTTGAAGCGGTTGGTGATGTCGATAACGCAGAAAAACAGAATTTGGCGATTGTACGCTACCAACAAATTGTAAAACGAAAATCCAACGATGAAGTCTTCCATGATCAAACAGGATACTGGTTATGGGATGCTGCAACCGGTACTGTGATGCAATCCGTTTCTATTCCTCGTGCTGTCACACTATTGGCAGGTGGTGATGCCACAACCACCAATAAAAGCATAACACTTAAGGTACAAGCTAAATTAGGTGATCCCGACTGGGGAATTGTTCAATCCCCTTTTATGCGTGATAACGCCAGCACCGAGTCTTTTGAACACGAACTTACCGTTGGTGGTGATGAAATGGCATACACTGAAACAACATTGATCGATATATACGATAAACCTCAGTTTAAGCATACTGATCGCAATAAATTGCTGCGAAGACGCTAACCCTTTAAAATCAGCAAAGATAACCGGCTAGGAAGGTTTTGATGGTACTCTCCATCAAGTGGTTAAAAACAAACAAAAGAGGCCTAACCTTGGCAAGAGCGAGTTGCACTCTCTAGGCAGCGTAGTGTATTTTATCCGCCTTATATCATCACACCGGATCAAATTGATACCCTCGCTGACGTGGCAAGGAATTGAGTTGGCGACAAAAGATTAATTTATGAAAAACCCCAGAATTTACCAACCCATCACATTGGGCTTAGAAAAAAATGAATTTGATGGAAAAAACCCTAATAACATTTTTTCTTTAGATGAAAGTGGTAGCCATCACATTGGTAAAGTATTGCGGATGCAAACTGGGGATTTATTACGAATTTTTAATGGTCAGGGCGGTGAATACCAAGCCTGCATTACTGAGGTAAGCAAAAAAAAGGTTTGTGTAGCATTAACAGCATTTAATTCAGACAACAACAACTCACCTCTCGACATTCACTTAGCACAAGTAATGTCTCGCGGTGACCGTATGGATTATGTTATTCAAAAAGCCGTTGAATTGGGTGTTCGCTCTATTACCCCTCTTACCAGTGCTCGTTGTGAAGTTCGACTAAACCCACAACGGCAAGAAAAACGATTACTTCAGTGGCAACAGCAAATTATTAGTGCCTGCGAACAGTGCGGCCTGAATATCATACCTACCATCAACAACTGCCAATCTCTTGAGGATTTTTGTGAAACCGTAAAATCTGATAAAGGGAAAAAAATTATTCTTCATCCAGGCCATCACCAAGCGAACGAGTATTTCTCACAGACAGCACCAGAAGAAGTTACTGTGCTGATTGGCCCAGAAGGCGGATTTAATGATGATGAAATATCCCTCGCACAGGAAAATGGATTTGATTGTTTAACACTAGGCCCGAGGGTATTCAGAACGGAAACCGCCCCCGTGGCAATGCTAACGTTATTACAGCACTACTGGGGGGATCTTTAACCAGGTAAAAGAAAGCCTACAGGCCTTCAACCTGTTTCTCTACGTAATCCAAATCGGGGATCATTGCTCGCTCTCCACTCACCAAGACGTTCATATCATAAGCAGGTTCGCTTAACGACTCTTCTCCACTAACCTCCTCACCAAACACACGAATAAGCCGTGGTAAGCCTTGTACAGATACCGCATAAAATTCTTTCTTTGTACCTCCGACACCATTTAGCACGGCTATTCGGTGACCAGAATACGCTTCATCAACATCTGTATCATTCATTAACTCTAATGACACCAACGGAATATCTACTCCCCGCCACGTAACATTTCCCAAAAACCATTCCGGCGCGTTATCTTGTTTCTCCGGCTCTTCCCAAGGCACAATTTCTGCCACCGCCACGTTAGGCAGCAACATTGGTCGCCCCACCATCGGTATCAACAAACTTGCGACTTCATCAGGTATTTTATCTGCCATAACGTTTCTCTTTTACTAATGATTTTACGTGCAATAGTTAATTATCAGTTCTTTGAAAACAGCTAACCTTATTACCGATTAACTCTAACCTGGGACTGTAATGTCTTCATGTGCCCAACAAGATACTCAGCAAGCCCGCGCGGTGACGCACTGAAAGTGACACAGCCAGTAGCACGAGCAGAATCCGGCATACTGCTGTTTGCACAGGTATCCGAAGTTTGGGCCCATACTTCAACCCCTAGTTCATGCATTTTGGGACCTGCTATGGCCCCATCATTCCCCATACCACTGAATAAAATAGCCCCTGTTCTGCGACCTAGCGCATCAACAGTAGAATTCATTACTTGATCAATCGATGGCGAATATGGGCCTTCCCACTCACCCCCATGTAACTGTACTTCACTGTTGCCACTGATTGTCATTACTTTCTCAACCGGTGCTATAACCACCTGACCATGAGAAATCACCTGCCCTTGTATTGGCTCAATAAAAGAGAAGCGGCTATGTCGCCCCCATACCTGAGCCAACACTTTTTGAAAACCTACATCAATATGTTGCACAATAATAAACGCAACAGGTAAACCTTCCGGCAACGCATCAATAAATTCTTTAACCGCCGCAGGGCCACCTAAAGAAGCTCCAATCACCCAAATATTCTTTGCCGCCACTCCATCATTTTTTACTTCATGTAATTCTGGAGGTAAGGTTAACGGGGTATAGGCTGTGCTTTTATTTTCAAAAGAGGCCAATGTTACAGGCTCTTCAGGCATAACTGGCTTACCAACAATATCAACTATTTTTGTATAGATTCGCCGTTCCCAACGAGGATATTTTGGACTTGTAGATGGCGGAGAATAGCCATTACCAATAAGAATCGGACAAGTTGCCTCTTCATAAATAAGTGATACAAAGTCCGCCCACTTATCTTCGTCTTCTATTTCCACCCACCACAAATCAATACTGGCGTCATGAATTAGCCCCGTATCAACACGATCAGGTGACAATGAAATACCCACTTCATAACCGGTAGACTCTATGGTTTTACACAGATTATGGCGTTGCAACGTCGAGTCAGCAATAACCCCTAAACGAGGGTTATTGTGCTGATCTTCTTGATTTAACCGATCCATTTCATGATTGCCATATTACCGGTGCCATATCACGATGGGCGTTTTACCAATGCTTCAATTTCTTTCAGTAACGTTGTCTCTTGATAGGGTTTACCCATATAACCATTCACTCCGATGCTGACTGCCCTCTCTCGATGTTTTTCACCGGTTCGTGATGTAATCATAATAATTGGGGTATCTTTCAGACGTTCATCATGACGAACCAACGTTGCGACTTCAAAGCCATCCATTCGAGGCATTTCAATATCCAACAACATAATGTCAGGTTTGATATCTTGAAGTTGAGTAATTGCGTCAACACCGTCTTTTGCAGTAATAACATCAAAACCATGGCGCTCAAGTAAACGGGTCGTTACTTTTCTTACCGTTACTGAGTCATCAATTACCATTACTGTCGGTGTGGTTTCAACTGGTACTTCTTCAATAACATCTTGCTTACCATCAATACTGAGTTGAGCATGATCCGCTCGAATCATTGCATTGAGATCCAAGATGATAACAACACTACCATCACCCAAGATAGTCGCTCCGGAGATTCCACTCACAGCACTTAGTTGAGGACCCACGGACTTAACAACAATCTCACGAGAGCCAACTAGGGAGTCTACCTGCAGTGCCACCGCATGATCACCCCCACGCACCAACAACACTGGAAGCGGTTTTACATGGCTTTGTAAATCAGGGCTCTGGGTGCCATGCACGTAACCACCGAGATAACGTAACCGATAGCTTTGTCCGGCATATTCGAAATCGGGAGAATCCGGCTGATAGTACGCATCTAACTCATAAGGGCTCACACGTACAATACCTTCAATATTATTCAGTGGTATTGCATATGCATCGTCCCCTACTCTTACCATCAACGCTCGGTTAACCGAAACGGTGAATGGCAAACGTACTGTGAACTGAGACCCGGCATTCGGAGCAGAGTGAATCTTTAAATTACCACCCAGCTGCTTGATTTCACTGTGAACCACATCCATACCTACACCACGACCAGAAATCTGCGTCACTTTCTCAGCAGTACTGAAGCCTGCCTTAAAGATAAACTGCATAATTTCTTTTTCGGAAAGTGGCGCATTGGCTTTCATCAAGCCTCGCTCTATTGCACGAGTCTTCACTGCTTCAAGGTTGATACCTTTGCCGTCATCCATTAGACGTAACACCACATCCCCACCTTCTCGTGCTAGGTGAATAGTGATACGTCCAGTTTCTTCTTTACCCCTAGCTTTTCGCTCTTCAGGGGTTTCAATCCCGTGATCAACAGCGTTACGAATCATATGCTCTAACGGTGATATCATTCGGTCCATGACGGTACGATCCATTTCACCATCAGCACCAATCACTTCTAGTTCAGCCTTTTTACCCACTTCCCCTGCAATTTGACGAACTATTCTACGCAGTCTCGGTACCATTCGGGAAAAGGGAACCATTCGGGTACGCATTAAACCTTCTTGTAACTCAGAGTTAACACGCGCCTGCTGCTGCAATAATGTTTCAGTATCTCGTGCTCTATCGAGCAATGAATCTTTTAGATCCATCAAGTCACTGGCGGTTTCTGAAAGTGATCGAGATAACTGATGTAACGTTGAATAACGATCCATTTCCAATGGATCAAAATCAGCATAATCGCTACTTTCTCCCACTGCCGTTTGGTGACCATGAAGTATTTGTGTTTCCGTTTCAATATCTAAGCGTCGCAATAACTCACGAGCTCGATCAATCGCCATACCGATATCTTCAATCTCGTAAGAGAAGTCCGTCAGTTCTTGTTCTACACGACCACGAATAATACTGGTTTCACCAGAAAGGTTAACCAGCTCTTCAATTAAGTCGGCAGAAACACGAACACTTTCGCCACTTCCTGACTTTTCTGCCGAGTCACGTTTTGACGCTACTGAACCAGCCACGGCATCCTGGATAATAATTGTTCCGCCAGGTTCTGGCTGTGGCGTGATAGGCACCACATTATCTTCACCAGTAACTTCTCTCGGTGGCTCATGCTTATCTTCAGACACCTGACCCGGTAAGGTTGCTTCTTCAAGTAGCTCTGAACCACGCTGTCGAACAAGATCAACTTGTTCAATTAGCTTATCTTGATAAGCTTGAATGGTGCTTAAGCTTGCGTCATCAAAACCTTCCGTACGCTCTTCTTGTTCAATCAGTGCTTCCTGCTCAATCAAGAACGTTTCAAAATCATGACTGATATCACCCAGCAGTTTTAATCCCGCTAGACGAGCACCGCCTTTAAAGGTATGCAACAAACGCTTGAGTTCATCAATATGTTCTTGGCTATCACGCTCATCTTGTAATGCACTAACAGAGGTATCCAACCCTTCGATAAGCTCACCGGCCTCTTCCATGAAGACTTCAAGGATTTCAATATCAATTTCTTCGCCGTCTTCATCAGAGCTCAAGGCTTCTAAAGCATTTTCATCCTGTTGAACCAGCTCTGGTTCATTAGCAGCCTCAACACCGGCCGAGATAGCCGTTGAATCTTCGCTAACCATTTCCGCTGTAACATTGGATACAGTACTGACGAATTCTGTATCACCTGCCATATAAGCTTCAACTTGTTGTATCAAGCCATCCGCCGCCGTTAATGGTTGCCCTGCTTGTAATGCTTCAACCATTACCGCTAAAGTATCGTGACACTCATTAAGGATGCTGAACAAACTAGGTATGGCAACAAACTTCTTATCACACAAACCTTCATACAAATTTTCTAGATGATGCGCTAAATCACCAATTTCAGTCATATCCGACATGCGTGCACCACCTTTTAAGGTGTGTAAATCACGCTGCAACTGAGCAACTTTATCTAAGTTATCGGGTTCCGCACGCCACTCTTCTAATAAATTTGAGATAGACTCAACAATTTCTTCTGCTTCTTCTAAGAAGATTTCTACTAACTCAGCGTCATATTCCTCTTCTTCCTCTTCACTGACTGTAGGTATAGTTTCTTCAGGAGACTCAAGCTCATCAAGCTCATCAATTTCCTCATATTCCAATGAGGAGGTTTCTGCTTCCGTATCAAATTCAAATTCTGAGGCTTCATCTTCTACAGCCTCTTCACTGCCTTCAAGGCTTTCACCTTTATCTTCTTCTGTTGCAACCTCTTCTAAAGCCTCTGCTTTAATTTGCTCCGCTACTTCTGGCGCTTGATCAACCAAGCTTTGTAGCTCACCAACCAAGGTATCAACACCCATCGGCTTCTGCCCAACAGCAATACGATCCATCATGCCTATCAAATGTTCATGCGCACGATGAGCAATTTCAAAGAACTCTGCACCCGGTGTTAACATACCTTCAGACATGGCATTATAGGTTTCCTCTAATGCCATGCATAAAGCCACAACATCGTTTAGCTGTGCGGCACTTGCACTGCGAGAAAGAATACGTAGTTCTCGTCGTAAGTTATCAAGATCTTCACCAGGTACCGGATTTTGTTCCCAGTTATTCAACACATCAGCAGCATCCAGGATTAAATCTGTGCCCTCTGCTAAGAAAATAGACACCAATTGAGGATCTGGAGCACCCATATCGTCCGCATTTTCCGCTTCTTCGGCATGCACCAATTTACGCTGACGCAGTTCCACTGCTCGCTCAATAAATGCTTCTGTTCCTTCAATCGTAGTTGTTGGCGTTGTTGTTAATTGCTCAACACCACGCTCAATAAGATCTACCGCCAACACTAGAAACTGGTGAATCTCAGCATCTGTTTCCAACCCTTGCAAGTGGCATTCTTTAATAAATTTTTCTGTAGGGGATGCAAGATCAGCAATAACATGGATGCCAGCCATATGCGCGCTACCTTTTAGCGTATGCAGGGCGCGTAATAACGGACTAGTAAATGATTGCGGTGATTGCTCTGCCAATTGTAGAAACTCTCGAACAACATCAAGGTGTGAGCGGGCTTCTTGGCTGAAAATATCCAATAAGACGGGATCAATAACGTCTTCAGCCACTAACATACCTTTAACTTCAATTGATTCAATATCATCCATTGTCGCTAGCGGTTCAATATCATCCGTTGGCGCAATTTCTTCAACTATCTCAACCTCTTCCTCGATAGCCTCCTCTTCAGACACTTCAAGAACCGGTTCTTCACTTATATACAAATTACTTGGTATTGGTGGTGGCTGCTCACCTTTTGACAGTGCATCGGCAACGGCTGCTAGCGCATCAACATTTAGTGTCGGTTTTCGTCGGCTTTCAAAGTCTTTTACCAATTCAGGTATTATGGAAGTTACCGTTTCCATAATTAAAAATACATCATCGCTTGCTTCAATATTGCCATCAAGCACGCGGTTTAGCATATTTTCAATGGACCAACCTAACTCGCCAATAACGGTTGCACCAACCATACGACCACTACCTTTTATGGTGTGGTAAGCCCGACGTACTTCCGCACGCGGCTCCTCCGCATCTCTATCTGCCTTCCATTTCGGTGTAAACTCGACGATAGTTTCTAAAACTTCTTCAGCCTCTTCGACGAATATTTCTAGAATTTCATCATCAATTAGATCGTCGTCATCTTCCACTTCTTCAGCCCCAGGTTCTTCTGAAACTTCCGCAACATCTTCAACAGAGGAGGTTTCTTCTATATCTTCAACTATATTTTCTGTAACGGAATCTAATACAGGAACCTCACTCTCAACATCAGATACGTGTTCTAACGATTCACTACCGTCCGCTACCTGAGAAAGCTCTGGAATTTCTAATTCAGGTACATCCTCATCAAAATCTACTTGATCTAGAGTGACAATATCTTCCGATTCTTTTTCTGTACCACCGACTGAGGCAGCAAACTCATCAACACGTTCTACCGGATAACCTAAACTTGCCACCGCGTCTTCAGCAATGGACAAAATATCCTCATCACCAGGAAATTGCTCACCCAAGCGTTCTAAATAGTATTCAATACTGGTGATAGCATCCGCTAATGTGTCTAGTACTTTCCAATCTGGCCGGATTCCAGTATCAATTAAATCATTTTGAATAAAACTCACACAACCTTGCAATAAAGCGGCAGGGTGATGAAGTGGTACCATCGCCAGGCCACCACGAACACTGTGCAATATCTCCGGTACAGCTTCTAAATATTCATTGTTATAATTTGATCCGATATATTCCGTGATTGCATCTTTAGCACTTTCTAAACCAGCGCGAGACTCTTCAATAACCGCAGAGCGTGCCTTATGAACATGTTCCGGCGAAACATAGTTATCATTATCTGCCTGATTATCACCTGAATCGAATGCTCCACGAGCGCCGTCTTCTGCAATACCTTGCAAGGTTGCCTCAACGTATAACAGCGCACCAGCGACATCCATAAACGTATTATCATCCGGCATAAAACCAGATTCAACTACCCGACCAATCACATCTATTTGCTCAAGAATAACACGACGTGGATTACCAATTCCAAGCACACCCAAGGTATCGGCAACCTGTTTTAGACTAGGTACTAAAGGTTTTAGCTCTTCGATTTCTTGTGATTGCCCTCGTAAGAAAATATCTAAATTTTCTTTAATCACTACCATTTCTTCTAGTAGGGCTTTTATAACTGAGGCTATAGCTTCTTTATCTGGACCCGCAAGCTGTTGGCGCTCGACGTCAATAAGATCATCACTTGGCAATGCCTCATCCAATCGAAATGCTTTTTTAACTTCTTTAACTTTTGGTGAATCACCTTCACAACGTGCAACATAATAAAGCAGATTTTTTAGCAACTCGACAGGCACCGGCTCCATGCGATTTGCACCGGACTCTATATTGTCTTTTATTTGCCTATCAAGCAGCCCAAGCAACATTTTGACCGAAGTTCCCAATTCAATTGAAGATCGGGAAACACCCTCAACCACAGCTCCACCAACCCACCAAAGTTGGGCCATTGGTGCATTACTATAAAGCTGCTCAAGTTTTGCTAGAGATTTCGCTAGGTAACCTAAGTTAGTGGCCATATCCTGATTTCGAATTAAACCAACTAAAGCAAACTGGTATAACTGGCGCACCTTTTTCAGTAACTGTGGCAGTTTGTTAATAACTTCTTCAGAGATTTTTTCTTTCGGTGCTGCTTTTTCACCGGATTGCATATTGGGTTTAAAAAGTGCAGTTTCTGATAATAAACTCTCACCACGAGCGGCACGCAAATCATTCAGCAACGGTAAAATAACCACAGGCATATCACGCTTGCCTGCTTTGACACGATCCAAATATGCAGGCAGTTGCAACATCGCGCGCATTAAGACTTCTTGAGAGTCTCCCACATGGGCAGCAGTACCATTAAGTAATGCTTGAGCGAGATTCTCCATCTCTTCCGCCAGCAATGCAGCGCCATAAAACTCAACCATCTGCAGAGTGCCGTACACTTGATGTAGATGAGTCAGGCAAAAGCGCATTCGTGTAGAATCTTCAGAATTTTCTACATACGCTTCTAACGATTGTTGCGCTTGCTTTAGGGTTTCTTCTATCTCACTCTTTACCCATTCTAGCGCTTGATAATCGTGACTTTCGGCCATGCTATCTCCCGGCATTAATGTCAGCCGTTTCGTCGGGCAAACGCCAACGTATTTTCATAGGGAACCCGTTCCATATCTGGGTGGCTCCAATCTAACACCTCACCAATACCTAACACCATTAAACCGCCCGGTGCTAATCGCTCAGCAAGATGAGTTACAATGTCTCGCTTGCGCCAACGTCGAAAATAAATCAGAAGATTTTGACAAAAGATTACATCCATTCCTGCCATTGGTGCGGACTCAAGCTCCAACACATTCACTTGGGCAAAACAAATACGATCTTTTAATTCACGGCTTACTTGGACTTTGCGCGATTCGGATAAGCTAGAGCCCGGTAGCGTTGTAAAATAACGCGATTTGTACTCTTCACTCATTAAATCCAGCTTGCGCTTACTATAGATGCCTTTGCGAGCTTTACTCAGCGCTGGCAAACTAATATCTGTCGCAGTAATACCCCAATATTTCCCTTGATGCTGCTCTACCAACCCATTTAACATCATGCCCAATGAGTACGGCTCTTCACCGGTTGAGCAACCAACACACCATATATCAAGGCTAGAAGCCCCTTCTTTTAAACGAGTATCACAATAATCATGAACAAGCTCAAAAGAACTGGTATGCCGGAAAAAACTGGTCTCTTGTACCGTCAATCGGTCCACCAACGTAGCCCACTCCACTTCGCCAGTTAACCCTGACATCAGCTTTTCGTAGTAGGCATCGTAATCTTGTAAGCCAACCTCACGCATGCGTATGGCCAAACTAGTTTCAAGAAACGATTTCCGTTGGGCGGATATTTGCATTCCTGTTCTATCTTCAAGCAGTGCCTGCCAGAGGATGAATTGTTCATCATCCATCTTAAGGGATTCTTTCATACTCCACTTATGTGCAGACACTGGCGCTAAACTCCAGACCCGTTATGCTGATTCAGGTAATTTGAAGCCAGCAACAGAATTACGCATCTGTACAGCCAACTCTGCCAAGTTACCGATAGAGGTTGCTGTTGCTGTTGTACCAGCCGACGTCTGTGACGTAATCTCTTGAATAACGTTCATCGTATTCGAGATATGGCCAGCAGAAGCCGCCTGCTGTCTAGCTGCGTTCGAGATATTCTGGATCAAATCAGCCAAGTTACTGGATACATTCTCGATTTCCTCCAGTGCAACACCCGCATCTTGTGCTAAGCGAGCTCCTCGTACCACTTCCGCCGTTGTATGTTCCATGGAGATAACAGCTTCGTTAGTATCCGTCTGGATAGTTTTAACCAGTGCTTCGATCTGCTTTGTTGCTGCAGAAGAACGTTCAGCAAGTCGCTGAACTTCATCCGCAACTACCGCGAAACCACGACCAGCTTCACCCGCCATCGATGCCTGAATCGCCGCGTTAAGTGCCAGAATGTTAGTTTGATCAGAGATATCGTTGATCAAGGATACGATATCCCCGATCTCCTGAGATGATTCACCCAGTCGTTTAATACGTTTGGATGTTTCTTGAATCTGTTCACGAATCGTGTCCATGCCGTGAATAGTATTTTGCACCACCTCAGCACCTTTATTCGCAATGGATACCGATCTATCGGCAACCGCTGCAGATTCAGCTGAGTTGGCAGATACTTGGTCAATAGAAACCGCCATCTCATTTACCGCAGCAGAAGCTCCAGCAATCTCTTGCGCCTGATGCTCAGATGCCTCTGCAAGATGCATCGCCGTTGCTTGCGTTTCTTGTGCAGCAGAGGATACCTGTACAGCAGTTTCGTTGATGGTTGATACCAAGCTACGAAGTTGGTCAATGGTAAAGTTAATGGAGTCAGCAATCGCTCCTGTGAAATCTTCGGTTACCGTTGTTTGAATGGTTAAATCACCATCCGCCAAATCACCCAACTCATCCAGCAATCGAAGGATTGCTTCCTGGTTATTTTGATTAGCTTTTTCTTCTTCTTCTCGACGATGCTCTTCTTCCGCTAGGCTGCTACGAGATTGCCCAATAAAGTTAAAGAAGATTAAGAGTAGAAATGCCAATGCCAATACCGCACACGTGATACCTATCGTTGTTGACCAAATGCCAGCAATGGTCGTGTCTTCGAAACGACTGGTCAAAGCACTAGTTTCATCAAGCAGTGTTTGAGAATCAACAAAGATATCATCTGCTGCTCGTCGTACCTGAAACAGCTCTGGTGAACTTTCAAGGATTTCGTCAACGCTGTCATTCACTTCGCCAAACAAGTCTGCGATTTCATTTAGCGAATCTACCGCATCGGAATCACGAACTCGGCTGATATTAAGGGCAGCATCACCTTCCAACATACCAGTGAGTACACGTCCAAAACGCTGCGTATCTTGACCGAAGCTATCTGCGGCCATTACCGCATCTTCGCCACCTTCCAAAACTTTGTTTACACTTCGTACAATTCTTTCCGCTAGGAGAGACTGACGCTGTGCAACCGCAACCTGGCTCGCGGGGGCTCTGTTATCTAACAGAGTCTCAACCACCAGATCATACTCTTCTTGCAAAACCGGAATAGTATCCGCTAACACCTTTGCAACATCGTGCAGGTTAACTACCGTTTGTTGACCCTGCAAAATAACATCCGCATTTTGCGACACGCTTTTCCAGACCTTATCCACCGCTACAATCTCTTGACTGCCGGTAGAAACAAACACTGAATCAGCACTAAAGCCTTCTTCAGAGTCACCATTTTTGATCTGATCCCAAGCTAAACCAAACTCAACTCGAGCTTGTTCTAGAAAGGCAAACGCATCTGCGTTACCAGCTGCCGATTCCAGAGCATTTTTTGCGATACGTTGAGACAGCACCTTAAGCTCTGTTGCCTTGGTTATATACTTCGCAGATTTTCCGGCGTGCTCACCCACCAAAACGAAGTTAACAACCATTAGTCCCATCATTACGATAAGACCAATGATATACATCGGTACAAGATTTGAAGACTTGGTGCTGGTATCCAGCTTCCCAGTGCTAGACGACATAGGCGGACTCCTGGCCGTTCAGTGCAATACTATTATGTGGTAAATGTCTTACGTTATCGCTTCCCACACGCATGACACGCATGTTCAAAGATATCCGTATGAAACACTTCATGTTAAAGCTAATCATTATTAGAGCCGATCTATATTAAATCGAATCATTATAAATCTAGGCTCAATAATTCAAAATCGACAGGAAAAAGAGAGATAAACAACAAAAAAACATCACAACATTGTGAATGCGTTTTAAGAATTCAAGTTAATCCAATTCCTTCACTGCCTGTATGATAGAAAAATTTACACTCAAACCCTTCTATCATTTGGGTATCGAGCAAAGTGATCCATACTGAAACACACTTTACTCAGTACCCTTAGATAACAACAAAATTCTGCTGTTATCTAATGTTTCTCTTACTTTGAAGGCTATTATTTAGGATGCTACGTTTAAAAATCGCGGGTCACTTGCCAGCTTACGCAAACTGAACAACCCCCACATACCTTTTTCTGACGTATAACCACCTTTCAAATAGTCTTTTGTAACGCTATAACTTGCCGGTAATTCATTCACAAAACTATCCACCGGAAAATGCTGCATACCCAACACTCGATCAACAACCAAGCCGCTATACAGTTCCCCGCTCTCAACCACCAGCAAACGCCGGCGCTTCCATTGGATTTCTGATTTTTTATTCAAGAAGGTGAGTAAATCCATCACCGGCATCAAACGTCCACGAATATTCGATATACCACGTACCCATGTTTGTACACCGGGTACCTGAGTAAAGCGTGGAACACTTAATATTTCAGAGATTTCATCCATTGGGGCAACATACTGGTTGCCATCAAGTGTAAATCCAACGCCAGTCCAAAATGTAACTGCTTCTTTTTGCGCAGGAAGCTCATCAGCATTTTTACGGCTACGGGACGCTAAGTCGACCAGTTTTAGGTATGCAGGAGATAATTCACTCATAGCATCTACGCATCCATGACGCGCTTAATAGTTTCCAATAGTTTGGCTTCATCAACAGGCTTTGTCAGGTAATCACTTGCTCCCTGGCGTCTGCCCCAGACTTTATCCGTTTCCTGATCTTTCGTTGTAACGATAATCACAGGGATATGTTTGGTTTCTTCATTTTTGCTAATCTGACGAGTAGCTTGAAAACCGTTTAAACCCGGCATCACTACGTCCATTAACACTACATCGGGCAGCTCTTGACGAGCAACTGAAACACCATCGGCACCATTTTCTGCAGTGATAATTTCAAACCCGTGCTTTTCAAGGATTTCTTTAAATTTGTACGTCTCGGTAGGAGAATCATCAACTATGAGTACACGAGGCATATACCCTCCAGTTACAGGTTTGCGCTTCAATTTGATTTATAACAGTATAATTTAGAAAACTCGATTTCGCTTAAATTTAGTCTGAGCTAAAAAGAAGCCCGCTCAACACGGTCGACAGCTATGTTGTCACATGCTCGCGAATAGCACCAAGTAGCTCTTCTTTACTGAACGGTTTGGTCAAATATTGATCCGACCCAACAATCCTGCCTTTTGCTTTGTCAAACAATCCATCTTTACTGGATAGCATAATGACAGGTGTAGATTTATATGTACTGTTATTTTTTATTAACGCACACGTTTGATAACCATCGAGGCGTGGCATCATTATATCTACAAAAATGATATTCGGTTGGGTGTCAGCGATTTTTGATAATGCATCAAAACCATCCGTTGCTGTGATCACAGAACAACCTGCTTTTTTTAACAAGGTTTCCGCGGTTCGACGAATGGTTTTACTATCATCAATTACCATGACTTTTAAACTTTCGAAGTTGTCTTCCATCGACATTGCCTTTTTATGTAAGCCTTAATTTTGGCCAGTAAGATATAGTTATAATATCGTTGTAGATACTTCGCAAACTCGAAGCACAATATTTTTCGACAAAACACCCAGAGCGCGGTAATTATAATCATAGATTTTAGGCACAATCTATAAACTATTGTCGTTATTAGTATTTTTAATACTGATAAGCCGCATTTTTTATAACTAGATCAACTAGAAATTTTGAGTTATATGAAAAATCGTTTAATCTTTCAACTCATTTTCTTTGCCACCTTTGACGCATTTTATAGGATCAAAAGTTATGACAATTAAACTGGGCGTTGTTATGGATGCAATATCATCCATTCCTTACAAGAAGGATAGTACATTAGCCATGTTATGGGAGGCGGATAACAGAAATTGGGACATACGCTATATCGAACAGCAGGATATGTTCATTGAAAACGGTCAAGCAATGACCTCAAGCCGCTCATTAAAGCCTCTCAAAAATCCAGAATGCTGGTATCAGCTCGGTGATTCCGATGTTCACCCCCTGGCGGACTGCGATGTTATCTTGATGCGTAAAGATCCCCCTTTTGATATGGAGTTTATTTATTCTACTTATATCCTGGATAAAGCAGAGAAAGCCGGATCATTGATCGTCAACAAACCTCAAAGCTTACGAGACTGCAATGAAAAAATCTTTGCCACTGAATTTCCCGAATGTTGCACACCAACAACCGTCAGTGCTAATGCACAGATTCTGAAAAAGTTTGCAGAACAACACAATGACATTATCCTTAAACCCTTGGATGGCATGGGCGGAGCGTCTATTTTCCGCACAGGCTCAAACGATAAGAACTTAAGTGTTATCATCGAAACCTTAACCAATCACGGCAAAACACCCGCGATGGCACAGCAGTTTATCCCTGACATTAATCAAGGAGACAAACGAATATTGATTATCGATGGTGAACCAGTGCCTTATGGGTTATCCCGTATCCCCGCAGAAGGTGAAAATCGAGGAAATCTAGCAGCAGGGGGAACCGGTGTCGTTAAAGAATTATCCGATAGAGAACGTTGGATTTGCGAGCAAGTACGCGACAGCTTGGTAGAAAAAGGGTTAATCTTCGTGGGCCTTGATGTCATCGGGGATTATGTTACTGAAATCAATGTCACCAGCCCCACTTGTGTCCGCGAAATTGAAGCAGCAACATCAATCAATATCGCTGGGTTATTAATGGACGCTATCGAACGTCGACTGGCTAAAAAATAATAACGTAACTATATCAATATACCCATGATTCTTGCTATTAGCGCCGAAGCAAGCATAGAGCCTGCCCTGCATTGGGTACAAAGATGTACTCGCTGCATTTTCTGAAATAGAACATAACATTCGGCGCGGTCATAGAGGCCCACTTGGATATAAACACAACATAACAAACCAGAGGTTTAAGTAACGAGTCCATGGCAGTATCAGCACAACCACCTAGCGTCACCGCAAATGACCGCTTTATGTTCACGTTTTTTCTAGCGGCAGTATTGCATGGCATCCTTATCCTAGGGGTAAGTTTCACCCTGCCCCCTCCTAAAATTACAGCAGAAACACTCGAAATCACCCTTGCTCACAATAAAAGTGACGCAACACCAGAAGATGCCGACTTTCTTGCTCAAATGAACCAACAAGGCAGTGGCACATTAGAAGAAAAGGCTGTTGTTAGTACCACGGAAATAGCCACATTCGAAGATAACGTTGTGCGTGAAATTGACCCTATCCAACAAAAGGCCAGCCAAACACCCGTTAAGCACTCAGCCGAAAGGCAACTTAGCACAACCACCACCAGCCTTTTTAAAACAACCAAAAACCCTGAAGAAAAAGAACTGGAACAAACGGAACAAGTATCTGCCATTGCGATGCTGCAACGAAGCCTTGAAATAGCAAGCCTCGAAGCCCAACTCAGTGACAAAAAGCAAGTTCATGCCAAGCGCCCCCGCAAACGTCAACTAACGGCTGCCAGTACCAAAGCAGCACAAGATGCTGCTTATCTTGATGCTTGGCGACGACGTATCGAACGTTTCGGGAATTTGTATTACCCTCCTGAGCTCAAGCGTAAAGAAATATTTGGCAGCTTACGGCTAATGGTGGCGGTAAAAGCCGATGGCTCCGTTCATGAAATCCGTATATTAAAATCCTCAGGGAAGCGCGTACTAGATGACGCAGCAATGCATATTGTGCAACGTTCGGCGCCATTTGGACCATTTCCAAAGGAAATCGCTGAAACTACGGACATTTTAGAGATCATCCGAACCTGGCAATTTAAAAAAGGAAATTACCTTTCAAGTTTTTAAGTAGATATATGGATACCTTTTTTAAACACTTGAATCCCGTATCTTTTGGCCCAATACTAGTGGTATGGATACCAACTCAAATGACAGCTTAAAAAACCACTTCCTTATTGCGATGCCAGCAATGGAAGACCCTAATTTTTCTCGTAGCATCACCTATATATGTGAGCACAATGAGGATGGGGCGATGGGAATCATGATCAACCGCCCACTAAATTTATCCCTAGGTGAAGTCTTTGAGCACCTCGATATCGATAACTACGATGAGCAATTCGACCACCAAAATGTGCTAGAAGGCGGCCCAGTCCAAACTGAAATGGGCTTTGTATTACATAGAAACCCACAAGAATGGCAATCTACCGTTATCATGGAAGAAGGTATCTGCCTTACTACATCCAGGGATATTCTGGACGATATAGCCAATAACAAAGGCCCCAAAGACAACCTTGTTGCACTAGGTTACGCCGGTTGGGGTGGTGGTCAACTCGAAGAAGAGATGCAATCCAATGCCTGGATCACCGTCAAAGCTGATCCAGAAATACTCTTCTCAACACCACAAGGAAAACGCTGGGAAGCGGCAACAAAGTTACTTGGTATCGACTTAAGCCTTATGTCATCAGACGTTGGCCATTCATAGATGGTGGACACTAACCGTTGATTACAACCGTTATGGGATTTGATTTTGGCACCCAAAAAATTGGGGTCGCCATAGGTCAAAAGCTCACTCAAACCGCCAGCCCTTTATCCGAAATACCCGCAAAAGATGGCCAACCTCGCTGGGAGACCGTCGCTGCGTTAATCGCAGAGTGGCAACCAGACGCATTTGTTGTTGGCATTCCTCTAAATGAAGATGGCACTGATAACGCTCTAACAAAACGAGCCAGAAAATTTGGCAATCGATTGCATGGCCGCTTTGGGTTACCGCTATTCACAGCAAACGAGCACCTTTCAAGCTACGATGCACGAGATCAGATACAGCAATATAGTGGCCGTGCTGCAAAGTCCAATCGCCAAATTGACAGTGTCGCCGCCGCTCTTATTATCGAAACTTGGTTCGCTGAACTCGAACCAACTACAGGACATAATCTATGACCCTGCCCACGGTTGATTTTCTTATTAACAACATGTCATCCGACCTACAGAACCTGCTTGATCAACGCAACATCCGTCAACCCGCTATGGTGGGAATTCATACCGGCGGGGCTTGGGTTGCAAAATCATTACATCAACAACTTGCCCTAGACCAAGCCCTCGGATTACTCGACATCACCTTCTACCGTGATGACTTTACGCAAAAAGGTTTACATCCCTCAGTTAAAACATCGAATTTGCCTTTTACTACCGATGAGCAACATATCATTCTGGTCGATGATGTCATCAGTAGTGGGCGAACTATTCGAGCCGCGCTTAACGAATTATTTGACTATGGCCGCCCTGCATCAGTCATATTGGTCACCTTAGTTGACGTACCAGGGCGTGATTTGCCTATTCAACCAGATATTATTGGAGAACGATTGGATTTAGCCCCCCAACAACGCGTAAAATTACACGGCCCCGATAATATGCATCTGACGATCACCCAAGTAAACTGACGACAATAGAGATTCTCATGAGCCTGGCTATTACCCCTCACCAATTGCAACTCAACGAACACGGTCAACTCAAACACTTTCTCACCACTGAGAACCTTAGTACTAAAATACTTACTGAAATCCTTGATACTGCTGAATCCTTTTCTAGCGTTGGCCAACAAGCGGTTAAAAAAGTCCCTCTATTACGCGGTAAAACGGTCGTTAATTTATTCTTTGAGGCCAGCACACGCACACGCACCACCTTTGAATTGGCAGCAAAACGACTCTCCGCCGATGTACTTAACATCAACATCAGTGCCTCTGCCACCTCCAAAGGTGAGTCACTAATGGACATGCTTTGGAATCTAGAGGCAATGGATAGCGACATGTTTATTGTTCGTCACCAAGACAGCGGCGCGCCGCATTTTATTGCCAGCCAAGTTTGCCCTAATGTTGCGATTATTAATGCTGGTGATGGACGCCACGCTCACCCTACCCAAGCCATGCTGGATATGTACACCATTCGTAAACATAAGGGCGATTTTCGTAACCTTAAAGTTGCGATTATCGGAGATATTACCCACTCCCGAGTAGCGCGCTCTCAAGTTCATGCATTAAACGGTTTACAAGTGGGCGAGGTTCGAGTTATTGGGCCAAAAACCTTGATTCCCCATGATATGGAACACTTAGGAGCAAACGTTTTTTATAATATGGAACAGGGCTTAAAAGACGTCGATGTTGTCATCATGTTACGCCTACAAAAAGAGCGAATGAATTCTGCGTTACTGCCTAGTGAACACGAGTTTTATCGTTTATACGGGCTCACAACAGAGAAACTCGCATTTGCAAAACCCGATGCTATCGTCATGCATCCAGGACCTATTAATCGCGGGGTAGAAATTGAAACCGCCGTTGCTGACGGTCCCCAGTCGGTTATTCTTAAACAGGTTAACTACGGCATATCCGTACGAATGGCGGTACTATCCATGGCCATGAGTGGCCAATCAACAGAAATAATTGCTGCTTCCGAAACAACCACTGGAGAACATGGCGCATGAAGTTCACCCCTTCTTCTCCCAACCCTCAATCAATAAAAATAGCTGGCGGCCGTGTTATTGATCCACTATCTCAACGAGACGAGATCGCGGACATTTATGTTGTTGATGGGTTTATTCAACGTATTGTTCCTATTCATACAAGTAGCTCCAATACAGAAAGTATTGATACCGACATTACCATTAATGCAGATGGTAAATTGGTTATCCCTGGAGCAGTAGATTTATGCGCTCGTCTACGAGAACCAGGACAAGAATACAAAGGTACTATTCACAGTGAAACCCAAGCTGCAGCAGCAGGAGGGGTAACCCACCTATGTTGCCCGCCAGATACCAACCCCGTTATTGATAACCCTGCAGTTGCTGCACTTATTCAAGAGCGAGCCCACCAATCCGGTTACGCCCATGTATTACCTATTGGCGCAATTACTCAAGGTTTAGAAGGCTCTCAACTTAGTGAAATGCACGCCCTACAAGAAGCAGGCTGCATTGGCGTAGCTCAACTACGTAATGCAATAAAAGATAGCCGAGTATTACTACGTTGCTTAGAGTATGCTGCAACATTTAATCTAACCGTATTTTTTCAAAGTGTTGATTTAAGCTTACAAGGTGACGGTATTGTCCATGAAAGCTTCACATCAACTCGCCTCGGCTTACCCGGCATTCCACGCTCTGCAGAAACTGTGGCACTAGCACGAGACTTATTACTAGTAGAACAAACCGGTGTAACCGCACACTTCGGCCAATTATCCTGTGCCCGCAGCATTGAACAAATTGCTGCCGCCCAACAACGCGGCCTTCCTGTTACCGCCGACATTGCTGTTCATCAGTTGTTATTTAATGATGAGGCTGTTGACGGCTTTAATAGCCAATACCATGTAAACCCACCCTTTCGAAGTGAGATTGATCGTAAAGCACTGATAGATGCCGTCAAATCTGGCATTGTTACTGCGATCACATCAGATCACCAACCACACGAGATCGCTGCAAAATCTGCCCCCTTTGGAGCAACAGAGGCGGGAATATCCAGTATTGAAACCTTTTTACCCATGAGTTTTGGCTTAGTACGCGACGGTATTTTATCAGAGCAAGAATGGGTAACCTGTATCGCAACAACTCCTGCCCAAATCATCAAAATTGATGCGGGTAAAATCGCTGAGAATTCCATGGCCAACCTGAGTATTTTTGATCCCTCAGCTCAGTGGCAGCTAACATCGGAAACATTGTATTCTGAAGGTAAAAATTCACCGTTACTAGGAAAAACAATGAATGGCCGTACCTGCGCAACCATCCACAATGGCCGCTTAGTATTCCAACTTCCCTAACGGTGAATGATTACGCTATAGTTAGTGCTACTATTGCCTACCACCATGGGTAAAACGGTGGTTTATTTTCAGACATTGTAGTGCTAAATTTTGCTTCTCGTTTTTCGAAAAACGCGTTTACGCCCTCTTTTCCATCATCAACACTCGCATAAAACATCGCTAACGACTCAATTTTATGGGCTTCTATCGGGTGGGGTTGTGCTGAATTGCGATACATCATTTGCCGAGACATCGCGATAGCTACAGCCGACGTATTGTTCGCAATTTTATTGGCAATTTTATACGCTTCTTCCAACAAGGTTTCTGCTGGATATACGGCCTTTACTAAACGCGCTTCTTTTGCCGCTTCAGGTTTAATAATTTCCGCACTATAAACCCATTCCAATGCCTGAGAGATACCAACAATTTTTGGTAAAAACCAGCTAGAACACGCCTCAGGTACAATACCCAACTTATTAAATACAAAACCAATACGTGCTTTTTCTGACGCCAGACGAATATCCATCGCCAACGTCATAGTGGCCCCAATGCCGACTGCAGCACCATTTATTGCTGCTATCACAGGTTTGGTACAATCATAAATTGCCAACGTTACACGCCCGCCAGTATCCCGCACTCCATGAAGAATGGCCGGATCATCTAAGCGATTGTTCATATCATCCAACGTAGGAACCTGATTTTCATCAAGACCAAAAACATTACCCTCCGCGGATAAATCCATACCGGCACAAAACGCTCGACCAGCCCCTGTTACTACAATAGCTCGAACAACATCATCATTACTCGCTGCATTAAAGGCATCAATTAATTCGTTCGCCATTTCAACAGTAAAGGAATTTAAATTATCAGGACGATTAAGGGTTAATGTGAGAACATTGCTGTTTATTTTGTAATCGATAGTGTTATAGGCCATTGCCGATTCCTAGAATAGGTGATTGGATTTGGCTTCAATATAGCGTAGCTTTTTGCTGGGGTCTATGACATGAATGCACAGACGCATCGGCGTATATATCAACCCAGGCATCAACTCAGTTATCAATTAAAATACCCATTCAAAGAGGACGCAGAAAGGGATTGTAGAAAAATAATCAAAGATAGATATAACCATTTATATAAACAGTTATATCGTTTTCATAGCTACTATCGATAGACTTATAGAGGTATGTAAAGTGCCAAGAATTCTAAAACATTAGCTCCTAGAACTTTAATGAGTCGTCGTCTTCAAGTGACAGACCTTTTGTTGCATCCTCTAGTTGATCTAGGCCACCCTCATTACCTAATTTAATCATCAAACGTAAATCATTCGGCGCATCTGCGTGAGACATGGCGTCTTCGTAAGTGATTTCTCCAGCGGAGTACAGATCATACAGTGCCTGATCAAAGGTTTGCATTCCCAACTCACGAGACTTAATCATTAATGGTTTTAATAAGTGCACATCTCCTTTTCGGATATGGTCTGCCATTAAAGGGGTATTTAGAAGGATTTCAACCACCGCTCGACGCCCCTTACCGTCAGGGGTTGGAATCAATTGTTGTGCGACCATTGCTTTTAAGTTGAGAGACAAATCCATCCATAATTGACTATGACGATCCGCTGCAAAAAAGTGAACAACACGATCCAACGCTTGGTTAGCGTTATTGGCGTGTAGTGTTGCTAATACCAAGTGACCAGTTTCAGCAAAGGCGATAGCATATCCCATAGTTTCCCGGGTACGAATTTCTCCAATCATAATAACATCTGGCGCCTGTCGTAAGGTATTTTTTAGCGCAATATCAAAACTTTCCGTATCTAGTCCAACTTCACGCTGAGTAACAATACACCCTGCATGCTGGTGAATATATTCAATAGGGTCTTCGATACTAATAATATGCCCTTTACTATTGTGATTACGATGGCCAATCATAGAGGCAAGAGAGGTAGATTTACCCGTTCCCGTTGCCCCGACAAAAATAACAATGCCCCGCTTAGTCATCGCTAAGTCTTTAATCATTGAGGGCAGACCAAGATCATCAATGCGAGGTATATTGGTTTCAATACGCCGCAACACCATTCCAACAAGATTACGCTGATAAAACGCACTCACACGAAATCGTCCAATGCCCCGCGCACTAATCGCAAAGTTACACTCACGTGTCTCTACAAATTCTTTACGCTGAGATTCATTCATTACTCCCAGCACAGTTTCACGAGTTTTCTCTGGGCTTAGGGAAGTTTTTGTTACAGGAACAATTCGCCCATGGACTTTCATGCTGGGGGCAACGCCAGCCGTGATAAATAAATCCGACGCGCCTTTTTCCACCATTAATTTTAGCAGACCTTCAAAGTCCATTCTTTACCCCTTACTACTGCATTGTTATCTGAACGTTCTATACACCGTATTCTAGAAATTCTCTGGGTTTTTTGCTTTCTCGCGTGCAGCTTCAGGAGAAATTAGCCCTTTGTTTAGTAGCTCTCGTAAACATTGATCCAATGTCTGCATGCCTAAATTACCCCCCGTTTGAATCGCAGAATACATCTGTGCCACTTTATCTTCTCGAATCAAGTTACGAATAGCCGGTGTACCTAGCATAATTTCATGGGCAGCAATTCGTCCACCACCATTTTTCTTAAGCAGTGATTGCGAAATAACGGCCTGTAATGACTCAGACAACATAGACCGTACCATAGACTTTTCCGCTGCCGGGAATACATCAACCACACGGTCAATGGTTTTTGCCGCCGAGGTTGTATGCAATGTACCAAATACTAGATGACCCGTCTCTGCGGCAGTTAACGCTAATCGAATCGTTTCCAAATCTCGCATCTCACCAACAAGGATAATATCGGGATCTTCACGTAACGCCGACCGTAATGCTTCGGCGAACCCTAAGGTATCACGATGTACTTCACGTTGGTTCATAAGGCACTTTTTACTCTCATGAACAAATTCAATAGGATCTTCGATGGTTAATATATGTTCATAACGCGTTTCATTAATATAATCAATCATCGCTGCCAAGGTTGTACTTTTTCCAGAACCCGTTGGCCCTGTTACCAATACAATACCGCGTGGAATATCTGAAATATCTCTAAATACCTGCCCTTGGCCCAAATCCTCCATGGTCAGCACTTTTGATGGGATTGTACGAAATACCGCCCCTGCACCTCGGTTATGGTTAAACGCGTTAACACGAAAACGGGCTACGCCAGGGACTTCGAAAGAAAAATCTGTTTCTAGAAATTCTTCATAATCTTTTCGCTGCTTATCATTCATTATGTCATAAATCAGTGAATGCACTTGCTTATGATCCATGGGAGGCAAGTTTATTCTGCGCACATCACCATCTACACGGATCATAGGGGGCAAACCAGCCGAAAGGTGCAAATCAGATGCACCATTTTTAACACTAAATGCGAGTAATTCAGTAATATCCATTGATTCTTTAACCTGTTGTCATTCTAATCATGTCTAAAAGACAGCTACGGGCAGTCTATATAAATAGGTAATCTCTATTAGGTTAGCACCCGGAATGCGGTTACACCTGTCTAATCAACGACCTAATCAACGAGTAATTCAGCAATTGCAATTGTTTTACGTTAAAATAGCCGCATTACAACCATAATCCAAACCATTTTATTCTTATTTATCATAGTATTATGCCTATTTCTGAGCAACAGATCGCAGACCGACAGCAGGGGGTAGAAAAAAGAATATCACTCGCCTGCCAAAAACATCAGCGCAGTATTCCCACGTTACTTGCTGTTAGCAAAACCAGAACAGCGGAAAATATTCGTACCCTGTATTCTTCCTCTATAAAAAACTTTGGCGAGAACTATCTGCAAGAAGCCTTAGATAAACAACAACAGCTAACCGACTGTAATATCTGCTGGCATTTTATTGGCCCCATACAATCCAACAAATCTCGTGCAGTTGCTGAACATTTTCACTGGGTGCACAGTGTCGACCGCTTAAAACTTGCCAAACGGCTTAGCAACCAGCGACCATCCACACTTCCCCCTTTGCAAATTTGTTTGCAAGTTAATATTGATAATGAAACATCCAAATCCGGGTTTATGATAGATGAGGCCGTCAATGCGGCAATAGAAATCAGTCAACTACCTAATCTCAGATTGCGGGGATTAATGTGTATTCCCCAAAAACGGGAAACATTCGCCGAACAACGCCAACCTTTCGAAAAAGTTGCTAGATTACTCTCAAGCATTAATCAGCAGCTACCTAGACACACCCTAGCTCTGGATACTCTCTCAATGGGAATGTCTGACGATATAGAAGCAGCCATCGCTGAAGGAACAACCATTATACGCATTGGCACAGCTCTATTTGGCCCTCGGCAATAACGGCACTAAAATACAACTTTAAAATACAACACTAGACGGACACATCAGATATGAGCGCTAAGATCACTTTCATCGGAGCCGGCAACATGGCAAGCAGCCTAGCGGGTGGATTAATCGCTAAAGGCTTCGACAGCACACAAATTACCATGACTGATCTCAACGAAGACTTATTGCTACATAATCGTACCACTCTTGGCGTAAATACCACACGGGATAACACCCAAGCCTGTAGTCACGCAGATGTCATTATATTTGCTGTTAAACCCCAAGTGATGGAAACCGTGGCCACCCCTCTGAAAGAGATTATCCAACAACACCGCCCGTTAGTAGTGAGTATTGCAGCCGGTATCACCCTCAAGAATATAAGCACTTGGCTCGGCGAGTCTGCCCCCGCAGTGCGCTGCATGCCCAATACCCCCGCATTGGTTCAAACTGGGGCAACGGGGTTATTTGCCAATCAGCATGTATCAGATACCCAGAAAAAACTCGCAAAAGATGTGCTATCCGCCGTAGGCCTTGCATTGTGGGTTGAAAATGAGGATCAAATTGATGCAGTCACGGCTCTTTCCGGCAGTGGCCCTGCATATTTTTTATTGGTAATGGAAGCGATGATGGAAGCAGGCCGCTCTTTAGGTTTGCCCGATTCAGTGGCATCCCAACTTACCTTACAAACAGCGCTAGGGTCAGCGCAACTAGCTATCACCAGCGATGTTGATGCAGCAGAGCTACGCCGGCGAGTCACCTCTCCCGCTGGTACCACTGAGTGTGCAATTAATATTATGCAAGACAACGGATTAAAAGCTATATTTGCCGAAGCGATAAAAGGTGCTTATGATCGCTCTAAAGAGTTAGCATCATAGGTTCACCGTAACTGCATGCTATATTAACGTTTAATTTACTAGGAACATCACAATTATGAACCCAGCCGGTGCATTGGTTTTTATTCTAGGTTACCTGTTTGATATCTATATCATGATTGTTTTAGCACGCTTTCTCTTACAGATAGTACGTGCAGATTTTTATAATCCGATATCACAATTTATTGTTAAAGCTACCACCCCAGTGCTTAAACCCCTACGTCGTATCATTCCAGGGTTCGGTGGTGTTGATGTTGCAAGCATTGTGCTGATGTTAGCCTTAGTGCTGTTAAAAATGATCGTGATTATATTGATTTATAACGGCACCTTAGCGGGACTTTCACCTCTTGTTCTTGGTATAAGTGTAATAAAGTCAGCCGCCAATACCCTGCTTAATTTTTACATGTTTAGTATATTTATTAGTATTTTAATGAGCTGGATTGCCCAAGGATCCTACAACCCACTCGTTGCTCTGCTACAGCAAATCACTGAACCAGTCATGGCTCCAGCACGTAAAATATTACCCCCTATGGGTGGCTTAGACTTATCCCCCATGATCGTCTTAGTACTTATCAGTACAATTAAGGTTCTATTTGGGCTTGGTCAAGGCCCCTTTTAAATCGTAGTCCCTGCAATTCCTGCTAAGCTATTCTAATACATAGTGAATGCAGGCACAGCGACACGGCACTGATACAACCCCAATCGTGCCAAACCCTATGTTCATCACAGACTTATGGCTCTGGGCACGTAAGATAGAACGAATTTTATAGGATCAACATAATCAAGATGGATACCAGCCGGTTAGCACGTCAAGTTGACGCATATATCAGATGGAGAAAAGATATACTCCAGCAGCTGATGCGTTATCGTGGCTGGTTGGTAGCAAACCGCTTACAGTCAGCGGAAATGGATGAACGACTCAAAATTGCCTTTGAAATGCTCAAAGAAGATCGTATTATCCTCGCGTTTGTTGGTGAATTCTCTCGGGGTAAAACCGAACTTATTAATGCCCTCTTTTTTGCGCACTTTGGTACCCGTGTATTACCCTCTGGTGGTGGCCGCACAACAATGTGCCCTACAGAGTTATTTTTTGACCCAGAAAACGATAAAAGTTATATACGCTTATTACCTATTGAGACCCGTTTAGGTAGCTCGGGCTTATCTAGTTTTCGGAAAATCCCAGATAATTGGGTATATGTACCTATTGATCAAAACAATCCAGAAATGATGAAAAAGGCCTTTTCTGAGGTCGCTTCCGTTAAGAGAGTTAATCGTGAAGATGCCGCTGCAATGGGGTTTCAAGTCAATATATTGGAACCCGTAGAAGACGATAGCGATAAAGTCTACATCCCAGCTTGGCGCCATGCCATGATCAGCTTTCGACACCCCCTTCTTGAACAAGGGCTAACTATTATTGACACCCCAGGACTCAATGCCCTCGGTTGTGAACCAGAGTTAACATTTAGCTTATTGCCCGAAGCCCATGCCATTCTATTATTATTAAGTGCATCAACGGGGGTCAGCGGTACTGATTTAGAAATTTGGAATCGTCACATTCGCGACCTTAATCTACAGGAAAACACCGGTGTTTATGCCGTGCTTAACAAGGTTGACTCTATCTGGGATGAGTTAGAAGCCGATGCATATAATCGTCAAATCATTCGTGAAATGCAATCTCAGTGTGCTCGTTTACTCAGCATAGCCCCTGATGAAATTATAACGGTGTCTGCCAAAGAAGGTTTACTGGCGCAAATTGACGGAAATGAAGAACGCTTAGCCCAAAGTAACTTACCTGCGCTAGAAAAACTCTTATCCAATGACGTCATTCGCCGTAAAGAGTTAATGGTTAAAAATCGAGTAGTAAAAGATATTCTTACGATGCTACACGGCAGTCGTAAAATGATCCTACGCCGCAAAGAAAGCCTATTAGAGCAACAACACATTTTGCAAGGTGACGTGCAAAATCACGTCAGCCAACTAAGCTCGTTATCTGACCAAAGCAAAGCAGAACAAGCATTTTACCATAAGAAATTGATTTTACTTAAATCCAGTCGAAAAGCGATCAACCGTGAAGGTAGTGCAATGCTTTCACATGTAGATAAAGAAAAACTAGAGCAATACCGCAAAACAGCAGGGCAAGCGTTATCGGCGTCTTGGACGGTTGTTGGTATGAACAACGCAATGGATTCTTTTTTTGATAGCATTCGATCTGATATGGTTGCGTTTTCTGAATCTAAAAACGGTGTGCAAAAATTAATTGCGGAGGTATATGCCAATTACGAGTCAGAACAGGGATTAGCTCCGATTGATTACCCACGCTTTGACAGTAAGACCTATATCGTCAAGCTGGATGATTTGCGGAATAAGTCTGGAAGCTTTAGACGTAATTTAAAGAAAATGCTTACCGAACAAAAATCAACATCCAAACGTTTTTTCACCACTATTGCGACAGAGATTAGCAATATCTATTTACGACTTCGTATTGACGGTATTACTTGGCTAAACGATGTATTACTACCCATTTTCCAAAATGCTCAGCAACAGAAAAAAATGCTAGACGAACAGGTGCTTAAGCTTAGGGCGATATCAAGTGATGGCAATGATGCTAAGGGTAAAATTGATCAAATAAACCAAACGCTCGCGGACATTAATGCTCAACTAAAACAAGCCGATGATATACTCAATATGTTGCGTAAACCTGCCCCTGTTGATATCGTCAAACTCAAACCAAAAAAACCGCCAACATTAAATGCTTTTGATAATAAAGCACGCTTTTAGATCTAACGCTCCACACTCAGTCTATATTTTTGATTCCCCTCGATAGCCAAAGTCTTCAGAAAAACGTTTTTCCAATACATCATTAGCTAATGGTTTACTGTAATAAAATCCCTGCACATAATCACAACTTAGTTCTTTCAGACGTACCAATTGCTCCTTTGTCTCCACGCCCTCCGCTACGACTTTAAGTGACAAACCTTTTGCCAACGCCACCACCGCCTTTACAATAGCGGCACCCTGTACTGTTTCCATATCATTTACAAATGATCGATCAATTTTTAAAACGTTTAGCGGCAACTGCGTCAAATAACTCATAGAAGAATAACCGGTGCCAAAATCATCCAACGCAATACTTATTCCCAAGTTATGAATATCGCATAAAACCTTAAGGTTCTGATCAGTTTTTTCCATCACTACTGTTTCTGTAATCTCAACTTCCAGTAAAGATGCTGACAACTCATGCTCCTCCAACTGTCGTTCCAGAATATGAATAACACTATCATCGTTGAGTTGTTTAACCGATAAGTTAACAGAAGCAGAGAAATCCTCTGGCAAATGATATCGCTGCTTCCACACACTTAACTGACGACAGGTTTCTTCAATCACCCATTCACCAATAGTCTGAATCAATCCTGTTTCTTCGGCTAAAGGAATAAACACAACCGGTGAAATCATGTCGCCATCTGGCTGCCAACGCAACAAAGCCTCCACGCCCATTATCTTGCCATCGCTAACTCTAACTTTTGGCTGATAATGTAAAAAGAAATCTTTTCTCTCATTGCTATGTCGCAATTTTGTTTCTAAATCCAATGCCTCTTCGACCTGTTGCTTCATATTCGGCTCAAAGATTTTGAAACAATTTCGTCCATCACGTTTAGCCTGGTACATCGCCATGTCTGCATTTTTTACCAACTCATTAGCGTCATTTGCCATATCTGGGTAAAAAACAATACCAATACTAGCACCAATATAAATCTTTTGATTTTCAACACTAAACGGAATCGATAAGAACCTCAGTACTTTTTCTGAAACACGAACCGCTGCTGAATGAATATTATGCCCTTCCAGAATGATGGTAAATTCATCACCACCTAAACGACAAACCACATCTGAATTACGCACACAAGAATTCAGTCGATCCGTTACATCTTTTAATAAGGTGTCTCCAGCTTCATGTCCTAACGAGTCATTAACTTGCTTAAATCGATCCAAATCGATAAACATCAATGCAAAACTATCTTTGCTATGATTCGCACGTAAAATACTGGTTTCTAGTGCATCGTTAAATAAATTTCTATTTCCCAATCCCGTTAGCGCATCATATTGCGCCATGTAATTCAGCTGATCTTCAATTTTTTTGCGCTCGGTAATATCTTTAAAAATTAGCACTACATCAGTAAACTCTCCATCAGGTTTGCTTACTGGTGTTGCTGTATACTCAACAGGTATCATCTTATGATGTTTGGTTCGAAATACACCCACATCTGAATGATGTTTTTCGCCCGTACGGCACTTCTCATAAATTTTCGATTTTTCCCAAATAAAATTTTCGGGATTAATCGTGGTTACCATGACACATTGACCAACAGATAGAGTCACCAACTCTTCCAGTTCATAGTCCAAAATCATTTCAGCAGCAGGGTTGGCAAAAGTAATAACACCTTCCGAGTCAATGCCAATTATTCCTTCTCCCACAGAACGCAATAACAAGTCATTTCGATTCTTAAGCTGCTGAACTTGATTTAATGAGTGTTCCAGTAGACGCTTTTGTTTGTCTAACTCCAGAAATACCTTAACTTTACTAGTAAGAATATAAGGCTCTATTGGTTTTGATAGAAACTCTACACCTCCACTTTCATAACCTTTAAAAATATGAGTCTCTTCATGATTAATAGCGGTCACAAAGATAATAGGAATAGTACGAGTCTGCTTGCGAGAACGCATTAGTTCGGCAACTTCATAACCATCCATATCCGGCATTTGCACATCAAGCAACACCAACGATATATCATGCTTTAGCAGCAGACTTAACGCCTCTGGGCCTGATGTTGCACTTAGCAACTGAACATCTAGCTCCTCTAGCAAACTCTCAAGCGCCACCAAGTTTGCGCGCTTGTCATCCACTAGTAATATACGTTGCTCAACTTTCATCAATAACAACAACCTGTAATAACATCATGATATTAATTTTTGATCTATCACCCAACAGCAGGCGGCCTATAAATCTATTCATTACTAGCTGCGCCCCAAATTATTAAGCGTCAAAGCTAAGGTACTTAGGCTTCCAATAAGATCTACGTCAATATTCGCAATGGTCGCTAATGGCATTACTTTCGCCTCTGCTTCTTTTGGATCTTGCACAAATACCTGCCCTCCCCGCTGTTTTACCCACTTAGACCCGTTTGCCCCATCTTGATTTGCACCAGTTAGCACAATAGCAATAACGCGCTTACCAAAAGCGTCCGCAGCCGTTTGGAATAACACATCCACGGAAGGCCGACAAAAATTAACCGGTCTATCAACAGTATGGGACAAGGTTCCGTCCTGCTCCACCAACAAATGATAATTAGGTGTAGAAATGTACACGTTTCCCGGTAATATTTGTTGTTTATCTTCAGCTTCCAATACTGGAAATGAAACCATCTCCGCAAATATCTTCGATAAATGACTCTTTTTTTGTCTTTCTTGATGAATAACTATCACAACGGAAAAGGTAAACGGTGCGTTTATATGTTTCAACAGCACTTTAAGTGCGTCTATACCACCCCATGAAGTTCCAACAACCACGAGTCTGGAAAATCTATCGCTATCGGAACTTATCAACATCACTATACCTCCGCTTTACCACCACACTGTTATCTTTTGTCGCTTGAACCCTTATTACTGGTTTTTTGAAACAACCGATGATCGGCATCCACCGCTGTAAACATTGCTCTGCCATCAAAGAAATCAAGACTTTCTTTGATGCCCAAACATAAGTAACCACCAAAATCTAAGCTTTCAGTAAACAGTCCAATCACTTTGTCCTGCAATTCTCGCGTAAAATAAATTAATACGTTACGACAAAAAATCAACTGCATTTCTCCAAACACATGATCAATAACTAAATCATGTTCGGTAAAAACAATGTTTTTTCTCAATCGAGAATCCACTATCACATGATCATAACCCTTCTCAAAGTAATCCAGTAAATCCCCATTTAACCCTGCATCCTTAAAATTCTGCTGGTATTGACTTAAATGACTGTCGCTGTATATACCTTTTTTAGCTCTATCCAGTACAGAGCGATTGATATCCGTGGCATAGATGGTTGCTCGGTCTAACAATCCAGCTTGATCCAACAACATCGCAAGTGAGTATACCTCTTCTCCTGTTGCACACCCTGCATGCCAAATTTTTATATGGGGATAGGTTTCTAATTGAGGAACAATATGTTTTTTTACGGAACGATAAAAAGAAGGATCTCGAAACATTTCAGTCACATTAACAGTGACATCCTTAATAAAACGAGAGAATAACCCCCGATCTCTCACAATACGAAATTGTAGATCTGGTATCCTATCTATCCGCTCCTCTTGTAAAAAAAAGAAAATACGACGAGTTAACGATGCTTTGGAGTATCCACGAAAATCGTAGCCCCACTTTAAATAGATAACTTCTAATAAAGCGTGAATATCATAATCTTCGTCATTTTGGTATTTTAGCACGTATTAATAGCCTTGTTATTCCGTAGTTATAATCAACTATACTTTAAACGCTGTTCACTGTTTTTGTCGCAACCACACTTTCATTACACTTTTTAATTTTTCAACATCTACTGGTTTAGGAAAGTAATCACTCGCACCCACTTCAATACACCGAGATTTATCTTCTTTCATAGCTTTTGCAGTTAGTGCAATAATAGGTAATTTTGAAAATTTATTTTGCGCTCTAATACGTGTTATAGCTTCATATCCATCCATTTCTGGCATCATGATATCCATTAGAATTAATTCTACCGAACTATCGTTTTCTAGAAAGTCTAATGCCTCTTTTCCCGTTGAGGCTGTACTGATAATTAATCCATAATCCTCCAAGGCTGCTGATAACGAATATAAATTTCTCATATCATCATCTACCATCAATATATGGCGACCGTCTAATGCTTCACTAGTATCATCATCCACTCTCTCACTGCGCTCACCCACTTGCTGGGAGTCAACCCAATTTAAAAACAAAGAGGTTTCATTTAATAGTCGATCCATAGCATTACCAGATTTCAAGATAATGCGATCAGCGACTTTTCGTAGTTCTGCTTCCATTTCCCGGCTAACATCCATCGCTGTATAAATGATCGCAGGGACTTGATGGTTCTTTTCTAAGGAGCGCAATTTTTTCAGAATATCTAGACCTGAAGAATCAGGAAGTCGTAAATCCATTACAATACAATCATAATCATTATCTCTTAATAATGCCTCTGCTTTTGACCCGTTATCTACTACGTCAAAATATATATCTTTGACTGAAAACAGGTCATTTAATGCTTGCTGTTGGATTGGATCATCTTCGATAATAAGTAAACGTTTAACCGCCGCTGTCGCTTCATGCTTAATTTGTTTTAATAGCGCTTGAATACTATTTTTATTCGCTGGTTTATTTAGAAAATCAACAGCTCCTAACGCCAATACACTATCAGATTCTTCACGCCCTGAAATAACATGTACAGGAATTGATTTTGTTCGCTCACTTTTCTTAAGTATTTCAAGAACATTCTTTCCACTAATCCCTGGCAACCCTAGATCCAATATTATTGCACCCGGTAATTTGTCTTTTAACAATAGTAGAGCATCCTCACCACTATTCTCAACCCACGGGGTCAGGCCGAAATCAACAGCCAGATCTGACAAAATTTCTGAGAAATTGTTATCATCTTCAATAATAAGCACTGACCTAATATCCGGTTTGTCATGCTGTGTTTGATGGCTTATCTTCTCTATAGCCTCTATAATTTTTGCTTCAGACTTATCCCCCAATATCTTTGAAGAATCCGGTAAGTCATGACCCTCTACTTTTGAATCATCGTAGAAAACCGGTAAAAATACAGCAAAGGTTGAACCTTTTCCTTTGCCATCACTATGAACGGTTATTTCTCCACCCATTATATGAGACAGCTCTCTAGAGATCGTGAGCCCCAGCCCTGTCCCTCCGTATTGTCGACTTGTTGTACCATCGGCCTGTTGAAAGGCTTCAAATATGGATTGTTGTTTATCTACAGGTATACCGATCCCAGTATCAACTACCTTAATAATAAAATATTCCGAATTAACCAAGTCTTTGCGTGTTGGAACGAGCTTTTCATCTCGATTTAATATTGAAATGGTAATGCTTCCAGACGAAGTGAATTTGAAAGCATTTGATAAGAAATTTCTTAGAATTTGATTCAAACGATGCTTGTCAATTTTTAGTAACGACGGTGCATTACTTATTTCAGAAATCAACTCAATACTTTTTGTTTCAGCTTCATAACTAAACTGTTGCTTAATAACATCCATAATGTCCTTCGGAGTCACATCATCTACAACAAGTTCCAACTTACCCTCTTCAACCTTCGACAAATCCAAAATATCATTTATCAAGGACAACAAATCTTCACCAGAAGAGTGAATGACACGAGCATGCTCAACCTCTTTATCACCCAAATTATTATGTTTATTGTTTGCCAATCCCTGTGAAAGTATAAGTATACTATTAAGTGGTGTTCTTAACTCATGAGACATTGTTGATAGAAACTCTGACTTATATTTCCCACTCATTTCCAACTGATCAGTTTTTTGAACCATAACCTCTCGAGATTTTTCCAACTCGACATTTTTCTTCAAAATCTCTTTCTTTTGGTGATCTAACATCTTTGTTCTTTCTTCTAACTCTTCATTCATTACTCGTAGTTCTTCTTGCTGAGCTTGCAAACTTTCCTCTGAATGGCGTAACTCCCTTGCCTGCTCTTCAAGCTCCTCATTGGTAACGCGTAGTTCTTCTTTTTGATTCTCCATTGCCGCGGCTTGTGCTTGTGTTTTTGCCAGCATATTGGATAATTTTAATCGAGACTTTCCAGCATTAATCGCAATAGCGACTCCTTCACTACCGTCTGAAATATAAGACATCATATCTTTATCAAATTCGGAAAAAGTTGCTAGCTCGACAATACCTTTTAACTCTTCGTTATGAATAAGCGGAAATATAATAAGTCGTTTAGGAACCGCTTTTCCAACCCCAGAAGATACAGAAATATAATTTTCAGGAATATCATTAATCACCATAACTTCTCTATCGACAGCACACTGTCCAATCAAAGATTCACCGAATTTAAAACTATTCTTTTCTCCATTTGATGCATCAAATGCATAGCCAGAAACATAATTAAGGGTATCACCATCAGCTTCAAACAACCTTCCCACCAAAACATTAAGCTCTGAGGCCATACAACTTAATACTTTCTGAGATAGTTTTTCTAACGAAAGTTCTCCTCGCATAGCATCATTAAGCTGTGTAATCCGCATCTGATTATTAGCTCGAATTTTATCTGACTGCCTCTGCTCTTTTAGGCGATTCCGCATCGTCCTCAATGCATGCATCAAACGCCCAGTTTCATCATCTCTAAGATTACTTATTTTTATATCAAGATTACCTTTTGCAATTTCGTCTGCCACGCTTACCGCTTTATTAATAGCAAGTAAAATATCTCGAATTAATACATAAGCTACAAAAATTAGACTTACAATAAGAACACTACCGATAGCCATCTCTCGTTGGACAGCGAGAACCCCCTGATCTTGCATACCTTGAATTGCATCACCAAAGTCATAACCTAGAGTCTCAGTAAAAGCCCTTAGATCACGTTCATATAAACTACGCTTGTGACTGACTTCCTCAAAAGCCTCAAACATAATGTCTTCATCTAGTTTCCCATCGATGAAATCCTGTGTGTAGCTATCTAAAGATTCTGAGTATTCATCGAAGTGTTTTGATAATTTTTTGAGACGATCTAGAAGCTGCGGAGAAATCCTTTGTAACTCATCTATTCCACTTTTTGTTAACAATACTAACTGGCGACCTTCTTCTAGAGTATCTTTATCCGACTCGAGAAAACTTGATTCATAAGTCCGTTCAATATCAGCCAATGCTATTTGTAATTCATGCGCACCACCCAACACTGGATATTCTGTATTTTTTAAACGGGTTAATTGTGCATTCGTATCAAGGTAGTAATTAAAATTAGTCCAAATTACAATAAGAAATCCCATTACACCAATTACGGCAACAAGAATAACTTTTAGTCGTATTGAAAGATCCCGTACTCCACTCATCGTTTACTATTATCCTGGCTACACGCAAAAAATTAATCAAAATATCTTCTCAATACGACCAACTCTACCCCGAATTTACCGAGATCAAATCAAGGCTCAATAAGAATCACTTTAACATTTTTATTATTTGGTTTTTGACTAACATAACCTACTGCATTTTTTAAACTCGCGACAAATTTAACAACTTCCATATCAGATGCGAGTGACTTAGGTGGCTTGCTCGAACCAGAAAACATCTTTCTCGCCCAATAGTACTTTAACTGCTTTACCGTTTTTTTGAGAATTTTTTTATTAAACTTTCTCGTAACGGAGCGGCTCGACTTTTGTGCAACGGGTAGCGAAGCAACACCATTTTCAAATTTCTTTACCTTTTTATTAAAAATTCGACTTAGCTGGTTAATTGTCACACTATCAATTGTATTATCAACATTCACAATGACATATAAGCCCTCTTCCTCCTCTTCACCTAACACGGGCGCAGCATTAACAATACTAACAAAGAACACCGTACCAAAACATAGTAAGGACATTAACCCTCGTATCATATGTCTTTTGATGCTCGTCATTACTTAAAATACCAAGTCCAAAGATAACTTTACGACATTAACATTATCTACCTTCTCATCAAAGCCACTCGCCCCCCCCTCTCCGCGAACTACTGCGCTAGGCAACACATACCCATAACTTTGTCCTGGCAAACTGATATATTGATACTCCATCTTTACAGCAACACTCTCTAACGGGTCCCAACGAACACCCAGCGTCCATGAATATTGATTAGGATTACTTAAATTTCGAGTATCATTCACTAGGCCAATCATTGTATTCACTCCAGTAATACCAGCCGCAACATCAGGTATAGCAACCCATAATGCATCCGTTGCTTCAAATTCTGGCAAAGCCGGTCGCTCCGAATCATCCGTACTTTTTAATGTCGCGTAGGTAAGATGAGGCATCCAACTCCCCAAGCGATAGCCTAGCGTTGCATAACTTCCTTTGGCGTTAGGGAATGCTCCAGAAATACCACCTTTTATCATTTCCGCCATCAATACAATATTTTCTGAGTCATAACTAAACCCAACACTGAAGTACTCCCCTTCTTGCTCACCTCCCATAATCGAGTCATTTAGATAGTTTGACCTCTGAGCCGTAAATGACTCAGCTTCAGCAGTATAAAACGCTGCGGTTACAAGATCACCAAGCCCTGCTATTGTTGCTGCCGTTGCTGTAGCCCCGGCCGCCAACTGGTCGATAACATCCACAATCCCCGAAGATTCGATAGCAGGATCACCAGGAATAACGACAAGCCCCTCAATTAGGGCTTCCATTGACACATCCCAGGAGTCAGCCTTCAAATCGAATTCATACTTAGAATATCCAACACGCACATTCACAGATTCATAATTGACCTGGATATCAATACCGCCAAATTGACTATCCTGGTTTGCATAGATCAACTGACCAATCCTAAGGCCCTGGTTACTGGTACTGCCAATAAATGGATTAATCCGTACATCAACATCTCCTATACTCGTAAAATAACGAAAATCAACCCCTTCATATCGCAAAAATGGAGTTAAACCATACACTTCCAGAGGCGTTTGTACCCACGGGTAAGCATAACCGACAGCTTGATACTCTGACACCATAAAACCAGGAACCCGCAACCGCCCCGCACGAATATTTAGAGATGACGACATCTGATATTCCATAAATGCCCAGTCGACTTCTGCCTGTGTTTCGATACTATCGCCCGATAACTGTAACACCATATGTATATCTTCAGTAACCGGCGCTTTTAGCTGAACCCCAAAGGTTGTTTCGTTAGAGAAAGAAAGTTCATCACTCACCCCCCCTAAATAGGTTATGCCCCTTTCATTCAGCTTCCCACCCCGCAAACTAATATACCCAGTAATCTCTACATGACTTAACGCTTCCTCCAATGCAGATCCCTGATTAGCTTGCTCTTGTGTCAATTGCTCAACTTTTGCTTCCAGTGCATCAATACGCGCCGCATCTGAGGCATAACACGACACTGCCCCCCCCAATAATAATGAACCGATTACCCCTGTACAAAATCCTAACCTACGTTTCAAAAGGTACTTACGACCTAGCGATCGATGTATTCCATTGCTTGTTGAATTCATATTTCCCTCGAAACCAGCTACTAATTATATTGTTGCAAAATCACACACCTTTAATAATTAAAGCTGATAATCTCAGCGCTTCAAGCACACCGTATGAATCACCACTTGACCAAAAGCGAATTTATTAGCAGTCTTTCCCCAACCACTAGGTTTCCCAGTCTATAAACGGTAAAATCAGCGCCATTCACACCTCAATAGATACAATTATTGAGATTAACGCCCTTTGCAGTTGAGTACCTGCTTGCATGTCTGACGTTCATAACACACCTCTTTCTGCCCCTGAACCTACCGTCAATTCTGCGAAACCAGATTCAGTAGGTATAGTTACGCCTATAACCATACATTTTGACCAACCATTGACCCTACAATGCGGCAAGACTCTGTCAGAATACGATATTATTTATGAAACCTATGGCACCCTTAATGCTGACAAATCCAATGCCTTATTAATTTGTCATGCATTGAGTGGTCACCACCACGCAGCGGGTTACCATTCCTCGACCGATAAACGACCCGGCTGGTGGGATGCCTGCATTGGTCCCGGAAAAGCCATTGATACCGAAATCTTTCACATCATCAGTATCAATAATCTCGGTGGCTGCCACGGCAGCACAGGACCTGAAAGTACCAACCCTGACACAGGCAAACCTTACGGCCCAGATTTCCCTATTGTCACCTCCAAAGACTGGGTAGAAAGCCAAGCTCGCTTAGCCGACGTATTAGAAATACAACAATGGGCAGCCGTTATTGGTGGCAGTCTAGGGGGCATGCAAGCACTTCAGTGGTCTATCGATTACCCAGAGCGTTTACGCCATTGCGTTGTTATTGCCGCAGCACCTATCCTTTCTGCACAAAACATTGCGTTTAACGAGATCGCTCGTAAAGCTATTTTGTCGGATCCAGGCTTTCATAACGGTCACTATTACGATAAAAATAGCTTCCCCAAAACCGGGCTTATTTTAGCCCGCATGCTTGGCCACATTACCTATTTATCCGATGCAGCTATGCGAGAAAAATTTGGCCGAGAGTTGCGAGAAGGTAAACTTAAATTTGATTACGATATTGAGTTTCAGGTAGAAAGTTATCTAAATTATCAAGGAGAGGTGTTTTCTGAGAGCTTTGATGCTAATACCTACCTTCTAATGACGCGAGCATTGGATTATTTTGATCCGGCCGCCGAATATGATAACAGCCTCACCCTAGCGGTGGAGCGCGCCAAATGCCGATTCCTAGTAATATCCTTCACTACTGACTGGCGATTTTCTCCCGAACGATCAGTCGAAATTGTTGATGCATTAGTGACCGCCGATAAAGATGTTACTTATTCAGAAATTGATTGTCCCCAAGGGCATGATTCATTTCTATTAGACATACCACAATACACCCAACTATTTAAAGCCTACATGCAAGGCATTGCGCAGGAAATATCTTTATGAATGCAACCATTGCACAGTCAGGTTTACGTAGCGACCTCAATACAATACAAGATTGGATTAAACCCCAGTCACGTGTATTGGATTTAGGGTGTGGAGATGGGACACTGCTGGCCCAACTAAAAAAGAATCGAGACATTCATGGCTACGGCTTAGAAATTAACCCCGACCAAATACTCGAATGTGTCAAAAAAGGTGTCAATGTTATTGGTCAAAACATGGATGAAAACCTCGCAAACTTTAAGACCGATAGCTTTGATATGGTGGTAATGACACAAGCATTGCAAGCTGTTCATTATCCAGATCATGTCATTGATGAAATGTTACGCATAGGCAAGGAATGTATTATTACGTTTCCAAACTTTGCCCACTGGCGATGCCGATTTTACCTATTAGCAAAAGGTCGTATGCCAGTATCAAAAAACCTGCCCTACACCTGGTACAACACTCCGAACATTCACCTTTGTACCTTTAAAGATTTTGAAGCCTTATGCCACCGTAAGTCATTAACCATTTTGCATCGTACGGTTGTTGACTCGAATGCAAAAGATAGCTTTGCATCAAAAACACTGCCGAATCTATTCGGCGAAACAGCGATTTATCATATTACTAGACACCATTAATCACTCCAATATTCAAAATATTAAATACGGAATTTTTATGAAAATACTCACTCACACCTTTATCAGCTTTTTCATTTCTGCTTTATTTAGCGCGAGCGTGATAGCCGAGCAGAAAATCGAGGATGACAATTATATTGTTCATTACAGCGCCATCAATACCACCATGTTAACTCCCAAGGTGGCGAAGGCATCAGGTATCACCCGCAGTCGAAAACGCGGCATGTTAAATATTGCCGTTCAAAAAAAGCAGAAAAGTGGACAAATTGAAGGGGTACTCGCCCAACTCAACGGCAATGTCAGTAATCTTATCGGTCAACAACGAACGTTGGAATTTAATGTCATCACCGAAGGCGCTGCCATTTATTATTTAGCAGAGTTTTTTCTTGATGATGGTGAACGTTTATCATTTTCCGTCAATGTTCAACCAACCCCTCAGTACCGTGGTCTAAAAGTAGACTTTGACCAAACCTTCTTTATTGACAAGTAAATACATTGACGAACAACACCACTCAGGTTCAGCCAAGGAGATTATCATGACTGTAGAGATTGTTATTGCCACTGGCAACAAAGGTAAATTAAAAGAAATTAATGAGGTCATTCTACCATTAGGTTATACCGGTGTTGCTCAAAAAACCTTGAATGTACCTGAACCGGAAGAGACCGGGTTAACCTTTGTCGAAAATGCTCTTATCAAAGCTCGCAATGCTGCACGAATTACCGGACGTCCAGCCCTAGCAGATGACTCCGGTTTAGAAGTAGATGCATTAAACGGCCAACCAGGGATCTACAGCTCCCGGTATGCAGGTATTAATGCCAATGATAGCGATAATGTGACAAAACTCATCGATGCACTTTCAGGCCTTCCAGAAGAAAAACGTCTAGCGCGCTTTCAATGCGTCATGGTGTATTTACGCCACGCAGAAGACCCTACACCATTAATATGCCAAGGTACTTGGGAAGGACAAATTGCGCTTCAACCAGAAGGGGAAAACGGGTTTGGTTACGATCCTGTCTTTTTTGTTCCTTCTGAAAATTGTGTTGCGGCAGCATTAAACTCTGAGCGAAAGAACGCATTAAGTCACCGAGGGCAAGCATTAAAAGTACTAATGACTCAACTGGTAAAGCATTCTTGAAAACTACTGAAACAACAACCCTCACACTAGAGGCACTACCTCCCCTATCACTTTATATTCATATACCTTGGTGTATTCGTAAATGTCCTTATTGTGATTTTAACAGTCACCAAACAAAAGAAGCGACCTCTTCACAACCCGGGTTTCCCGAAAACGCCTACATTGACGCCTTATTAGAAGATTTGACAACCGATTTTCCCTTCGTGCAAGGTCGTAATATAGAAACACTATTTTTTGGTGGTGGTACACCCAGCTTGTTATCTGCTTCTGCTCTAGAGCGCTTACTGATAGGTATTCACGCGATAGTTCCCATTGCTGAAAATGCAGAAATCACACTTGAGGCAAACCCCGGGACCTTTGAACAAGAAAAGTTTACGGCCTATCGTCGTGCCGGTATAAATCGTCTTTCCATTGGTGTACAGAGTTTCCAACCAGAACAGTTGGTTAACTTAGGTCGAATTCATAATCAAGATGAAGCCACAGAAGCAGCAGGAATGGCACACCAAGCTGGATTTAATAAACTTAACATCGATTTAATGTACGGCTTGCATAATCAAACACCAGAGCAAGCGTTAAATGATTTATCCCAAGCCGTGGCTCTAAACCCATCCCATATCTCTTGGTATCAACTTACTATAGAACCCAATACGGTTTTTTATAACAAACCACCCACCCTACCTGAAGATGATGCGTTGTGGGATATTCAGGAGGCTGGACAAGCTTATCTTCAAGAACAGGGATATTTACAATACGAAATATCTGCTTATGCAAAAAAGGAGAATCGATGCCTACACAATGTTAACTATTGGCAATTTGGTGATTACTTAGGTATAGGCGCCGGCGCCCATGGAAAAATCACCCTTGGAAATACCCAAGAAATTATCCGCTATCAAAAAACACGTATGCCTACGGATTATTTAAATAGAACCATAGACAAGACATTCCTTAGTTCATCCTCGCGGATTGATGAAGATGAACGTGCTATGGAGTTTTTTATGAATGGTTTACGATTAAACGAAGGTATTAGCAAACAGCATTTTTTCCAACGGACATTGCAAGCCACACTACCAAAAGCACTTATACAGCCGTTACAACAAGCAACAACTCTAGGGCTATTGCTTGAAACAAACGAACGCTGGCAACCAACGGCGTTAGGACGTCAACATTTGAATACATTATTGCAGCTCTTTATTTAATACTAGAATAATGTTCTCAAATGTTGACGTAATCAAAAATACGATACGAAACTAAAAACTTGTACCTAAAGAAAAATACACATTGGTTTCACCAAGGTCGTCATCCAACCCTTGTGCTAACCCTAAACGCATATCCAACAAGAAATTATCCAATCCTATCAATACATTTGGTTTCAATTCAACTCCCACACCGGTGTAATAACGCCCATTATTACCCCCACCTGATGCTCTGCCGGTATCTACAAATACACTCATTGCTGTTTTCCCTAACCCGACAGGCGGGGCCATCCAACCATTAAACACTTCCACCAAGGGAATTCGCCATTCCGCCGATAACAAATTCATTCTCGAACCGCGCAATTTTGAAGAACTACCGTCATAACCACGTAATGCATAGTCCGACAATCCAAAGCCAATATTTCCAGCCAAGCTATCGAATTGATCAAAATTCCCACCTAATTCAAACGGCTTGGCATTACTACTTGCTTGACCTCTCACCCAACGCAACGACAACACATGATTGTTACCCACACTGATATATTCACGCCAATCTAACGTCGCAACTGGCCCATCAAAGGTACCACCACCAAATGTGTTGTATTGCTCATAGTTTAGTTTAATACGGCGACCATCCTCTTGGCTTATAGAATGCACGTAATATTCTATATTTGAGAATTGTAAAGACACCCCCAATAAATTATCTTCTGCCTCAAGATGACCGTTATTTTCGATATATCGATCCACCGACTCTCGCGCAACACCAGCATGAACCCGAAAGCTTTGTTCAAAATTATTTATCGGTAACATTAAAATTGCCTGAAAACGATTTTCAATATCTTTAACTTCTAGCTTGTTATTTTCCGGCTCACTGTCTTGTTCAATATCCACTTTTCTAGACGCTAATAACGCTAAACGGTTATAGAAAATATAACTGGCATCACCACCCAGCTCCTCCTTATCAAGAAATATCTGAGGCGCAAATTGCCATTGATGAAAACCCAGTGCATCGGAACCATCAACAATTGCCTGGATGGAGGTATTATCAGTTCCATCCGCCAATAACACCGCCCACCACGCTCTTGGTTTGATTGATGGCCAAGGGTTATAGTCCTTAATATCGGTAAACTCACGCTTTTTATCAGACAGTGTATTTTCAAAAGAGGGAATATTAAGAGGCTGCTTAGATACCGCCGAATAACTCTGAGATTTAGCTCTATTATTGTAAACTGACGATTCAGAAATCGTTCTGATAGAAAAACCGTCAGCTTGATATTCCATCAATGCAATCTGTTTATTCTCAGCGGAGAACGCCCTCACATATGAGGCACTATCGGAAACTGTCGATACTTCACCGGTTTCTAACACCAGTTTTCGCACATTTTGCCCATTCTCACGATCCGATAAGAAATAAACATACTTACCATCAGCACTAAACTGTGGTTTTGATTCTACGTCACCATTACGTGTTAACACTTTCCATTGCTGGTGGTTAACATCTAACAATTCCAAATTCCAACCTGTCTGTTTTCTTTTAATAGCAGCAACAATAACACCGCTATTAGCTACACCTTTTCCTTCAACAGGCAGTTCGCTCGCGGGAACATACCAATCGACATCACCAATAGTATCACCGTCGGGTAAGGCAGGTAATTTTACCTTCATTTTTCCAGAGCCATCAAGTAACTCAAGGTTTGTTCGTCCCTTCTCAACATGTACTGCAACAATGTACTTTCCATCAGATCGCCAAGCAACTCGTGGATAACGTCCACATTGCGTCAAACGATCCCATTCCTTGATGTTACTATTCCAATGATAAAGGTCTGCATAGATATTGGTATTATCGCAAATTTCTAGACGTGATAATAATATCCCTTGTTTGTCATGCCAATCAAATTGGCTAAACCCGTGGACCGTTGCAACCCTATGTTGCTGTTGATTAGTATCAATACGCTCAATGCTCGATTCTATTTTCCCGTTATTCTGGTAAAAATATAATTCACCTGTTCCTGTGATTTTTGGATTGCTATGCTCTCGATTTGTACCTGTTTGCCAGGACGTATTTTCACGCTGTTTTTTTAACGCTAGAATTTCTGGTCGAAATTTTTTCTCCAAATACTGCTGATAATCCATCCACAGTGTTTTTGCTGACATACCAAACACCTGTGCTGAACGGTTATCCATACGCCAAGGAATAATATTTTTATTCCAATTTTGGATATATCGAACTATATCTTTCCTACTATATCGACTTTCTAGATATTCGAAAAAATAATACCCATACACATATACCTGCCCCGAAGGCCAATCGGTACTACGGTAGCCCTGATAACTTAACTCAGACAAAGATCGCAAGCCGTTGGCAACCTCTTCTCGCATCATCGCATGATAAATTACTCCTTGGCCTCGACCAAAACCCTTATCTTTTTCCGTTTCACCGTATACCGCTAATCCTTCAGTGATCCATTTTGGATTAAAAATTTGAGGAAATGCCAAAAACAAACGGCCAAATACGTTTCGAACAAGACCTGGTAACTCGGTTGCCTGATCTAAATGAAGGATATGAATATACTCGTGAGTAAACACCAATTCCAACCAAGCACCGTGATCCTGCAATTCACCTTCAGTTGGTGTATTCATAAAAATAAAAAAACGATTATAGGGTAGTGATGATGCTCCACCATTAGAACCATCAAAATTATCGTTAATCACTATTTCTGTTTTATCTTTTGGTACCCAGTTCATCCATACTGTCGTTTTCTCATGAACTTGCTCAGCGGTTGCTGCCATTTTTTGTGCATAAGCATGATGCTCTGCTTGATAATTAATACGAAAATGCTCGGTCTCCAATGTTTTCCAAGCCATAAACGGATCTGGAGCACCAACAGAAGGGTCAATGGGAGTATGAGCAAAAACATTGCTCACTAATAAACAACATAGGATTACACTTAACGAAATAAACTTTCGCAATACGCAAAAATAACCCGATGATTGAAGCATCAATGTAGATCTCATATTCTTTTCTCCCCAAGCAGCAATGCATCGTTAACGATGCTATTTAAATAACCTCTATAAATTGAGGTTTTTCTGCTGTTACTTCATTATTATTATTAAAAATCAACATACCGTTTAAACATGTAATTAACACTTCACAAAAATCAAATCCCACACGCCGTGGCCCAAACGCTCACCTCTCGTTTCAAATTTTGTCTTAGGACGGTAGTCAGGGCGCGGCGCATAGCCTCCTGTGGTTTCTATATCTGCTTTTGACACACTATTGATAAAAGCACTATCGGCATTCATCACTTGTAACATCTGTTTGGCATAGTGTTGCCAATCTGTCGCCATATGTATCGTTGCACCACGTTTAAGTTTAGCGTGAATAGTATGGATAAATTCAGGCTTCACAATACGACGTTTATTATGGCGCGTTTTATGCCAAGGGTCAGGGAAAAACAACTGAAAACCCATCAAACTTTTTTCCGGAATACAGGAGGCTAGCACTTCAATAGCATCTTCGTGAAAAACACGGATATTATTAACCCCTTGCGTCTGTGCTTCATTAATTAATGAACCAACACCAGGTTTATGCACTTCAATACCTATAAAGTCTTTTTCTGGTTGGCTTTTTGCCATTGCTACCAACGAACTACCGTTCCCAAAACCTATTTCCAGTATCACCGGGGCATCACGTCCAAATACCTCAGTGAAATTTAACATTCCACAGTCCAGCGTTAAGCCATACTGAGACCAATACTCATCCAACGCTCGTTGTTGGCCTTCTGTTAAACGACCTTGACGACGTACAAAACTTCGAATACGTCGAGGTTTTTCTACACCGTCTATATCTATATCCATTTCAATCACTGCAGATTCTGATGTTTTTTGGCCTAACAACCCGGCTTTATCTGTTACTGACTTCATGTTAACAATATTTCTCCAACCACTTTTTGTTCGCAATGCTAAAAGCAGGCGGTACTAAAAGAAAGTTCCATCAATAGGGGATGATGCGCTAGCATACATTTTTCGAGGCATACGCCCAGCACAAAAGGCTTCGCGCCCTGCCTCTACTGCTTTTTTCATGGCTGAAGCCATCAACACAGGTTTTTGTGCAGCAGCAATGGCTGTATTCATCAGCACACCATCACATCCTAGCTCCATCACTATAGCAGCGTCAGATGCAGTACCGACCCCGGCATCCACAATAATCGGCACTGTGGCATCTTCCAAAATCATACGAATATTGTGTGGGTTTCGTATCCCCAAACCGCTACCGATGGGTGCTGCTAAAGGCATCACCGCAACACAACCCATTTCCGCCAGTTGTTTCGCAATAATTGGATCATCTGAGGTGTATACCATCACCTTAAAACCATCGTTGATTAGCGTTTCTGCCGCTTTTAAGGTTTCCACCACATTGGGGAATAAAGTTTTCTCATCACCCAACACTTCTAACTTCACCAAATCATGGCCATCTAATAACTCACGGGCCAAACGACACGTTCTAACAGCGTCATCTGCGGTATAACATGCCGCGGTATTCGGTAATAACGTATATTTTTCAGGTGAAATAACATCCAGCAAGCTGGGTTCATCAGCATTTTGGCCTAGATTTGTACGGCGGACAGCGAAGGTTACAATCTCTGTACCACTAGCGGCTATTGCCTCGGCGGTTTCTGCCATATCTTTATATTTGCCGGTACCCACTAACAATCGCGACCCATACTCAACACCCGCAATTGTTATTTTACTGTCTGTCATAGTTTTACCTTAACTCTTATCTCAGCTTCAAAATAGCGTCTTAACGCTGCTCTTAGGTGACTTTCAATCTTTTATCCACCGCCAATAGCATGGACAATTTCAACAACATCACCTTCTTTTAATTGGGTTTGGAGGTGCTCGCTCTTAGGAACAATGTCGAGATTTAATTCCACAGCAATACGCTTCCCCACTAAATCCATCTGTTCTATCAATATTGTGATAGAACAATCTGTAGGCAATGACTCTACTTTGCCATTAACATGTACATTCACAGGTCAATTCCTATTCATTCAAAGAACGGGCTATTTTCGCGGAAACACAGGGTTTAGCGCAAACAATTCATCGAACTATTCGCGAATAATACGTAAAAAAACCTAAATACTGCTTAATTCTTACTTTGTTTCCACAAGACTACCGCCAACAGCACCCAACCAGCAATAAATGAAAGGCCTCCAATAGGTGTAACAACACCTAACCATCCCAAGTTAAGAAGTATCAAAGCATATAAACTACCCGAAAATAATACCAGCCCTAGCAATAACAACCTCGGAACCCAACGCAATCCAACATCTGGCAGCGAGCTCATTACCAGCCCTACTAACATTAATCCAAAACCGTGATAGAAATGGTATTGCACTGCAGTCTGGTACACCGCCATTCGACTTTCTGATAACACATCTTTAAGACCGTGGGCGCCAAATGCCCCCAGCACCACTGCCATTGCCAGCACCATTGAACCAACAGCTATCCAACGAATCCCCTGTACTTTATTCATATCTGTTTAATATCCACAAAAAAAGGCTAATCATACCGATTAGCCTTTTAGATTATCTATCATCACATTTACTGCATTAATAAAATGCTATTGATAACAAGTACCTACGCCTCTAACATCGCCGCCTTCATTTTCTTCATAGCATTTTTCTCTAACTGACGGATTCGTTCCGCTGACACATTATATTCTGCCGCTAGCTCATGTAATGTTGATTTTTCATCAGTAAACCAGCGTTTTTGTAAAATATCCTGACTACGCTCATCAAGATTAGCCATGGCATCGTATAACTTGTTGTTGCTATTTTCTGCCCAGTTATCATTTTCTAACTTAAGTGCAGGATCTTCCGTAGCAGATTCCAAATAATGCACTGGATGGTGACTTACATGCTCGTCATCAGCATCCGTTGGAGCATCAAACGTCGCATCATGAGCGGATAAACGCCCCTCCATCTCGCGAACATCTTTGACACTAACACCTAAATCATCAGCAATTGCTTGAATTTCAGTGGAATTCATCCAACCAAGGCGTTTCTTTTGGCTTCGTAAGTTAAAAAACAATTTACGCTGCGCTTTAGTTGTCGCAACCTTCACTATTCGCCAGTTTCGTAATACATATTCATGAATTTCAGCTTTAATCCAATGCACAGCAAAGGAAACCAAACGTACACCCACTTCAGGGTCAAAACGTTTTACAGCCTTCATTAAGCCGACGTTACCCTCTTGGATAAGGTCCGATTGAGGCAATCCATAACCTGAATAGCTCTTGGCGATATGCACAACAAACCGCAAGTGAGCAAGTACTAGCTGACGGGCAGCATCAACATCTTCGTGATAAAAATAACGCTCAGACAGCTCTCGCTCTTGCTCTGGCGTTAAGATCGCAACGCCTCCTACAGCATGTAGGTAAGCTTCGATATTCGCACCAGGTGCGGCGATCATGGCTGGTTGTAACGCATTATTCATAGTGTCCTCCAAGAACTCTGATTGAGTCTAGCACTCTTCTTTTAAGAGTGCTAATGCTGGTAGTGGTTCCCTAAGCTACCAAACAATTCTTAATAATTTTAATGCGCCCTATGCCCATTAATCTATTAAGAATGAATCCCTTTATGACATATTATGTCCAGCATGTCAAAGCTGTTAGATGCAAAATTATCATTCTCTACCCACCTATATTCGATTATTTTATAACCAGATAAGTGATCGAATTATCAGCACTCAAAAAACAATCAATCATCCAATGATTGCTACCGCTCATCTAAATTGAGTACTTTTTTTGCTCACGCTTGCCTACAGTAAATGTAACAAGTTAATACATTTCTGAGATGGAGTTGGTTTAGATGTCCAACAAAGGGTTTTCCTTAATTGAATTAATGGTCACGCTGAGCATTGCTGCTGTCTTAGTTGCAGCGGCTGCACCAGCGATGAAATCCATGGTTGAGAACAATGCCAGGCCGTCTGAGGCTAATCGGTTATTAGGGGCACTTCGGTATGCTCGTGGCGAAGCAATTAAACGCAGACTAACCGTTACATTAAAAACCAACGGCTCGTCTAAATCATGGACGGAGGGCTGGGAAATATATACCAATACACTTTTTGACGCCGACTGTGATATTACAGATGAAAGGGGGTACACCGCATATTCAGATACCTGTACCAATCAAAGGTTACGATCTGATGCCGAAACCAGCCCATCAATCCGCATCACCGGTGATACCACAACCACAACCTATATTAGCTTTGATAAAAACGGCATGCTGCTCCCCAAACCCCCAACAACTACTGCTGCAGCAACAGCTAAATTTGTTGTTTGTAATCACAGTGTAGATTCCGAAGGCATTTTAATAAGCATTGTTAGAACTGGCAGAGCATCGACTAAGGAGGTGATCAGTGGCAACTGTGCTCCATAAATCTCATTCAAAATATCGAAAATCTAACAAAGGTTTCACGTTAATAGAGACCTTAGTTACCTCATTAATTTTATCCGTTGGCTTATTAGGAATTGCAAGCCTGCAATCTTTAGCTCTCAGCGGAAGTATGGACAGTGGACAACGAGGCAAGGCTGTTTGGCTAGATCAAGAGTTACTAGAACGTGTTCGCACTAACTTGGCAGCTGCAGTAATGAAAGATGGCCTTACCGCACAAGTCAGCCCAATACAATCCGCTATCAGGGGGGATTATATCTCTGGAACGGCTTGCGCGGTCGCCCCTAATAAATACTGCAGCGACTGGGCTAGTGATTCTGGAGCAAAACAAAATGGTTCATATTGCACCGCGACTGAATTAGCAGCCTTTGACTTGTGGGAAGTGGCTTGTGGGTATTCTTACAACGAGAGAGTTGTAAGCCACAACCCAAACAGGGTTAAAACAAACGTGGTCGACTTCATGGGAGATTCATCCGTAACCTTAGTTTGTGTAGATGGCAACGCTTCTGATGCAGATGCATGTTCACGCCACTCTGATTTTATAGTGACAACTAACTGGAATGGAAAAGGGAAAGGCATAAGAGAACAAAAGCTTGAATTTACGGCGAGGCCATAAAATGAAAACCATAATCATTCAATATCACAGAAAAACACCCATTCAAGCAAGCTATTACAAAGGTTACACCCTTCTTGAATTAATGATTGCAATGAGCCTTGGCCTTGTTCTCATTGGAGGCGCAATACAGACATTAATTTCAAATCAAGAAACTTTTAACATTACTGACGCGATAGGAAGCACGGAAGAAGGTGGCCGGTTTTCAATGCATTTCTTAACTCAAGATATAAGGATGGCAGGGTATTCTGCAAACCCTCAAAGCAACAAATCCAACCCATTTTTTATATATAACGCAGATAGCACTACCAATGCCTATTGTACTGCTGATTCCAATGATTGGTGCTCTAAAGAGGGTGGTGGAATCGTTAGCGACCAAATAGCTATTCTAAAAGAAATAGATACGTTTATAGACAGTGATTGCAATGGCAATGCAACAGTATCCGAAGCAGACAAAAGCAACATGTTAGCAAATGTCTACTGGATCGCAAACGATATCACCAACGACAGCCTATCCTCATTATTTTGTCGTGGTTATGACGTATCTGCAGCAGCATGGTTAGGTGATGCTTTACCCATGGTTGGTGGAGTAGAAAGCTTCCAAGTACTGTATGGCGAAGTAAATACTGACGGTAATACGCGGTATGTATCACTAGACCGAGTAGAAAAAATGACAAGTGTAATTGCTGTAAAAATTGGTGTTCTTGTTACAGAAAGTGGCGACGGGTCTTTATCAGAAAAATCTCGATCTTATAGCGTATTGGATGCAAGACCTTTTACCTATAATGATAAAAAGAACCGAACACTCTATAGCACGACCGTTTTTTTAAGTAATGCAAAACTATACAGCATCAATCAAGGTTTAGGATATTAACGCGGAAATGCTTATGAATATTAGAACTCAAAGAGGCTCTGCACTATTATTTAGCCTCGTTATTCTCACAGTAATCACATTGTTTGCCGCATCTACAATGAAAACCGCAATGCTAGATGAAAAAATGGCAGCAAACACTCAATTCACACAACTTGCCTACTTAGAAGCTCGAAGCGAGATAGAGGCACAGTATCAATATATGGTTTGGTCAGATTATGAAGATATCTCTGGTGAAGTCGCACACATTGCGGGTATTCAAATAGATACCCCCATGCAATTAAATTCTAGATTAGATAACTCCGTTGGTACCAACACAATAACACTCACCCATGATGGCGATAAATCTCACGGTGCTGTCGCCGGTTATTCTATTGGGGCTGTAGAAATGGGTTATTTTGTGCTGGATGTTACATCCGACGTTACCGTTGTAAATGCATCGTCCGTTCAATCTCTCGGGTTTACTCGGCCACTGCCAAAATAATTTGACGTTATATAACTTGAAGATACAGGTTTCTATTATGAAATATATACGCTTACTTATCACATCCCTGCTGTTTATCGGTACTTCTGCTTTCGCATTTGAACCATCAACGTCTAAAGGTATGGAGGCTCACATTTACCTCGAGTCAAATCACGCTGGCGGCGTATCGAAAGTATGGGGGCGAGCGTGTGAAACTTGTGAAGGAAAACCCTTTTCCGTTCTCGATACCACCGAATTTAAGAAGCTAGAGGAAATCATTACTCCAGAAAATGCTTTTCTTAATAGCGGAAATTTTGGCGTTATTATTTATAACATCAACACTCTCGAAGCAACTCAAGTTATATTTTTCCAGTAGGGGTTCATTGTAATGACACAACTAAACTCGAAACATCCAATTTTTATTGCTTCATTAATTGCATCATTATTGACACTCTCTCCAGTGTGGGCAGACGACACTGAAATTTATGTAAGCAATAATAATTCAAATACCAGCCTACCCAATATTCTCTTTATTCTAGATAATTCCGGTAGCATGAGAGCAACGCAGGCGGTTTCTTCTAAACCCTATGATGAAAACGTAACTTATAGTGGTGATTGGAGCACAAGCAAAGCGTACGGATTTGATGATGCAATCACATCAAATGATTGGGATGAAGATGATCACGTCACTATAGATCTCGCCTCAAGTTATTTAAATTGCAACGAATTATTAGACGCGTTTACCCGTACCTATTTGTTTCAAGGTACACTTAGCCGATATAGATCCAATAAAAATAATTGGAGATACGTAAAAAAAATCGATTATTCATCAAAAAGCCAGATGATTGAATGTCAAGGCGATAGTGGAAAACACGGAGTAGATGCTGCGTCCGCTGATGTATATGCAGCGGATAACGGAAGTGGCTACAGTAGCTCGTCAAACAATGTTATTAATTGGGGGTCATCAAATATTGCACGGAATTACATTTTTTATACTGGAAACTACATTAATTTTTACGAAAATCATCGAGAAAGCACCTTCAAGACTCGCTTTGAAATTGTCCAAGAAACAACTAACAACCTGGTCAATAGTTTATCCAGCGTAAATGTTGGTCTTATGGCATTTAATTTCGAAGAAGGTGGCAACGTACTTCAAGCAGTGGAAGAAGTATCCGTAACACGAACAGATTTTGTCACAAAATTAAACACCCTTGCTCCAAGCACCTGGACTCCATTGTCAGAAATACTGTTTGAGTCGATGCGTTATTTCAAAGGAGATACGAGAAAGTTTGGTGACAGTAGTAAAACAGATAGCGCGGCATTAACAGGTTCAAATCCTTATAAAAGTCCAATTGTCAGCAGCTGTCAAAAGAACAATGTCGTACTACTAACAGATGGCGAACCTACTCGTGATGACAATAATGAATCTACCATAGAGTCCTATATTGGCTTAGGGGCTGGAGGTTGTTCTGGCAACTGCCTTGAAGAAGTTGCCGGTGCAATGTTCAGCCAAGATTTAAGTCCATTGGAAGGAGATCAGAATGCAACAATATATACAGTAGCGTTTGCCGCCGATTTTCCCTTTATGAAGGATACGGCGGAAGCCGGTGGAGGAAAGTATTTTCAAGCAGATAATACCGATGAATTGGAAACTGCACTTCGTGATATCGTACAATCGATTTTATCCCAAGATACAACGTTTACTGCTCCTGCCGTATCTGTAAATGCCTTTAACTCACTTCAACATTTAAATGATGTTTATTTTGCCATTTTCAAACCTCAAGTGGGTGACCGCTGGGATGGTAACGTTAAGAAGTACACCATAAGTGCCGATGGTACAATTTTAGACAGTAGCTCACCATCAAAAGATGCCATTGACAGTACAACCGGGTTCTTTTCAGATAGTGCCAAAAGTGCATGGTCAAAAGAGGCCGATGGGAAAAGCGTCACAGACGGAGGTGTTGCTGAACAACTCTCCGCTTCTCGAACACTCTATACGTATATAAATAATACTGACGCCTCAAATGAAAACTTAACGTCATCAAGCAACGTTATTGAAAAAACTAACACATTGCTTTCAAAAACAGTACTCAACATAACAGCGGAATCTGATGCTTACCGAGAGACGCTAATTGACTGGTTACTAGGAAAAGATGTTAACAATGTGAATGGTAACGGAACTTCAGCAGCACGACACTTTTTAGCAGATCCATTACACAGTCAACCTCTTGCCGTAGCTTATGGCGGGACTTCTGACAACCCTGACACTCAATTATACTATGCCGATAACATGGGTATCCTACACTCAGTTGATACAGACACAGGCGAAGAGCGCTTTGGGTTTATTCCACAAGAGCTTCTTCCTAATGTCGATCGATATTACAGTGAAGCAACAGGGAACAGTAAACCTTACGGTTTAGATGGTCCCCTGACCGCCTGGGTAAATGATGTCAATAATAACGGTGTGATCTACGAGAGTTCAGGGGCATTAGAAACAGACGAGGGCATCTATTTGTTCGTTGGTATGCGTCGAGGTGGACAAGATTATTATGCCCTCGATGTCACAGATCGCTCCGCCCCAAAGTTAATGTGGCAAATAAAAGGTGGCTCCGGAGACTTTACAGAATTAGGGGAAAGCTGGTCAAAACCCACATTTGCAAAAGTTAAATGGGGATGTAGCGACGCCAAAGGTAACGGCTGTACAGTGAAAAACGTATTGTTTTTTACTGGCGGATACGATGCCAATCAAGATGACACAAACCTTCCTATAGACGATGTTATAGGCCGCGCTATCTACATGGTCGATGCTGAGACCGGCAGTTTATTATGGTCTGCTGGTAACGGATCAGGACACACGGTCAATCTTCCGGCCATGAAAAATAGTTTCCCATCTGACGCTACTATCGGAGACCTAAATGCCGACGGGTATGCCGATGTATTATTTGCTGTAGATATTAACGGTCGTATGTGGCGCATGGACTTTAATCACTCGACACAATCTGGAGCAAACTTCTATGTTAGTGGCGGTGTTATTGCTGAATTAGGCAGTTCAAATACATCGCTAGATTCCGAAACACGTCGTTTTTACAATAAGCCCAACGTTGTATTTTTCAACCCCACGGGTGCTGCATCATTCCTAGCCATTGGAATTGGGTCTGGATATCGGGCTTCTCCTCTGACTACTGATGTAGGAGACCGGTTTTACGTTATCAAGGACTTACACCCAACTGCTCCACCTGCTAGCTATGACTACGCTGGATCACTACCCCTCCGGTATAGCGATTTGTACAATGCGACAGATAATTTAGTGCAAGATGGTACTAGTTCCCAGCAAACAACTGCTCTAGATGCGCTGCGCACCGGCGACGGCTGGTATATTAATCTTGATAGTGGGGGCGAAAAAGTACTTTCAGATTCAACAACATTTGCAGGGGCGCTTATCTTCACAACATTTAGCCCTTCCGGTACAACCACTACCGTCTGTGGCCCGGATGTTGGCCAAGGAAAAATATGGGTTGTAAATATGTTAACCGGAGCTGCGGTCTTCAATTTAAATAACGACTCAAGTGAGATCAAAGATAGATCAATACCATTACTTCATGGAGGGCTACCACCTTCTCCATCCATTATATTTGCTGCAAACCCAGGGCCAGACAATAGCGACCCGTCAGAGGTTAGATCAGGTACCGCTGCAATAACCCTTATCGGAACAGAGGCGTTTGACTTTCTTAAAGATGTCAGCCCAATTTCAACCCTATACTGGAGAGTAGAAAATGAATAATACTACACGAGGGTTTACGCTTATTGAGGTAATGATTGCTGTTGGAATTGTTGCAATTATCGTTGCCGTTGCAACTGGCTCCTACAGCAAACAAATAGGTACTGTTAAAGATAGAGCAGAAGGTCAAGCTCACGCTATGGCGATTCTTCAAGCTCAAGAACGGTATTACAGTGAAAACTACACCTATACAAATGACTTAACCGATCTCGGTTTCATAAAAGAGTTTGACTTACCCTCCGAACAAGGCAATTTTCTAACAACGGCCGGAACCTGCACAGATCCTGCTCCCTACAACGTCATTACAGCCTGCGTGTTAATTCAATCTGTTCCGCAAGGATCCCAGGCTACAAATGGTGAAGGGACAATAACAATCGATTCGTTGGGTAACCAAAGCTGGTAATAACTCTTTTATAAAGCGGTTATTTCGTCGTTTACCATAAACCGTCTTCCCGCTAAACATCACGACTTCTGACATGATGTTTAGCGCGGTTCAATTGCTCGCAAATGCTGCCCTACCGCTAACCATGCGCCTAACCATCCGATAAAAGCACTGGTTAAAAACAACGATAATGTATTACCAAAACCAAGGCCTGATAAGTCAAAGCTGCTGCTATATAGATCTGCCAATTGCCCTACCGGAGAGTCTACCCAAAACAGCACACTTTCAATAATAATCAATGCAACAATACCGCCTGCTAAACCATACCACAAGCCACAGTATAGAAAGGGGCGCCTAACAAAAGCATCTGTTGCTCCTACCATTTTTACAATAACAATTTCATCACGCCGCGCCTCTATAGCTAAGCGAATAGTGTTAATCACCACTAATAAGACGGCTAAGCCTAAGCCAAAACCTAAGGCAAACACTAGTCGCTCACCTAGGTCGAGCATCGCATGTAAACGTTGCACCCACTCTGCATCCAGCTCTGCGGACTCGACTTGTTGAAAGTCATCCAGTGTAACGCGCAATTGCTCTGCTAACGCTGCATCTCGTTGGGTCGGATAAACAACTACCACTGCCGGTAGCGGGTTTTCATCAAGTTCTTTTAAAAGATCACCAAACCCCGACAGCAACTTAAACTCTTCAAGAGCCTGCTCTTTGGAAATAAATTGGGTACGGCCAATATCTACACGACGCTCCAGTGACTTCGCAAGGTTTTTTCCATCAACCTCAGATATATTTTGTTTTAAATACAACGATATTTGCGCACTGCCATCCCAGTCACGGCTCAACAGTTGAGCATTTTTTAACATCACATACAAACCTGCAGGCAGCGCTATAGCAATAGCCAACACCATAACCGTCATCAATGTGGGTAATGGTGTTGATAACAATCGTTGCAAACTTTCTACCGCAACAACTTTGTGGTGATTTCGATAACTAGTAAAACGCTGTGCGAACGTCGTGGTTTGCAAACTTGCACCACGAGGAACCGATGGTTTATTGACCGCCGCTTTACTTGTCGTTCGAGAAGGCGCAGCACGTTTCACTTACTCTGCCTCCAATTGCTGTAACTCGTCGTCATCATACAAATGGTCCGACAACAATGCTCCGTCTTCGGTCAACAGTCCATCTCTTAAAATAAGTGAGCGATGATTATATCGACTAATTAATGATAAATCGTGCGTAGCAACAAGCACAGTAACTCCTACGTTACTGAACTGTTGAAACAAATCCATAATTTCAGCCGACAATTCTGGGTCAAGGTTTCCGGTAGGCTCATCCGCCAACAAAATGGGTGGTTTATTAACCACCGCCCGGGCAATACCGACTCTTTGTTGCTCTCCACCCGATAACATAATAGGCAAAAGATTCTCTTTGCTTAATAAACCCACCTTATCCAATGCAGCTCGAACTCGCCGCCCAGCATCTTTTCGGCTATATCCACTGATCAACAAAGGTAACGCAACGTTATCAAACACCGTTCTATCAAATAAAAGCTGGTGATTTTGAAACACCATCCCGATCTTACGCCGATAGTAAGGCACACCCATTCGAGTAATGGCGCTAAGATTTTGATTATCAACAATAATCTGACCTTGAGTAGGGCGTTCTATTAAGGTCAGTAACTTCAACAACGTACTTTTTCCAGCACCTGAGTGCCCAGTGAGAAAAGCCAATTCCCCAACGTCCAATTGGAATGACACCTGCTGTAGGGCATCCTTACCATTGGCGTAACGTTTACATACTTGTTGAAAGCTAATCATATGAAATTACGTCGACTCGTCATCAAACAAGGCTTGTACAAATTCATCCGGATCAAAAGGGCGTAAATCATCGATTTGTTCACCAACACCGATAAATTTAATAGGCACATCCGTTTTTGCTGCGAGAGAAAACACAACACCACCTTTCGCTGTACCATCTAACTTGGTTAATGTAATGCTGTTCAGATTAACCGCAGCATCAAATACTTGTACTTGATTCAATGCATTTTGACCCGTACCGGCATCCAATACCAACATCACTTCGTGAGGTGCTTCAACATCTAGCTTACCCAAAACCCGGCGTACCTTTTCTAGCTCATCCATTAGATGTGCTTTATTCTGTAGGCGCCCTGCTGTGTCTGCAATTAATACATCGACATTTCGAGCTTGTGCGGCTTGCATAGCATCATAAACCACAGATGCACTATCCGCCCCTTGATGTTGAGCAATTACCGGAATGTCATTTCTAGCTCCCCACACTTGTAACTGCTCTACTGCTGCAGCACGAAATGTATCCCCTGCCGCCAACATGACCGTTTTACCTTCTCCCTGTAAACGTTTTGCCAACTTGCCAATGGTAGTGGTTTTACCTACACCGTTCACCCCGACCATAAGGATCACATAAGGTTTTTTACTAGTATCAATAATGAATTCAGACTTATCGTTTGCTAAAATCGCTCGCAATTCTTCCTGCAATGCCACATACAAAGCATCAGAATCGTACAATTCTTGACGACTTACCCTATCGGTTAATGCATCAATAATACGTTTTGTTGCATCAACACCTACATCAGAGACTAATAATTGAGTTTCAATGTCTTCAAATAATTCATCATCAATTTCTTTCTTACCAATCAGTAATGTCGACATACCTTTGGTAAAACTGGATCGGGTTCGGCTTAACCCGCTACGCACCCTTTTGAAGAAAGATTTAGTGTCCGCATCCTCCGACACCAAACGGGGGGCTGTTTCCTGCACTTCCGTTGGTGTACTCATCGGTACATCAACAGAGGTACCGGCAGAAGCATCAATATCGGATATTTCAGGCGTTACGGCAGAGGAATCAACAACAGAGTCATTGGCAGCAGTTGTTGTAATAGCAAGAAAATAACGAGCAAAAACGTACTGCTCAGCACTTACCCCTTCAGGTAATTCATTACTATCTATACTACTTGCAGTAGTAACCCCTTGCTGAGAAAAGTAGCGAGAAAAAACCGCTTGTTGCTGCGCCATATCGGCCATGATGGAACCTCTACCCTATTCGCACTGTCATTAATACAAAGATCGGTTATCCTACCACTTTCGTTAAGCCCTAAACATTGAAAAAGTCATTTTGTTGGATGTTAAACATATGAAACAGCGAAACACTCGCAAACCACAAAAACCATTCACCTGCTTGACTTCCTTAGGGGCAGCAATACTGCCTTTATTGCTTGGCTTCAACGCGACTCTGTCACAAGTTGCTGTTGCAACAGAGTCTCAAACAACGTCAGCACTGCTACAACAAGAGTTAAAGAAGAAACCTCCGCAACAATTACCCCCCTCCCCCAGTGATCGAACCTTTACCCACACATTAGAGAATGGTTTAAAAATCATTGTCAGAGAAGATCACCGTGCTCCAGTGATGGTGAGCCAGATTTGGTATCGCGTTGGTTCTAGTTATGAGCCCGTTGGCATCACAGGCGTTTCTCACGTACTAGAACATATGATGTTTAAAGGTACTCACAACGTACCTACTGATGAGTTCTCTAAACTCATTTCCAGTTACGGAGGGTCTGAAAATGCTTTTACCTCTTATGACTTCACCGGTTATTACCAAATGATGAACGCCAACAACCTGCCTCTCAGTTTGGAACTTGAAGCTGACCGTATGGTAAATGCAACTTTCCCAGAAGATGAATTTCTAAAAGAAATAGAAGTTGTCAAAGAAGAGCGCCGTTTACGTACAGATGACAACCCCAACTCCCGAACCTATGAGCGCTTTCTAGCTGCCGCTTATATTTCCAGTGGATACCACACACCGATCATTGGTTGGATGCATGACTTAGACAAACTCACTTATAAGGATGCATTGGATTGGTATCACACCTGGTACGCACCTAATAACGCAACATTAATTGTTGTTGGTGATGTTGAACACAACAATGTATTCAGCTTGGCAGAGCGTTACTTTGGACCTCTTGAGGCCAAACTTTTACCTAAAGTTACTCCGCCCTTAGAAGTAGCTGGACTCGGTGAACGGCGCATTGATGTCGAAGTCACAGCACGCGTACCTGCCATTTATATTGGCTACAATGTTCCTGGTATCAATACCGCAAAAGAAGAATGGGAGGTATACGCTCTACGGATGTTAGCTGGCGTCTTGGATGGTGGTTACAGCGCTAGAATAGAAACAGAATTGGTAAGAAAACAACAAATCACCGCTAGTGCTGGTGCAAGTTATGGTGGGTTTTCTCGTGGTGACACCTTGTTTTTCTTAAGTGGGGTGCCGAATCAAACCCATACAGTAGCAGATGTCGAGGCAGCACTAATGGGTCAAATATCACGATTAAAGACAGAGCTATCAAAACCAGAAGAACTTGCGCGAGTTCAAGCCCAAGTTATTTCAGGGATTATCTATCAACAAGATTCTATTTCTAGCCAAGCAAATCAAATTGGTCGAATGGAAAGTATCGGACGTTCATGGCAAGAAATGGATAAATTTGCAGAAAATCTAAAAGCTATTACACCAGAGCAAATTCGCCAAGTTGCTGAAAAATACTTGGTGAAAAACCGAAAAACTGTAGCTACGTTAACCCCAAAAATTGAATAGAAATTGCTAATTCATGCGAACTAATCTGCTGAATTTTCACCTGGTATAAGTGCTAAATTAAGAACAACCTGTCAGAAACACCTTTTTAGGACAAAATAATGGCTAACAATTCGCCTTTTAAAACCACTGAACAACGACAACGCTTTAGTCGAAAAACACTAAACATCATCATCATTACTGTCTCAATTATGATTGTTTTGTTTTACAACATGCCCGGCGCAAAAATCCCCGATAGCTTTACAAACAACGATACAAAACTAACAGAAGAAGTATTAGCCCAACCCAATGACAAAGAACTTACGGAAGCAGATACACAACAACAAACCAAAGCGAAACCTTTTAGTCCTGAAGATCATCTATCATCCCTAGCACTTATCGCCCAAGCCACACCAAAATCCCACAATATCGACATCCAATCATGGAATACAACCAAAGGTGCCCAAGTACTGTTTGTCGAAGCACCAGAAGTCCCTATGTTAGATGTTCGACTGGTATTTAATGCCGGTGGCGCACGTGATCCAAAAACCTTACCTGGTCTTGCATTACTAACCAACGGCATGATCACCGAGGGCTCAAAAACACATAATGTTGACGAAATCGCCGCACATTTTGAAAGCTTAGGAGCAGTACTCGACAATGGCTCCTACCGCGATATGGCAACCATTTCTTTACGAACATTATCGGAAAAAAATCTTCGACAAAAAGCATTAGATGTTTTTTACGGCATAATCTCAACCCCAACATTTCCTGAAGACAGTTTCCAACGCTTATTAAAACAACTCACTCTTGGCCTAAAACACGAAAAACAAAACCCCAAGCAACTGGTTAGTCGGCAATTTTATCAATCTTTATATCCAGAACACCCTTACGGTCACCGTATTCAAGGCACTGATGATAGCCTTAAAAATATAACATTAAGTAATCTTAAAAAATTCTATTCCAAATATTACGTTAGTAGCAATATGGTAATTGCTATCACCGGCAATATTCAACGTAGCGAAGCCAAGAACATTGCCAACTCCATTGATAATGCACTTAAACAAGGAAACCCCGCCCCTCGTCTGCCAACACCCACAGCATTAGCAAATAAACAAGATCACTTTATCGAATTTCCCTCAAGCCAATCCCATGTATTAATGGGAACTCTTGGAATCAAACGTGGTGACGATCATTGGTATGCACTAGTGTTAGGCAATGAAATATTAGGCGGTGGCGGGTTCGGATCTCGACTCACCAAAACAATTCGACAGGATAAAGGCTTGGTTTATAGCGTTTACAGCTATTTTTCACCAATGGCAGTGAACGGCCCCTTTATGATGGGTTTACAAACAAAAAATGCATCACGACAAGAAGCCAGTGAACTCATGCTAAACATTTTAAATGACTTCGCATCCCAAGGCCCCACAGAAAAAGAACTTACCGAAGCCAAACAGCATTTACTGGGGAACTTTCCACTTAATATCGCCAGCAATAGTCGCATTGTTGATTATCTAGGATTAATCGGATTTTATCATTTGCCACTAGATTACTTAGAAACATATCCAAAAAAGCTAGAAAAAGTCTCAATAGCCGACATAAAAAATGCTTTTGAAAAAACCCTCAACAGAAAAGCTCTAATCACTGTAGCGTTGGGGCAAAAAGACATCACTGAAGAAAAAGCACGTTAATATGCCAAGAAAACGCCAACCATTAAAAAACAATACCGTAAATACGTCCAAGAACAGCCACCATCAACTACGTATTATTGGCGGGCAATGGCGTAGTCGAAAATTAAGTTTCACTGCAATTGAAGGACTTCGCCCTACCCAAGATCGTGTAAGAGAAACATTATTTAACTGGTTAACGTATGACGTGGAGGGCGTTAACTGTTTAGATGTTTTTGCTGGCAGTGGTGCACTAGGATTAGAAGCCTTATCCCGTGGCGCCAAACATGTACAGTTTATCGAAAAATCGCAAACCGCAGCAAAACAAATCAACCAGCATTTAATGAGCTTGAATTGTTCACGAGGCAACGTAAAAAATGCAGACGCATTACAATACTTATCAATGCCTGCGGACAATGCATTTAACGTGATTTTTTTAGACCCGCCTTTTAATCAAGATCTATTAGTACCTTGTTGTGAATTATTAATCCAGCAAGGTTACTGCCAAACCAACACCTTTATTTATGTTGAAGCAGAACCCGATGTTGATCTATCAAAACTCCCTAAGCAATGGCATGTGGTAAAAGATAAAAGCCAGCCCTCAAAACATATTGTCTTGTATCAACAACAATAACCGAAACCAACTAAGCTTAGGTTACTATTCAAGCTATTGTCATTACTGCCTATTCCCGTCTATTCTAAAAGGATAACCCTTTGGGAGGTGACATGAGCATATCAAGCCAAATACAAAGCTGCCTAACTGAACAAGGCATTCAATTTACCATCATTAGCGGTGAAGCAGTGAATCCATTACACCAATTACGCACCGCCAATGAAGTATCCAGCAACGCCATTGTCACCATGGTTGTGTTAGAAGATTCCATTGGCAAAATTCAATTGCTTATGCCTGCCAACAGCTTTCTTGACCTCACTCAGCTCTGTGAGGCGTTAGGACGAAACTTCCAAGGAATCACCAAGGAGGCCAGCACTCGGCTTGCTGAAAAGCATGGAGCCGAAAAAATCCCAGCAATCCCACTTCTCAACGACATCCCAACCGTCGTCGACAAAGTGTTATTAAGCAGCGACAAACTCTACCTCGAAGTAGGCAATTCAGAATCCTATCTAGAACTAAGCCAACAAGAATTTCTCAAACTTGTCGAATCCGCGGAATCCGGTGACTATTGCATCCCCACAACCGATTTAAAGCCTCAAAGTGCCGCTGACCAAGAAAGTAACGTAAATCAAATTAACCAAGCAGTTGAGCAATTCACCACCTTACGGATTCAACAGCGTCTTGAACAAACACTAGAAATGCCACCGCTACCTGAAACCGCAGAACGTATTATTCAACTACGTATCAACCCAGAAGCCGGGGTCGGTGAACTCGCAGAAGTAGTAGAAAAAGACCCCAGTCTTGCCGCTCAAGTCGTAAGCTGGGCCAGCTCCCCTTACTATGCCGCCCCTGGCACCATAAAATCGGTGCACGATGCCGTTGTTAGAGTGCTCGGGTTTGACTTAGTTATTAACTTAGCACTGGGATTATCCTTAGGTAAAACCGTAGAAATCCCCAATGATGGTCCCCATGGTATCACCCCTTATTGGCAACAGGCCGTATGCAGCGCAGCAATGATGGAGGGGTTGGTCAAAGCGATGTCGCCAGACGCCAGACCGTCTATGGGATTAGCCTATCTCAGCGGGTTATTACATAATTACGGGTACCTGGTACTTGCACATATTTTTCCACCCTATTTCTCTCTTATTAACCGTTATATCGAAGCAAATCCACATGTTTGCCACGTTCATGTAGAACACCATTTGTTAGGGGTAACACGGGATCAAATTGGTGGGGCGTTAATGGAGTGCTGGAACATGCCCAACGAGGTCGTCACAGCTTTACGTTACCAACATTCTCCAGATAATGACGGCGAACATGCCATTTACAGCCAATTATTATATGTTGCCACACAAGCCATGATAAATGCGGGTTTGATACAAGGGCCTAAAAAACAACTCGATACATCCCTATTAACAACATTAACACTCCGTACTGATGATGTTGAAGCAGTTGTTCAACGGCTAGTAGAGAGTAAAGATGACCTTATGTCGATGGCTCGAACGTTGGCAGGATAAATTCGACGTGGCTATTCAATGCAGCTATTCGTCGACAATAATTTCAGTGCACATTTTCTCAAGATACAAACGCTAGCAGGTATTAATTACCTGCCAGTGCAGTGTCGTTGTAAACGTCACGCCTTGCCTTTTTAAACGCATTTAAAATCGCGTCTTCACACAGCCCCATAAAAACTTCAAACTCAGGGGTTTTATATTGGGTAATTAGCTGTCGAATATCGTCACTTGACGTTTGTTTAAATAAATAAAGATAAAACACCCGAGCATTTTTATTGATATGGCTACCCACTCGCTCTCGATATTCCGCCAATTCTTTTTCCAACACATCCTCTGGCAACTCCTGGCTCGACTTCATCCAAGACACATTCGCCAATAAACTTTTTCTCAACTCAACTTTTATTTCAGTTTCGATACGTGTTTGGCGTAACGAATGATCCAATGCCTCGACCAAACCCACTCGGCTTTTATTCGGCTCACGCTCTTGGAGTTGCACCCTGTAACTGCGCATATGGCCATGAGCAACCTCATTATCGGCATCTTCTTGTAATTGCCTAAAATTCAGTATGCCTGGGGCTTGTAGCATCTTTTTGACCACAACAAGCTGATTCTCAGACATGCGTGATTGCAAATAACTCAAAATGCTGTGTTTTATATCTGATGCCTGCAAACGTTCCTTGAGATTAGCTCGTAGAAGCTTAAGTTCTTGCTCCGTTAACTGCATCGCCGATGCTTCGAGGTTACCAATTTCTTGGTTAATCAACGCTGGCATTTGCCTCAACAATTCATAAACACCACTTTCATGAAGTGCATACTTAATCATCAATTGCTGGTTAGCTTCTGCTTTTGCGCTCATAAAAGGGGACGGTGATTGTTGAGTTACATCAGTCACCGTATTAGTTTGCGCATTCACTAATCCTCCCGAAAAAGACAATATCAATACAGATGCAACACCTGCTATCCATTTCGTACGAGAAGAAATACCGTTTTTCCTAAAGTATGTTACTTGTGACATAAAAGGCCCCCACAAACCTCTATAAATTGCTCACGCACTCCAAGTATAGCCCTAAATCTCAAACCTAAATAACAACCCAGAGAAAAGGCTATTATGTTTTTTTCTTTTTCTTCTTTGGTGGCAAATATTTACTAATACCCATAAACCACATCATCAAGCTAACATCGCCATCAGTTTTAATATCTTGAGCCTGCATCCCTTTCATAAAAACCGCTGGATCTTTACCTGCAGCCATAATGGTCTCGAAGGCGTAAGCGGAATCTTTAAATGATAGCGTCATGGAGGGCTGCTGGTGAACCCCAGGGAATGCTGTTACAGAACCGTTAGATACTTGATAATGGCGACCGACACCACCGTCGATGGTTCGAAATTGCAGTACAAAATCTTTACCATCTAATTGCTTTTGAAAGCCTTCATTGTGCCGACTTAACCAGCTCATGCGCCACCCAAGAATCAACAACATAATCCAAAATTTCATATTCTTACTCTACTAGACAATTACAGTACCTGCCGCTGTTGTGCAGACCGTTTGATAATAGGGGCGTTGTAACGCTATGACTGCGCTGCAACCTTATCTTTAAGTGCTTTACCGGGTTTAAAATGCACACCATTACTGGCGGCTATTTTGATGGTTTCGCCCGTTTGAGGGTTACGCCCATCACGTGCAGCTCTAGGCCGCACGTCAAAAGCACCAAACCCGATAAAACTGACACGATCATTTCGGCTTAACGCCAACGTTATCTCGTCCAGTATCACATTAAGCACATCTCTTGCGTCATCTTTCGAGATGGACAATTGCTCTGCTAACTGGGTTTCTACATCAGTTTTTATCATTGATTTAGTCTTCTACTTCTTCAAAATCATCTTTACCCACACCGCAGTCAGGGCACAACCAATCTTCATCAACATCAGCCCATAAAGTTCCTGCAGCAACGCCGTTCTCTGGGTCACCCAATGCTTCATCATAGATATATCCGCAAACAATACATTCATACTTTTTCATGACTTACTCTCTTGTAATTTCGGCCCGTCGAGTCAAATCAACAAGGCTAGGGCATTTTGCAGGGCTAAAGTACGTGTCCCGTTGCTAAAAATCAAGCGACAGTAACGCTAGAATGGGTTTTATTCAGTGAATAATTGTGTACAATCCGACAGCCTTAACCGTTAAGTGGTCTTTCATCAAAGCGATTACCTCACTATTCCCTAGACCTTTAATCCGCTAAAATGGCTTTTTCCCATTCTCGGCAGCCCTTATTTTGCAAAATATTCCATTAAGTAACCGTCTCGCCGTGCAGAAAACATTACCCATATCGTCAAACCTCACGGGCATACCCACATTCCAGGTTCCACGGCAGTGTCGCCCTTGGTTGTTTGATTCCGGGTCACTAACTAAACGTTTACTAGAAGCCTCACATCAGCAGTTTAATGTCCGTGTTTTACGACAATATCAAGGGAAAACAACACCTGAAGAACAATTCGCGCTTAACCTTCGAGCACGCTCCTTACCCTTTGTTAGGGAAGTGGAATTATTGTGCTTTGATACACCCTGGGTATTTGCGCGCACACTTATCCCGTTATCGACATTAACAGGTGGGGCCAAGGCGCTAACTCAGCTTGGGTCAAAACCTCTAGGGGCCGCTTTATTTAATTCGCCCTATGTATCCAGAGGGGCAATTATCGTTAAAAAGATACACAGTTCATTATTGCCTCTTTCTCAGGATATTGATCCTCAGTGGTTATGGGGGCGGCATTCGGTATTTTATATCAATCAGGCGCCGTTATTGGTCAATGAGATTTTCTTACCCGACAGCCCGCTTTATTCACAGTAAAATCAGTTTGTTAAGGCTATAATCAGTAGCTAATTCAGCGGATCTCATACTTGTTGCTCAAAAAGGTGATCACCCCGTGTCTTTACAAGACCTACAACTATCCAACTCTCGTTTTCGACGTTTACCAGACTTCATTCAACTGGGGCGTCTAGATCGTCCTATTGGCATTTATTTAGTGCTCTGGCCCACTCTATGGGCACTGTGGATTGCCTCAGATGGTCAGCCTTCGCTGAAAAACCTTGTGATATTTATTGCGGGTGTCTTTCTCACTCGCACCGGTGGTTGTGTGATTAACGATTATGCTGATCGTAATCTTGATGGGGATGTGCAACGTACCCAGAATCGCCCTCTAGCGACCGGTCGTGTAAGCCCTAAAGAAGCATTACTGGCGGCGGCAGTGATTGGATTGTTGTGTTTTATGTTGGTGTTGTTTACCAATCTCACCACAATCTTATGGTCTATAGGGGCGCTATTACTCGCTTGCGTTTATCCATTTATGAAACGTTATACTTACTTCCCACAAGCGGTATTAGGGGCGGCTTTTGCTTGGTCAATCCCTATGGCTTTTGCCGCTGCGGAAAAGCCAGTCCCTGCTCTCGCCTGGTTACTTTTTGGTGCAACGGTATTATGGACTATGGCTTACGATACGTTATATGCCATGGTTGACCGAGAAGATGATTTACAAATTGGTATTCGTTCTACCGCCATTTTATTTGGTGAAGCGGATTTAATGATTATTGCCATATTAGAGCTAATGGCAGTATTAGCACTTTGGCTATTAGGTAACCAACTACACTTTAGTTATTGGTATTTTGGGAGCTTAGTTATTGCTTGTGGCTTGTGGTCTTGGCAGTTATGGCAGTGCCGCGAGCGTGATACGGAACAATGCTTTAAGGCATTTCTGCATAATCACTGGGTTGGAGCGGTTATATTTGCTGGGATTTTCTTGCACTACAGTATTTCGTAAGCATTTCATGAAAGTGTCATATAGCTGTAACAAATTTTCACTCTAATAGGAGCCAATTACGGTGTTACTACGAAAACACCCGTTAACAGCTCTAGTGAAAACAAAGGTGTCTCTAAATGACAAGCAACAAAATACTGATTGTTGATGATGAAGAAGCTATTCGAGAGATGATTTCTGTCGCTCTGGAACTGGCTGGGTTTTCTTGGATAGAAGCCGATAATAGTCAAACCGCTCATGAATTGGTTATTGATGAGCGCCCCGACCTTATATTGCTTGATTGGATGCTTCCCGGGATCAGTGGTATAGAGCTCGCTCGGCGTTTAAAACATGATGATGCAACATCCGAAACCCCTATCATTATGCTCACTGCAAAAGGAGAAGAGGATAATAAGATTCAAGGGCTGGATGCCGGTACCGATGATTACATAACCAAACCCTTTTCTACTCGTGAACTTATCTCTCGTATTAATGCTGTATTACGACGATCAGGCAGCTCTCAAGGAAAAGTCTTAGAGTCCGTTGGATTAAAGCTAGACCCTGTCAGCCACCGCATTACTGCCAACGATAAAACCGTTGACGTTGGACCAACGGAATACAGGCTACTAGAGTTCTTTATGTCACACCAAGATCGAGCCTATTCCCGAGCCCAGTTACTCGATCAAGTATGGGGCGGCAATGTTTACGTTGAAGATAGAACGGTAGATGTTCATATTCGACGTTTACGCAAAGCGCTCACGCCCCATAATTTTGAACACCTTGTTCAAACGGTAAGAGGCACTGGTTATCGGTTTTCCAGTAAAACATATTAGCAAGGATAAACACGTCGCTGTGCAAAAACTTTGGCAACTGGAGTTGAATAAATTCCTAGCAATCTGTATTGGTGGTGGTTTTTTAGGCTGGAGCATTGGAGAGCCTTGGGCTGGTGCTTTTTTTGGATTATTTCTCTACGTAGGCTGGTTATTACTGAATATTAAGGAACTGGCTACCTGGTTGGAGAACCCAGCATTAGATAATACACCAGAGGCATCAGGGTTGTGGGGGAAAGTACTCAACGGTATTTACCGTAACCATAAAAAGCAACAATCAAAAGTTAAGAAACTTAAAAAAACCATTGAAATTTCACGCTTATCAACCAACGCTATTCGTGATGCAGTGGTACTGATCAATCCTGATAATACTTTAGAGTGGTGGAACAAGGCGGCAAAACATTACTTGGGTCTACGACGAAGCACTGATCGCAACCACCTGATCACCAACTTGTTGCGGGACCCTGAGTTTGTTTCCTATTTTGAAAGTGGTGAGTATCGTAATGGTATTAATATATCTTCGCCGGTAAACGCATCGATTACTCTACACGTTACCTTATCGTATTACAGTAGAACGAACCGTATCCTTATCGCGCGTGATGTGACCCACCTTCACCATTTAGAACAAATGCGAAAAGACTTTGTTGCCAATGTATCCCATGAATTACGTACACCTCTTACCGTTATCAAAGGTTATATAGAAACATTTTTGGACTTAATAACCCCAGATGAAAACGCAGGACTACATCGAGGTTTATCACAAGTACAGCAACAAACAGAACGTATGGAAGTGCTAGTTAATGATCTATTATTATTGTCTAAGCTTGAAATCGGCTCTTCGAACATTTTACTAAAACCGGTTGATATCGCGGTGTTACTCCAACAAATTTATCATGATGCCGACATAGTTAACGATGAAAAACAACACCAAATCACATTAACGATTGAAGACCATTCAATATTGCTAGGTAATGTAGCAGAGTTACATAGTGCATTTTCTAATGTCATTTTTAATGCCGTTAAGTACACGCCACCAAATGGGCAGATTGCTATTCGATGGTGGGAAGACTCAAAAGGTGCATATTTATCGGTTATTGATAATGGCGTGGGGATTGATCCTATTCACATCCCTCGACTGACAGAACGTTTTTATCGTGCAGACCCAAGCCGCCATGCAAAAACAGGGGGAACTGGACTCGGTTTGGCCATTGTCAAACATGTGTTACGACATCATGAAGGAGTGCTTGATATTCAAAGCACCCCTGGCGAAGGTAGTAATTTCACCTGTCACTTTCCATCACGTCAGCTGATTAGTCCCTAAAATTATTATACTGCAGTGGCATTTCAAAATCGGCGTCTTTAAACAACGCTATCGCCGACTGAAGGTCATCCCGTTTTTTACCCGTAATCCTCACTTTATCACCTTGAATAGCCGCTTGAACTTTAAGCTTTTTTTCTTTCACCATTTTCACCAGTTTTTTAGCCTGCAGTGATTCAAGCCCTTGGCGTAGGGTTATGGTTTGCCTTGCTTCCGCAACATTGGATTCTGGATCACCTTTTTCCATACAGGTTATATCCACACCACGTTTAATTAACTTGCCCTCAAGAATATCCAATAATTGCTGTAGTTGAAACTCCGCCTCAGCAAATAAGGTAATAACCTCTTCCTTTTGTTCAAATCGAGAGTTTGTCCCTTTAAAATCAAAACGATTGCTTACTTCTCGTGTGGCTTGATCCACAGCATTAGTGACTTCGTGCATATCCAATTCAGAGACAACATCAAAAGAAGGCATAATTATTTTCCTAACAGTTATTTTTACATCAATACATACAATGCCAGCAGTGTACTGAATTCCTAATTATCTGCAAAGCCTGAAACGTGTTACCAGCAATATCACTTTATAGTAGTTTCACCTATACTGAGATCATGTGCCGGCTATTTGGAATAAAAGATGAAGCTTTTCAGTAAATTAATGATGTTTGTACTTGTTGCGGCATTAGCTGCCCCATTTTTTCTAAAAGGGCCCAGTGGTCAACCGTTAATGACTTTGCAAGACCTTAGCCTGCCTTCTTTTGGACTTCCTGGAAAGACTGGCGGCCCCGTAGAGACCTTATCCGGAAAAGATGAAGGGGCTTCAATCCAATGGGGTAATGCTAAAGCAACGGCAAATGGAGGGCTAGTCAAAGCAACCGATGCAGAGGGCAAACTACTACAAGAGGCACGCAATACCTACTATCGGTGGAAAGATAAGGATGGGGTATGGCAATTTACCAAACAACCCAATCCCAATACAGAAAACTTTTTGATGAAAATTGACCCTAATGCCAATATTCTACAATCCTTATCACAAGACAGCATCGACAGAGCCTTTGGCCGTGAACCAAAATCAGAAACCTTAGCATTGGGTGAAAAATCAAAAAGTAAAAATCCACTACTACCTGATGAGTTAAGCAATATCCCCTTCCCTTCCACCATTCCAGTGGATCAAATACCCCAGTTAATTGACCAAGCCAAAGGTATTCAGGAATTATCCTTGGAACGTCAAAAAACTCTAGATAAGTTATAACTCATCCAAGGATTGATGGCGTACATCACGGCCTTTCACCAAATAAATCACATGTTCGGCAATATTGCGGGCATGGTCGCCAATACGTTCGAGGGCTCGCAGGCTCCACAAAACATTGAGCACCCGAGTGATATACCTCGGATCTTCCATCATAAAGATCACTAGCTGACGCATCGCCGATTCATACTCCATATCCACAGAGCGATCTTCGTGAATCACTTGTAATGCTAAATCTGCATCAAATCGAGCAAAGGCATCCAGAGCATCATGCAGCATCGTACACACATGAACACCAATATGTCGTACTTCAATATACCCTTTAGGCAGAACTCCACCTTCTGACAATTTAATTGCCATTTTTGCAATTTTGCTGGCTTCATCTCCCATCCGCTCTAAATCGATGTTGGCTTTAGTCGCCACCACCAACAACCGAAGGTCACTCGCTGCGGGCTGACGTAAAGCAATCACGCGGATACACTCCTCATCAATCGCCAGTTCCATTTTATTGATTTTTTTCTCTGTCGTTAACACCTCCAATGCCTGTGCACTATCTGCGTTCACCAAAGAGCTCACGGCATCGGCCACTTGTTTCTCAACCATACCGCCCATCGCCAACAAATCGCTGCGAACTTCTTCTAACTCATCGTTAAACTGGCGTGAAATATGTTGTGCTAGCTCATCACTACTCATTTTTATCCCCCCCCCCTAATCAACCGTATCGCCCCGTAATATAATCTTCTGTTTGTTTTTTTCCTGGATTTGTAAAGATGGTATCCGTATCTGAGTATTCGACCATATCGCCAAGGTACATAAACGCTGTGTAATCTGATACACGTGCAGCTTGTTGCATATTGTGTGTAACAATCACAATGGTATACCGTTCTTTTAAATCATTAATCAATTCTTCAACTTTCAGCGTTGATATGGGATCAAGAGCCGAGCAAGGTTCATCTAATAACAATACTTCTGGTTCTACCGCAATGGTTCTTGCAATCACAAGCCGTTGCTGCTGACCACCGGACATACCCAGCGCGTTATCATGTAAACGATCTTTTACTTCATCCCACAATGCAGCACCCCTTAGCGCCCATTCAACACGTTCATCAATAATACGTTTTTTACGAATACCTTGAATGCGCAAACCATAGGCAACATTTTCATAAATTGTTTTTGGGAATGGATTGGGCTTTTGAAATACCATGCCTACACGTCGGCGTAAATCAGTCACATCAACACCACGATGAAATATGTTCGTATTATCAAATAAAATTTGGCCTCGCGTATGACAACTATCAACAAGATCATTCATTCGATTAAAACTTCGTAACAACGTTGATTTACCACAACCACTAGGGCCGATAAAGGCAGTTACCTTCTTCTTAGCTATCGACATATTAACATTATTTAACGCTTGTTTTTCTCCGTAAAATAAGTTGAAGTCTTTTGTTTCCATACAGATTTCTTCTGCCGAAAAATTACTTGGAAGTTGTGGAGATTTTCTTATTGGCACAGGTATATGTAAATCTGGAATATTTGGATCTGAAATATTTAACGTCGATATATTTAAAGTCATAGTTAATGCCCCCCTTTTAAAACTATTCTCATCTGGTTTTTTACGTCTCTAACAATCGGTATCTTTCTCGTAGCCTATTTCTAATAACAACTGCCGTAATATTTAAACTGGCAATTACTGCGACCAGCAAAAATGCCGTGGCATAAACCAAAGGCCGAGATGCCTCGACATTCGGGCTTTGAAAACCAACATCGTAAATATGAAATCCTAAATGCATGAACTTTCTATCTAAATGAAGAAATGGTGCGTTGCCATCCAATGGTAATGTAGGAGCAAGTTTCACTACACCCACCAACATTAAGGGCGCGACTTCCCCCGCCGCTCGAGCAATTGCCAATATCAAACCGGTCATCATTGCTGGTGTCGACATAGGTAAGACAACATGCCACAAGGTTTCAATTTTGGTTGCGCCTAATGCCAAGCTGCCTTCTCGAACAGCTTTAGGAATACGAGACAACCCTTCTTCTGTTGCAACAATCACAACCGGTACTGTTAATAAAGCAAGAGTAATGGAGGACCATAACAAACCTGGCGTTCCAAATACTGGAGATGGTGCGGACTCAGGATAGAATAATTCATCAATCGATCCACCGAGAAAATAGACAAAAAAACCTAAACCAAAAACACCATATACAATAGAAGGAACTCCCGCTAAATTATTCACCGCAATGCGGATTGTTTTTGTCAACCATCCTTGCTTTGCATATTCCCGTAGATAAACAGCGGCAACAACACCAAAGGGAGTTACAATAATCGACATCAAAATTACCATAAGTACAGTACCGAAAATCGCTGGAAATATCCCTCCTTCGGTATTCGCTTCTCTTGGATCATCAGACAAAAAACCATAAAACTGAGCAATGTAGAATCCCACCTTCTGGATAACATTCATTGCGTTGGGTCGGTAGGCATTAACAATATTTGAAAATTTTATTTCCGTTTCTGTGCCATCCATACTTACAACGATTACAGAGTCTTTGGCTATCTCGTTATATAAAACATCCAATGATTCTTTATAGGTATCATATCGCGCATAAAATTCAGACCGCTGTTCCTGAAATCGCGCTTGATCCAAAGCAGTAATACCGCTTTTTAACTCTAGAGCCCGCTCTCTAAGACGGACCCTCTCTAACCCGTAGTTAATTGCACCAATATCTTTTCCTTCTATATCCGCTATTTTGTCATGAAGTTCTAAAGCGTGATCTAGACGCTGCTGCAATACCGTATACAGTTCACCCTTAATATTCAGCTCTATGCCATTTTCTTTAATGGCTTTTACTACTCCGTAATAATTCCCCCACTCTCGTCGTTCAATCGTGAATAAATCCTCTGGATATGTAATATTTTCTATTTCATCAGCAATCAACCACCGAAAATCTAATCCAGAAATATCACGATTTCCCGTTTTAATCAGTACTCGCTGAAGAACATCAATATCGTCAGCAACCTCTACACCCGATTCTCGCAAACGACTTGCGGATATCCACTCTTCATCTGCCATTTCACCAACAAGATGGTACGCCTCACCTTGCTTAGGATTGTAGGTACCATCAATTATTGCATGGGGCCAAAAGTGTCCTAACCCACGAACTGCAATTAACAATAATAATCCGGTTACCATAATAACACTGATCGTAACCGCACCAGCGTTTAACCAGATCCACGGATCACCTTGTCGAAACCATGCTTTTGTACTTTGTTTCATGATGCCTTGACTACTCAATTTTTTGTACTAAACATTTACTTAACGAATCGAATAAACTATTCACCTAGCAATAAGTGTTGTATTCGCAATCTCCTTTCAGAAACCTGAAATTTTTCTACAACGATCCATACTTCTCCCGTAACCGTTGCCGCACTGTCTCACCCGTAGTATTCACAATAAAAGTGAAAACAAACAACACCAATCCTGATAAAAATAAAATTCTATAATGGCTACTCGCAACTTCTGCCTCAGGCATTTCCACTGAAATGTTTGCCGATAAGGTACGTAAACCCTCAAAAATATTCATATCCATAATGGGTGTATTACCCGTTGCCATTAACACAATCATGGTTTCACCCACAGCGCGTCCTAACCCAATCATCACCGCAGAAAAAATACCCGGACTTGCCGTCGGCAAAATAACACGCACCAAGGTTTGCCAGGGCGATGCCCCCAGGGCAAGCGATCCAAACGTTAAATTCTTGGGTACTGCAAAAATCGCATCTTCAGTTATCGAATATATTGTTGGAATAACGGCAAATCCCATCGCAAGCCCAACCACCATGGAGTTACGTTGGTCAAAATCTACCCCTAAATCATTGGTTAACCAACGACGTATGTCGCCGCTAAAAAATACATCTTCCAAAAAACTACTTGATCCCATACATAGTGCTCCTGCGCCAATCACCACAGGCATCAATATAACCGGTTCCCAGCCCGCGGGAACCCGAGACCGATATTCTCTTGGTAATCGTGACCATAAATAAGCGGCGAGTAAAATTAGTATCGGCGTGAGTACTAATAGCGAAACGACTCCTGGCAAATTCGCCTCTATCAATGGTGCCAACCACAATCCAGCTAAAAATCCCAAAATTACTGTTGGCATCGCTTCCATTAATTCGATGGTAGGTTTTACTTTGGTTCGTAACGCAGGAGCCATAAAATAGGCGGTATATATTGCTCCACCTATTGCCAAAGGCATTGCCACTAACATTGCATAGAAAGCCGCTTTCATAGTGCCAAATGTTAACGGCATAACACTAAATTTTGGTTCAAAATCATTGCTGGCTGATGATGATTGCCAAATATAGGCTGGCTCGTCATAATTTTCATACCACACCTCATTCCACAGCGAGGTAAAAGACACTTCTGGATGTTCATTACTAACATTCCACAGAATCCCTGGTTCTCCAACAGATTGAACAATAATATTGTCACCTCGAGGAGACATGACAATATGCTCTATCGCAGATTCGGAAACCCTTTGAATAAGTGCAACGTTGTTGGCAGTGGTATTAAATAGGCCAATATTTCCGCCAGCATCACCAGCAACAAAACCTTTTCGTCGATGTTCTGATACCACTGTTGTGACAGGAGAGTCGCTTAATGAGAATTCTCGTATTTTCTTCAATGAATGGTGACCATTTACATCACGCGCCATAAACCACTGACTAATATGGCCTTGGTTATCACCTAATAGAAGAGAAATCCCCCCCAGTAAAAAACCACTGGCGGTAATCCGTATATCATCATTCACTGTATTATTCACAACCGGTACAACGCCTATCCACATGGAATCTACGCTATTATTAAGATCAAAGACTTCCACTTGCTTGTCGGCTTCTACTAAAAATAACCAACGTTGATCAGAGCTTAATAAAATATTGTCCACTTTGTCTGATGGCGTTGGTAAACGAATTGTGTCTTGTTCCTCAAGTTCTATACCTTCTGACAAAAAACTTTCTTTCTTCTCAAAGCGTTTAAGATAAACTTCATTATTACTGCTTAACACAGCAATCGATAACGCTGAATCGCCATCCCGAAATGCTAGCGCAGAAATCGAGCCACCCTCAATTAATTCAATAGCATCTTCACCATAGGGATAAGAAATAGAAGGGTGAATGGTACGTTGCATATCTTTATCGTAAGTCGAACGGTATTCATGTTTTATCAACAACACCGAACCTGATTCCGTTCCTAATCCAAACAATTGCTTGCTGGGCGCCTCACTAGTAACTACCGTAATATTTTCAGATATAACCCTCGATTTTTTTAATCTATTCCCTGTATCAGAAGAGTAAAATTCAACACTTCCATCTGTGTTCACTGATACCCCTATTTGAGACTGCTCTTCCATTACAGAGTATAAGGTTTCCGTAGGAATAGTTGTTTCCAAGTTTGCTTCATTGCGAATGCTTGCAGGCATCAATAAAGGCATTACTTCATATAACAAATAAAAGAAAATCAGACATATCGAAAATACAACGCTCAAGCCACCAATAGTAATGCTTGCTGTTGCCATTCTATCTTTTGCTTTTCGAATTTTTCGCAACCGGGCCATTGATGACTCTGACATGCCAAATCTATTTTCAAAAGTATTTTCCATAGTTATTCTCTTACTACAGCGCCTGAATCTTAAAACCAACTATTAACCTAATCTTATAAGACACTTACTAACGTTAAACACTATAAATCAGAGCATCACGTTTCCATGGCCCTGTTTTATAGTGTCCCGCTCTATCTTAGAAATTTTCTTTAGATTATTTTGCAGCTATTTGTAGCTCAATTCCAAGACCAGTTAATGTCTTAGCAACCAATTTGGCGGGAACGGGAATGTATCCATCTTTCACAACTATTTCTTGACCCACTTTTGAAAGTACCATTTTCACAAACTCACGCTCTAATGGAGCAATTGCTTTATTCGGTGCTTTATTAACATAAACATAAAGTGCTCGTGCTAGTGGGTAACTACCATTTAGCGCAGACTCTGGAGATGCACTAACAAACTCCCCCCCCGTTTTCTTAGTTAACGGCACCGATCGAACGCTGGATGTCATGTAACCAATTCCAGAATAACCAATACCATTAATTGACGTGGCAACAGACTGAACCACCGACGCTGAACCTGGCTGCTCATTGACGCTGTTCTTAAAATCACCTTTACACAGGCCTTTTTTCTTGAAGTATCCGTAAGTTCCCGATACGGAATTACGACCAAACATCTGAATATCTCTACCAGTCCAAGCACCAGAAAGCCCTAACCCTCCCCAACTTTCAATGCTTTCATCTGCACCACATTGACGGGTAGAAGAAAAAACTGCGTCAACATCAGCAATACTCATACCCTTTACTGGGTTATCTTTATTAACGTAAACAGCAAGGGCATCAATCGCAACAGGAACAGCTGTTGGTTTATAACCGTGCTTCTTTTCAAACGCCTCAAGCTCTTTATCTTTCATCTTTCGGCTCATTGGACCAAAGTTTGACGTACCTTCTGTCAAAGCGGGTGGTGCTGTTGATGAACCGGCCGCTTGAATTTGAATCGCAACATTGGGGTATTGCTTTTTAAACTCCTCTGCCCAAAACGTCATCAAATTCGCCAGTGTGTCAGACCCAATACTGGATAAGTTGCCAGAGATACCTGTTGTTTTAACATATACCGGTAACGCCGCATCTACCTTTGCTTCCGCACATACCATAGATGAACCCAGTACCGTGCTTGTTGTTAACGCTACAGACGCAATGATCTTTTTTATTCTCATGGGTTTCCCCTCATATTGTAGTTAGATTTATAGATCAATAATTAATGTTATTTGTAGGCAAGGTGGATACCTCACCTGTCCATGAGAATTACTATAGGCGGGCTTTGTGACAACGATATGACAATATTGTGAAGGTGATGACTGTCGTTAGGTCTAATGATAAGGCTAGGATATAATGGCCGGCACGTCATTTTAAACAACAAGATAACCCAATGAATTATAAGACTATTTTAGACAAACTTGAGCTTATTACTGAAGCTATCGGGCGCTCTGCCGCACTACTTTCACTATTACTTATGTTGATCACAGTTGTCGTGGTTATTATGCGATATGGGTTTGAGGCAGCGTATTTACCCATTTTTGGTTTTAAAATCAGCTCCATTTCCCTGCAAGAGTCCGTTATTTATCTTCACGCCACATTATTTATGCTCGCGAGTGGTTACACCTTAAAACACAACGAACATGTAAGAGTTGATGTGTTTTATCGACAGTTTTCCCAAAGGACCAAAGCTTATGTGGATATCTTTGGTTCTCTGCTTCTTTTGATGCCTGTTTGTGGTTTCATTTTATACACCAGCCTCGATTATGTGGATTTTGCGTGGCGCATTAAGGAGAAATCTCAAGAAGCAGAGGGCCTTCCTTATGTATGGTTGCTTAAAACCTTAATCCCGACCATGGCGACGGTATTAATCTTCCAGGGGGTTTTGGAAATCGGTAAAAACCTCGGCTTTTTGATCGGCTTATACCCTCTGTCAGATGCAAAACAGGAGGGTTTATAAATGATCGAATTTATCCCTTTATTTATGTTTGCGGCGGTCTGTGTTGTATTAATGCTGGGATACCCCGTTGCATTTACGCTAGCCGGTGTTGCCCTGCTATTTGCATTTGTTGGTGATGCTGCCGGTGTTTTTGATTTTAGTATTACACAAGCCATGCCTAATCGGCTTTACGGCATTATGACCAACCAAACGTTGTTAGCTGTACCGTTATTTATTTTGATGGGCGTTATTTTAGAGAAATCTAAAATTGCAGAAAATCTCTTGGATTCTATGTCTAAGTTATTTGGTCGATTTCCTGGAGGGTTAGGGATATCTGTCGTATTAGTGGGCATGTTATTAGCCGCAAGCACCGGCATTGTTGGCGCGACCGTTGTTACAATGGGGCTAATGGCTTTACCCACCATGATCAAACGTCAGTACGACCCTCAATTGGCAACCGGTGTTATTTGTGCCACGGGTACCTTAGGGCAGATTATCCCTCCGTCTATTGCATTAGTGTTATTGGGGGATGTGTTATCCAATGCCTACCAACAAGCCCAATTAAGTCAGGGTATCTTTTCGACAAAAACCGTTTCAGTAGGGGATCTTTTTGTTGGTTCGTTAATTCCCGGTTTATTACTGGTAGTGCTTTACGCAGCCTATGTTGTAGGTAAAGCCTATTTCCAACCTCAATCTGCCCCGCCTTATACCCCTGACCCAGAAGAATTAGGGAAAGGGATTTTTATATCCGTTGTTCGAGGCTTATTGCCTCCCATTTTATTAATTGGTGCTGTTCTTGGTTCTATCTTATCGGGTAATGCTACTCCTACCGAGGCTGCTGCAGTCGGTGCCATCGGAGCAACGTTATTGGCTTTGTTACAACGCCAGCTCAATTTCAGCAAAATGATGGATATTGTGACTTCAACAACCAAAGTCACCTGCATGGTGTTTGCTATCTTGATTGGCGCTTCGGTGTTTTCATTGGTGTTTCGAGGTTACGGCGGTGATGAGCTGATTCGTTCTTTATTTGATGCGATGCCCGGTGGCGTTATTGGCGCTACATTATTGGTGATGGTGGTAATATTTTTACTGGGTTTTATTCTCGATTTTATAGAAATTACCTTTGTGGTGGTTCCTATTGTAGGACCCGTACTGTTGGCGATGGGGCTTGACCCAGTGTGGTTAGGTGTAATGATTGCCCTTAACTTGCAGACATCCTTTTTAACACCACCATTTGGGTTTGCGTTGTTTTATTTGCGGGGAGTTGCTCCAGAGAGTATTGCGACATCGACGATTTATCGTGGGGTTATTCCGTTTATTCTCATTCAAATTTTGATGATGGTTATTTTGGCAATATGGCCTGCCTTAGCAACCTGGTTGCCCTCGGTTATTTATGGTTGATAGATAGGGCACAAATTAGGGTTTGTATTCTATTTTTGTCGTCTACACTGGTTGCTACTTGTACATATTCCCTTGTACGTTATTTGAGGCAGTATTATGAACGAAGAACACGATGAGATCATCCAACCCAAAGGTGACCTAGCTTTACAAACCATCGCGATGCCCAAAGATGCAAATTTTAACGGGGATATTTTTGGCGGTTGGTTGGTGTCTCAGATGGATTTGGCGGGTGCGGTGACTGCAAATCGTATTGCTGAGGGCCGTGTTGCGACAGTGGCTATTGATACCATGGTTTTTCTATCGCCGGTGGCTATTGGTTCTGTGGTCAGTTGTTATTGTGTTGTATTGGACGTTGGACGTAGTTCAATTGCACTAAATATTGAGGTATGGGCAAAACATCATAAAACACAGGAAGTTAGGAAGGTAACGGAAGGTAAGTTTACCTTTGTGGCGATTAATGATGACAAGAGAACTCGACCGATTCCGAAGGGATAGTCTATAGCTTCGCTTAAAGAATTAGTTCTCGCGGGTCTAATAGACCGTATGAGATGAGTATCTGTATTTCAGAAACCGCAGCGAGTATATCCATATATGCTTTCTTCGGCGTCCTTGCCTCAGATATTTCTGAAATACAGATACTCATAGCAAGATTTTCACATTATCTTAGTACCAAGTCCCTTAAAAATCTTCCCTTCTACAAATCTCTCGCTTCAATAAATGCTTTTTCAGAGATTGCGGTATAAGGTCTTACATCATCATTAAATGCTTTAAAAGAGTCATAGACCTTCTTGGCTTTTTCATCCTTTGCAATCACTTCTGCAATAACCTCTTCCGATGCATTTTTAAGTGCTAGTAATACTTCATCCGGTAGTTTTTGTACCTTTACACCGTGAACTTCTATTAGCTCTTTTAATGCTGCATTATTTCGAGCCGTGTACTCATCCAGCATATCTTGATTCATTGCTCGTGTTGCATGAGTTACGATGGCTTGCAAATCTTTAGGTAAAGAATTCCAGGCATCTTTGTTAACGATAAACTCTAACATTGCACCAGGTTCATGCCAGCCCGGGTAGTAATAATACTTAGCTGCCTTGTGTAATCCAAATGTTAAGTCATTATATGGACCTACCCATTCCGTCGCGTCGATAGATCCGGTTTGTAATGCAGTAAATAATTCACCACCAGGCAATGTCACTGGAATCCCACCAACACGTTGTAATACTTCCCCCGCTAAACCAGGGATACGCATTTTTAATCCTTTCAGATCTTCAACCGTATTAATTTCTTTATTAAACCAACCCGCCATTTGTACTCCGGTGCTACCACCAGCAAATGGGATAAGGTTAAAATCACTGTAAAGTTCCTGCCAAAGCTGTAGTCCACCGCCGTAATGTAACCAACCATTCATTTCTTGGGCATTCATACCAAACGGCACGGCTGTAAAAAACTGGCTGGCAGAGGTTTTTCCTTTCCAGTAATAGGCTGCCCCATGACCCATTTCTGCGGCACCACGTGCAACAGTATCAAACACTTCCATCGCTGGTACTAATTCATTGGCACCATAGACTTTCACCGTAAGTCGACCGCCACTCATTTCTGTGACCGCTTTAGCGAAGTTTTCTGGAGCCGCACCTAACCCTGGAAAATTCTTTGGCCAGGTTGTTACCAGCCTCCAGTTGAAGGTTTTAACCTCAACTTTCTCTGCACCCGCTTGTGTAGACGATGCTTTTTCTTCCCCACAACCGACTGTGGTTAACATGGCGATGGATAAGCACAGCGCTGCAATTTTTTTTATCATAGTTTTGACCCTTATACTTTTAATTTAACTAAATCTCTTCCAGCTTCGCATACTGCATAACTAGCCGCTTTTCACCCACATCGGCAAAGTTAATATGTATCTGAGCATTTGAGCCTGTACCAGTACAATCCAGTACAACCCCGTCTCCAAATTTCTTATGCCGTACACGCTGGCCCAGCCGATAAGGTGCATCTGCTAAATCCTCGCGTAAACGTGCTCTGCGCGGAATTTTTGCACTATTGCTACCGGCATTAGCATTTGAACCCGAAGATCGATAACCTCCGCCTGTATTATTAGAAGCAACGGGACGAGTCACTGTGGATTTAATCCTCACTTCTTCCAATAAATTCGGCGGTATCTCCCGAAGAAACCGTGATGGGCCATTCAGTTTTTCAGTACCGTATAAACGACGACTTTCTGCGTAACTCAAATATAATTTTTTCATCGCACGGGTGATGCCGACGTAACACAAACGCCGCTCTTCCGCTAAACGATCCGGTTCATCTTTTGATTGTGCTGATGGAAACATACCCTCTTCCAAGCCGCACAAAAATACCACTGGAAACTCTAAACCTTTAGCAGAGTGCAATGTCATTAACTGCACTGCATTATCCGCATCTTCTGACTGTTTATCTCCAGATTCCAACGCAGCATGATCTAAGAAATTGGCAAGTGTTGGGGCAAGCTCCCCTTCTATCTCAAACTGACGTACCGCGGTAACCAATTCTTGTAAGTTCTCAACACGGGCCTGAGATTTTTCACCCTTCTCATTTTTGTGCATATCCATCAAACCACTTCGCTCAACCACAATCTCAGCTTGTTCTGCCAAACTAAGATCTAAGGTTTCCTGAGAAAGGGTTTCGATCAGGCCAAGGAACTGACGTAATGCATTTAATGCTCGGGCAGGTAATGCTTTTTGATTAACCAAATAAAGCGCCGCTTCCCACATTGAGTGGTTCATCGCTCGAGCAGTTTCGCGAATTTTTTCGACTGACTTATCACCTAAACTTCGAGCGGGCACATTGACTACTCGCTCAAAAGCCGCATCGTCATCCCGGTGACACAACAGGCGTAAATAACACAGTGCATTCTTAATTTCTGCACGTTCGAAGAATCGATGTCCACCATATATACGATAAGGAATGGCCGACCTCAGTAACGCCTCTTCTATGACACGAGACTGGGCATTTGAGCGGTATAAAATGGCAATATCTTTACGTTGTAGGCCATTTAGCAATGCTTTATTTAATAAGGCCGACTCAATTCGGTCACTGATAAATCGTGCTTCATCAACTTCGTTAAATCCTGCATACAACGTAATTGGTTCGCCGTCTTCACCGTTGGTCCATAACTCTTTGCCCAAACGGTCGCTATTTCGATTAATAACCGCATTGGCAGCGCCAAGAATAATTGCGGTTGAACGGTAATTTTGCTCTAACTTTACTGTTTCAGCCCCCCCCATGGTTTTACCAAAATGCTGAATATTTTCTATTTTAGCACCACGCCAACCATAAATAGACTGATCGTCGTCTCCGACAATAGTCATTGCACCTTGTTTACCCGCTAACACTTGCAACCATGCGTATTGCACAGTGTTAGTATCCTGAAACTCATCCACCAATATATGTTTAAAACGCTGTTGATAGTGGGCCAAGATCTCTGGTTTTTTTAACCATAACTCATGGGAACGTAACAATAATTCAGCAAAATCCACCATACCGCCACGGGTGCAAGCTTGCTGATAATACTTATACACATCTATCAGTGTTTTCTGGTGTAGATCATCGTAATGTTCAATATGTTCTGGGCGACGACCTTCATCTTTTTGATTATTAATAAACCACTGAACTTGTTTCGGGGGCCAACGAGCTTCATCAACGTTAAGAAATTTCAACGTACGTTTAATGACTCGTAACTGATCGTCAGAATCCATAATTTGGAAATTTTCTGGAAGACCGGCATCTTTCCAGTGAGTACGTAATAATCGATGGGCTATACCATGAAATGTACCCACCCACATTGCACCAGCAGGCACTCTTAATAGAGAACCTATTCGTTCTCTCATTTCCGCAGCTGCTTTATTGGTAAACGTCACTGCCAATATATTAGAAGGTGATAAATTGCGGTCTCGAATCAACCAAACAATTCTATGGACCAATACACGTGTTTTGCCACTCCCTGCTCCTGCAAGAACCAACAAACGAGGTGCGTCAGAAGTCACCGCTTGATGCTGTGCTTCATTTAAAACTGATAAAAGAGGATCATGTGTCATGGCGGCAGTGTACCAGAGATTTTCCTTCGTTAACGCATTTCTCTATGTCGCCCCTAACCCTTTGATCTATTTTATCTAAGCCTTTGTACGAATAGCGCTCGAAGCGTAAATTTTTTACACTTTTTTGACCACAAAGTTAACACTTATAGGAAATTAGGATTATATTTCTACATTAACCATTGTGAATAATGACGCCTTTGGCATGGGAAATGGCCCAATATACCTTGCTTCAACATGGGCCAAGGGCGTTGTAATCATGGTTTTTATCTTGATGTTCACATTTAGGGTGCTCAGATAACAACTAAAACCAGTATGGAGTTTCTCAAATGAGAAAACGAAACCCTTTTAAAATAACCTCACTCGCGGTTGCCGTCTCGCTCGGCAGCCTGATGAGCGGGGGAGCTCAAGCCGTCGAGTTTAGTGACGGTGATTTTAGTATACAACTAGATACGACCCTTTCCGTTGGTGCAGGCTGGCGAACGTCGGATGTAGATTATGAAGGTGTTGGGCCTGCCAATGCAGAGGCTGCTGGGGAGGCAAAAAATCATAAACACAACACCGCTTCTCAAGATAACAGTAACTTGCGTTTTGAACAGGGCGAGACTTATACCGAAATTGTAAAAGTCTTGTTCGATGTTGAAATGAATTACAAAAACTATGGCGCCTTTGTTCGTGCCAAAGGGTGGTACGACAACCGTTTATCAAACAATGACGGCGGATCTGATTTACCAGGATTCTATGCCACAACAGATAGTGGTCACCCCGCAGAGCCGAGGCAATCGGATACAAGTGATACAGAAATCCTTGATGCTTTCATTTGGGGAGACTGGTGGATTGGTGAAATGCCATTAAACGTACGATATGGCCGCCAGGTTATAAGTTGGGGTGAAGGTGTATTTTTCCCCAATGGTATTAACACTATCAACGCCATAGATGTTAACGCTTTACTAGCTCCAGGAGCAGAATTAAAAGAAGCCCTGCTACCCACAGAATCCTTGTTTGCTTCCATTGGTGTTACCGAAAACCTATCTCTTGAAGCATTTGTCCAGTTTGATTGGGAAGAAACACGTGTCCCTCCTTGTGGCACCTTCTTCTCAACAACTGACCTGATTGGCGACGGTTGCGTGAACGGCTTTTATGTTTCAGCGGAAACCGGTACCGATGGTACACAAAGAGGTACAGCACCCGGTTTGGATAGTAGCTTGACAAGACTCCCTCGTGGTGAAGACAGCGAAGCAAGCGATTCAGGTCAATTCGGATTCGCTGTTCGATATTTCATTGAATCCATTGAGACAGAGGTTGCAGGTTACTTTATCAACTACCATTCTAAATTGCCGCTTCTTAGTGGTATGACACCAGACCCTGAAGCAGCATCTTTTGGTGCATTCCTTGGAGCAGCTACAAGCAATGCTGCCTTGGGTGCATTGGCAACAAACGCAATACTCAATGCAGATCTATCACCTATACGAGACGCTCTCATTGGTGCCGGTCAACCCACAGCTGTTGGATTATTACTTCCCTACGGGACATATTTTGTTGAATACCCAGAAGATATTCAACTGTTAGGGGCTTCGTTCAGTACCACATTAGATATAGGATTACCCGGCGGTGCCTCTTCGGTTGCTGGCGAAATCAGCGTAAGAAAGGACCAACCTTTCCAAATAGAAGACGGTGTGCTGCTAGGTGGCATGCTCGGCTTCCCAAGTCAAATGTGTGAAGACGCACCTATCGCGTATGACTGTTTGTCGAAATTTGGGACGGGAGAGTACGTAAAGGGATATATCGAAGAAGATTATTACCAAGCTGAATTTTCGATGATTCATTTCTTTGATCGATTCCTAGGCGCTGAACGTTGGACCTTAATTGCGGATGTTGCATTTGCCTATGCTGATATTCCTGATGAAGACGAGTTAACGTTAAACAGTGGATATAATGCCGCGTTGTTAACACCAGGGTTTCCTGATACAGCTTGGTCTAGAATACTCGCTGCCGAGGCAGTTGGGGCAGCAACCGAAGCAGGCTTTTTAGATGCAGGCGCGGACGCAGCTACAGCTGCAGCACAAGGTGATGCTGCAGAAGCAGCAGCCTTAGCAGCTGGCACAACTTTAGAATCTGTTCTTTCTGGCGGCCTTGCTTCCGAAGACAAAAACTACCCAACGCAATTCGCATGGGGTTATAAGGTCCGTGCTAGCGGTGAATACAGTAACGTCTTTGCAGGGATTAACTTAAGGCCAACCATCAGCTTTAGCCATGATGTGGACGGTGTATCACCAGGCCCCATCTCGAACTTCCTAGAAGATCGAATGTCCTTAAGTTTAAATCTTGAGGCCGTTTATCAGAACACATACAGCGTTGCCGTTGGTTATACCGACTTCTTCGGCGCCGAACCCTACAACCAGCTAGCCGATAGGGATTTCTTCACCCTTAGTGCAAGCGTATCATTCTAAGTTAGGGGGGCAAAGGACATGAAAATGCGAAACAAATTATTCAAAAAAACATTGATTGCTTCTGGTTTACTAGCGGCATCACTCGCAGCAACGCCAATAATGGCAAAGGTCGACGCAGGCCAAGCGGCAAAATTAGGAGCCGAGCTAACAGTAATTGGGGCTGAAAAAGCAGCAAATGCTGATGGCAGTATTCCTGAGTATACTGGCGGGCTTAAAGACAGCCCAGCATGTTATGACGGTTCAAGCTTCTTATGTAATCCATTCCCAGACGATAAAGTGTTGTTTGAAATTACTGCAGCCAACGTGGATCAGTATAAAGACAAACTTTCTCCGGGTCAGATTGCAATGTTTACGACTTATCCTGACACGTATAAAATGCCGATATACCAATCTCGACGTACAGCGGCATTGCCAGACAGTGTTTATGACGCAACAAAAATCAATGCGACTACCACAGGTCTAGCAAAAGGTGGCAACGGTCTAGTTGATTACACCGTACGGGGATACCCTTTCCCCATTCCAAACGAAGGTGTTGAAGTCATTTGGAACCACATCGTACGTTACCGCGGTGAATCAGCAACACGAATCACCGGCCAGGCAACGCCTCAGGTTAACGGCGCCTTTAACGTGGTTATCTTTGAAGATGAAGTAGCCTTTCGCTTCGGTCTAAAAGATATCAAACCCGGCGAAGATGAAAACGTGCTGTTTTACTTTAAACAAAAAGTAAAATCTCCCGCTCGTCTAGCAGGTAACGTGTTATTGGTACATGAAACCATTGACCAAGTAAAAGAGCCGCGTAAAGCGTGGATCTATAACGCGGGTCAACGTCGTGTACGTCGTGCTCCTCAGGTAGCCTATGACGGACCGGGTACAGCGGCGGATGGGTTACGTACTGCCGATAACTTTGATATGTATAACGGTACTCCTGATCGCTATGAGTGGAAGCTGGTAGGCAAGAAGGAAATGTATATCCCTTATAACAACTACAAACTCGATGAAAAGGGTTTGAAGTATAAGGATATCATTCAACCTGGCCACATTAACCCAGAATACACTCGTCATGAGTTGCATCGAGTATGGGTAGTGGAATCAAAACTTAAGCCTAGAACTCGTCACGTATACGGCGCTAGAACCTTTTACATTGATGAAGATTCTTGGCAGGCAACCATTATCGATCACTATGACGGTCGTGGAAACATGTGGCGTGTAGCCCAGGCCTATGAGATGCAGTACTATCATTCAAAAGTGCCCTGGTATGCGATGGAAGTATTATATGACTTAAACGCTAAACGTTATCTAGCCCTTGGGTTAGAGAATGAAGAAGATGAAGGCGTTGATTTCACTAAGAAATACTCCAAAGTTGAATACAAACCTGCTGCGTTACGTCAGGCTGGTGTTCGATAATTCTGCCTATAACAGGTGTGCTGACCTAAATATCAGCACACCTGTTAAGTAGAACAGCCCAGACACAAAAAAGGAGCTTATTAGCTCCTTTTTTGTGTCTGGATTTTATCGATATAGGTGACTTACACCCAACCCCGCCCCTATCGAATTGGGTTATCCACAAAGTCTACTTTTTGTACAACAAAGTACAATTTTTGAACATTTTGTAACATGAAACTATGGGACTATTAACACTTCACAAACCCCTGTGTTACTTGGTAAATACAGAGGTATAACGAACCTTTACGCTATTTCCAATGAGAGCTTGAACTGTACTGTATTGCCATTTATGCTCATTCATTGGATACTCAATTAAAGGTGGTTAATAAAGTGCGTTTCAGCCGGATGCTGAAACAATACGACGTATCAAATACCAGACTATACTTAATTTAAACGTTACCTTTTGCAGCAGCTATACAGCATAATCAAAATAACGGCACCACAAAGTCGCCTAGGTAAACTAGGATTATAATTCTAATAACGATTGAAAATTGCCATGTATAAATTTAATAAACAGTATCGCTCACAAAAGAACATTGGATCTGTTCAGGTGAAAACACCAAAAACGCTTGGTTTAGCGGGTTGGGTGTTTGCTGGACTATTATGCACTGCTCCAATGATCAGTTACGCCGCCCCTAATTTGGCGTCCTACGATAAACAACTGACTCAAATTACTGCAAGTCTTACCGCTGACAACAATCAAATCAAAAAAATTGAACGTACACTCTGGTCTTTAGATCGTAAAATTCTAGAGCAACGTAAAACATTACGTAAAGAGCGGACAAGCAATCGAACGGCTTATCACGATGCTAAACGTGAGGTAAAACGTCAAACTTTTGAAGCCCAACGTATTCAAAATTCTATTCGTTTATTAGACAAAGACATTCAGCTCACCTTAAGAGACACACAACGTTCAACAGACTACCATAATTCCCTCAATCCTTTTAAACGCCAGCTAGAGTCAGAAGCACACGACGCAAAGATTGCTCAAAACAATCAAAAAGCTAATCAACTCCAAACGGAGAAAACCAAACAAGAAGCGGAATTAGAAACTATCGCAGTCAATTCTGAAGCTGCTCAACAAAAATTGCTTGCCCTTCAAACACAGCGAAAAGATTCAACCCTTGATTTGGACCCTCGTTTACAATCCATTCTTGTTCAACGAGAGACCAAGGCCACTTTAATCATTAGTTTACGCAAACAGGTTAAACGTAACCGTAGCCTGCTAACAAAAACTAAGGGCAACCGGCTAGAACTAGCTAATCATATTAAACTAGCCAATAACGCCCCTGCTCCTGCAGCCATCACACCAACAAGAACACAAAAAGAACGTCAAAAAACAGCTGAAAAACCTGAATTCGCGTCCTATGTATTCGCTGTATCTGGAGAATATGACCAAGATATAGAAGAGACATTACAATTAAAAGAATGGGTAGAATCTTACGAAGCCAAGTATATACAAGCAAATTGGAATGGTTTTGAGGGCATAGACAATTCAACGTCTACCACCTTGTTTAAAGAACAATTTGAAAAACACCTCAATAAAATTCATCAAGATGCCAATATCATCCTAATAGGTCATGGCCGTGGTGGCGGCGCAGCCATAGAAGCAGCAACGAATGTTGCATCAAAACTCAATCGTACTATTGAATTTCTGGCGGTAATAGACCCCATCGGTGACGGTAACCTAAGAGCAAACATTGTTTTTAACAATCAACAAGCTCAATGCACAACCCCCAAAAACGATGATCGCATTATTAATACCGAATATATTGATTGTATTAAAGACGCCGAACGACGTGAAATTACCTCCAACATAAAGCATTTTTATAATCGCTGGCAAAAAGATAACGAAGGCCCCTTGGATTTCCAAAGGCGCATTTCGATTGTTGATGCTAACGGTGAAAACGTAGAGTCCCCAACTGCGACAGGACGCTTTAGCACCTCAGCAATGATCGAGGCTGATCAAAAGCGTGTGTTTATTGGAGAAGGGAAAGACGCCCATAAAACCCTGTTAGCACAAGCCTCCAGAACCCTTCCAAAGCTACTCGTCAAACACTTACGTTAAGGAGAACGCACAGTGGCAGCAGACGCTACCCGTTGCAGACAGTTTTTTGTTCAAAAGTTAGCAGGTTCATTTTTTACACTTATCAGTATCGGCAGCCTCACCGTAAATGCAAATGCTGACACTGTTGTAAATATACCTAGAGAAAATGGTGCACTACATCAAGAATTTAAAAACCTATTACATGAGCAGATTTCACAATTTGGCAATAACATTGGAAGAATTGAGCTAACAGGTACCTCAGGATCAAAAAAGTGCTTTGCTAACTTTTACACAAATGAAGAAAGCACCTTTCTTACGATTGATGTTCCTAGCAATAAATCATACAAAGAGTTTTATATCGATCACCCTACCCAATCGTTTAAACCCATACTTTTTCAAAAACTTATTTTAAGCGACGACGGTATAGAAATTAAGGTGGTCAAACGACGCTTTACCTTCTCCATTAAATCGAATGGACAAACACTGGCAATAAACACAAAAAGCAAGAGTAAAAAAGACAAGTCTCCATCTTGCAACTTTGAACTTTCAGATATTAATTTATATGAAGGGGAAACAGAGTAATACACACACCTTCATATAAATTAATTAGCGAGCCCTACTTATTTTAATATCTTTCTAACAATCACTTCAGGCATTGTTCGCATAGATTTCGTAAAATCCTCAGGGTCCCCCTTAAAGCCATTACTTATATATAAACTGGTTACAAAACCGAAAAAACCCGTTTCAGGCAAACTTTCTATTTTATAGCCCATATTCGGTAGCTGCCCAGCAAAACGTTCAGGTTGATCTTCCAAAAATTTGTCATCCACGTATACCGTAGAAATTGGTTCATCGGTGTCACCTAAGAAATCAAAAAATGCCACAATATCTAAATTACGATGGGTAGATGCCCATATCCAGTTCTCCGTTGCTGTTAGGCCCGCCTCAATTATTTGTTGCTCGACTTCTCCTATTTCACCATCAACAACTCCGGGCTGCTTTGGCCCTAAAGCTGTTCTCACTGTTGTACCTAATAAGTTATTCGCATCTAAACTCATCGACAACGTGGGGTCCACTAACAATTTACGACGTACATCTGGTATCACCATTCTTACGTCATATACAATAGACTTTGGGTAATGGTGAATTTGTAAACTCACCTGTAACATTGGCATTTTGAATAACCACAGTGTTAAATCCATTTGTGTTGAAGCTCGTATCGGGCCAACATGCACTCCGGCCGGTATTGCAACGATCTGATTATTATTTAATGTTGTTTTTGAGAATGATGTTATTAACCCTGCATCCATACGCAACTTTAATGCATCCAGAGGGTTTTCATCACCGATGTAATTCACCAATGTAAAGTCATCCCATACCACATGGTTTTCTGGGTTATAGGTCAATGAATAAAAATCTGTTTCCACCAAAGCATCCTCTGCACTATAGCGAACATACTGTTCTTCTGAGCGTAAGCGCGAGCCTTTTATCACGTAAACATAACGTGTAATACCATCTTTATCTGTAAGAGCCACTTCCGCTAAAAATTCACCATCAAAGCGATGGTAAGGTTTACGGCGAGACCCAGCATCCTTTTGAAGAAAAAGCAGTTTATCCGCTTCATCAAAGTGATTCTGTACTCCATCTATCGGCACCGACCAGTTTTCAAAAAATACTGCCCCGCCACTGTTGTATTCATCTATCTGATAGGGAACCGGTTCCATCTCATCATCTATGACGGCTGCCAAAGATATCTTATCAATGGGCTCTCCCAACACTGCTGCTAAGTCCTCGCCCTCAACCATAATGGTTTGAAATGCCGCTATTTCGGTCAGCGGTCTCAGCGTTGCCACACTTGGCATAGATATAAGGCACAACATGGCCACAAACAACACCCGTTGAAACTGCTGTATATTCCGCAATGCTATTGTTAATGTTTTTCGAAATATTCGATGTGGTGCAATAAGAGTGACATTATCTGGCTTATGATTCATATTTCTCTTCTTATTATATTGATGCACTATTTAACAGGAATGGTTATTTTGTTACTCTTTCGATTAGGTAACAAGTGCTTACTAGTTCTCATTGCCATTATTTTCTGTTTTAATTCGGTAACCGACCTTTGTACAAACCGTATTAACTATCTAAGTAGCGCTGAAAAGGAATTTGGATCATTTGCAGTACGCAGTTTCGCTCCTAGATTAAAACAGGATGACGTAAAACTTGCAGCCATATTTTAATAAAAATGGGAGATTAAACATGAAAATACGATTTTTGCTTATTAGCATTTGTCTCTCCCTGCTATCAACCATGATCTTTTCTTCCCATAGCTTTGCAGCAAACGTAACCAGTTGGGGTGGGAACACAAAACAAAGCTATGCCACTCAACTTATGGGCCGTTGGGCACTTGTTGCAATTTTTGAGCGCGGCCAGAATATTTCGGGTACAACCCCATTGTCTGATTATTGGATTTTTAAACGTAACGGCTTTGTAGATCACAATGAAATGCCTAAAGGTCTACAGCGCTCTTACTACTCTTTATCTGATCGTAAACTAACAATCAAAGACAAAAAAACTCGAGTGAAGCGCTATTTTACTATCAAATATATTGATCAGCGGCGCTTAATTTTAATCCACAAAAAAGCCGATCAAACACTTACCTATAACTTAGAACGTTATTAGGCACCCAATTATCTACCAAACATTACCTCTTGTTTAATTTATCAACATAGGCCATGCCTAATGCAGAAACAACAAATGTCAGATGTACGATGACGTACCACATCATCTTATCATTATCGACATTTTCCGCCCCCATAAACTTCTTTAATAAGTGAATGGATGATATTGCAACAATAGACGCTGCCACTTTTTGTTTTAATGATCCTGAGTCGAGCTTTCCAAGCCAATCCAATTTGTCAATTTTATTATCTAGATCGATTTTTGATACAAAGTTTTCATAACCTGAAAACATCACCATAACGATCAAACCACCCACTAGTGCAAGATCAACAAGTGATAATATCAACAAAACCAAATCTGTTTCCTGCATCTCCAAAATCATTGGGAATGCGTGAATCAACTCTTCAAAAAATTTTATGCCCAGCAGCAATAACGCCACACTCAAGCCCAAATACAATGGAGCGGACATCCACCTACTGGCATAAAATAGTTTTTCTACCGTCTTTTCTATCATTTCAAATGATTGTAGATTAACAATAAAGTATCATCCTTACTGCAATCTAACTCCTTGATTTTATTAGGTGTGAAATTAGCACATACTATTAAAGTATCATACTAACGAAAACGAACCTATATTGCCGTTCATATATAGTGACAATAAAGTATCATACTATAACAACAGACAAGCCTAGAGGAATAACAGGCTGGCTGAATTTAACCAACCATCGCAGATATACTTTCCTTAACTTTATTCCTAAACAACTTCCCAAATAGGCGATGGTCACCCGCTTCATGTCGTAATCTGCCGGCAATAATGCAAGGAGAGATATTTAAACTTTTTGCTAAGGATTTCACCGATGCAGAATCACGTACAACTAAATATTCCCATGACTCTCTAGGGATTAAGGCTTCCTGTGCTAACGCATCCGCTTCTTGCTCTACTTTGTCAACACTATCAACATCCAAATCGTCAATAAACCAAACCTCTTCACCATCAACATGTAATGCAATGTGTGCCAACTCGTGCATCAAGGTAAACCAATAGCTATCTAACCGGTCATGACGAAGCGTGAGAGCAACTACAGGGTTTCCTGTCGGACTCAAACACACAACACCATCAAGGTACGTTTTAGGCAAATGTAATTCATTCACCAAATGGATACCCGCACGGTTTAAATACTCTTTTGCCAACGATGGGCCTTGGTCAGACCAAGATAACTTAGCAAGTTGTCTCATCCACTCTAAAGTAACGGTACCTTTTTCATAATTACAAGATAAGGTCTCTTCCTGAGCTTTTTGCAATATCCGCACTTGCCATGCCCACAGCGCGTAATGATCTGTTTCTTTATCATTCGAACGTAAATGGGCAGTGGTTCTTTGCATAACGGGTTGCAAGGAAAAACCACCAGAAACACCTGACAAGAAACGACCTATTTCCTCTGCTGCATACTCTTTAAGTTCCTGTAAAGAGCCCGTAAAACCATCAAAATAACCACGTTTACGCATTTCTGCTAACGGAAATGCCTGCCAATCAATATTGTTCTCGTTCGCAACTTGCTGTGTTGTCTCACGAATCAACACTTCAGCTGAAATATCTAACCCCGCACTTAGCTTACGGATCATATTCAAACTCAGTGTACGTTTCCCATTTAAGACTTCTGTTACTTTCGGTGCAGAACCTATATAAGCAACAAGATCTTTCTTTTTAAGCCCTAACTGATCCATTCGAAACTTAATCGCTTCAATCGGATCAGGGGGATCCATAGGGAAATTTTCCTGCTCATAACGTTCAATCAGAAGTGCCAAAACATCTAATTCATCGGCTTCACATGTTCCAGGAACTGGATCAACATCCATCAAGTTCATCAACCGGACCAATGCCTGCTCATGTTCTTGCCCAGTCTTTATCAGTTTAATAAGATTCATTGCCCCTCCCTAAAAGCTCTGTTTGTCATACTCTGAGTGGGTTCCAACCCACTCAACAACAGCAAGACCATTTTGATATCGTACCTTTACTACCAACCGATAGTGGTTCCCTTTAATATTGAAGATAACTCGATTTTCAGCCAAAAAATCTGCACTTCGATACCGGTCCTTGATGTCTTGAGGTGTTTTCCACTCCGAATTTTCTGCGTCAGCAAACCAGGCATCCAGTGCTTTTTTAGCATTTGCATGCTTTTGACTAAACTCACTTAACTTGTCTCTTCCTAAGACCTTCATTGCCACACCAAGTTCCCATGGGGGGAATTATAGTTAAAGTTACCAAAAAGGGAATCTCTAATTAGACTATTTGAACCCTAATCAGACTAGCAAAAAGTATAGTACTAGAAGGAGGGTGGCCCACCTACCGGCTCTAAAATAGTGACCATAAAGTATCATACTATGAAAAAAGAGCACAATTTCAATTACATAACGACTATCACTTACTTATTCCTCTCGGAATAAGCTTAATGTTTACTCATGTAAGAGAACCACAGACTGAACTGATGAGAAAGGGTCCAAATGACAACTCCTTCCACAGGCTGTGTGAAAACGTAAATTCCTTTCGAAAAATACCACTAAAGTGGTTACTTAGCCATTGTGACGTCAAGCTTCTTGATGGAGGGGTGTTTGTTTTCGTGACGGAGAATTTCGGAATTAACTAGAGCTCTATTTTTTCGCTCTGTGACAGCCTCTTAGGCGTCACTCGTAAAGACAAACCAAAGGTGTTAGCCCTGCATTCCATGCATTAACGCTTTCATACCAATAATATTGATAACTCGTTTCATATTGTACGCGAGAATATGTAAGCTCATTTCTGTTTTCACGTTATGCAGTCTTTTCATCTGAAAATGCGTCCAACCCATCCACATTTTAATCGTACCGTAAGGGTGTTCGACAGTTTCTTTTCGTAGCATCTTTCCAGGATTATTAAGTAAGCGTGATTCTAATTCTTCAAGAACTTCCTCGCTTTCCCAACGTTTCACTCTCCTTTGAGGCCCCGATGTGCACTGCGACTTAATTGCACATTTTTCGCAGACTGAACTCCAATATGAATCCATCACCATTTCTCCGCGTTCGACAGTCTTCATACGCCATTTCAATCGCTCACCCGCCGGACATTCATACTCATTATCATCAGCAATATATTTAAAATCTTCCTTTCCAAAACGGCCTTGAGCTTTACTGGTAGATGTTTGCGGTTTAGGTAGATAAGTTGTTATTCCCGCATTTTGGCAAGCTAATATTTCTTTACCCTTAAAGTACCCTCGGTCTGCCACAACCGTTAGTTCCTTTGCACTCAATACTTTTCTTGCTTTGTCAGCCATTGTAAAAAGTTGGCCACGATCGCTTGGGCTATTCGTAACCTCATGCGCAACTATCAAGTGATTAACGGTATCTACTGCAGTTTGGACATTATAGGCAACCATGGTTCCTCGGCTGCCTTTCATTGAACGCGAATCAGGATCGGTTAAAGATACCTGTTTTTCAGGTGACTCTAATAGTTCAGTTTCGATTGCTTTGAGACGTTGCATCCAGCTCTTTAATCGCGACAACTTTACCTTTAGTCGGTCGATTTTAACGGCAGAAACCGGTGGCTCCGCTTTATCTGATTCATCCAGATCCTTCATGTAACGCTCTATGCTTTCGTTTGCTTCCTTTAGCATCAGTGTAATCTTTGTTTTTGAGAAGCTTTGGTCCCTGCTATTTACAGCCTTAAATTTACTTCCATCGATCGCTACACTATTGTGCGTCAGAAGATCCAAGCGACGACATAACAACACAAATTCTTTACAAACATTTCTGATTGCCTCTCCGTTATCTTTTCGGAAATCTGCAATCGTTTTGAAATCAGGAGTTAAACGACCGGTTAACCACATCAGCTCAACATTACGATGCGTTTCATGTTCTAGCCGGCGACTTGACTGAATTCGATTGAGGTACCCATAAATATAGATTCGCAATAGTGTTGAAGGGTGGTAACCAGGGCGCCCCGTTTTCTTGGGTTGTACTCCGTCGAAGCCTAACTTTCCCAAATCGAGTTCGCTAACAAAAGCGTCGATCACCCGAACAGAATTATCTTCAGAAACGAAATCATCCAATGATTGCGGGAACAACGTATTCTGCGATCGGCTATCTTCTTTAATAAAACGCTTCATATAATGCTCTTGATAAACAATAAGGGCATTATACCTGGAATTACGTTTTCACACAGCCTGTCCACAAACCGGTCATTCGAGCAGCCACTAGATTCAGGTAGGCTGCTCGATTTTAGCAATAGTTATACATCGGTTTGCTCAGCCAATTCCAGGGCATCATCAACATCTACCCCTAAGTAGCGCACTGTACTTTCAAGGTTGCTGTGTCCTAACAGCAACTGAATCGCTCGCAAGTTTTTAGTTCTCTTGTAAATAAGGGATACCTTAGTGCGTCTCAGTGTATGAGTACCATAGGCAACAGGGTCTAACCCTAAACTATTAACCCACCGATCAACAATGCGAGCATACTGTCGAGTTGATAGGTGCGGCGATTTTTTGAGTCGGCTCTTGAATAAATAGTCATCACTCTTCAAACTTTTAAAGTCTATCCAGCGCTCTAAAGATGCTTGAGTTCGCTTCGTGATTTCAAACTGGACAGGTCGATTAGTTTTTTTCTGTATCACCATCGCCCTTGATTGGACCTTACTTCCATGCGAAACATCTAGAACCCTCAGGTTCACAAGATCGCAAGCCCTTAGCTTACTGTCAATGGCAAGATTAAATAGAGCTAGCTCCCTGATGTTATCAGCGATCTCCAGCCGTATACGAATACCCCAGATCTCTTCAAGCTTAAACGGTATTTTCTGACCGACCAACTTACCTTTGTTCCAGGATACCTTTTTTATCGAAGCACTTGAGTTAGTCATAATTAAAACCCCTTCATACTAATTAAGGAGTTTTAATTATGCTCTCAGCTACTGGCAAAATGTGGCTTGAAGAAATAAAAGAACTTAGCGTGGCCAACCCTGCCCACTGTCAATAGAATCAACTCTATTTAGCAACATCGATCCTATAAATACTTATCGTGCTACTACCAGAGCAATCGTTTGCACCAAATCCTACTTTTTTGCCTGCAGCAAAAGCAGTCAATGCCGTTGAATATAGATTCTTGATTTCCGGATCAGCACTCCAGTCAATTACAACCTCAATGCTTCCGCCACAAGTGCCATGATTAGAGTCGAGATATAAAACAGCATTTGATTTTGCAGTTGATATTTTGTTAATTATAAAAGAAGGGGTTTGATTAGAAGGTACCTGTATTGATGCCGCCGCTTGTAAACTAAACAAGCTAACAGCAATTACTCCTAAAATAAATTTCAAGCTAGTCATGATATTTTCCTTATGGTCTTTTGAAACGATAATACTTTCATATTTGTACCATTTTCGAATCGCCGCTAATGGCCGCCTTGGGCGAACCTTCGGCTACTGTAAGTTAATACTATGTATGGCCTTATAATCTCCAGCGCCAGTACATGCGCCGCCACTATCTTGTACGTATAATACTACTTCGGTATTAGTGGTTTTGGCTGTTAATGCTAAAGACATTAAACTCTTACCGTCCTCAGTTTTTCCTTCAACAAAATACCAAGTTCCATCAACCCTAATTAGAACCCTACCTTGCAAACAAGCCTGAGTCTCGTAATCAGTATAAGCAGTGATCTTTTCAATTTTTGATGATCCAGAAGCAGGAACCCTTACCTGCCCAGCTGCTAGCGCAAAATTTTGAAATAACACAGTGACAAGCATCGCTAAAATAACTTCTTTCATTCTCTTACCTAATTGTTAACTGCTAATTTCAACTGGCCGCTCTGGGCGAGGAACAGCCGTAAAGTCGCTCCTTTACGATTTCACCACTTTACCTTACGATAAGCGGCCCATGATTCAGAGCCTAACGAGATGAAATCGTTACCAAGTGGAGGTCTCTCACCTCCGATTTTCAACCGTTTTTTTCGGCGTACTGGTAGTCTGAACGACTAACCATACAAGGACTTTTCAGCGGTATGTATACTATTTATAAAAATCAGTTTCCAATACTTTAGATACGTGAAAAAAGTCTTTTAACACTTCATCCCGCTCAGGAAAGGGGCTATTTGATGCAGCTATTTCCATGGGAACATATATTGCAGACTCCTCGCAAGATAACCAAAATTCTTTATAGTCATCTGAAAAGTAGTGAATACCTCCATAACAAACCCTATTTTTGCTATCGATAATACGACTAGAATCGTAATCCCAAGTAATTACATTTATATTCCTAAACACCAAATAGCTTAATTCAATATAGCTCTCCCTAATTGAAGGTGACGCTATATTTTTACCGCCGCTAGATATATAAACATTAAAATACGGAATAACAAGAGTATCATTTAACAAAACAATATCACCAAATTTTGCTTCTGCCGTATTTACGTACTCAAGACTAAGATCTATTCTTTTAAGCTTCATATTATAATTTCTCTAATATTATTTCATTCATTGGGCCTTTGATTGGCTTTCCACTTGTCATGAAATAGCCTTCACTTGAAATACCTTTTTGTCGACTAATGATATTAAACCCTTGAATGGATCGTGCATCCCAAACACTACTGAAATTTTTATTTGCAAACTGCCCTCGTACTGTCAATGTACCACCACTTCTAATTGCCGAACTTACATGGTCAACAAAAGGTGCCATGGGGTTATTTGCCACTACAGTACTTAACGAATTCGGCTTAAAATGAGTCCCAAAGTTTGCAACATCATCTGCTATCCCCGACACAGCGTTCCTATCATAATTTGTGAACCCTTTAAGTGATGAAGCTGGCCCGCCAAAAAGGTCAACCTTTCCTCCTCTAGATAACCCTGTAAATGGTAATCTGGCCAAAGGGGCGACTAACGGTGCAGTAAGAGCTGTTGCTAGAGCTGCATCACCTACCGAACAATTCGGGGCACATGCAACAGCTCCCCCTGATGGATAAGGACCACCAGTATTAAATAGGAACGAGTTGTAGACAACCCCACCTTTGAATTCATCGCTTAACGGTTGAGATAATAGATTTGAATATCCATTATCAAATGATCCACCAAAGGAATTGGCTCCCAAGAAATTTACAACTCCATCTAAAAATCCGCCACCTTGCTCAACTCTACTAAGACCAACATCTATATTTATTGAGTTATAACTCAATGCTGAATCGCTAAAACCAACCGAATCGAACAGCCAGCTTGAACCTAGATCTGAACTGCCAAATAGCGAATCAAAATTAGGTTCAAAAAATGGATCGAACCCGCTATAACCAAATGAATAACTACTGTCATCTTGATACTCACTTATACCAAATGCCGCATACCCTGACGGATCAACCATACTCAATGGATTATTCATGGTATAGCTATAACGGTTATAGCTTTGAGTAAAATAAGGGGCCTGGACTAAAACATCCGCAGACAGGAACCTGCCAATGATGGGGTCATAGATACGGCCATTCATATGAACCAGTCCCATCTCATCTAACTGCTCATGGTCTCCATAACCTCGATTCGTTGGTAATATTGATAATTGATTCCAATCTGTGATGGGAGCAAATGTAGCTAAACGTCGCTGCCCCCATGGATCAAAACTAAATTCATCTATTACGTTTCCTAACTCATCGGTAATCGCCACTAGAGAACCAAGATGATCCCTATAAAGATAGTTAGTTTCTGTTGTCGATGTATCACCTTCAGTTTTGGTAACAATAGCAAAATCACCAATGTAATATTTATTTTCTACTAGCGTTCCTTTTTTCACTCTCTCCAAATTACTGACATAAGTTGTTGACGATATAACACTGCCATTTTCACGATCTATACGTTTATATCTAGACCGAGAAGGCGCGTATTTATATTCAACGGATTTATCACCTTGCGTAATGACAGTAGGCTTATCAAAGGCTGAATACACAATATCTCGAGCATTATCATGAATCATATTTCCGTTTAAGTCATAACAGAACTTATTAGGCTTTTCCCCCACAATTGAGCGTACTGCATGTGGCCCAGGATTCGCATTTGCACACTCATCATATGCACCATGTAATGTAACATCATAGTTCTGTGTATAGCCGTATTGACCAACACCGGGTTTATCTATGATGTTACCCATATTGTCATACCCCATGATAACTGGCTCTGGATTAATTAACGGGGCTGTAGTGGTAATAGTATCAAGACGATTAAGATTGTCATACATGAACACTTCGGTAATAGCACCACCTAGAGATTGTCTAAATTTAAGGTTCCCCATGTAATCATATATGTAACCTGTACTCTGAATGCTCTCTTCTACCAACGGCATATATGCATTGATAGAAATAAGGTTTCCTGTTTGCGGATGATAACCTTGTGACGTCACCGCACCACTACCCAAAGTAAATTGCCTTGTTTGACCACTAGCAGTTAATGCACCTAGCTTCCAATAGCGTTCGTTCGCATTATCTGCATTTTGAATGGCAACCAAGACTCCTACTTCATTATCGTAAACGTTTTGAATAGTTAACCCTCCTCCCGGATAGGCTACAGTATCTACTCGTCCGTAATCATCGTAAGCATTTACCTGTGTAAACTGCAAACCATCAATCGCGGTAGCTGTCGTTTTTAGGCGTCCAAGATCGTCGTATATGTAGCTCTCAACATAACCCGTCTCACTCAGCGTACTTAATTGACCAATGCCGTTTAACCCTTCATCGTAAATCCATGAAGCTACAGATGCATCCTCTGTTCCATAATAATCAGTACGATTGATTTGGCGCCCTATTTTATCGTATAGATAATAGGTTTGCTGATCCTTTGCATCTGTTTGTAATTTTAATTGACCCAAAGGGTCGTACTTATAAAACCATTCACCTTTATCTGGATCATTCAGACGAACTTTGTTACCCGCTACGTCGTATTCAATTTGTATTGATATGCCCGACGAATCCATTGTTTTGACGGTGTTCCCAAAGGCGTCATAGAGATAATCAATAGTATTTTCTGCAGCATCCGTCACCTGCAAAACTTGCCCTATAGCATTAGATTTTTTAAACGTTGTTTGGGATTTGGACTCATCATTATTTTCTCGCTTACTCTCAATCACTAAGCCATTATAAGTAATTGTTTTAGTTGAACTATCAGAGAAAGTAATAATGTAAGGTCGATCAAGATCATCATAAACAGTTTTCGTAAATACAGGATCTACACCGTTGTATTCTGCAGAAGAGACTTCGTTTACACGGCCACGACTATCATAACTCGTCACTTGATTAACAAGTGCGTCTGTAATTTCACCGGTAGTGTCATAACCAACCGTCGATACCCGAATCTCTCTGTCAAACTGATCGTAATAGGCGGTGACTGACGCAGATGCTGTTGTTTGCGTTTCAATAAAATACACTTCCCCTTCATTACATGCGCCACCTACCTCAGAGCAGTAATTACTACTGGATGTAACACTGGTATCATCAGCAAAAATCTCCTGCTCCGCTCTACCAAAGTCATCAAAATTAACAGTCTTTTCAATATTATTCGGATCAACCGACTTTGTTGCTAACCAAGGAAATCGATTATCTTCATAAAAGTAATTGCTTTTATGTTGCTCTGCATTTGTTTTTGATGTTAACCGCCCATAATCGTCGTAATTTGTAGAGGATACACGTGTAACAACATCTTTCGCCGTTACTGTTGTTGTTGATGGTAAACCGTGTTCATCATAAATAATTTCTGTAACCGATTTAAGAGCTTCAACTTCTGGCTCCAGAGTTGAACGCCTAAGAGCTCCACTCAATGGATAGTATTCGTAGGTCGACGTTTTAGTTTCAGTGCTATCTTGATACGGCAGTTCATTGGGTATTGTGTTAGTAACGGTTTGACGCTCAAGCAATCCCACAAACCACGCTGATTCATCTTCTGGTTTGAAAACATTAGTTTCTTCAGATAAATATTGAAGTCCACTCGGATCAGTCACTGTCGTCAGCTTGCTGGTAGAATTTTTATAAGCATCCATCCCAACATCCGTTACTGTTGTACCCATAGGTTCTCCATTTAGATCCCACTTTTGCTGGGTACTGATATCTACATAGGAATGATAAACAATTTGACTTCCATACAAAAACTCATCAGTAGCAAGCATATTGTTCAATGACGATAAGACTTGGCCTCCTTCTGTTATCGTTGATTGTGAAACAACCTGACCCATGGTATGGTTTTGCCAGTCTTGGCTATATTGAGTAGTGGTCTTAATTTTTAAAGGATTTTGGTCGTCGGTAATTGTTACCTCTTTAAAACCCAATGACCCGATTCCTTGTGCATGCACCTTTAGATCCGAATATGCATAACTAGTAGATCGCTGACCTCCCTTACCGTCATCTTGCTCAACCAGCGTAGTAACATAGTAGGGGCCGCGAAAGGTTCGCTCTGGGTATGTAGCATCCTCGGTTTGTGAATAAGCAGCTGAAGATGACAAGGGCTCTAAACTAACCGTCACATCACCGCGATGTCCATTATGAAACCGACTTACCATTCGTGGTCGATTTTGATTACGGCTAATTATTGTTTTATAGGCATTAAATTTAATGAGATCGAGCGCACCATCACCATTGAAATCCTCGATAAAGAGAATTCCACCCTGGCTATCGTTGATAGCAATGCTGACATTTCTTTCACTAACAAAAAGAAAATGTGCATTTGCCAAAGCTTGAAATTGGGCCAATGTGAAGTCCGTACAATCAAGCTCCCATGTTCTTTGTCGGTAAAATGTGCACATCCTGCGAGTTACTGATTTAGGTGCATAATTTTCAATTTCTTCTGGTGGGTTAAACTTACCATTACCTTTGGAATACGCCGCGTAGACCGAGTTGTCATCTGAAAACCCTACAATGTCATTATATCCATCGCTATTCACATCTCTTATAAAGATAGGCAAATCACTCCACCCGCTACCTGTACCATAGTGCGGCAGTTCATCAATCATACGAATAAAACTACCGTCTCCTACTGACAAGGAAACCACAACGCCTGTAGGAGAAAACCCGATAATATCTGCCCGCCCATCACCATCAACATCTGCGGCTTGAAAGTTCTCTTGATTACTCCAATCTTGCTCGCCGCCGCTTTCAACCAATATCGCGATAGAAGGTGAGAAGAAATAACCATCACCAGTACCAAAAGACAATCGTGCACCGCTATTATCAAACCCAACAATATCTGGCAGCCCATCTCCATTTACATCTGCAATCAATCGAGAGTGCTCTTCTCGCCAGCCCTGATTATATCCAAAGTCAGCAAGCACATTTTCACTATAAATGAAGGAGCCTTCAGCCTGGCCTAGAGCGATATCAATCCCTGCGCGATTAAACCCAACAATATCGGTTCGCCCATCACTATTGATATCGGTAAAATGGATAGGTGTACTATCATCCCAACCTTGATTTTTGCCGAAAGCTTCTATAGATGTAGGTCGAAGATCATAATCACCGCTTTTTTTACTTAATGCCACCACCGGACCGGAAGCTGACATCCAAACCACATCTTTCTTGCCATCTCCATTAACATCAACCAGTTCATGAAGAGCATCCGCCCCCCACCCTTGACTATTATTTTTCCCTAGATAAACAACTTGCTTAAACGAAGAGTAATGGTTTACGCCTTCAGTTGACCCCGAGCCCTTACCAGCAAGCAGTGTCCACACACTTTGGCCAACATCATCGTTTTCATAAAACAAAACAATATCAGCACGCCCGTCACCATTTACATCACCGACCCTAACAGGCCAACGACCGTCATACCCGACATCCAGACCATATTTTTTATATCCCGAAAAAGTTTTAAACTCAGCAAAGTTTAATGTCCATTCCATTTCTAATGGCTCTAAACAACTGTTGTCTACTCCACAAAATTGTATGCTTTGCAGTTTTGACATCTCATATCCTGCAGTATCGCCCTGTTGGTATGACAAACGATAACGAGAAAATGGAGCAGCTCCATCAACAGCAACACTAATTTCTTTAATTCGCTCTAATTCATGTTGATAAGTCATACCAAAGTCATGCTTTGCCAGAGGATCTGGACGACTTTCACGTTCTAAAGTCACTCTGTATGCACTATACGTGATGCTCTCTAACTGTTTACCACCTATATCTTCATCCGAGCTATAGTGATAGAGGACATTATTTCCGAAGCGGTCTACCGATTCCTTTAAACGCCAGCTATATGATTTCCCAAGATGCCACGTTGAACCTGGAACAGGACGCGCAGCGACTCCAGAAGGTAACTCCATGCTATGAAATGAAGTCGCATCATCTGTACCTCCATGTCGATTTGCTCCAAAATAGTCAATACGTCCACTTTTATAGTAAACAGCGAAATATCCTAGCTCACCTTCGACGCTATCTAGAAAGACTACTTTGATCGCATTATTATTTTCTAAGCGATACTCTGTATTAGTTTGAATATGAGATGTATTCCCATTCACTGGAATTAACCGCTGCCCCCCAAAACAAAGCCGATCGTTATTATCATAATCCACCCCATCGATAAACCCATCAATGGCCAGATTGGTAGGGCAACGAGATATAGAAGGTATTCCTTGTAACGCCCAACTCACACCTAGCTCGCCATTCCCCCCTCTCGAATTATAAGCTAACGCAAGCTGTGGCTGCATGCCATTAATACCTGGAGGTACATTGACTGGCACCCTATAAGTGGTAGCACCACTCGGCAATATTTTTAATTCCCCTTCTAACACTCCTACTTTAATATTTACAGGCCCACTAGCAGGATCACTTCCATCACCAACTATCTCGCCATCACTGCCTTCTTGTAGACCAGCTTCAGAACCTAGTAGTGCTGTTTGGTATCCATACCCTGTATTAGTGATGATAATGTCATCACGCCCATCATTATTTATGTCACTAATGATGATTGAAGCAGCATCGCTATTCACCGCTACACTTGTAACATCTTTTAGGTTCTGTAATGTTGGTAACCCGCTAGAATCCTCACCATACAAAATGAAACTCGCGGCATCAGGGCTATGAGCTTGTAAGAAAAAGTCTTTAATGCCGTCACCATTAAAATCCCCTTCAAAAAGATTATATTCTGCTGTTGAAAGTTCAATAGCATTAATACTTGAGAGTGAGACCGGATACAACAACGTATAACTTCCGTCATTATTTTGCTGCATCACAGCGCTTTCCCTTATGATAGGGATAATAAGACCATCCATTGGAATAATGATCACTTTTCCCTTGAGGATAATATCCAGTAGGCCATCATCATTATAATCACCACTGTGAACTGTATAGAGATCACTATTCCACTGAGTGGCTGCGAACAAGCTATTTGAGAGCGCCCCCATTAATAAGGCAAAAAGAAACGTTAAGAACGCCGGAAATCTTTTATTCATTTTCAATTAGCACTCTCATTTGCTGGTGTACTTACTAACGGGTGTATTGAAACAACAAGCAAGGATTTACATACTCATAAATTTAAGCCGTATGTAAACTGGGGAAAGGAGATATGCTGATAAACACTAGATTACATTTCCTTTGCTGTCTTGCAATACCATCCTGATTTAGAAGGCCTGGAGCCTAACAAAAAATAACTAAAATTTAAAGCACAACATATCCTTGTTACCAATCTGAGACTATGTAATCCTATGTTAAGGGAAGTCATGGGCGGCTAGCCATATAAATGTTGCTTACAAATCCGTCAGACTGTCAAACATCCGTTTCGACCATGAAACAATTGTTTCTTCGTTTGCCATATCCAACACTTTCGGATGGGAAAGAAACTTCCTTGCTACTGATATTTCATAAACCTGCTTCCTACTCCAATTGCAGGCGTTATTCATCAACGAAACCAATGTATCGTAAATAGCCTCCTTTTCAGACAGTCTGTTATCAAACCTAAGTAATAGTGTCGATAAACTCCTGCCATCTGACAACTCAATATCCAAAATATGAATAGTTGTACTTTCGTCAAGTGTTACCTTCACATGCAGGTAACACCGGCGTCGATCACCAATCTTATACAGTTTTCGGCTGTTGCCTTGAGGCACGTAGGCGATACGTTCAGATATCTTCCATTTTGGTTTCTTTTCACGAACATGTTTAATTACCTGCTTAAATTCAGTGAAACTGGCTTTACCTTCTTCTTTTTCCTCAAGTGCATTAAAATCGGCTCTTGGGTTTTTACCATTAAGATCGCTTTCCGTAACCCCGACAGTTTCTGTATCATTGGTTTCATCGCTATCTTCCAATACACCCTTAATACCAATTAACTCCAACCTTGGATTTCGTTGTGTTTTTAGTTCTGAATCAAAATGGAACCCCGTTTGGGGGATCGTTAACATACGGTGCCTATTGCGAGAATTCGGCGTTTCTTCAGTATCCACTACATGGTTATCTGGCGTGCTTTTGTAACGTCCACGTTTCTTTCCTTTTTCTTGGTTTTTCTCTGGATCTATCGCAATATCATCGGGATGCGTAAAATATACTGCATTTAAGTTTGGAGCTTTGATACCAGACAACGCGGTAATCTCTCGAATGAAACAGTGCTCGCTATCGGTTGGTTTAAATCCACTCCAAGATAATTCAACACCTGAAATGTCCGGCGGGTTAAAATCAAACGTCCACCTAAGGTGATCTGGATTTTCTATCATTTCACGGTTTTTATGCTGGTATATGGAACAAAAACTCTTATCGGCCCCTTTATCGAACATTAACCAAGACAAATATCGCCGATACTCAGAGTAGTTCAAGTACTTCACTGGCATTGTGCTCATTAAATCAATATATCCATCGTCATCCACTTGCCTCGCTCTTCCCACAAGGTGTAGATTTCCTTCTAACACCGCAGAGCGCGTTAATTCTGCTGAATAAAAATGTAATTTTCGTGCCAATTCAATCACCGGCAGCCAATAAATACGGCCAATGGTTTCTATCCGGTATACCTTTTGACGGCTTACGTCTTCAGCATATTTTCCTTCTCGCTTAAGAGGTGTGGGCATATCTGCCATCGTTGTTCTACGCCATTTAGCCACCGGAGGTAATATAAACTTCCCAGTAAAACCTGTTCTTTTCCAATAATTGCCTTTTGGTGGATATAAACGCCCTAAAAATAAGGCTGGTAGCACTTCAATCGGAAAGGACTTTCGGATTTGATCACCGTTGTCTAGATTAAAATTGGTAACAATTTTCCAGCCTTGATGAGGTTTTTTGTAAAGATCACCCAACATAATTAATTTTGAATTCGACGGTATCTCTTTAAAAACGGCGTGGTATCTCATGACTTACGATATCCTCTATCTGATCTAAATATTCCTTCACACAATGAGATAGTTTATCCTTTTTTAAGCCTGCTTTGCGCATGATAATCCAAGGTTTTATAGGTTGATCACTGTTATAAAGCCCATCCACGACACGATAGATACGACGTAACTGATATTGCTCAATTGTTTCAGTATATTTTGTTAAAAAGAATCGACATAACGGTAATTTGTGGAGGTTTTTTTCAAGTGTCACCTGTTGTGAAATATGGGATATATACCAGGCTTGGGATTTACGTTTGCCACTGATATCGTTCTGATGATAGTTTTTTATTTTTATCAATGCTCTAACAAATGTTCTATCTCTTTTCTTCCAATTAACCCTTAAATTTTTCTGTTCTATTACTCTTCGTGTTGGAGAAAACAACATCAACCATTCTCTATCATGCCGGTATAGCCAGCTGTAAATTCGCGAACCATACCTTTTCTCACGTAACGCTTTCACACCTTGCCTTGGATATCTTGATATTAACGCTAACCACAATTTTTTATAATGATTTAGGTCGACTTCTACTGCCTGTAAACCGGCGCTTTTAATGGATACACAGGGAATTTCAGAGTATGACATTGCTTCTTCAAGAATTGCCTTAACGGTAAAAGTGGGCCGAAATAGCTGCCATATTAGTAAATGCCTCAAGGGGTGAATTGCTTGTCTATGTTTTCGAAATTGATTCAGTAACCAGCCTTGTGGATAAGTTGATATTTGGCTATTTAACTCCCTCAATAATTCAGCTGAAAAATGCGTTAACATCCTTTCGCTGACCATAATGTGATCTACGCGGGTTCCCTTTATTAACCCAGCGTCCACAGCTAAGCCACGGTAGAACTGCGTCCATTGCCACAACGTTATTTTTGTTTCTATTTGAATATGCAAAAGTTCGTCGAAGCTTTCGCTCAACGAGGCTAAATTACGTTGATCTTTATGTTTGAAACTAATACTACTTAATTGATCAGCGGATTCTGCATGTAAGACGGATTTAAATCCATGTTTACTCGTTGAACGGTATGTCGTATCGGTATTTTTCAACATACAATGATGGTGTGGGCAATACACTACACCAAAGAGTTGATGCTCTCGCTGCCAATAGGGTTCGCCGAATAACGTACACTGCTCTTTATAACATTGTTCACATATTCTGAGCTGCCGAGGAAAGTTAACAGCAGATGCAGCAGTTCCTAATCGTGTGTGAATGTTTCCTCCATAATCTGATATTGCAGATTGAACTGTTTTATCTGCCAGTTGCGGAGAAACAAAAGGCAAAAATGCTGGCATCAAGGTATGGTTTTGAATTATTTCTTCAGGTGTAATATTCCAAACATGTTTAACGTTATCGCAGAAACTCTGAAGGTGACTTGGAAAATCAGTAACTGCAGCGGCTGTTTTTACACCAAAGACATCAGAGGTAATTCCCTTTTCATCCAATATCCCAGTATGAATGCCATACCTTGCCACTAAGCTATAAAACAGCTCACCGGAATATGCTGTTGGGAAATAGGTCAACATGGTTACGTTGCCATCAGTAATCTCCCTATATCACAAATAGTACCTTGTTCCTTCAAGGTATCATAAATAGCTGTTTGTTCGCGATTAGCATACGCCAAACGTAAATCATTCGGTTCAAGATCAACCCAAGCTTCAATACGTTGTTTCTTTGATGTTTTTTTGAGTAATGGAGTATCTGCTTGATCTTCTCCTGTTAACAACCCTGTGAGTTGATGAATAACAAGCATCGGTGATAACGCCGGATTCTTATTTACCTCCTGAGTCACCAAAGGAATAGCAATATCAGCTTCGACCCCCATATCCTGTAGTAGGCTTACAATACTTTTCACTTTTTCCGGCTGATCAGAATTGATCTCGGGTGTTGGTTTTAACGTTATAGGTGCCTGGCCCTCAATCGCTACACAACTTTCGATTAATTTAGACTCTATTGCTGGCATCCTAAGATCACTGTATTCAACAATGCGATCGGCATCGCCGTGTCGTAGTGCTTTTAACATTTTGTGAACAGGCTTAAATTCATCCTCATAGACTTTTTTCAATAATCCAACGGTTATTGTTTCTTTTCGAATAACCAATGCTCTCGCTTGCGCTAAGCACATCAGTTTAATAAGAATATCGACAATGCCTTGGGTTAAGTCGTAAATAACACCCTTAAGTTCATGCGTTAAACCCTTTTTATCCTTTAACCACTGATACTTCCATAGCTCTTCCACAAACCTATTCCAACTATTATCCGGCTGCATACGATCCCACATCAAACTGCCTTGACCCACACTTCGCCTTGCCTGTCGAAATTCACCTTCAAAAATAGATCTCGCTTTTGGCGTACCTACTAGTATGACGGGGACACCGATAGTATTTACAAAGGTAACAAAGAAGTTCAGCATCATATCCGCGCCGCCGCCTTTGGCAACATTTAAATGCTGTATCTCATCTATCACCAGTACTCCGATACTGTGAACATTTGCCAGTTGTGCCATCTCCGCAATTAACTCATCGATCGACTTACGTTTTCCGCCGTACTTTTTCGCATAGTTGGTTCCTAACCGTCGGTCCAGTGCATGAAAGAAACTTCGACACAACTCTCCCAAAGAACCGGCATGAGGACAGTCAATTTTTATCCATGGTATTTGAATAAGATGATAATCAGGGTGGTATATCACTCTTGGATACGTTGAGAGTAACCTGTTTAATGCTGTCGTCTTTCCACAACCAGAGACACCAATTAATGAAAAGGATGTCGCTGTGGAATCTACATCCTCATGGATGTATGCCTGCAGGTCTTTTTTTACAATACGTTCGTAACCATTATTAAGGTGCTTTACAAGGCTTGCGGTTTTAGGGTTTCTACCCAGGTAGCCCTGACGAATCATTAGGGAAATTTTACTTTCTAAGGTGATATGTACAGACAGTGGCTGAAAAAAAGAGGTGGCTAATCGATTAATAGCATGTACACGGATATGTGGGGGTAAGTTAATTTCATTTTCATTAAACGATGGCAAAGAACGTAACTGTTTTTTGCATGTCCCTAAATCCATAATAGCTGGCAGTGCACTGATTAAAGGGTTACCTGCGTATTCAGGTAAACCTGGGTCAATATATTTTGCCTCAGGAAACCGAGGATCATTGGATTCATTCATCATCATCCTCCGAAAACAGGTCCTCTAACATATCGGGAACATCATAATCGGTATCATGAGATTTACTAGTGAAGGGTAATACCTCTGCAGATTTAGGTGGGTCCCTAGTAGTCTGAGGTTTACTACCTGCTAGTTTTCTCTCGCGTTGCTTTTCATCACTTCTATTTTGGCGAATGCCTACCGTCCTTCGAGATTTGGGAATTCCTGATGTATCAGGTTGCTCTGCCTTTGCTGCTTCAGCAATATTCTTTAGGTGGTAATCAAGCTGCAGATCCCCAGCAGTTTGTTTTAGTTTCGATGATGCCGCTGTATGCGCCTTTATCTCTTTACGTTCCCAAACTTCCCATATGGTAAAGCCTCTAAATTCACGACTTCTGGGCGCTAATTCTGCGACCCAATATTGATCATATTTATCATTAGGGCGAATATAGATTTGATTCGCACAGTTAGGATCATAAGCCACCGTTACTTTTTTCACACCGGTATAATTTCGCTCAAACCACCCTAGTTGAAGCGCTTCGGCGTTGGTATAGAAACAACTAAAAAGGTGTATGCCCTTTTCGGTGATAGAGGCCTGGGCATGGGGCAACAGATTAATTCGAACCAGGTCTTCTGGCGGGCGACGAAGTTTTCCACTTCGATATTTTATACCCCATTCCCATAGGGTTCTTGGATTGTGTTCTAGGTTTCCAGGAACATCTTGATCAGGATCATATTTGCTTAATATATGAGCATTATTGTAATAAAGAATGCATCGGATAATCATCTGGGTAAATTCATACAGCGTTAATGTTGCATCTAACCGGTAATCGGCTCCATTGCGCTTTTTACCGATTTGTTTTCCAGAAACATAACCTTCAACATAGGGTTTAAACTTGGTTTGTATGGTTCTAAAGTAGCGCTCTACGATTCCTTTCCAATCAGCTCTATAAGACGCGGTATTTTCAATACGGACATTAAAGGATTTACTTAACACCTCCACATGTCGGCCTAACATTTCACCTTTATCCGCCAATACTGCTTCGGGCAAACCTATTGCAGGCCACTGCTCTGATTCAATTTCAATGTCATAGCTTTTGCAAAATTGTTGCTTGTCACACACCGTATTACTGAGCGCTTCCATTCCACTTACCCAGGATGGCCCCTCCAACCCTACGTAAAGGCCTACGACCAACCGACTAAACACATCTGCCACCACATAGATTACCGGACGACCAATAATTTTTGTTCTATCAACGCTTGATACAAGGTAGATATCACCAATGGTGGCGTCGATTTGATAACGGCTACCCGGCCCATCTACCTCGGCGGTGGAGGAGCCAAGTACTGGACGAAAATCTTTGAGATAATCAATTTCTCCTTCTCTACATTTTGTTACGTCGATTTTTGTATATTCTTTTTCATAAAAATATCGAAATTGACGTTTGGTTGGCGCTTCCGCAATTTTATGGATTTCTGGGCTGAAAGGATCAATACCAAAGGCAATCAATACTTGATTGTAGGCGTAGGAAAATTCGTATTTTTCTTTCTTTAAGTAACATGTTTCGATGGCTACCCTGAAGATACGACGTATTTCATCATCAACATTAACGCCAATGCCTTGATTTCGAGTTCTTGGGCTGCCTCTTTTTACATCTCCCGACTGTCTCTGTTTACCTTTTCCACCGCACTTTTCATAAGATGTACTCAATGCATTTCGACTATTACCAAATTGCCAATATTGGCGTAAATATCGATAGATCGTTTGGCGTGTTGTAGAATGATTTGCCATTACGTCAGAAACCATTACACCACGCTCTCGACGACGGTAAACGGCAGGCTCTGATAGCACCAGTGGTTCAATTATTGTCCACGCTTTAATTTGAATCTGCTCGGCTTTGGAACCTGACCCTGGTGGAGTCAATATTTTAGTAATATAGGGGTCTGTAATACTTATTAGCTGCTCATCAGCAACTAAGTGCTCAAACTCTTGCCGTGTACTGTTTTCAGGAAGTGCCTTTTTATCATCAATATCAATCCAAACAACGATATGTTCAAATGTCCAAAGTACCCGGAGCCGCTTTTTACCCAATTGGTAAACATCATTGGGAAGAAACATAAAGCATTTCCCCATGTTGCCAGTTGTCTGATACAACAAGGTCCTCACTGGTTAATTTGGAATGCGGTAACACGCCCATATCCCAAATAAACGCCCTTTGAGCTAACAAATGACGCAACCAACTTAAATAGGTGCCCGGTTCTTCTTCATTTGCCTGATCCAGCAACGCCGATATTTGTGCAATTTTTGCTGGGGGATAGGTACCAAAAGCATAGGTAAACTGCTCAAAAACCAACCTTCTGTCCTGCTCAGACAAATCAAAGCTATGGAAGTGAGGCAAAAGCCATCGTATATTTCGAACCAATGTCGCTGGGATTTCCTTTTCGGTAACGATATGCCAATCGACGCCCTTTGAATGCCAGTATCGACGTTCTAACTCTTGCTTTTCAATGGTTCTGGGATCATCTAGATCACTGGCGTATTTACCTGATAGTGCTATTTTGATCGTTTTACCGTCAACCATTCTGTCCACCAGAAAATCGGTAGTCATCACCTGTTTAACCCCTTGGTATTCGGGGTGAGGGATATCGTATTCTTCTGCTAAGCCTTTGGTATCTTGGGGGTTTAATGGAAACTGCTCGCGGATATCAAAGATTGAGACATCCCAATCAAGCTGATAGAAGATAGCGAGTTCAAGGTCTGATAGTAGGTGAACAACTCTGCCATGAGTAATACTGGGAAGGCGGTGACAACGGCCTTTACTTGGAACGTCCCGGACTTCAAGGAAAGGTTTATAGAACTTACCCACACCTTTGCCACGTCCCTCTTTGAAACGTTTGGCAATATTGGTCTTTCGCAACGTAATTGCAGGTTTGGAAGTGGGTTTGAGAAAATCGCTCATACTAAAGCCGTCCTCGATATGCTCTTTACTCAGCATAACTCAGAACAGCCTTAGGATGATACTTTATTGTAAGGATGACACTATATTGTCAATCCACAATGATGTATCCGAGTAATAAAGTATCATACTGAAATGCTCTGTAAACCGCATTCCACCGTGGCAAATAGAACATGGAAATAAATAAAGTATCATACTTAAGCATCAAATATGGCTAAACCTGCTCCAATTTCAAGTAATAAAGTATCATACTAAACTCACAAAATAACCCATGCAAGACAAATTCTTCAAACACATCAGCGCCGCTAGAGGGCTTGTAGGACATCCTTATTTAATTATCAAGGTACCTTAATATAGCGTGAACTATACTAAAACACCTGAAAAATGCGATTTCCTCGACCTACCCGAAAATACAGGACTAATTCTCTCTTTATATATCCGGGTGAATACCTTCATATAATAACTTGTAAATAAGTTTAAAATCCTCGCCTTTATATATCTTCGGCCAAACAATATTGATATCGATTGGATCCTCTGAAGCAGTGCTCGTTACAAGCACAATCTCAAACTCCTTGAAATCAACATTTTTTGAAGGTAAATACCAAAACCACAGTTCAGCATTATCTGATATCCGCCTCCACATATAGGCTCCATGACCTTGCCTTACATCAGGGTGACGGTTTTGTAATTCACCTAAAGTTAAGGTTACATTAGAATCTATTTCATAATCAAAATCACCAGCTGTCAATTTCGTACCGCAACCCGTGATGATTCCCAATACTAGGATAATAAACAAACTACGCATCGCTCTGCCTTTGCTAAAAAGCGCTGTTATATGATTCAATCAATTCCCTGGTAACTTGATCTCGAACATTAGGTGTAATGTCCTTAACCGTCTCATTCCCAATATGCTCCATTGGGCTGTGTCCAAATGGCCACAAAGGATTCCACTCTTTCGGATTACCATTAATATCTCTATGCTCAGGGCTATACTTGTCCATAACCGGGTGAACTATCTCTCCAAAGGTTTTAAGCTGATCATCCCTGTTATTTGGATATCCCACGCATATATTGCTTAGGTTGTCATTTATAAACTGATCCCTTTGCCTAATAGCATCTTCAATACTTTCGCCTTTTTGCCTCATTGAATGCATATAAGACTGGTTTGATGCTTGAGTATTCTTGTCAAATTCCCTACCTGACTTCTTCATTATATCAATTTCTCTTTGAGGCAACATACCCTCAAACGCATACTGAATCAGAGTATCGTGTGCTTTCGGGCTCCATAATCCATAGCGGTCAACTCTATTAAGCGGATTCCCCTCAACATAGGCGTAAGTATTTAACCCACCACTCAACCCAATAGGATCACTCTGCAAGTACCGGCCAAGACTGGGATCATAATCTCTAAAATAATTATAATAATACCCAGATTCTTTGTCTTCATATTGCCCAGGAAAGCGCTTGGATTGATCTATATTGTTGGTAATCTCAACGACTTTCCCAAATGGCAAATAATCAACTTCCCATACTGTATTTTTCGCTTCATCCGTCATCACTTTTGGCGTTCCTAAGTGATCCGTATGAATGTAATACAATTCTTCCGCCTGTGTTTGACCCGATAGCATAGCAAAGCATGCCACCAACAAAGCCATCATTTTTTTACGATGTGATCGCATTTTCTGAGAGACGCTGTACCGCTTATACGCCCAACTAGCCCCACTAACAATAAGGCAGCTATTGCTTTAACTAACAATGACGCTTGAACCAACCAAGCTAGAGCAATAACAGGGAGTAATAGCACTCGGGTTGTTACTTTCGCGACTTCACTCTGTTTTATCCAGCGGGCAATAGGCGGCGAGTAGTAGTAATACTGTTTAACAAACCAATGACCTGCACTGGTTGGCAACAAATAGTCATCTCGGAAGTTTCGAAGAATATACAAATAGGGATGTTCAATACTTCCATAAGCTGCTGTTGCAATAAAGCAGACATCATTGGCTTTCGCCTCTACAACATTATTGGTTACATCTAGATCAGGAGTTTCTGCACTCACTGATGCCGTCGCCAACGCATTCACATCAATATCTGTAGAAGCGGTAAATTGCACCTGCACAGTAATCGCTTGACCTGCCTCTAACTCAGCCATATCACAATTAATAGATAGCCCGGAAACGGTGCAAGAACCAATAGACGGTGTTACGCTGTTTATTGTGACCCCATCTGGAAGTTGGTTTTGTAACGATATCTGCGTCGCTCGATCTGGTCCATCATTCACAATGGTTAACGTATAATCGACCGTAGTTCCATCTCGAGCAAAATCCGCTGTTAATTGAAGATCCGCCACATCAATATTAAATTGAGCTATAGGCTGGCCGGCCAAATACACATATTCACGCCTCGGTAAACCTTGCCCCATGCTTTCACCAAGCAACTCACCATTCAAACCGTAGTGAAAATAGGTTGGGCTATCGGCAGATTTAAGCACCCGCTGTCCTAAACCATCATATTGGTAAGTAGCCAGCGTGGCCCCTTCCTCGGACAAGGTTTGTAACCGCTGGTTATGCCCAAAACTTAGGGTTCGAGATTGATTACCCAACGTAATTTCAGTATTTGGTAAGCCTGCACCATCATAAGTAAATTGACGTGATCGTGTTTGTGCTCCTTGCGTTTCGATAACGGTATCGAGCTGGTTAGAATTGGGAAAATAGGTATATGTCTCGCTCGTATGCGCTGCCCCCGCTTGATACAGCGCACGTATTTTCCGGTTTCCTACTTTGTCGTATTCATAGTGAACATGATCAGTACCGTTACCATAGGTGCCATAAGCATCCTGCAATCGCTGCAAATCATCGTATATGAATGATTGCGATCGTGAGCTGTCCAGTACATTTGTGATGGTCTTAATATTATTAAAACCATCGTACTCGTAACTCATATTGATTCGCTCTATTGAACCATCAGCTACAGCAATGCTACCAACACGGTAATCCAAATCTAACGGAACTGAGCGCGTTAAACCATTGCCATAAGTGTATTGAGTGATAGCCCCAAAGGGTGTGTATTGGATATCACTAATAAGTGTTGTCGACGTCGCCTCCCCGGGAGCGAGCATAGTGACCGAGCTGATACGGCCCAAAATGTCGTTTCGTTCATAACTCACCAAACGCCCGCTTGGGTAAGTCATCTGGATAAGGTTATCTGCTAAATTAAATGCATATTGAAAATTATATATTTCATCTTGAACGATTTGTTGCTTTGAAATTTGATTTCCTCGGTGATCATAAATATAGAGTGTCGAGCCACTCGGATCTGTCATTCGAGTTAATCTACCTTTGGCATATGGGTTTTCGATGGAGACTTCGTCATAGTAAAAACGCACCTCCTCTGCGCTATTTGCAGGGTATTCAATATGCTCTAACCGCCCCAGCAAATCATAGTGATATTTTATCAATACTCCACGGGCATCGCGTTGATCCGAAAGATTTCCTTGGGCATCGTACCAGTAATCGGTGGTGTCAGTGTCTGGACTGTCTACTCTAATTCGCTCGCCAAACCCATTACTCCAATACGTTGTTGAATTCGCTTCAGGGTCTGTCACACTGTTAACGCTATCGGATGAATCATAGCTGTACAGCGTTTTAATATCCGTTGGAGTTATTGAACCATTCACGAGGTGTTGTATTGGTTTAATCACTTCCTGCAAACGATCCAAGGCATCATAATGCATCGTTGTTGTTAACGTACGATCGCCATACTTCTCGATGCTCGCAAGATTATTATTGGTATCGTATTGATAATGGGTATGCTGGCTGTCATTACCAAATACATCCATTAAACGCCCCAATTCGTCAAATGCTCTTTGTTGTTGACGTTTGATATTACTAGATACATCTTTTGTTTCTGCAAGCGTCCAGTCACCCACCTCATTAGGCGTAAACGTTATGGATTCGCCTAAATTATTCTGAATTTCTGTGAGGTGCCGGGCGTCATTGTACTCATAGTGAAGGTAGCCGCCATCCGGTGAGGTAATTTGTTCTAATAGCCCATTGGGATACCAGAGGTATGAAGTAACCGCATCTTTTGAGCGATCCAGCCCTGGAGCTTCAACCGTAACTTTTTCCAACCAACCTCGTGAGTGATACTCCAACCGAGTAACAATATCGTTGATATCTGTCACTGTTTGAGGCTGCCCTAGACCGTTATGATCACCATAAGTAGTTGTTTGTGCAAGAGCGTTCGTTACGGTTAACAGGTTACCTTGCAGATCCCAGTGATAGGTTAATGTATCTAATGCGCCAGCTAAAGGGCCATCAATAGACAGGGTATCAACAAGAACATTAGCAAGAACATCTTCACCAGAATAGAAGGTATAGGTATAATTCCATAATCGTTGTTGATTGAGGGTGCTGCCAAAACCGTTATTGTAATCACTACGATCCGTTTGAGTAACTGTCTTAAGGCGGTTTGTGCCAGTGTAATAATCGTAGTCAGTAATGAGCTTTTCGGTGGTGAGGATATCAACTTGCTGAGTCTCTGTTTCCCACTGGATTGATGTCGTTCGCGTTTCAGGGGTAGTAGTTGTTTCAGCGCGAACTTCTGGGTCAACCCATACCAAACCTTCAGTTATCGTTTCAGGTAAACCGTATCCGTTATAATCATAGTCAGTTACATACCCTTCAGCATTAGTCGACTTATCCTTATAGCCATAAATATCGTAGTTTTGATATGCCGTAGACGCTGCACAATTTTGACTCGCTTGCCCGTCTACATGGGTGAATTTTCTGACTCCATTCACTGAGTCGAAATGATAAACCGTATCTTTACCAAAGGAGTTTGTTACCGTTGTCGTATCATCATTGTAAATTACCGAAAATTCTTCTTTACGTTTTCCTTCTGCATCTAACTGACCGTGTGCACTGTAGTTTGCCAATCCGTTGACATCATATTTCCACGTAGCGTACTGCGCCCCACTTTCATCAACAATTCCAGTTAACATCGAGGAGAATCCAATATTCTCATATTGGTATATTTTTTGGATTGGGGTCTCAGGCGTACTTGATGGGTATTCAACGCTTGTTAATATCCCGTTCTCGTAATGATAAATATAACTATAATCCGTATTATAAACTGCCTGTGTAATCAGTCCATTTACAACACTAAACTGCAAATCATTTCCATAGGCGTCAGTGATACTTGAGATTGTATTGTTAACATAACCATATTCTAAAAAATCACCTAAAAGCTCTGTGATTTTCAGAACCCTTCCATCAGCGTCAAATTCATATTTCGTGCCTTTGAGATCAATATATATCAACAGGTCATTCTCATCTTTAGTCAATTTATGGTCTCTTTCTCCAACGCTAGACAATATGCCATTGGACTCTTCAAATTCAACTGTAGCGCGTCCAGGTAGTATAACTTTGGCTTTAATAATTGAATCGTTTCTAGTCAACAAATTAATACGCATATCGATATTACTAAACCAACCTAAACCAAAATAACCTCGACGCTGCGATAAGCTATCGAAAATACGTTCAATTTTTATCGTTCTCGAGCCTAGTACAGGTATATCTAACTCACGCTGAAATTTATTCCCTCCACCAAAGTTTATTGGGTTCCCACCAAGAGCCTGACCATGACACCTATCTTCATCGCCAACCTCATCATTTAGTGGCCCTTCATCTGTACAGGTTTCTCCTGTTGCAGCATAAGTAACATAATCGTTTGTAGCTGACCCTTCATATTTACAACCACTCATACATTGATTTGGCCCTAACCCGGGGCCGTAGCCAGAAATACTAATGTTATTTCTTTCAGTGCAGCTTTTATCATCTTCTGCATGATTAGGATTAAAGAAGGCTCCTCCACACTCCGTATATGGTGAATATACTGATGATTTACAATGGAAAATGTTTTGATTAGAAAAATTACTCTGATAGCCTATTGCAGTCCATGGCGCTTTTGAAGAAACTAACTTATTAACCTCAGAAATTTTTTGTTCTTGATACGTTTCGAGGCATAAATTTAAATCTTTTGTAGGCATATCGACATCCACAAAATCATTCACGCCTTCGCCATAATAAATAATGAAACTACAAAGCGACATTGCAGATTGCGAAAAAGACATCAATACCAGAAAAGGTACTATTGTAAATATTCTACCAAAAGGAGAAGTAAGAACTTTCATAAAACTTCCTTATTATTATATCAGCATCCATATTCTAATCATTCTGACTAAAGAGTACGCTGGTTTTTATTATATTGTCAAATCCAAAATAGCGATCAATTTATTCAGAATTTAAAAATGACACACAACAATAAAAGACAAAGACAAAGACTCTAAATTGGTACCGAAAGAGATCCACTACTAGCAATAACAACATATCACAATAAAATATTTTTTAGATAGCTAATTATTTGATTGTGTCGCATCCTGTGAAGGATATCTACGCGTGGTAGAATGATCTTTCCATGTCATACCAAACTGAGCAATGCATGATCGCCTTCAAAAGTCGCCATACACCGACACCCATCATCCTTCAATGCGTCCGCTGGTATTGCTCTTACTCGCTGAGCTATCGTAATATTGAAGAAATGATGGCAGAGCGTAATCTGAGAATTGATCATAGTACACTGAATAGATGGGTTCCTCACGTCGTTCGAAATTTTACTTTAACATGAGTTGTTGAAGTATTTGCAATTGAAAAATAGCAAAACGATAACGCTGCTTGTGAAAACAATATCAAGAGTAAAAAAGGTAATATTTTTACTCTACCTAAAGGTAATGTAAGAACTTTCATAAAACTTCTTTATTGTCGTATCAGCATAAGCGTCCGGCAAACACCCTCGCATTTAATTCGGCTTGATAGCCGACGGTTCAATATTCCAAGGCATTAAACCCTCCATATCAGGTAGTCATAGGGCTCATTCATATTAAGCTTGGCTGTTTCGATTAAACTTTACAAAGTAGTACTGACGTTGGCACCATTAACAATATTGCTAAAAACCCAATTTTTCCTGACAACCAAAAACGGTCTAATAGCGTTATCTGCTGGATTGTTGTCAATCGGCCACTCTCCATTTTCAAAATATCATAGTACTCAACTACTTCTCTAGCTCGAGAGAGATGAAAGTTCTTAAAAATACTTCCTGGGCCATCCCTATGATATGCCCTAAACATCCAATTCACACCATCATACATAATTGCAACTGGAATCAGAGTTCGTACTTTGTGGTTTGCACTGTTCTCTGAGAGATAATTGCAAGTTATGCCGTAGCCCTCTGAAATAGCACGGGTGATCTTAGCGACACAATCAACAGAAAGCTGATTAGGCACTTTATCTATTTTTTCATTCGAAACCAAGGTGCTTGCTGAATCAGAGAGTTTGCTTTTATTAAAACCATTAGCGAGCATTCCCAGGGCTACTTCGGCATCCAATTTTAGTAATGGGATAAATTTATCTCTTACTATTGCATTAGATTGAATTGAGCGATCATAGTCCATATTACCTTCACGCTCGGTACTGTACTTCGCAAGAATTTTGGAAGCAGCTGTATCCAAGTAATAAAGTATCATACTAAATCAACCCCCTGCCCGAAATGTCATTCGTTGTCCCATTCTAAATACAGCATTATTATCAACACAAAGCCAGTACCCGTAGACGCTTCACCTATACCAACAAATCTAATTTACTTCAGGACTAAAGCCCAAGCGTCTGAATTTCATCGTATTTCAACAATTTCCCCACCAACAAAGGCCCTTTCGCTACTTTGTCTGTGGCACCCAAATTATTAAATTCATCCAAAACATATTTTAAAGATTCTTCAAATATCTGATTGGATATATTGATAATTGGAAGCCCCGCTAATTTGTCCCCAATTCCATCCTTATCACCAACTAATTTCACACTGACTATCATCGCCACATAATACTTAATATTTGTGGTTATTTTCCGCTCCAGCTGTTGTCCACAATTCTCTGGCTTTAGGTAGCTTTCCACTGCCTTCATAATTTGAATGGCTTTCAAGTATATGTCTATTGGCAGGTCTAAACTAAATATCCTTTTATACTCAGCATCAGAGTTGATTAGAGTTGATGGCCTTGCTCTTGCACTATCCGGTTTAAGCAGAGTGATAGCCATCATCGCCTGCGCCATATATGGAATACTAATTATCTTTGCGACGGGCATTCCCTGGTTTTTATAAAAGTTTTTCTTCCGATCATAATAGTACCCATTAGACTTAAGAAAATCTTCAATGTTTCTATGGATTTCGTCAGAGCTTCGCAGGGAGGCAGGCGGTATGGAAGTTTGGCTATTTGTTGCTCTAATTATTCTATCTCTAGCCTCTTCATCATCTTCGAAAATAACACGCACAAGTACAGCTCTTTCATCTCCTGTGGAATCATCAAATTGAGAGAAATGTTGGTATATTTCATGAGAAGTTTGAAGGCCATTAACAATTTGAGGGTCTTCAATCGTTAGCTGCTTGCCAGCCAAAACAGCTTTCGGTGTAATAATGGTAACCCCATTATTAAGATACCAAAAATCTTCAGATTCTTTGTTGTTAAGCGTCTTTCGTATGCCAGTGTTTACAACTACGCTCCCTTGGTAATCTCTTACATTAGACTCAAAAATACTTCTCGCCAAAGACCCTGAGTCAGAAATAAATTCAAAGTATTTAGATAAGCCTACTAAACATAAGTAACTCCCTGCCGTTGTACCTATTGGAGATTCCGCAACCTCTAATATTCTGGAAGTAGAGGGTACGTTCCTTGTCATCGCTAGAAGCTTAGAGGCACCAATAAATTCAAATGAAAATTCAGCACCACTAAACATTTTGGCTATGCCGTCTTGTAACTTCGGAACCTTTCCTGCAACATTCGGGTGCACTTCGTCGCCTTGAGTTGCATAAAAATAACGAATCTCTATTTTTGGAAACGTTTTTGCTAGTTTTGAATATGCATCCCTAAATAGCTTTACCTTGTCTATTAAATCCGCGTTATATCTAGCTGTATAGTCATCTGGATTATTTGCCAAATTAAACAAATCTTCAGCAGATTCTCTGAATTTTATAACCGCGTCTTCCTTAAAGGAAGCGGAAGTCTTTGATTGAATAATGATTAACTCAATATTATTTTTCTTCTGATTTGAGTTGATTTTAGTATCTTCTTTGAGTGGCTCACCATTAATGAAGGTGTATATTGAGTCGATACCACCATCTCCGCCGTCCCCGACTATTCCATAAGCTATATCATCGTATGTAAGGTCATAATCCTTCAAAATTTCTGAAGTAGAATAAATTTCAAAGTATTCTGAAATAGAAAGTTCGTCATCAGATTCAGCACACCTTTCTTTGATAATCTGCTCTAGGATTATCTGATCATTGGTTTTTAGAGCCATATTTGACACCTATCCTTGTTCGAGATTTTAACATCAATGATTAGCCGTGATTTATGTCCAAATGATAATGCACACTGAAGACATCCGCTCTTTATAATAGAGGTGAGTTTCGATTCCAAAACCTTAATCTAAATCAAAAGCGTTAATAATCACTATCAAATAATTAGGAAATCTACCGCTCTGCTGGAGCACCGTTACTGGCATGATCAAAGCGGCGTTCAGCCAACCACTCAAGCCTTTTAGCTTGGGTCATAAGAGTTCTTCGTAAACCTACCTGAACCTGCCGCTCACTGATTACTTGGGCAAGCCTAGCCAAAGTGAGAGCTCGTCTGGATATTCTCGTATCAGGATGCTTTCTAATATTATAAACCTCATCAGATACGATTTTTCCAGAAAATGATTCAGGCAGCCTTATTTTTATCTCAGGTTTTGGTGGATCTTTTTCGTTAAGGATAGCCTTAAAATTGGACTTCTCGATAGCAAATTCAAAAACCTCATATTCTAAGGCGTCGAGATGCCGGCAAGCTTTTTTCCAACCCTCAGCATTCTTATTCTTAGTCAGGTCATCATATTCAGGTAACGGATAAACTCTAATCTCATATACTTCAAACGGATCAAGTACTGACATAGCTACGGCATCAGTTCTTTGATTAGTTAGATGCCTACGAATACGAGTTCTCAGCATTTCATTTGTTTGACCAACATATATGGGTTCACCATCGTAATCAAAAAATGAATAAACGCCGAATTTATAATTCCCTACTTTTTTACCCTTAAAATCGCTGTCTAAAAACTTACTTAAATTTTTACGTAAATCCTGAGTTTCAAATGGAGGCTGTTTAATATCATCATATTCCATTATGCCGCCTGAACCTCTCGGTCTAAATTAAAATCAAGGATCAACTTCAATAGATTTTCAGCCAAATAACTTACTACTGGAACAGCAACCCCATCGCCTACGAGATGATAAGACTCATTGTAATTTCTGGGTAATATGTAGCTATCTGGCAACCCCATGAGCCGAGCACCTTCACGCGGCGATAACAATCTCGACCTTACTTTTTTACCCTCTACAATAAGTATAGTTTGCCTGCTAGAACCACCCGTAGGTGTCCTCAAGCACCCGGCAACACCATCAAACCGAACTTCCGCCCTTTGAACCCCGTTCCGTGTTCGCCTGTAGAGTCCACCTACCATTTTCTTCCCACTGACTTTGGCGGCAGTTACTTTGGCCTTATTTACATCAGTCATCATACTAAGCAGATTGTTTGTTTCCTTCTTAGTATGCCAAGTGACACCTACAGGCTCATCTTCAATTAGATCTACAAAATCTTCTGACCGTTTAGACGGAGCAGGAAGGCTCCACCATAACCATTTTTTTGCGGCTGATTTGGTCAACTGACTTTGAGCATGTACGAGAGCTTTAGAATGCCACTTCGCATCAGGCTGGTTGAGAATCAAACCATTTGGAATATCAACATCAGAACGAACAGCCACAATAAACAATCTTGGTCTGCTTTGGGGTAAGAAATCAACAGCATCTAGAACAACCGCGCCAAATCGATAACCAGCCCTAGATAACGCAGATCCAATTGCCGCAAAATCTTTTCCAGCGTGACTCGTTAACGCTCCACAGACGTTTTCAAGAACCACCAATCGAGGTGCGCGATCGCCTTTAACCATACCTTTTACCAGATTCCAGAAAGGCCAGAAGGTACCACTACGCTCGGCACGTATTCCAGCTCCAGCTCCAGCAAGAGAAAGGTCTTGGCATGGAAACGATGCCCAGGCCATGTCAGCATGTCCGGGTATATCTTTCGATTTAATCTTATTTACATCAGCTACAACTAAGTGCTCGCCACCCCAATTCTCCTTATAAGATGATGCTTTTTTTTCACTCATATCGTTTGCGAGAAGGCATTCCCAGCCCTCGCCCAAACCAGCCCTCGCCATCCCACCGCCAGCGAAAAACTCAAAGAAGCTATACATGCTCAAATACCTAGATTGCATTATTTTTGTTAGATACAGCCCTAACCCTTTGACTTAAAAGGATAAACTTACTCAACAGGACATGAATTTGGTCGCTATTGTATAACACATTAAACCTAATAAGAACTTTAGCATATAGAGTCTGACGGCAAGCAGTAATAACTGCCCTATCACGCACTTTAAACCGTTGAATCATAAAGTGGTTATCCGGGCACCCTTTTTTAGAAAAAATACCCCTAGTCCTATGATTAATTTGATATTACAACGTTGCACAGGGTACACCTGTATATAATTATAGCTATACTTAATATATTCTGAATTACTCAGAGGGCAAAGGGTTTTCTCCCAACCCTTTGTAAAGCTGTGTTCAAGTTTGATTCAGCAATAAAGTACCATACTGAAATTAAGGAAAGGTTAATGAGTGTCACCAAGATGCCTGATACAATCAGCGCACAAGTTTATGCCCGTCATGGAATTGATATGAGCATCACACAGGCTAATGTATTCGACCTTGTCTCTGATCCAACCCTTCAACATAGAGTCAAAGCAAGTGGTAAGCCATTTAGTAATGAATACTTAATGGGTCTTTCTGAAGATATTCTTGAACATGGCCAGAAGAAGCCTATCAAAGTTGTCTGCATGGCTGAAGATTCCATCAATACACTGACCGGTGATGTTCATCAAAAAGGTAAATACCTTATCGTTGACGGTTTTCATCGATGTCAGGCAATAATTGCTCTCGCCACTAATAAGGGAAAATCTTATGCACCCGCAAAGATTGAAGTCGTTAAAACTGGAACCTTCCAAAGCGCTATTCAATACTCACTGCTAGCAAACGCTGATAACGAATATTCACAGGCTCGCGGCAAAGGTGACATTCGAAATGCTATCAGTACCTATATCAAGTTCCTAAAAGCCGATTCAAAGCAATCTGGAAAAATTCTCTTCCCATTTAAGTACGCTGATTGGGCAGCTATGTTCAAGTGTGGTATCGATACTCTGAAACGAAATTCAGAGGTAGCTGCTTACAGAGATGAGCTTACTTGTGGCGAGCGAGAATGGATTAATGCTGAATCCAACAAGAATACAGCCATAAGAGAGATTGCCAAGAGAAGTTGTGAGATTAGCTACTCAGGTCATGGCATCAGCAAAAGCTCCATTGCTAGAGTTAACAGTGTCCCAGAAAGTGTATCATACACTAATCGGGACAAAGAAAAATCAGAGCCCCTGAGCCCATGCGATATTATCTGCATAAACCTTGATGAACAATTTCTCGAAGATGCTGTTAAAACCATGCGTAGAGATGATCGTCTCGATATATTTGAGCAGTGGGTGGTGCTTGGTAAGACGCTAAGTCGAAACAATGGCATGAACGGCTTATCACCTTATTCAACTATAACATTCGTACCTACATACAAAAAAGGACACTTCGTCTTCATACCAGACGAGGATTAGGAGGAAATTTGTTATTTTCATTCGAGTTACCCACCAGCTATCACCCTGAAGCCAACAACCCATTAAGCCAAGCTATTTCGGATATGGTTCTCTCCAAGAGAGAAATCCTTTCCGCAAAGTACGAAGATTCAAAAGACCAAGGTTTTTTAGGCTTACTTGTTGCGCAGACGGGACTAGGAAAGACCTACAACGTAGCCGCGTTCATTGTGACTGACATTGTCCGCGCGGCAGCTGAATATGCTGTCCCTATGAATGCAGCACTGAGCAAGCTGGACGAATTAGCCAAAATTGAGTCAGCTACCCTAAAATCTTCGGGCGAGTTCGACCCCAAATTTGGTAAGAATGAACGCTATAGCTCGTACATGAAGCGCATTGCTACAAAGGCAAAACGAGTAAACAAGAATATTCAGGAGTCCTCTGTTCCGGTATCAGACAAAGAACTAATAAAAAGCATTTCTGACCAAGTTATAGCAATCTCTCAGACGCAGGTTGAGGTTAAACAAACCGTTGTCTCAACTGACTTAACTAATAACGTCCACAACTTCTTTATAGACGTTATTGAGCATATCAAGAATGACACCAGACTGAAGGACGACTCACACCGTAACTTTGTGAAGTCACTGGTATTCAGGGCTCTATCCAATTCGGATCACCTTATGTCCATCGATCCAGAAGACGTAAAAATGCTGGTAGAAATTGCCGATTCAGGTGACATGTCCATATCCCGAGTTTACAAAAAATATCTTATCAAAAGGGATAGCTATGAGTCTCTTCTTCCATCAAAAGACAGTGACGGCAAGAAAGACTACAAAGTTCCACCACATGTAATAGCTGATATTAAGAAAGAGCTTGTGACTGTAAGCGGCAATTTCTACCGTAGTCTTCTTCGTGGACTATCTGGGTATCGAAAAAACCAGATGGATAGTGGTATTGAAATCCCGCCGAAAGTCATGGCATCTATAGATAAGGTATTTCCATCTACCAGAATCATCAATGGTGATGTTGTCTGCAGCTTCATGACGACAAAGAAGTACATGAAGCCCATGAGCGCATTTCCTACTCGATTCAACTTCAAAACAGACCTGCCTTGCCATCGACTCTATCTTGATGAGAGTGATAAACAAAACGCTGTGATCCGTGACGAGCTTATTGATGGCAAATCAATAAACCTGATAAGGACAATCAAGGCTTCGCGTCAGATCGAGACAACTAACACTCTTGAGAAAGGTGAAGATTTCAACGGGGTTTCTGAAAAGATTCAGAAGGCTTATGAGAAAATCGAAGATGCCTATAAGAAGTGGGGGCTCGAAAAGTCGTTCGATGTTGTAGGCGGTGAAATTACAGGCGACCAGATTAGCATATTTCAAGCACCCGCAATGACTTCCACCATTTCTATCAATGGCCTTAAGAGCAACAAATCTGATGTTACTGATTGGGTAAATGTTCAGCTCAACAAAAATCGGAATATGAATGAGCTTTTGGTTACCGAGAAACCTCAAGGCGCATCCGACGAGGATAAGTCAGATACAGCATTCCCTTATATTTTTAACCAAATCAACTATGTCTGCTGGCAGTTCCTTAAAACTATATGTAATAGTGCAAAAAAGTTAACTACCAACCGCAGGAAGAGGGCTGAAGAAAGGGGCGAACCCACAGGCGGTATCAGTATCATAAAAGACCTTGAAGTCATTATTCATCAGTACGGTTTGGAATCCATTCGTGGTGTTTTGTATGACTACCTGTTCTCATTCTCAAACTCGTCAATTCGGTATAAAGACGATGAAACTCCCTTTGTCGATCTTGGTTTCCACGTATCTGGTTTTTGCCATAACCGTGTAACCAGACATGGAGCTTCCTATAGAACGGTAGAGTTCAATACTTTTAATTTACCCATCTCGGCAACCGGTGTTCTAGCAAGCCTGGTGTCAAATGGCACTGAGGTTTTGTTAATGAGTGCTACGGCAAAAGCAGAAACAATGCTTCATAACTTCGACCTGAAGTTTGCCAAAAAAGCGCTAGGTGAAGATAAATATCTGGAAATGAATAGTTATCAGATGAAGGCTTGCTATGAATACTACAAAGATAAACGGAACTATGAGGCTCATGGGTCTCAGATAAAGCCGTATTTTCTGCCTTCTGCACCCAGTATTTTAAAGGAGTATGTAAAGGAAAATGTAGATGGGGGAAGTCTCCAGCTTCTATTTGAGCGCATGTATCCGGCTGATGATGAAAGCAAGGATAATAGCTCTGCCGCTGGGAGAGAGAGGACTATTATGTTGAAGATCGACCAAATGAGTAAACTGGTTAAATCTATGCAAATGTTCATCGAAAGCGATCACAACCGGTACATGCTTGGTCTTATGTCTCGATTCGTTGGCAGTGAAAAAAACCCTCTGGAACGTGAATTTATCGAAAGTGTAGTTAACTGGTATAGCGGCAAAAAGGGGATTAGTGTTTCTGTTGAATGCAGTATGAGCGCCGAGAAGTTAAAAGTTGGTGACTTCGATGATGCTCTTAAAGGCCTTGCCAGTGGCCGTGTTGATAAGCTCATTATTCTATCCAGCTATCAGACGATGGGCGCAGGCATTAACGCTTACTATGTTCCCGAAGTATTGAAGGATATTAAGTCACTGGTTTATACGGATGACACCCTTGAAGCTGCCCCCTCCAATGTTAGAGCAGACATAGACACTATTTACCTGGATAGACCGACTAATCTTTTCCCAGTTCTGGGTGATCACACAATCAAAGTTATTGATTTTCAAACACGAGTTAGCTGTGAGTACAACATCATGGCATTACTTGAAGCCAACATTATGGCTCCAGCTGGCGCAAAGTATTGGATTAAAAAAATTCTTGGGGCTGGCCACAGAGGCACATTGACTAGCAGTTTACAAAGTGCCTATATGTCAAAAAGTGACGATCCAAAAAATAGTTTCTGCAACAGTACAGACTACTGCAATGCAGTTATCCGGTGTATTGAGCAGGCAGTTGGCCGAATGTCTCGAACTGCTTACAAACGACCCGAAATCCTGATACTGGCTGATTCCCAGCTGGAAGACATACTGGCTATCGACGATAGACCTATCGAAGCCCTTTCGCACGAATATGTAGCATTGCGTGAAGTAGCAAAGTCTGCTGCCAACGGCAAGACAACATTTCCCTATGAGATTCCTGGGGAGGTCGAACACCTTCAGAAGACAGCCATATTGAGCAACAAGGCTTCACACCGTGCAATCAAGCAAGCAACCTATGCTATTTTGTCAAATAGTCGTTATAAAGAAAGCAGAAGACTTCGCAATATCAATGAAATGTGTGAAGAGCTTAATAACCTACCTGAATTCATAAGCTTTGACGATATTAAAGAAGTTGTTAACATATACAGCCAGAAAAGCATTGATAACTACCTCAATGTTAATGAGAAGGTCGTTAACATCAGGGGGTACAACGGTGGCTTCTATGACAGTATTTTTATTCTGATTGAAGACTTTAAATCAAAGAATAAAGAATCTGCAAAAGCTAAGATCAGCATTCTCAACCGGAGCTTTACAGTTCTAAAGAATGCCTTAGATGAAAATGAAAAACCTGTCAAAGTTTGGAATTCTCTTCGTGAAGTCCTTCTGAAATACCCGACTATGGACTCTGCAAAGTCTGTAGATGAAGTCAACATGGGTCACATGTACATCGAAGTGCCAGATGGTTTCTATGAAGATAGTTCATACGACTATGCAGGGGTACCAGAATACCAATTCATAGATAGCTACCAATTCTTCGAATTCATTAAGAAAAATAAATCGGTTATCAGCGCAAGTGAAGCCAGCCTCATACATATCATTTCTAACCCAGTAGTAATGAAACACTTTGTAGAGAGAAACTTTGCAACAACCTGGAAGTTTAACAAGTTTATGATGGCTCCTGTTGTATTCACGAATATATACCGCCCAGCAGTGTCAGAGCAGGCAGTTGAAGCAATCTTGGTAGATGAGGGCTTCACATGGCACGAAATACCAAATGGCCTTGAAGAAAAGATGGACGGAATTATCGAATTTGATGGCAGAAAAGCTCTTCTTGATGTGAAATTCTGGAGAAAGTCCAGACCACCAAAACCAACTTATGCTGAAAAACTGCAAGAAACGATGACGAAAACCAACATTGATCGCGTAGTTTATGTGAACATGCTGGACGAGCTTTCTGACGTTGATGAGCATGGCAACAAGCTGGATACGTACTATAGAACCACTACGGAGTTTAAAGTACCAGAAAAGAGTAAGAAGGGTAACGTTCTCTTCGTATCCGGTGTTATGCGTGAATCCAGCCCTACCGTAATTAGGAATCACATTGAAGTAATCAAGAAATTTCTTACCGAATAATCACAATAACCAGTGTCAACACAACAAACCACCAAGGAGTACTCATGGCAAAGAAGCCAACCATAGTGAAGGTGAAACCTTACAAATCAGGCCCTGACGTATTGACAAATGAAATTGAGAAGTTTCACATAGACTATCCGTACCTTGACCATAGATTCGACTTCTACAGCATCAAAATTGAAATCACTAAGGACGATGATGGTTATGACAAGAAGGTAATAGAGGTATCAAAGAAGCTTCATGATAGCGGCAAGGTTCTATCCACTTACCACTATAAGAACGCACATGCAAAGTTCTTTATGGTTGATAAAGGAGAGGTTGTCGATACTGTTGCTGCCGTTAAGGTAAAACTACAAGACTCAACATATAACTGGCGCAGGGACGGCAGTGACAAGAAGCCATTGAATCAGATGGAATGGGTTATAAATTCTCTTCTCATTAATGCCATTATTCCCCTTTTGACTAGAAATCCAGAAAACCCGGCTATCGTCCATGAAGAGCGCATTTATATCTTTACGGCAGGCGAGTCGTTCTTCACAAGAGAATCAGACACAGTACCAAAGACCATCATCAAGACTGTTGGGATTCAAGGCGGCAAAGATTGGGGCATTGCTAGAAATGACATATATGGCAATTTAATGCACAAAGAATTACCTCAGGTTCTCAATGCAAGCACTGTGACATTTACCAGCACTGACTACATTAATATCTTGCCAGAAAAAAACAAATACAGAAAAAGGCTGAAGTCGAGACAGATATTCGAGCTTGATGGCAAGATTGTTGTGCCAGCCAAAATCACTGAGAAGGGCAAAAAGCGCCCCAAGGAAGGGGTAATTAACTCCGGCATTTTCAAACGAGGGACTGTTGGTCGTAAAAAAAACAGAATTGGTGCATACGACATAACCCATGACAATCGCCTTGAGGATTCAAACCCGAGTGTTACAAGAGCGGGGGCAATGAGTACCGTTATGAGGTACATCGATGAGGTCTACAAGGGCAACGTAAGAATAGAGCTTAAGAAATATCACTTTGAAACCTTTTATCACACTAATGATCTTGGTACTGCCAAAGATGCTGAATATCAGGTGATCGTTGATATCCTTCGCCGTTATAACATCCGAGTTCTAAATCACACAGTGCCCAATAAAGATCGTGATGAAGTGGTTATTGATATCGAGGGTATGAAAAAGTGCACCCTCGAAAGACCGAGTAAAGAGCACAAAATAGATTTAGAAAAACTGATTAACATTACACAGCTACCAAAGGAAGAGCAGGCTGATGCAAGGAATAAACTGAACAATGCTGACAAAATTGAAGCGAAGGAAAAAGTTCGCAAAACTACTGGATTGACCATTCTACTGGATAGTGAGAAAGCCGATGTAGATAGACCCGAAGTTGTACTTTTAATTGTAGATGAGCCAGATGCCTACGGTGATGCTCCTGATCCATACAAACAATACAAATGTCACAATCCTGACAAGATCATTCAGGCAATAACTTACGACAACCTCCAGAAAGGGGGCTCAATAAAGAACGCTATTTTTGAATGTTTACTGGCCAATATACTCTACAAGCTAGAGGTTAAAAATGGCTTCTTCCCAGAAATGATGAGACCCGAGCTTCCAGAAGGAGCATGGTTCATTCAGCCTATTCGCCTCGACACCCCTGAAAATGAAGACGATGAAGGTGAAATTGATGGCATATTTCAGTATTACAAAGCAGGGATTGTCGATGGTAAGCCTATCTACTCGGCTCTCACCGATAAGGAAATCAGGCTGATCAAAGATACTATGGCTGAAGACGCTGATCTTTTATTTGGTCGGAAAAAGAAAAAGCAGAACAAGGAAGACAAAGACAAATTCACAAAGAATCGTAACCCCGTTTTATTCTACCCAGATAAGAAGGCTGCCAAGTGTAAGTACATAGCATTTGCAAAAACAGATCGAAGTGCATTACCAAGTTTTGAACTTCATGAACCTGAATTTGAAGCACTTAAGGGTGGCCGTAGCACTAAAGTTAACCGCACATGGTTTGAGAATTACATCGTTCGTAACGATGCTTTACCAAAAGCAGCTAAGGCCATTCAGATTATGCTTGATTTAGAGCAAGAGCGCGACGAATTCGACTATACGACCTACAACGCGGCAATGAAAAAGGATTTACCAGGGTTTGGAAAACCGGGTAATACCGAGAAATACCAAGTTCAGGATGCCGTTCATAATGAGCTTGGCATTCGCTGGCGAGATACCGCACGACTAAAGGATAACTTTGAGTACTTTGCGCATCAGCGTGGTATCGGGTTCTCTTATAGCAACAAGCTTTATTATGCTGGGCAAGTCGGCGGGGCAGAGTATGGGGAGCAATCTACATTTTGCTCCCTATACCAAATGATTACAAACATGACCGAGATCCCCCCAGGCCTAGATCGCCTACTTCATTCATTTTCTATAAGGAATAAGCAAACAACTGTCTACCCTTTCATCTTCAAACATATAAAGGAATTTGCGTTTAAAGACCTGATGAACTTTGAGGAAAATGAAGATAGAAAACAGGTGATTCAACCGGAAAATAAACATGAAACCCAACTTGATTATGACGATGATGAAGAGTTTGATGAAGATGCCTTCAAAAAACTAGGGCTGAAATTATGATCGTTTTTCTCGACCTTGAAACAACTGGGCTTAACTATCACGGCAATGATGAATTCGTTCAAATAGGCATTGTCGACGAGAACGGTGAAGTGCTGTTGAATAGTCTGTCCCGCCCAGTTAATCACAAGGATTGGAGTGCTGCTGAAGCGGTACATAGCATTAGTCCAGAGATGACCAAAGACGCACCTACAAACAAAGAACTGTCCGAAACCATTAAGAACATTATTCGCGATAAAGAAGTCATTATTTACAATCTCGAATACGACGTTGAGTTCATCCTTGATGAGATTGCCGTAGCTAAGTCTGCCAAGTGCTGTATGAAACCTTTCGCGGAGCTGTACGGCGAATGGAACGACTACCACGGAAATTATAAATGGCAGAAGCTTGAGACTGCCGCCAGGTACGTAGCCCATAATTGGGACGGCAATGCTCACGATGCTGCAGCTGACTGCCAAGCAACTCGGTCAGTGTGGAACTACATGAAATCCATCGGGAAAATCTGATAACTAGGAGGCTCTCCGAAAATGGTTCTTAAAAGGAGGGCGCTCCCCATTTTGATGAGGAGTTTGAATCCTAAATCAAATCAAACCAACTACTTACTCGGCTTGCCCAGTGCTCAATGCACTTCGTCTTCAACATACCTTTTCTTTCACCCTTTGATTTAGGATGAGGAATTCCCTTGTGACCATCATTACCGTACAACCTGTCTAGATCGTTTTTTGGCCATGTAAGAGAACGTTTAATTACCCCCTTTTTTATCTCTTCAAGTTCAGGTGCCCAAACTGTTTCTTTATTTAGTCTTAGAAGCTTTGTTGATAATGATGTTGCAGAATCAGACGTGTCCACCTCCAGAATCACATACTGATTATCATTAAATGTGATTTCTATAACGGCTATACAACGGGGCTTACCGTCAGTATTAAGAATATGCTTATTACACCGCGGTAGAACAGGAAGCTTCTGAATTTTCTTTGATTTGATTATACAACCATGTTCATTCTCAAGTTGATTAAGCATCAACACAAAACAATCAAATTTATTCACATATAAATGTGTATCATCTGACTCATCTTCAACTGTTTCCCAATCAGCTCGTGGCAACTCACCTGTAGCAGAGCCTTCTTCAGTACTCACACCATTGCTTGCTTCACCTTCAATGTCACCGTTTTTCCGTCCCTTAGATCCACTACCTGTCTTTTCATATACCTTTGTTGTATCAAACGGCTGAGAAAATTCAAATACAACATTGGGGGCATTTAGTATTACATGGTTATTATCTGAATTAGCTTCGCTATCATCATATACATTGTGACTGGAAGGGCGATGACCAGAATATCCACCGCTTCCTTTCCCTTCTCCACGCTCATACTCTTTGAAATTTGGATGAAAAAACTCTACTGTTGGAGGAACATCGTGAGACAAATTTTTGACTGCAGTAATCTCGTATACAAATATGCTGTTGCTATCCTCGTCAAATTTCCCTCTTACGGTGAATATAACTTCTTTAAGTGGAGGAGGGTCAAATCTAAAATTCCAATTGCGACGCCCATTCTTTTCAACTCCCAGCTCCATTTGATAACGGCTTATCGATTCGTATGAAGCTCTTGCACTTTGATCAATCAGAATCCAACTTAACACCCGCCTAGCTGCATAATTGTCTAAGGAGTTTAACGGATACCCAGATGAAGGCATAACATTGACATATGCTGTGCCCACTCTTCTATCGACATTAACATCAAACTCAGCTTTCAATGGTCCTGATTCCATTGCTGTTCTGGATAAATAACCATCGTGGAAAAATAGTACTCTCGCTAGCTCGAATTGGGGTAGGTAAACAACAGGCCCACTCTCTGCCTTGATGTAAAAACAGTTTTGCTCAGATTCTGAACGGGCCAGTCTCGTACCTTCTAATGCAGGGCAATCATCAACCCTACATACTTTCCAATTATCTGTACTCGGTGAGATAAACTGAGATCTATAACCAGCCACTCGATGCTGCTTTGTTTGATTCAATACTCGACGTCGCGATAGTATTGGCGCTTGAGAAAGGGTGAGTGATCGTTTGTCTTGCTTCGGATGGAGAACAAGGTTAGCTTTCCAATGTTGGCCATCAATGCGACGAGATAATGATCCAACCGAATATATCGTGCTATCGTCTTCTAGGCCTTCAATTTGTATTCCTTTCAAAAATTTCCACCTACAATTAACATCATATATTCCCTAGCCTTCATCGTTATTCTCTCTTCGCTCAACCCGGCTAGACGCATCACTCTCCAACGCTTAGCGTTTAAGTGTTTCAATTCTAATTCTCGCACAACTCGGTTAATTCGACGGATTTGGTAATCTGAAACCTCCTCACAATAGCGATCAAAGAACATATTGCACAACGGCAACTTATGTAAGTTTTTTTCTATACTACTCGGCGATTCAAGTTGAAACAAATACCAATTACGGGTCATCCGAGAAGGCTCACGATATTCATTGATATCTTTGCGAATCACAATAAGTTTGCGAACTATTTTTCTATCTTTTTCTTTCCAATCGACGCGTTTATTAACACACTGAATTGGATCATGATATTTCCCGTTAAGCGCCAACAACCATTCTCTATCATGTCGATATAACCACGCGTAAGCTGCACCACCACGACCTTTTCTACGTGAAATTTTTGTACCATATTGTCTCAGGAGTTTCCCCCAACACCGACGATATTCAGTCTGCAAAGACAACTCAACACCTATATTAGTAGGCGCTACAATACGTCTGATCGGTACATTTCGCAGACGTACTTCATCCAATATCGTAGATATATTCCATGAGCCTGATAACAATGCCTGTAGCACAACAATATGTTCAAGATAACTAAACGAATTTCTGTGTTTTCTGAAAATTGACCTCAACCAATTGCTATCAGTATCATCAATTCTAAGCCCATGATCAACCAGCCACTGTACAGACCATTGATTCAACACTTTTTCTTTAATCTCAGCATGTTTTATATGGTTACCTCTACAAAAACCATAATCTGCCGCTAGCTCCTTATAATATATACTCCATTGAGAAAAACTTGCTGATAACATTGGCGACTGCGCTAACAGCCTTTCCACTTGAATCGTTACATCTATTGATTCTGATATTGGTCGAGCTAAATCAACTATCGGGCATGCTTCTGGGCTTGCAGCAAAATAGTGATGCCAATGATGTAAATACCGCTCAACTTCTGCCGGCAGTAACTCGCCATGTTCCAAACAGCAATTTGCACCTTTGACTTGCCAAATCCTTCGCCAGTAATATTCTCCAAATTGCTGCTTTTGAATTTCCATACATCTAGGGCAATATCTAAGCGCTGACACTTTCTTAACTCTTGATGCTGCAACTCCTAAAGCTAGATGAACCGCTCCCATTGAGTTTCCTTGCATCCATTGTAAACATTGCTTTCTCCGTTCTTCAGGAACAAAGGGGGCATACAAAGGTAAAAGCGTGTGCCGGTAGGCCAACGATTCTGTGTTATATCTTCCACAGTCCGCCAAGTGTTTACAAATTGAGGATAGGTGACTAGGCAAGTCGACTGTAGCAATTACTTTTCGGTCATTATAAACCTCCTCAAGTAACTGCTTAGGGCTAGTGATTCCCAAATGTACCCCGTACCTTGCCAATGTACTGTAAATCAACTCATCGGGGTAAGGTATGGGAAAGTTATACATCGCTAGCTCACGTTTTTCAGCCAAGTTTCAACATCAAAAACACCGTTGGATTGCTTCAACAATCCATACACTGTATTACTGCTATCTGTTTGAGAGTGGATGAATCGAATATCTTCCGAGTCCAACGTACACCAATCTTTCTTATTCATTCGCTTTCTGGCAACGCTTTTGGGTTCCTGCGAACTTTCTGGTGTTTCATACCACTCTAATACAATGGGTATCAATTCGCGTATCGATAGATCCGGGTGTAATGCAAATACTCGCTTGACCAACGGGGCTATCAAGTCCGAATTACAATCGAGGGCAATCAATAGATTGTGCAGCCGCTGCGCGTGTTCGTTTTCACCATAAAGGTTATCCTCTAAACTTTGATCCTTTATTGCGGCTTCAATTTTTGAACTGAGCGTCAATATTTTCTGATCAATATCTGGCATACACAAATCTGAATATTCTTGAATTCTCTCGGGGTTACCAGAACGTAAAGCAGCCAACATTGGATGGACTGGTTTTAATTCATCCTCATATACTTGCCTAAGCAATCGAGTAGTAATACGCTCTGTTCGAGTGACAATTGCTCTTAGTTGCGCCAGTACAAATAATTTAACGACAATATCCAGAACACCCTGAGATAAATCGTACCAACTATCCCTAACATCATCCGACAGCAACTCATCTCTTTTTTGTAACCATTGATACTTCCAAAGCTTATTAGTAAACGCTATCCATTCTGTTGTTCTTATTTGACCTGTTTTATTGTCCGTCTGTGGTACCGGTGCTTTCATTGGTTCCCAAAATAACGCTCCAAATCCTGCCCCTCGACGAGCAGAGCGAAGGTCAGTTTCAAAAATTGGGCGTGCCTTCGGTGTCCCCACCAAAACAACCGGAATTCCAATAACATTAACCAAGGTAACAAAGAAGTTCAGCATTCTCTCAACCCCTCCAGAACGCCTCAAACTTAGGTGCTGAATTTCATCAATAACTAAAACACCCACCGCATGGACGTTTGCTATCTGGCTCATCAATGCTAAAAGGGTCTCTGGGCTATGGCGTTTTAACGCATACTTTCGTTCGTAGTCGGTATGCAACAACTGATCTATCGCTCTAAAAAAATGGTTACATAAATTCTTAAGCGAACCATCGTGAGGGCAATCCAGTTTCAGATAAGCAATTTGCGTAAAGTTTAATTCTTTGTGATAAATAGCTTGTGGATAAGTACCCAATATACGATTTAATGCTGACGTTTTTCCACAACCAGAACAACCAATTAGGGCAAGGCTACGGGCTGTGGATTTAGCATGCTCAAACCTGAACACCTCTAGATCGCCTGACTGTACTCGCGCATAGCCATTTTGCATGTGGGTGTTCAACGAACCATCATCAATATTTCTACCGACGTACCCTTGGCGAATCATAATCGATAACTTGGTTTCTAACTGGAGATGGTTAGAAATAGGCTGAAAAAAATCATCCAATAATTGGGAAATAATATGAACCCGCTTACTTCCATCCTCATATATATCTTTAGTATCAAAATCGATTGTACCAGTGATGCCTTGCTTAATCTGTTGCGTTGACATGATCGGCGGCAACGCTTCGATAAAGGGATTCCCACGGTACTTTGGTATACCCGGATCTTGATAGACTGCTTTGATAATATTTGTAGGCAAACTCATCTATTCATCCTCATCGAACAGCTCGTCAATATAATCAGGAAATCCGTAACCTGATTCCTGCGGGGTCAAGGGGATAACATTCGCCAACTTACCTTTTTGGGGTTTGTCGGGGTGAAATGCCGTTTGTTGGCGTTCCTCCTGCTTAGCGATATTACGATGCGCTCTGATACCCTTCGTGCGTTGAGCATTTGATTGATCACTAATATCAGGCATCAGTTCCTTTGCTTGCTTGATTTTGTCTTCAATAAGTTGATCAAGCTCTCTATGTTTGCCATCAGACACTAGCTTACTGTTTGCCACTGCCGCTTTCTGCTCAGCGGTAACTTGCCACAAGTCCCAGAACGAACAACCAGAAAATTCTCGACTCCTTTGCGTCAATTCGCATAGCCAATATTCAGAACTATTCGCTTTGGGGAATAAATAGATATAGTTCGCTGTTCTTGGATCATACGCAGCTTCAAGGTATTTAGGGCGCACTGTTTCTTTTGAACGGTGCAACCAACCTAACTGTACAATTTCCCTACACGTGTAATACGCTCCAAACACTCGAATGCCCAGATCTGAAAACGTTGCTTTTACTTTTGGCATCAATGTCACGGTAACCGCATCCACCGCTACGGATCTTAACTTGCCTGTTCGGTGCTGAAGCCCCCAGTTCCATAATGAGAGTGGTGTCATCTGCAAATCTGTTGGCATATCAATATCACGGTCGTATTTTGACAGTGGGTGATACCTATTATGAAATATCACGGATGCTAAGATTATTTCGGTGAATTCATTAATGGTTAATTTGGCATCAAGACGATAATCTTTTCCCCCTCTTTTTTTAATTTTTGTAGCAGTAACAATACCTGGTGCAAAAGGTTTGAACTTCGCCTGAAGCGTCTTGAAGTAACGCTCAACAATACCTTTAGCATCCCCTCTATAGGGTGGTGTATTCTCGATTCGAACGGAAAAATTTCTTTCTAGTGATTCGACTTGGTGCCCGAGAAGTTCACCTCGATCCGCCAAAATAGCATCAGGCAATCCGCTGATGGGCCAATCCTTATACTCGATATCCATTCCAAAGCTTTTGCAATATTCTACTTTATTCGTCAGAGCATTCGATAGCGCCTGCATGGCAGTCACATAGGAGGGGCTTTCAACGCCAACATAGATACCGGCTACCATTCGGCTAAACACATCAATCACGGTATAAACAACAGGGCGACCGATGATATTTCGCCTCTCACTGTTTGAAACGACATAGATATCTGCGATGGTTGCGTCAATTTCAAACCGGGAGCCAGGGCCAAGCACATCAATATTTGCTGTACCACAAAGAGGGCGAATGTCTTTTTGGTATTCAATGCTGCTGGCTCGTTTCTGTATCACCTCAACTTGCTTATATTCACGTTTGTAAAAGTGCTGCATCTGCCAAAGTGTGGGCATCTCGGCTTCAGAAACATTGGGGTAATACGTCTCAAACACACCTTTAAACTTACGATGAGCAAATACCAAGGTGTTCTTGCCATCTGTTAGAAGGTGCTTTTCGATGGCTTGCCGAAACAAGCGTTCCATATTTGCGTCGATAATTGCACCAACACCTGGAGTATTGACCCTAGGCCTACCCAGCTTTTTTCCTTTCGCTTCTCGTTTTTTGCCTTTGGCCCCTGAATTTTTATAGTCTGGCAATAATGTATTTGCAGTCTGTCCCCTCTGCCAGAAACGCCTTAATAGCCGATATAACGTTTGTTTTGTCGATCCATTCGCATCGATGATAATTTGAATACGAGCAGCTCGAACCCTAGAATACAGCGCGTCCTCGTCTATGATAATCGGTTCAATCAACGAAAAATTGTGGTCTCGCTTTTTACGAGCGGTCGTTCCTTCCTCAGGAGTCTCATAAGCGATGTACTCAAAGGGATCATCTTTGCGGACTAAAGTGCCATCCTCCATAGCTGATATGATTTCCGCTTTACTTGTAAACGAGGGAAACGCCCTATCGTTATGAATCTGAATCCAAGCAATCTCATCCTGAAAAATCGCTAGTATTCTATACAGTTCACCTTCTAACTGTACGACCTCATTGATTTGAAACATTTAGGGCCTCCTTCAATAGAGGGATATCACCCACCATAAGCTCGTGACCTTTGATTTTTTTGAACGGTGTGAAAATATCAAAACATAAATAGCGATGCGCCAACAGTTGCCGCATCTCAAGCAATGACTCACCCGGATCCATGTCGTAGGCAGTATCCAATTTACGGGTAATATCAATAATCGTTCTGTCTGGATTTGATCGCAAAGAGTGCAGATAAAAATCAATTCTCTCGAAAAGCAGCTGCTCGCCAATTTCTTCTCTTTGTGCCGGGTACAACCACCTGATATTTTCAAACACCACCCGTGGTATCTCTTTCTCGGTTATCACCAACCACGGAATCGATTTGCTTTTCCAATACCGACGCTCAAGCTCTAATTTCTCTACAGTTCGAGGATCCTGCAAGGTCTCCGCGAACTTAGCTTGGACGGCAAATTTAGGGCGGGCTAAGTCTTTAGTATCCACAAGAAAATCAGTGGACATCACTTGATCGATTCCTTGAACAGCAGGGTGCTTAATGCCAGCCTCATTCGCTAAGGCAAGTGTATCTTCAATTCTGAGCGGAAATTGCTCTCTAATATCCGACGTCTCTTTGTTCCATTCTAGGATAAAAAACGTGGCTAACTCTAAATCAGATAAAAGGTGGTGTGTTCTTTGGGTTTTATGTCCAAAAATACGGTGGGAACGCCCCTTAGACGCCAGGTCACGTACGGTTAGCCAGGGCAGGTAGTCTCTACCAATCCCGGAACCACGTCCTTCCTTGATCCACTTTTGATTCTTCGCTTCCGAATTAGAGTGTTTTTTGCCTGCCATAAAAAAACCATTCCGTGTAGCTCGTCAAAGAACTTTACTTGAATGGTTTTAGTATGCAACTTTATTACTCAGTATGATACTTTAATACTTAGTATGATACTTTATTACTCGCTCACAAATGATTTCTCTATAATTCAGTGCTTTATTCTACCGTCACAGATTTTGCAAGATTACGCGGCTGGTCTACATCAGTACCTTTGATAATGGCTACATGATAAGACAACAACTGTAATGGAATCGTATATAAGATAGGGGCTAACACCTCATCAATTTGTGGCAAATCCATTACATGTACATCATCATCTTGTTCAACTCCCGCCTTAGCATCCTGGAATATAAATAACTCCCCGCCACGGGCACGTACTTCCTGCAAATTCGACTTAAGCTTTTCCAATAAACTATCTGAAGGTGCAACAGCAATAATGGGCATATCTTTATCGACCAATGCGAGCGGGCCGTGTTTAAGTTCGCCTGCTGGGTATGCTTCAGCATGAATATAAGAAATCTCTTTCAGTTTTAATGCGCCTTCCATTGCGATCGGATACTGAATACCTCTACCCAGAAATAGTGCATGGCTCTTTTCACTAAACATAGGAGCCATAGCTTCGATGTCTTTATCCAGACGTAATGCACTTTGAATAATGTCAGGGAGCTGGTTCAATTTTACCAATAATTCTTTTTCTTGGGATTCGCTAACTTTATTGAATCTGCCAACAGCAATCATAAACAAAAACAAAGAGACAAGTTGTGTTGTAAACGCCTTGGTGGAGGCTACACCGATCTCTGTCCCTGCTTTAGTCATAAATGCCATATCTGATTCACGTACTAAAGAGCTATCTGGTACGTTACAAATAGTTAGTGAACCCAAGTAGTCAGTAGCATCACGTAACGCCGCTAAGGTATCAGCCGTTTCACCAGACTGAGAGATGGTGACAAATAACGTGTTATCGCGCACAACCGTTTCACGATAACGAAACTCAGAAGCTACTTCGACATTACATTGAATACCTGCAATGGCTTCAAACCAATACTTTGCCACCATGCCAGCATGAAAGCTGGTACCACAGGCTATAATCTGTATAGCCTCAAGTTTATTGAATAGTGATTCCGCACCTGGACCGAATTCATCAAGATTAACTTTACCGTTAACAATACGACCATCAAGAGTTCCTCGAACAGAAGTAGGCTGCTCGAAGATTTCTTTCATCATAAAGTGTCGGTATTCACCTTTATCAGCAGTTCCTGCGCTACCGACATTTTCTCGAACAGGTCGCTCTACAACATTGCCATCGGTATCTTCAATAACGACGGATTCTAAGCGAAGATCTGCGAAATCTCCTTCTTCTAGAAAAACAAAACGAGTGGTAACGGGCAGTAATGCTAACTGGTCGGATGCGATAAAGTTTTCACCAATACCAATACCTAATACCAGCGGGCTCCCTGCTCGGCTGCAAACCAACCGCTTAGGTTCATCTTTATGGATAACACCCAGTGCATATGCTCCTTCAAGTTGAGCAACAGTAATACGCAATGCTTTTAGAAGATCCGGTTTTTTTTGATATTCACGATGAAACAAATGAGCAACTACTTCGGTATCCGTTTCAGAAGTAAATTCATACCCTTGAGCTTGTAATTCTTTTCTTAACGTTTCATGGTTTTCTATGATGCCATTATGAACAACTGCAACATCACCTTTTGACATATGTGGATGAGCATTTTCTATGCTGGGTACACCGTGAGTAGCCCATCTTGTATGAGCAATCCCCACAACACCAGGGTAGGTACTTGCTGAAACGGCTTCATCTAGGCCCTTTACTTTACCCTGGCATCGAATGCGCTCTATTTCTTGCCCTTCAACTAGTTGGGCAATACCGGCAGAGTCATAACCTCGGTACTCTAGGCGTTTAAGCCCTTCTAATAAAATAGGAGCGATTTGACGAGTTGATACAGCACCAACAATTCCACACATAATATTTCCCTGACTTTCTCTGTTCTATCGTTACTATGACAATAGGTTCATTACGGATCTCTATGACCGCACATTATCTACCTGTTTATTCCAGAAACCGCAGCGAATACATCCATGGTTGCTTTCTTCTGCGCCTTTGCCACAAAGACTTCAGGAACAAAGTGGAAAATAATGTGCTACAAGCAAGATTTGGTATTTATGTCTTCTTTACCGGCCGCTGCCAATCTGAAAGCGTTATTTGCTTCGCTCTCGTCACTGTTAATGCATTCTCTTTTGCATCCTTTGATACAGTAGAACCGGCACCAATTGTTGCACCTTCACCTATATTTAACGGGGCTACTAACGAGGTGTTCGATCCAATAAACGCTTTATCACCAATAACCGTTTTATGTTTATTCACACCATCATAGTTGCAAGTAATTGTTCCTGCGCCGATATTTACACCTTTACCAATTTCGGCATCACCTACGTAGGTTAGGTGGTTTACCTTGCTACCCTCGTCAATATGCGACTTTTTGGTTTCTACAAAATTACCAATTTTAACGCGAGACTCAGTAACAGTACCGGGCCGAATTCTGGCGAATGGACCAATCTCTGCAGTATCACCTAGGCTTGAGTCTTGAATAACAGTATTAGCGTGAATAACCGAATTATCCCCTATGCTACTGTTAATAATTGTACAGTTAGGGCCTATTTGGCAATTCTTTCCAATACGGACCCTACCCTCCAGCACAGCATTAACATCAACAAACGTATCTTCACCAATAGCCACATCACCACGAATATCTATGCGGGAAGCATCGGCAAGTATCGCTCCATTACGCATAAGGTTTTCTGCTTGTTTTTTCTGGTAACGTCGTTCTAGTTGGCTTAGCTGTACTTTATCGTTCACTCCCTCCACTTCCATGGGGTCTTGCACAATAGATGCCTGTACTGAAATATGCTCATCACGAGCCATCTTTACAATATCGGTTAAGTAGTATTCGCCTTGTGAATTGCTGTTACCTAACGTTGGTAACCATTTCTGTAATAATGCGGTATTTACCAACATGATGCCCGTATTGGCCTCTGTAATCTGCCTTTGCAGATCGGTGGCGTCTTTTTCTTCAACAATAGCTTCCACTTGATTATCACTATTGCGGATAATTCGACCATATCCCTTTGGGTTATCAAGCTGTACGGTTAACAAACCACAACCTTCTTCATCCGTTGACTCTATAAAAGAGCGTAACGTCTGCTCAGTGACTAAAGGCACATCACCGTAAAGAATAAGCGTTTGTGTGCCTGCTGTAAGCTCTGGTAATGCTACTTTTACAGCATGCCCTGTACCAAGCTGTTCTGCTTGCTCTACCCAAGCGATGGTATGTTCAGAATGCAGCTTTTCTACGACTGATTGTACTGCCTCACCACCATGACCATAAACAACAACTACATTGGTTGCTTTTAGGTCGTATGAGATTTCCAACACATGGGATAATAGGGGCTTTTTGGCGAGTGGTTGCAGTACCTTTGGCAATGTCGATTTCATTCGAGTGCCCTTGCCTGCCGCTAAGATGACTACATTCAAATCCATCTAAGATTCCCTTATTAAATCGGATAGTTACGAACACGTAATATAAAAAGGTTAATTTCAGGATACGCTGTTATAAAACATACCTTTTAGAACTGCGTGTTTTGAAATTGAGTTTTAGTAGTCATAGTATAAAACAAAAAAAGGGTGACCGTAGCCACCCTTTCCTATCAACTTCTGTAATTATTCACACTAATTTTACATTAGACGGAATAATTAGGTCCGTTATTTACCCAGCTTGTTCTTCATCTGACGAATTGTACGCAATTGCGCCACAGCTTCTGCCAGTTGAGCTGATGCTGCTGAATAATTAATCTCAGCACTTTGATTTTCTAACGCTTTACGTGCTTCTTCTGCGGCTTGTTCTGCAGCAGCTTCATCAACATCATCAGCTCGTACTGCTGTATCAGCAAGTACGGTAACAATATTTGGCTGAACTTCTAACATTCCGCCCGACACGTAATACACTTCTTCTTCACCATTTTGCCTAATCACTCTTACAGGACCAGGATTCAAGCGAGTCAGAAGGGGAGCGTGACCAGGGCCTACACCCAAGTCACCCAATGCGCCGTGAGCGATTAACATCTCTACTAATCCAGAGAAAATCTCTTTTTCAGCACTGACTATCTCGCATTGTACGGTAATGGCCATTCGTTATCTCCCGATATGGATAATTACATATCCTTCGCTTTTTGTACGGCTTCGTCAATACCACCAACCATATAGAAAGCTTGCTCAGGCATGTGATCATATTCACCTGCCAAAATAGCCTTAAAGCTGGAGATTGTATCTTTCAATGAAACGTACTTACCAGGAGAACCGGTAAATATTTCCGCAACGAAGAACGGCTGTGACAAGAATCGCTCAATCTTACGAGCACGATAAACAACTTGCTTATCTTCTTCTGACAACTCATCCATACCCAGGATTGCGATGATATCTTTAAGTTCTTTATAACGCTGAAGAACTGTCTGAACACCACGAGCAACGTCATAATGCTCTTGACCAATAACAAGAGGATCAAGCTGACGTGAAGTAGAATCCAATGGATCGATTGCTGGGTAAATACCCTTAGCAGCGATATCACGACTCAATACAACAGTTGCATCCAAGTGAGCAAAAGTTGTTGCAGGAGATGGATCAGTCAAATCATCCGCAGGTACATATACCGCTTGGATAGATGTGATAGAACCCGTCTTAGTAGAAGTGATTCGCTCTTGAAGCGCACCCATCTCTTCCGCTAGTGTCGGCTGATAACCTACCGCTGAAGGCATACGTCCAAGAAGTGCTGATACTTCTGTTCCCGCCAATGTATAACGATAGATGTTATCAACAAATAATAATACATCCATGCCGTCATCACGGAATGACTCAGCCATTGTTAGGCCAGTCAAAGCAACACGCAGTCTGTTTCCTGGAGGCTCATTCATCTGGCCATATACCATGGCAACTTTAGACTCTTGAGGGTTCGCTAGGTTAACAACACCTGCTTCCTGCATCTCGTGGTAGAAATCGTTTCCTTCACGAGTACGCTCACCAACACCGGCAAATACAGACAAACCGCTGTGCTGTGTTGCAATGTTGTTGATCAATTCCATCATGTTAACGGTTTTACCAACACCGGCACCACCGAACAATCCAACCTTACCACCTTTGGCGAAAGGACATACCAAGTCAATTACCTTGATGCCTGTTTCTAACAACTCATCACTTGCAGACTGCTCAGCATATGATGGTGGCTTGCGGTGAATTGACATGCGTTTCTGCTCGCCAATATCGCCTCTTTCGTCGATTGGATTGCCTAACACATCCATTATACGACCAAGAGTTTCAACACCAACAGGTACATTGATTGGTGCGCCAGTTGTTTGCACGTTTAGTCCACGACGTAAACCTTCCGTACTACCCATTGCGATAGTACGAACAACTCCATCACCCAACTGCTGTTGAACTTCAAGAACTGTTGCTGCGTCGTCCACATTCAGTGCGTCGTATACCTTAGGTACAGAATCACGTGGAAACTCGACGTCGATTACCGCGCCGATGATTTGTACGATACGTCCGCTACTCATGCTAGTATCCTCTTACCGTAATTTATTAGGAATAATCCTAAATTTTAATAGAATTCGTTAAACTGCTAGTGTTATACCGCAGAGGCGCCGCTGACGATTTCAGATAGCTCTTGCGTAATCGCTGCCTGACGAGCTTTGTTGTAGATAAGCTCTAGATCATCAATCAATTCACCTGCGTTATCGGTTGCTGACTTCATCGCAACCATTCGAGCAGCTTGCTCACAGGCATTGTTTTCAACAACACCCTGATATACCTGAGATTCAACGTAACGAATCAACAGCATATCTAAAATTTCTTTCGCTTCAGGCTCGTAGATATAATCCCACGGTCCTTTTCTTTCGCCGGTATCCCCGGCTTGAAGCGGTAATAACTGTAAAGCCTGCGGACTTTGCGTCATGGTGTTGACAAATTCGTTGTACACAAGGAACAAACGATCTATCTTGCCTTCGTCAAAAGCATTTAACATCACTTTCACAGAACCAATCAGATCTTCAACACTGGGTTGATCTCCTAACCCCGATACTGAAGCAACTGCGTTACCACCAACCGCCTTAAAAAAGCTTTGTGCTTTGTTTCCGACTAAACACAGATCAATTTCTGCACCTTTTTCAGACCACTCTTTTGAAAGAGCAACAGTCCGTTTAAAAAGGTTTATGTTTAATCCGCCACAAAGACCACGGTCACTGGAAATAACAATAATACCAACACGTGACACTTCCCTATCTTCCATATAAATATGACGATATTCTGGGTTTGATGTCGCTAGATGGCTTACAACCTGACGGATCTTTTCCGAATAAGGCTTAGACGCAGTCATACGATCCTGCGCTTTACGCATCTTACTTGCGGCAACCAATTGCATTGCTGAAGTAATTTTTTGCGTGCTTTTTACACTCGCAATTTTGGTCCGTATCTCTTTTGTACCTGCCATATCTCTTCCACGCTATCCGTTGATTCGGCAGTGAGTTTTACCGAAAGCAATACTCACTGCTGTATCGTTTAGATTACCAAGTTTGAGTGGACTTGAATTTCTCAATACACTCTTTAAATTGGCCTTCGATCTCTTTATTCCAGTTTGCAGTTTCGTCAACGTTTGACATCATATCTGCGAACTCAGATCGAGCGTAAGAAATTAGTGCAGCTTCAAAATCGAGGATTTTGTTAATTTCTATGCCTACCAAGTAACCTTCGTTGGCAACATACAACATGATTGCCATCTCAGCAGTACTCATTGGAGAGTATTGCTTTTGTTTCATCAACTCAGTTACTGCTTGACCGTGCTCTAACTGCTTACGTGTTGCTTCATCAAGATCAGAAGCAAACTGAGCAAATGCTGCAAGTTCACGATACTGGGCTAATGCCAAACGAATACCACCACCTAACTTCTTGATGATCTTGGTTTGCGCAGCACCACCAACACGAGATACCGAAATACCGGCGTTCATCGCAGGACGAATACCCGCGTTAAACAAATCAGACTCTAAGAAGATCTGACCATCGGTAATCGAGATTACGTTGGTTGGTACGAATGCAGAAACGTCACCTGCTTGAGTTTCAATGATCGGTAGTGCGGTCAAAGAACCGGTTTTACCTTTCACTTCACCGTTGGTGAATTTCTCAACATAATTAGCGTTAACACGAGATGCACGCTCAAGTAGACGAGAGTGAAGATAGAAAACATCTCCTGGATATGCTTCACGACCTGGTGGACGACGTAGCAACAATGAGATCTGACGATATGCCCAAGCTTGCTTGGTTAAATCATCATAAACGATCAGTGCGTCTTCACCGCGGTCACGGAAATATTCACCCATTGCACAACCGGCAAAGGGAGCAAGGAACTGCATAGAAGCTGGATCAGAAGCAGAAGCCGCGACAACAGTGGTATATTCCATTGCGCCGTGCTCTTCTAACTTACGTACTACGTTAGCAATAGATGATTGCTTTTGACCGATGGCCACGTAGACACACTTAATGCCAGAACCTTTTTGACTGATAATTGCATCAACAGCAACAGCTGTTTTACCAATCTGACGATCACCGATGATAAGCTCACGCTGTCCACGACCAATTGGCACCATGGCATCGATTGCTTTAAGACCGGTTTGAACTGGTTGATCAACTGACTGACGATCGATTACACCAGGTGCAACTTTTTCAACAAGGTCAGTTAATTTCGCATCAACAGGGCCTTTTCCGTCAATTGGATTACCAAGCGTGTCTACAACACGGCCTAGTAGCTCAGGACCAACAGGAACTTCAAGTACTTTACCAGTACACTGTGCTTTCTGGCCTTCTTGAAGTGACAAGTAGTCACCTAATACTACGGCGCCAACTGAATCTTGCTCTAAGTTAAGTGCCATTCCGTAGACACCATCTTCGAACGCGATCATTTCACCGTACATCACATCGGCTAGGCCGTGGATGCGAACGATACCGTCAGATACACTAACGATAGTTCCTTCAGTGCGAGCTTCAGAAGAGGCATCGAGGTTCTCGATACGCTGCTTAATCAGTTCGCTTATTTCTGATGGATTGAGTTGCTGCATGCTTAAATCCTCAATACTCTAGCTCTGTTAAAAGTCCGGTTAAGAACTCATTGTTTCGGCTAACTTTGCGAGTTTGCCGCGAACAGAGCCGTCAATTACGATGTCGCCTGCACGTATAATCAGGCCACCAATTAGAGATTGATCAACTTCCGATTCGATATTCACTTGCCGATCTAGACGCTTTTTAAGGGCGTCCGCCAAGTTAGTTACTTGGTCGGGGGTGACTTCAAATGCAGAGGTGATCTTTACGTCTACTGACTGCTCTTTTTCGGCTTTGAGCATTTCATAAAGCTCAGAGATCGCTGACAACGCAGATAGTCGCTTGTTACCGGCTAGTAAGGCAACAAAGTTTTTGCCGCCTTCATCTAGCTGGTCTGCACATACTTGCGTAAACATATCCAACTGTTGATCAGTTGTCAGTTTTGGATCGTCAAGGATCTCAGCCACTGCCGAGTCTTCTACAACTGCGGCCGTAAAAGAAAGCATCGTAGACCACTCGGCTAACTGCCCTTTCTCTTCAGCGAACTGAAAAGCGGCTTTTGCGTAGGGCCGAGCAACTGTCGTTAGTTCTGCCATATCCGTTACCGTTATAGCTCTGCTGCGAGCTTCTCTAGCATTTCGCTATGAGCGCTCTGGTCAACAGACGTGTTAAGGATCTTCTCAGCACCTGCAACGGCAAGAACAGCAACCTGTGCGCGTAATGACTCTTTCGCACGGTTTACTTCCTGTTCTATTTCACCTTGTGCAGCTACTTTAAGACGCTCGCCTTCTGAGCGAGCTTGATCTTTTGCTTCATCAATAAGCTGTGTTCCACGCTTATTGGCTTGCTCAATTAACTCAGCAGCTTGTTGCTTTGCTTCACGCAACGTCTGAGCAGCTTTTTCTTTCGCAAGCTCTAGATCTCCAGCAGCTTGATCTGCATCTTGCAGTCCAGCAGCAATTTTTTCTTTTCTTTCATTCATGGCCGCGATTAATGGTGGCCATACAAACTTAAGACAGAAAAAAACAAAGATCGCAAAGGATATTGCTTGACCAATGATGGTCGCATTAATATTCATACCAGGTCCTCTTGCTCGTTAAAGTGTGTTGTAACTTTTCGAGCGAAGCTTAGGCAGCTAATACGAAGATCATATACATGCCAATACCTACACCGATCATAGGAACCGCATCAAGTAGACCAGCCATCAAGAACATTTTGCCTTGAAGAGCAGGTGCCATCTCTGGTTGACGTGCAGTACCTTCAAGAAGGCGTCCACCTAAAAGACCAAAACCGATTGCTGTACCAAGGGCACCTAATCCGATTACGAGGCCCGCAGCGATAAGTACTAATGCTGATGCTTCAGACATGTTAACTCCTAAATTATGTTGAGTTGTTGGTTAAGTTTAAGATTGAGATTGTAAAACGGGTAAAGCTTTTCTATAACGACACATTATTGGATATTAATCTGAAATGTGTCGCCATTAGTGATCATTTATTCTAATGATCTTCGTGTGCCATGCTTAGGTACACTACGGTTAATACCATGAAGATAAACGCCTGCAAGGTAATAACCAAGATATGGAAGATGGCCCAAGGTACAGATAACGTCCACTGTATCCAAAAAGGCATCAACGCAATCAAGATAAAGATCATTTCACCGGCATACATGTTGCCGAATAAACGTAAGCCAAGAGAGATAGGCTTTGTTACAAGGTTCAAAATCTCTAAGAATAAGTTGATCGGAATAAAGATCACTTGGATAAGAGGATTCTTGTTATTAAATGGGTGAAGTGAAAGTTCGCCAGCAAAGCCGCCAATACCTTTTACTTTAATGCTGTAGTAAAGAATCAATGCAAACACGGAGAAAGACATTCCCAATGTGATGTTTGGATCCGTAGAAGGCACTACCTTCATAAAGTGAATGCCGAACAAATTAAACAATGCAGGGATAAAGTCCACTGGAATCAGATCCATGGCATTCATCAGAAATACCCAAACAAAGATGGTTAATGCTAGAGGGGCTATTAATGGGTTACGGCCGTGGAAGCTATCTTTTACAGTGCCATCGATAAAATCAATCATGATTTCAACGAAGTTTTGTAAACCGCTAGGTACACCAGACGTCACTTTATTCGCAACAGACTTAAAGAGGCCTAAAAATATTACCGCCAAAGCAATTGACCAGCCCATGGAATCGACGTTAATCGCCCAAAAGCCCATCTCTTTTGCTTCTTGTGCACTGTCGGCTAATCCCCAGGTGCCATCGGAATGCTGACCAAACACAAGGTTGGTCAAGTGATGCTTGATATACTCAGTAGAGCTGCCTGCCATATTCGGTACCAATCACTGTTTGGGCTATAGTTTATTCATTTAAACGATGTTTCTTTGGTAAATAAAGGAGCCAACCAAGACACCATTAATACCGCGATAAATCCTGCAAACATCGCTAATACATTTTCTTTGATTTGTAATGCGGGTACATGCCGATAGGCCACCAACATTAACACAATCGTAATGACAAATTTGCCACTTTCACCTCGTTGAAACGATTTCACCATTTGACTCGCGGCACGTGCACCGGAGTAGCGAAATGCCTGAAATGCAAAATATGCATTTGATAGAGTTGCTATCCAACCGCCAATAATGGCGCAAATAACAGCATCTAAACTCATAAAAAGAAACAGTAAAGGAAATAGTGTCGCGATTGTTGCTTGTGTTCCAACAACCCGGTAGGCCAAGGAGCGATCGTTTAACGCTCTAGGTTTTGTCACTACTTTTCACCATTACTTTTTATCAAGCTTCGTTAACCCACCCAAGAGGGGGCAGTCTGAGGCGGGGCAAATTATAGTGATTCTAAACGATACTAGCAACCAGTATTAGGGCATCAATTAAATTTTTGGGCGTTTTTCGTGCAACCAATAAGTCATAATGCGTTTATTTTCATCTTTTCAAGTAGGCTTTGAAAAAACTTGATATCTCATCTTTATTTTCAGATGAATTTCGCACCACCACAGAGCATTTGTCTATAGCTCTATTACTACCTCTTTTTAAAATCGATTACTTAATATGGGCCAATATCCCATCCAATTCATCTAAACTCGAATATTTAATAACCAGCTTACCTTTCCCTTTGGCACTATGTTGGATCATAACGGGCGCCCCTAACATTTGTGACAAGCCATCCTGGAGCTGTCGAACATCAGGATCAATCTTATCATCTGGTTTTGCTGTAACTTCCGCCTGCATCCGGCGAACCAGTGCTTCAGCTTGACGAACCGATAAACCTTTAGAAGAAATTGCTCGCGCCGCCTCGGTTTGTTTCAAAGGGTCTAACGTTAAAATTGCTCTTGCATGACCCATTTCCAAGTCACCATGCTCTAACATTTTTTTAGCTTCTGAGCTTAATGTTGTTAAGCGTAACAAGTTGGTAACTGTAGTACGGGATTTACCCACCGCTTCAGCTACTTGCTGGTGAGTTAACTCAAATTCATCCTGTAATCTCTGTAGTGCAACGGCTTCTTCAATAGGATTAAGGTCTTCCCGTTGAATATTTTCAATAAGTGCCATCGCAATGGCTGCTTCATCGGGAACATCTCTAACAATACAAGGTATCTTATCAAGGCCTGCTAATTGGCTTGCTCTCCAACGTCGCTCTCCGGCAATGATTTCAAAATTTTTCGCTGAAACCGGCCGCACAACAATAGGTTGCATCACACCTTGAGCTTTAATTGACTCCGATAACTCCTCTAATGCAGCTGGGTCAATATCCCCCCGAGGTTGAAATCGTCCGCGTTCCAGAAACTCCACAGGGATATGACGTAGCTCACCATCGGCAGCCGTTTCATTACTACTTTCGGCCACTTTCGACCCTGCCATAACTGGGTTAATCGACACTTCGGATTTTGGCATTGCTGCGGAGCCGCCGATTAGCGCTTCTAGCCCGCGTCCTAATCCCTTTTTCTTAGCTGCCATAAAGTGTTCCTTAACCTTTTTATTTTAATGGTGATGATTTATTCAATTGCTGTTGGGTAGTTTAAAAGAGCACAATCCGAAGTCGACCAATCTATCACCGACTGGTGGTTCGCTCAATAACTCACAACAATTCTATCGTTGAATTCAAAACGTACACAAAAACCGCTACGCTGTTTCAGGTTCGGTTTTTATTACTTGTTTTTCTGCCCGACGAATCATTTCTCCGGCAAGCGCTAAATACGATACTGCTCCTCGAGACTTTTTATCATAAAGAAGTGCTGGCAACCCGTGGCTTGGTGCTTCTGCCAATCGAACATTTCTCGGTATAATCGTTCGGTAAACCTTTTCACCAAAGTGTTCCGTTAACTGTGATGATACTTGGTTGCTTAATGCATTTCTTGGGTCGTACATCGTACGTAACAATCCATCGATTTCGAGTCGAGGGTTTAGTGCATTTCGAATCATTTCAATGGTATCTAACAATGCGGATAAACCTTCAAGGGCATAATACTCACACTGCATAGGGATCACTACGGCATCCGACGCACTTAGTGAATTCACCGTAAGCATATTGAGTGATGGGGGACAGTCGATCAATATAAAATCGTATTCTGTTCGATACCCTTCCAAGGCTTCCGTCATTCGGCGTTCTTTGCCTTCAACACTTAACAATTCAATTTCTGCAGCAGTTAAATCTCCATTTGCAGGAATCAGATCAACACCAGATTCAGTGGTTACTCTTACCTCTGATATTGCCATTTTATCCACAAGTACATCATAAATAGATGCTTCAACGGCATGTTTATCGATACCACATCCCATGGTCGCGTTGCCTTGCGGATCCAAATCAATAAGTAACACTTTACGTTTAGTCGCTACTAATGATGCGGCAAGGTTGACCGATGTTGTGGTTTTCCCCACACCACCTTTTTGGTTTGCAATTGATAGCACCTTACCCACAGTTATTCTCCTTGAGTATCGTTGGTCGGATATTGTCTTGTTAGAACTATAAGATGTCGCTCTTCATCGAGACCAGGCACATCTAATGGCACAATTTTTTCTACGTTGATTGTAGATGGGAGCATTTCCAGCTCTTCTTCAGGTATCACTCCTTTCATGGCGAGCAACCGGGTATTTTCGGTCATTAAATGCTCTACTCCGCTCACAAAATCCGGTAGTGATGAAAATGCTCGACAGAAAATTGTATCTATCTTTTGTTTCGGTGCAAAGGACTCAATACGACTTTTTGCGACTTCGACATTTTGTCTGGCTAATTCCGTTTTTACCTGTATCAGAAAGCGTGTTTTTTTCCCGTTACTGTCTAGTAAAGTGAATTGTTTTTCTGGGAACATGATAGATAGTGGTAACCCTGGTATTCCGGCACCGGTTCCTACGTCTAGAAAGTTACTGTTACCGGTTTTTCCTATAATTTCTTCGTCAAAAAACGCTGGTACAAGTACTAGGCTGTCGAGTAGATGCCGAATTACCATTTGTTGGGGGTTTCTAATAGAAGTTAGATTGTAAGCTTTGTTCCATTTCACTAGAAGCATTAGGTAATCGAGGAGTAGCGTTTTTTGTTCCGTAGTCACTGAGATGGCTAGTTGTTCTATGCCTTTGGCTAAATCTCGTTCTAGGGGGGCTCGGTCTAGTATCATTTTGGTTCTTTACTCTGTACTTTTTGACTAGGATTATTGCGGATCTAGGAGTACGCCAGCGTTGTAATAAGGGTTCAGAAACACCTGCGGCAAGGACGCCGCAGTTGAGCACCCATGGATGCTATCATTTGCGATTTCTAAACACTTATTAGCAACACAGCGCTTATCGCATACAGCTAATATCATTGGAATCTAAATAGTTTGGGTTACTTTTTTTCTATTTTAACTCAGTTACTAAAGGTCTCGCGCCACGATGTTTCTTTAGTGAGATCAATAACAATGATACCGCAGCAGGTGTAACACCTTGAATCCGGGACGCTTGACCTAACGTTTCAGGTTTGCATTCCACAAGTTTTTGTTTTACTTCGTTAGATAGGCCTTTTATTTTGCCATAATCTATATCTGTAGGTAATTTCATGGATTCGTTACGTTTTAGCTTTTCAATGTCATCTAGCTGGCGGCTTATGTAACCTTCATATTTAGCGGCAATTTCTACTTGTTCAGCAACAACATCTGTAACATCATTTTCCCCTGTTACTTCTGCAATCTTTTTAAAGTCCAACTCTGGTCGTCGCATTAATTCCATAAGGGAATATTCCCGAGCTAGTGGGCGTTCAACATGCTTGTTTAGCTTTTTGGCTATTTCAGAACCCGGTTGAACCCAAGTGTTTTTCATACGTTGGGTTTCTTTTTCAATGGCTTCTGTTTTTTCTGAGAATTTCTGCCAGAGCGTGTCGTTGATTAAACCTAATTCTCTGCCTTTTGCAGTAAGACGGATATCTGCGTTATCTTCTCTTAATATCAGACGATATTCTGCTCTACTGGTGAACATTCGATAGGGTTCACGGGTTCCCATACTGATAAGATCGTCAACCAATACTCCAAGATAGGCTTCATCGCGGCGTGGTGTCCAAGCTTCTTTTTCTTGTGAGCGAAGAGCTGCGTTTAACCCTGCTAACAAACCTTGAGCCCCTGCTTCTTCATATCCAGTTGTTCCATTAATTTGCCCAGCAAAATAGAGACCTTCAACAAATTTGGTTTCTAAGCTGTATCGTAAATCCTGTGGGTTAAAATAATCGTATTCAATCGCATAACCGGGACGGGTGATATGTGCATTTTCTAACCCAACCATAGAATGTACAAGATCAAGTTGAACATCAAACGGCAGGCTAGTGGAAATACCATTTGGGTATAACTCATGAGTTGTTAGCCCTTCCGGTTCAACAAAGATCTGGTGCGAGGTTTTATCGGCAAAACGGTGAATTTTGTCTTCTATGGATGGACAATAACGAGGCCCTATTCCCTCGATTACACCGGTATACATTGGGGAGCGGTCTAAGCCCGCACGGATAATATCGTGGGTCTTTTCGTTAGTATGGGTGATATAACAGGAAATTTGCTCAGGTTGATCATCTCCATTACCCCAAAAAGACATAACAGGGGTAATGTTATCCCCAGGTTGTTCTTCCATCTTGGAAAAGTCTACGCTTCGAGCGTCAATTCGAGGTGGTGTTCCGGTCTTTAGCCGATCGACTCTAAACGGCATTTCTCTAAGGCGTCGAGCAAGTGCAATAGAAGGTGGATCTCCGGCTCGGCCCCCGCTGTGACTTTCCATACCTATGTGGATAAGTCCACCCAAAAAGGTACCCGCCGTAATCACTACGGTATCAGAATGAAATCGCACGCCCATATTGGTGATAACACCTTGAGCTTTTTCACCTTCCATAATCAGGTCATCTGCCGATTGTTGGAAAATATCCAGACACGTTTGATTTTCTAGCGTATGACGAACTGCTGCTTTGTATAATATTCTGTCGGCTTGTGCGCGGGTGGCACGAACAGCGGGACCCTTTCTAGAGTTAAGTACTCGATATTGAATACCTGCTTTATCCGTAGCTCTAGCCATGACACCACCAAGAGCATCAATTTCTTTAACAAGATGGCTTTTTCCGATTCCACCGATAGCGGGATTACAGGACATCTGTCCGAGAGTTTCTATGTTATGGGTTAACAATAATGTTTCGACACCCATTCGTGCGGATGCTAATGCGGCCTCACAACCTGCATGGCCTCCACCGATGACAATAACTCCATAACGCTTAGGATAATCCACTACTTAACCTCACAAAAAACAATGTTCTATTGGGCAAAACCGACCGTGGCCGCAAGTATAAGGAGTTAATAGATAAATAAAAGAGTTTGTACATTTATTGGACAATCTATAACGTAAATTAGCAGTATTATTGTTCCCTATTTAACATAATACTGTAGTAAGTACTCACCACGCATGAATAACCTTATTTACCTATACAGAAACTAGAAAATATCCTGCCTAACAAATCATCAGGGGTAAACTCACCCGTTATCTCACTAAGGTTGTTTTGCGACATCCGCAAATCCTCTGCCAACAATTCACCTGCTCCATTTTCAATAAGCTGAGTTTGCCCTACAACCAAGTAGAACTTCGCTTGCTTCAATGCTTCTAAGTGACGCTGCCTTGCTGTAAACCCTCCTTCCATCGCTGATTGATACCCCATGACATTTTTAAGATATTCTCTCAACTCATCCACACCCTCTCCATGCTTAGCGGACAATCTTATTGTGGGAAATTCTGTCGATGACGTTGTTGAAAAATCGTCGTTTGGGTCATTCACAGTATTCGATAAACAAGGCTCAGAAACGCCATGTGTTTCATCAGTTTTATCAATTTTATTTCGGACCACAATAACTTTGCTTAAATCGGGCAATTCTGCAAAAAACTCCGGCCATAACGTATTGATATCACCCTCTTGCACATCCGCTGCGTCCACTAACAAAAGCACACGGTCAGCTTCCTTAATTTCAGTCCAAGCTCGTCGAATGCCTTCTTTCTCGATGGCATCAGGACTTTCCCGTAAACCTGCGGTATCGATAATATGTAATGGCATTCCATCAATATGAATATGTTCTCTTAACAAATCCCGCGTTGTTCCGGCGATATCAGTAACAATTGCGGTATCTCTTCCCGCTAGAGCATTGAGTAAACTAGACTTTCCTGCGTTTGGCCGACCCGCTAGTACAACCTTCATACCTTCTTTTAACAATACACCACGGTTAGCTTCTTTAAATACAGCATCTAATTGATCAATAATCGACTGTAAATCACCAGCTACCTTACCGTCCGCTAAAAAATCAATTTCTTCTTCCGGAAAGTCAATCGCTGCTTCAACGTATAATCGCAAATTAATAACTTGTTCAACCAGCACATTAATATGATCAGAGAATGCTCCATTTAATGATCGAATTGCACATCGAGCCGCTTGTTCTGATGAACTATCAATAAGATCAGCAATCGCTTCTGCCTGAGCCAGGTCCAATTTATCATTCAAAAATGCTCGTTCTGAAAACTCCCCTGGATTAGCCATTCGAGCACCAAGATTTAACACACGGTTTAACAAACTATTAATTACTACTGGACCACCATGGCCTTGTAGCTCAATAACATCTTCACCTGTAAAAGAGTTTGGTCCAGGGAAAAACAATATCAAACCTTCATCAATAACTTCTTGATTACTATCTAGAAATTGATGGAAATGAGCAAAGCGAGGTTTAAAGGTTTTTTGTTGCTGAATTAGTTGTAACGCGATATCACTGGATTTTTTTCCGGAGATTCGAATAATGCCCACCCCACCTCGGCCTGCTGGTGTTGCTTGTGCAGCGATCGTATCGGTTGAGTGGAGGACATCATTCATAGTTAACGGCTCTTCTTTACTGGTTTTCGACTATCTTCTAAAAAATCATGCAAAAAAAAGGGCTCTTAAAGAGCCCTTTTTCTATTTAGCTTCTGCTGCTTTTTCAATACCGCGTGTTATATGCCACTGCTGCGCAATGGATAACAAGTTATTGGTAACCCAGTACAAAACAAGACCTGCTGGGAAGAACAAGAAAAATACTCCGAAAACCAACGGCATCATCTTCATCATTTTCGCTTGCATTGGATCGGGTGGTGCAGGGTTCAGCATTTGTTGGAAGAACATACTTCCTGCCATAATAATTGGCAATACAAAGTACGGATCCATTACTGATAAATCGTGAATCCAGCCAAAGAAAGGCGCTTGTCTCAACTCAACACTTTCGAGCAATGCCCAATACAACGCTAAGAAAACCGGCATTTGGATCAATACTGGTAAGCAACCACCAAGAGGGTTAATTTTCTCATCTTTATATAGCTTCATCATCTCTTGAGATAATTTTTGACGATCATCTGCATGGCGCTCGCGAATCTCTGTTAATTTTGGAGTGACGCGACGCATATTTGCCATTGAACGGTAACTCGCTGCAGATAATGGAAAAAACAGCGCTTTAACCGTAACAGTAAGCAGGATAATCGCTAAACCCCAGTTTGCGACTAAACTGTGATAAAAATTTAACAATAAATACAAGGGCTTGGATATAAAGAACAAAGGACCGTAATCAACAACAAGATCTAAACCTTTCTCAGGTTCAATCTCTTCCAGCTTCTTTAATATTTTAGGACCCGCATAAAAACGGTTACTGAAAGTATATTGATCACCCGCATTCACATTCTTAACAGGTGTCATGTAGCTGATAATAAAGTGATCTGGGGTTATACGCGTTTGATATCGCATTTTCATCGACTGATCAGGAACCCAAGCACTCATAAAATAATGTTGGATAAATGCAAGCCAACCACCCGGAATCTCTTTATTTAATGGTTCATCAATAAAATCATCAAACGTTTTCTTATTGTAAGGTTTATCTTGATCCCAATAAGCGCCGCCTATAAATGTTGGCAACCCAAAACCACTGGTATCTAAGCCAGGATCTGAGCTTCCATCACGTTTTATCTGGGCAAATAACTGGGCTGACCACATTTCATTTGAAACATTATCAACAATCACATCCATGTTGACTAAATATTCACCTTTGGTGAAGGTTAAGCGTTTGGTGATTTTCACACCATCTTCTTGTGTTAGAGACATATCAACAACCAATGTCTCTTTGTCACCTAATATATAAGACTGCGACTCTGAACGATATAAGGGTCTAGGCTTCCCCGCTTTATCAGTACCTTTTGCACCAATCAATCCACTTTGTGCGATGTAGGTATGCTCAGAAGTACGATTCAATAATTGAAACGGGATATCGGGCTGCTCAACAGATACAGGGTATTCAAGCAAGTTGACAGAAACAATATCCCCACCCACAGGGTCAATTTTTAGCGATAAGACATCTGTTTCAATTGAAATTAGTTCCGTACTAATAACTTCAGCAACATCCAGTTCAACGGCTTGAAGTATGTCTTGTTGCGCTACAGGTATATCTTCAGATACAGAAACTGCTTCTGGAATACTTGTTACGGACACGGGATTAGTCGTTTCACGCTGTGGATAACTTTGTGAGTTGTTTTGTGCTGCGTTAATTGTTGCGTTTTGCCCGTAATCTTCCTGCCACTGTAAAATCATCAGGTAAGATACGACGGCGAGGCCAATAATAAGAAGAGTTCGTTGGATATCCATAACTGTTACTTACTGTTTTCTATAGGGTTTTTAGAACAAAAGTGAAATTCATCAGGAACTAAATCCACTCCGCCCGAGTGCCAAGGGTTGCACTTCAACAAACGAATAACTGATAGATACAGACCTTTCCAGGCGCCATATTGTTCAATTGATTGCTGTGCATAACAAGAACATGTCGGGTAGAAACGACAATGGGGGGCCATCATCGGGCTGATAAAATTCCGATATATTTTAATCAGAGTAATCAGCAAAGGTTTGATCAAAATACCTTACCTGAATACGTTTGTTGTTTCAGGGGGATACAACATTCAATTGTCTCATGGCGTAATGTTACGAATCGCGAGTTGCGATATTTGCTGCTCTTTTTTTGAGTATGCGACGCCATGTTTGATCCACCACTCTTTTTAGTGCGGGGCCATCTAATGTTAAAGCCCCACGCCTGCTTAGCACAACGAAATCTAAGCCTTTTAGCTGGTGTTGATGTGTTCGAAACGATTCTCTAATGGTTCGTTTGAATCGATTTCGATCAACAGCTCGTTTTAGATTTTTTTTTGCAACAACCAAACCTAATCGAGCGGGTCGTTCGTCTTGGTTATCAAAAACCAGTACAAGTAATTCCCCGGTACCGGCTTTGATATGAACATGATCAAAAACACTCTTAAAATCTTTAGAAGTTAATAACTTCTGCGCTTTTTTAAAGGTGAAATCCATCACTCCAAGCTTACTCGATTATGCAGTTAAACGCTTACGGCCTTTAGCGCGACGACGTTTTATCAATTGTTGGCCACTTTTAGTTGCCATTCGTGAACGGTAACCGTGAGTACGTGCGCGCTTTAGATTACTTGGTTGGAAAGTTCTTTTCATGTCGATTCTCTAATATCTAAGATCTAATTACATCCAAATCCCGAAATCTGGTCTTTATAAACACGCTAAAACGTATTTATATTCGAGATTTGTTGTTTGGCATTCAATTTCACAATGTCATTTGCTACGCGTTACTCAGGGTATTTTTAGGTAACCCGTTAAAGCGTAGTGCAAAGCTTTAAAAAAGAGCGGGAATTCTAGTGATTTTGGCGATCACTGTCAATCAAGAAATGCTGTTTAAATACGCACTCAGTCTGGAGGTCGAGGTTATTAATTATTAATAGTTTATTTATATATAAAAGATAATGTTTATTATTATTAGTGTGGGTAGTTTCTGTGTATAAGTCTAATTACACCTTTTAAAACAGTGACTTACAATGATGATAACATTGTGTTCATTAAATGTATTAGCTGCTTGAAACCGGTAGCATGAAATGTGGATAACTGACTAAGGTGATTTACACACATTGATATCAATAGCTTACTTCACTCCGTATACATCTGTTCTCTACATATTATCCACAGGCAATTTTTACCGTTATCGAGCAAAAATAGGGTGTTTTTTTAAAATTATTTATGAGTACAAACTTCTTTTTCACGTTTATTTGTATTTTGGATAACATAATTTTACCAATATTGTTTAAAAAATAACCGCTGGGATTTTTATAAAGTGGGGAAAGTAACTGGTTTGTAGTGATTGTTTTTCGAACAATGTTGCAGATAAACTCTTCCTCTATTGACTGAAATGAAAAACCTTTAGATTTCAATAAAATATTTTTGTTTTCCCTGTGGATAAGTTGTTTTAAGCGGGTTATTATTTCGACCTTTCCTGTGTTATTAATTTTCTATTTGGGGGTATGCCAAGTGGGTAGTGCGCTATGGCATAAATGTCTGGATCGGCTACAAGAAGAGTTGCCATCTCAGCAGTTTAATATGTGGATCAGACCGCTTCAGGTTGAACCTGATGGTAATGATCTGCGCCTGTTAGCACCGAACCGTTTCGTGCTGGATTGGGTTAACGATAAATTTATCTCACGTATAACTGAGTTATTGGACGAACTGTCTGATGCCGATACTCACCCCTGCGTGATGCTTGCGATCGGAACAAAAGCCTCAGTGGCGCAACCGTTAGCAGCTAGTAGTCCCAAAAGCGCCTCTGTGTCCACACAGTCTGGACGCTCTGGACATACTGTGACTCAAGTGGTGCAACCCACCATCACGGGTTATGGTAATACCTCGCCTAAACCAGCAACCCGTAAGGTTGAACTTGGAGGGTCGATAAAGCATAAGAGTAGCCTTAATAGTAGTTTTATCTTTGATAGCTTTATCGAAGGTAAATCAAACCAACTAGCAAGAGCTGCGGCAACACAGGTTGCAGATAACCCAGGGCATGCTTATAACCCGCTGTTTCTTTATGGAGGGGTTGGGTTAGGAAAAACGCATTTGATGCATGCTATTGGAAATCAGATAGTTGCGGCTAACCCTAATGCAAAGGTGGTTTATTTGCATTCTGAGCGCTTTGTGGCTGATATGGTAAAAGCCCTTCAGATTAATGCGATTAACGAATTTAAGCGCTTTTATCGGTCTGTAGATGCACTTCTCATCGATGATATTCAATTCTTTGCCGGTAAAGAACGTTCTCAAGAAGAGTTCTTTCACACTTTTAACGCATTGTTGGAAGGTGGTCAGCAAATGATTCTCACCAGTGACCGTTATCCAAAAGAGATTACTGGTGTAGAGGAGCGCCTTAAGTCACGTTTTGGCTGGGGGTTGACGGTAACCGTTGAGCCTCCTGAATTAGAGACTCGTGTTGCTATATTAATGAAAAAGGCAGAAGAAGCTAAGATCGACCTTCCTCATGAAGCAGCCTTTTTTGTAGCTCAGCGCATCCGTTCAAACGTAAGGGAGCTTGAAGGTGCTCTTAAGCGTGTTATTGCCAATGCTCACTTTACGGGGCGACCGATTAATGTTGAGTTTGTAAAAGATTCATTAAAGGATCTTTTGGCGTTACAAGATAAACAAGTTGGCATTGAGAATATTCAAAAGATCGTTGCGGAATATTTCAAAATAAAGATGTCGGATATGTTGTCAAAACGCAGGAGCCGTTCCGTTGCGAGACCGAGGCAAATTGCTATGGCACTTGCTAAAGAACTAACCAATCATAGCTTGCCTGAAATAGGTGATGCTTTTGGTGGCCGTGATCACACAACCGTGTTACATGCCTGCCGGAAGGTAAAAGAGCTTCGAGCATCAAGCCCAGATGTTGGAGAAGACTACAGTAACTTATTGCGTTCTTTAACCACTTAAATGCTAGTTAGTGCTTACTAACACTTATCATTAGGATAATGTATGAAATTTAGCGTATCACGGGAAAACTTACTTACTCCCCTTCAACAAGTTGCTGGCGTTGTTGAGCGTCGCCAAACATTACCAGTGTTATCCAATGTACTTATGGTGGTAGAAGGTGATTCTTTATCTATAACTGGAACAGATTTAGAAGTTGAATTGGTTGCCCGTATAACTCTCGAAACACCAGCAGAAATTGATGGCGAAATTACGCTTCCTGCTAAAAAAATAATGGATATTTGTAAGTCATTGCCAAACGAAGCTGTAATCATGTTTGAGCAAGAAGAACAGAAGATGCGTATCAAAGCAGCTAGAAGCCGTTTTACTTTAGCGACGTTACCTGCAAATGAATTTCCTAATTTGGAAGATACTGCCAGTACAAGTGAATTTTCTATTAACCAAGGTTATTTGAAACAAACCATTGATAGAACCAGTTTTGCAATGGCGCAACAAGATGTTCGCTTTTACTTAAACGGTATGTTGTTAGAGTTAACTCAGAATCAAATAAAAACAGTTGCAACCGATGGACATCGTTTAGCGTTATGTTCTGCTTCGATTCAAATTGAAATTGAAGGAAGCACCCAAGCAATTGTTCCGCGGAAAGGAATACTTGAATTAGCTCGTCTATTTTCTGATGACGACACTGATGTCAATATCACGCTAAGTTCTAATCATATTCGAGCGGAAACTCCAAGTCTGCGTTTTACTTCTAAACTTGTTGATGGGAAGTTTCCAGATTACGATAAAGTACTTCCAAAACAAGGAGATAAGCTCGTTGTCGGTGAAAAGGCAGAAATGAAACAGTCTTTCTCCCGTGTAGCTATTTTATCCAATGAAAAATATCGAGGTGTCAGGGTACGTTTAGAAAATGGAACACTAACATCTGTTGCAAATAATCCAGAGCAGGAAGAAGCTGAAGAAGTCATTAACGTTAATTATGAAGGCCCAGAATTAGAAATTGGTTTTAACGTTAGTTATATTTTGGATGTTTTAGGGGTTATTAAAAGTGACACGATTCATATGATGTTAGCAGACTCAAATAGCAGCGCCTTAATTACAGATGGTGAAGATGATAGCGCAATGTACGTTGTTATGCCGATGAGGCTGTAATATTGCATTAAGTCGGATACTGTCTTTTGCCTATCCATAAGTTGGAGATTACCAATGTTCGTAACCTCCAACGAGCTCAACTCGAATGCTCTTTGCAAAGTAATTTAATTATTGGTCCTAATGGCAGTGGAAAAACCTCTTTACTCGAGTCCATAGTTATTCTGAGCCAGGGTAAAAGCTTTCGTAATTCTCAAAAGAAAAGTACCATTTTTGAGGGAAATACTAACCTTACCGTTACTGCCCTCTTATGCGATCAAATAAGTAGTCAATCCAATCACGAAATACGTGTTGGTATTAGTAAGTTTGCAAATGGTAAAACACTAGCGAAGATTGCTAGTGAAAAAGTCCAGCGCATTTCTGAAATTACAAGCTTACTTCCCGTTTGTGTGATTGAGCCAAATAGTACCGAGATTGTAGAAGGCAGCCCAGGACTTAGACGGCAAGTATTGGATTGGGGTGTGTTCCACGTGGAACATGATTTTGTGAAACACTGGAGAGTTTTCACTGCAGCGTTGAAACAAAGAAATGCGTTACTCAAAAATAAAAAAAGTGATCTTAGTCAACTTCGTTATTGGAATGAACTTCTTGCACCTGCGGCTGAACAGATAACTCAGCTGCGACGAAGATATTTTTCAGATTTAGAAGAGGAGCTTATCTCCTCTTTACAGTATTTCTTTCAAGATGATTCCGTAACGGTAGAGATATTGGATGGTTGGGATTCAACAGCCAGTTTTTTAGACTGCCTAAATGGAAATATTGAAAAAGACCAGAGGTATGGTTTCACGACTGAAGGCCCCCATAAAGCTGATTTTGAAATAAGAAGTAACGGCTATTTGGCAAAAGACTACCTGTCTAGGGGCCAGAAAAAGTTAGCTGTTTATGCAATAAGGTTAGCCCAGGTCGCCCACTATCAGAAGGTGTGTGGTAAAAGGGTTAGTTTATTGCTTGATGATTTACCATCCGAATTAGATAAAAGTAATTGCGAAAAGGTTTGTAAAGAATTACAGAGGTTAGAGTGTCAGGTATTCATTACGTCTATTGATACATCTAATCTAAATAATATGATTATAGATACGTTGTCGCCTAAATTGTTCCACGTGAAACATGGAACAGTGACAGCATGAACTTTCCCATGGCGGAGAAACACCAATGAGTGATAATAATACCTACGACTCTTCGAGCATTAAGGTCCTTAAAGGCCTAGATGCAGTGCGAAAAAGACCTGGAATGTACATTGGCGACACTGATGATGGTACTGGTTTACACCATATGGTGTTTGAAATTGTTGATAACTCAATCGACGAAGCTCTCGCTGGGCATTGTAGTGAGATAAATGTACTTATACACCCCGATGAATCAATAACAGTATCTGATAATGGTCGGGGTATTCCGACAGATATACATGAAGAAGAAGGTGTATCAGCCGCAGAAGTTATCATGACAGTACTTCATGCTGGTGGGAAATTTGATGATAATAGCTACAAAGTCTCCGGTGGGCTTCATGGTGTTGGGATTTCAGTTGTAAATGCACTAAGTAAAGAACTGAAATTAACTGTTCGTCGAGCAGGAAAAGTTTGGGAACAGACCTATATCCATGGAGAACCCCAAGCACCATTAGCAGAGGTTGGTGAAACGGATGTATCCGGTACCACAGTTCACTTCAAACCATCAGAGGGAACCTTCACAGGGATAAAATTCTCACACGATATATTAGCAAAGAGGCTACGTGAGTTATCATTTCTTAATTCAGGTGTTCGTATCGTCTTGAAAGATGAGCGTTCTGGTGTTGAAGATGTATTTGAATATGAAGGTGGTTTAAGCGCTTTTGTAGATTATCTGAATCAAAATAAAACACAAATGAACCCTGTATTCCACTTCAATGGCTATAAAGATTGTGACAATGGCGATAATGTTGGTGTTGAAGTTGCGTTACAATGGAATGATAGTTACCAAGAAAATATTTTTTGTTATACAAATAATATCCCACAAAGGGATGGTGGAGCACATTTAGCAGGGTTTCGCTCTGCCCTCACCCGTTGTTTAAATACCTTTATGGATAAAGAAGGTATGTTGAGGAAGGAAAAAGTTGCTACAACAGGAGATGATGCTCGTGAAGGTTTGACGGCAATTGTTTCAGTTAAAGTGCCTGATCCGAAGTTCTCTTCTCAAACTAAAGATAAATTGGTGTCATCCGAAGTTAAATCCGTAGTGGAATCTGTAATGGGGGAGAAGCTTAATGAATATCTTTTAGAGCACCCTGCTGTTGCAAAAACAATTTGTGGAAAGATCATTGATGCAGCGAAGGCTCGTGATGCTGCAAGACGGGCTAGAGAAATGACTCGTCGTAAGGGAGCACTTGATATCGCTGGCTTGCCTGGGAAATTGGCGGATTGTCAGGAAAAAGACCCAGCTTTATCTGAAATATATTTAGTGGAAGGGGACTCGGCGGGAGGATCCGCAAAGCAAGGTCGGAATCGAAAGAATCAAGCTATCCTGCCACTAAAAGGTAAAATCCTTAACGTTGAGAAAGCCCGTTTCGATAAAATGATATCTTCTCAAGAAGTTGGAACACTAATTACCGCATTGGGTTGTGGTATTGGCAGAGAAGAATATAACCTCGAAAAGCTACGTTATCATAGTATCATTATCATGACGGATGCCGATGTCGATGGTGCTCATATTCGTACCCTTCTATTGACCTTTTTCTTCCGCCAATTACCAGAGCTTGTGGAACGAGGGCATATCTTTATTGCTCAGCCTCCCCTCTATAAAATAAAGCGTGGCAAACAAGAGCAGTATTTGAAAGATGAAGAAGCTATGGATGAGTACCTTACTCAATCTGCTCTAGACGGCTCCTCATTTCATGTTAATGAGGAGGCACCTGGTATTAGTGGCTCTGGTTTAGCCAGTTTGATGGCTGACTATCACGCTGCTTATGCCATTGTACAGCGCCGATCTAGAATATACCCCGCGTCTATATTGGAGCGATTAATCTATAGCCCTGTTATATCCGATGAAATGATTAAAGATAAGACGGCTTTATCTGAGTGGTGTGTGGACTACGAAGGTCAACTTAATAAACAAGCTGATCCATCTGAACGTTTTAGTGTTGGTGTGTTTGAAGACCGTGAAATGGGAGTATTTTTACCGAGAGTTACCTTGGTTAATCACGGTATTCCTTATGAATATACGTATAGTAAAGACTTTCTAGCTACCAGTGATTATAAAGAGATGACACGTATTGGTGTCCTGCTTAATGATATTATTGAAGATGGATGTTTTATTAAGCGTGGTGAAAAGACCAAAGAAGTAAGTAACTTTAAAGAAGCTGTTGATTGGTTGATGAAGGAGTCTCGTAAGGGTCATATGATTCAGCGTTATAAAGGGCTAGGAGAGATGAACCCTGAGCAACTGTGGGAAACTACAATGGATCCAGAGCAACGACGTATGCTTAAGGTGACAGTGGAAGATGCCATTGCAGCAGACCAGATCTTTACAACGTTGATGGGGGATAATGTTGAACCAAGAAGAGACTTTATCGAAACCAATGCACTTAATGTTTCAAACTTAGATGTATAGTTAGTGTGATGTTACCTTCTTGAGATATGTAGTGTTATTTGGCATATTTTAAGTTGGAAGGGTACAAATAAAAAAGGCCTCTATAGATATAGAGGCCTTTTTTATTATCGATATTTAGAAAAATTACTCATGTATTAAGAGTAAATAACAGGAGCTAAAAAGCCATATTCTGATTAATCTAAGTTAGTTGGTACTAACAACGTTGCTAGACTCTTGTTGGCAAAGCTCGGCTGAGTTTTTACGAATCCATTCTTCGAGTTGCGTGGTTAGTTCTTTAGGTTTTCTATCTTTTGTTTGAGCCAATTGCCCTACCCTTATTTTAATCGTTCCAGGGTATTTGCTAATTTTACCAGGTGGCCAATATAAACCCGCATTGTGGGCAATAGGCAGAATACTCGTTTCCGCTTTGATCGCAAGCATTGCTCCCCCTGCAAAGTGGGGTTTCGTTTCACCCATAGGAACACGTGTACCCTCCGGGAAGATCAGTACACTGACCCCATCATTTAGTCGTTCTTTACCTTGTTGAATTAGTTGCTTTAACGCGTTTTGTTTTTTAGAACGATCGATAACTACAGGGTTAAGTGCCCTTAGCGTAAATCCAACAAATGGTATGTACATAAGCTCTTTTTTAGCCGCGACAACTTGAGGGGCAAAGTATTGTTGTAGGAAAAATGTTTCCCAGGCGCTCTGGTGATTGGCCACAACAACACACAACTCTTCTGGTAAATCTTGAGGGTTTTCGAGTTCGTACCGAATACCACAGGTTATCTTAAGCCACCAGCCGAGGAAGCGTATCCAACTGGTAACAATATAGTAGCGTTGTTTGAATGGTAGTAATAACCACGCAAATGGGGTTACGAAGACACTATAAAAAATGATGCTAATGACGTAACCAATATAGAAGATTAATCCTCGGGTGAAACTTATCAATGTGTTGTCCTGCTAGGTTAGGAATGTGTGGTTTACCTATTTAGCGGATTTTTTAACGATGGCTTTAGGATTACTTCGGGGTAACTAGCGTGTTTACAAAATCCGAGAGACTATTATAGACAGCAATGCCATTTAAGTGTGAGTTCTCGAGTTGCTTTAGTTTTACAAAAGATTTCAGACCTTTACCGGTTTTAACGAGTACCGGTGTACAACCCGAGTTAAGGGCAGCATTTAGATCGCTAATGCTGTCACCGATAAAAAGTGTTTCAGTTGATATGGGAATGTTGAGTGTTTGTGAAATTTGTTGGACGAGCCCTGGCTTGGGTTTTCGGCAGTTGCATTGGTCTTTTGGCCCGTGAGGACAGTAGGCTATATGATCGATTTTTCCGCCTGCTTTGGTGATAAGGTTGAGCATTTTTGCGTGCATGGCTGAGAGTGTTTCTGAAGTGAAATATTTTCGTGCGAGCCCTGATTGGTTGGTAGCAATAGCTATTGTATACCCCGCTTTTGTGAGGGTGGCTATGGCGTCAATACTTCCGGGTAGTGGGTTCCATTCAGCGGGGGATTTTATGTAGTCGTCGGAATCGTAGTTGATGACGCCGTCTCGGTCTAGGATGATGAGTTTTGTGTCCATAGGTGTGTTTCCTAGTGAGGGAGTAATATATTGATTGGTGGCGGATCTAAGAGCCCGTAGAGAATGAAAGATGTTATCCCAGAAAGTGCTAAAACCACATCTATGCACTCGCTTTGTTCGAGGGGTAGGCTCTAGGCTTGACTATGGCGTCCTTGCCGCAGTCATTTCTGGAATAGCATCTTCCGTTCTATGCTAATACCAAGGTCAATTTTTTATACGAGTAGGTAGAATGTAATCTCCTTTTCGCTATTCAGTTGGCCGCAGAGTTTTTTGGCCTTATTGCAATACAGAAATATCAGCGATTTCCAAAAACAATTGGTGAAGTTGTTGGAGTAACGCTAAACGATTATTTTTAACCGCTTCGTCTTCAACATTAACCATGACATTATCGAAGAAGGCGTCAACAGGTTCTTTGAGTTCAGCAAGTGATGCAAGCATACTGTTGTAGTTGGGTTGAGAGTTATTAGCATCAATGCTTATGCTGAACTCTGTAGCTTTTTCTGCAATGATTGATGCAAGTTGCTTTTCTTCATCCGCTTCAAACAGTGCATCTGATATTGCAGGAAGTGGTGTTTTATCCTCGCGTTTATTTAGGATATTACCAACACGTTTGTTTGCTGCTGCGAGTGCTTCTGATGCCGGTAATTGTTTGAAGGATTTTACTGCTTGGATGCGTTGGTAAAAATCTAGTGGTGCAGTAGTGTTAATACCCAATACTGCTTTTATAATATCGGTGCTAATACCCTCTTCTTGGAACCAGGTCATATATCGACCTTGTATGAAGCCGAGGTAGTCTTTTTTAACATCGGAGTTGTTGAGCTTGTCACCGTAGAGTGAGGCCGATTGTTCAAATAGTTCAACAAGGTCGAGAGGTAGTTCTTTGCCGATAATAATACGAAGAACACCTAAGGCTGCTCGACGTAGTGCATAGGGATCTTTATCACCAGTGGGTTTTTTTCCGATACCTAAAATACCAACAAGGCTGTCGACTTTGTCAGCAATAGCAACGGAGGCACCGGTTATAGAACTTGGTAGAACATCGCCTGAGAATCTTGGCTGGTATTGTTCATTAAGTGCTAAGCCCACCTCTACGGGTTCACCATCGTTGTTGGCGTAGTAGGTTCCCATAATGCCCTGTAGGTCTGGAAACTCTCCAACCATTTCTGTAGACAGGTCGGCTTTGCATAATAGACCGGCCCTTTCTGCCCATGTTGGATTGCCACCGATCTTTTGAGCTATGGTTTTTGCAAGTTGACTGACTCTTTGCGATTTTTCTAGCAAGGTGCCAAGTTGGGCTTCGAATACTACTTTTGCTAACGGTTCGTTATGCTGTTCTAAGTTTTTCTTTTTATCTGTTTCAAAAAAGAAACGGGCATCTGCTAATCGTGGGCGTATGACACGTTCATTACCTTCAATAACTTGGGAGGCATCATTACTTTCGATGTTTGCAACGGTAATAAAGTGAGGCAGTATTTTTCCGTTGTCATCAAGCACAGGGAAGTATTTTTGGTGTTCTTGCATGGCGCTGATTAGTGCTTCTTGAGGAACTTGCAAAAAAGCGTCTTCAAAATTTCCCATTAGAGGAACAGGCCATTCTACTAGGCCTGTGACTTCATCAAGTAAACTGTGGTCGATGGATGCTTTCCCTGATGATGTTTTTGCGATAGCTTCAACACCGTCTTTAATTTTTCTCTGGCGAAGGTTGTAGTCAGCGATGACATAACGTTCGTTAAGTTGTTGCTCGTAGCTTCCTGCGGATTCAATAGTGAAGCTGTCAGGGCTATGGAATCGGTGTCCCCTGCTTTGGTTGCTGGCTGTTTTTCCGAGAACGGTACAATCCAAAATATCATTTCCAAATAACACAACGAGCCAGTGAACCGGACGAACAAATGCGTCTCTGTGAGCACCCCATGTCATTCTTTTAGGAATGGGAAGTTTGTTAAGGGATTGTTCAATAATACCTGGAACTAGTTCAGCCGTTTGTTTACCCGCTTGAATTGACCGGTAGATTAACCAAGCGCCTTTTTTAGTTTCTAAAGTTTCGAGTTCATCAAATGAAACACCACAAGATCGAGCAAAGCCTTCAGCTGCTTTGCTTGGGTTTCCCTCTGCATCACGTGCCGCTTTTACTGCGGGGCCTTTGCGTTCTACAGATTTGTCTTGTTGTTGTTGAACAAGGCCGGTAACTTTTACGGCGAGACGACGGGGTGTTGCATATGGTGTGATAGCTTCAAATGCTAAACTATGATGCTCAAGACCAGCTTGAATACCATCGGCAAATGCGAGCATAAGTTTTTTTAATGCTTTTGGGGGAAGCTCTTCTGTTCCCAGCTCGATGAGTAAATCATTACATCGTACGTTTTCATTACTGGCTGACATGGTGATCTCTATTCGTTGTGTGGACCTGAGGTTACTTGACGTTAAGCGATTTCAGCTTGGCCTTGTGTAATTTCGAGTCGGTCAATTATTTTGCAGTGTTTTTTTCTGCATCTGCCGCTAATTTTTCCAGAACGCTGGTTCGTAAAGGTTCAGGGGCAAGCGGGAAACCTAATTTATGGCGTGCTTCAAAGTAGGTTTCTGCAACGGCACGGGATAGACTTCGAACACGTAAAATATATCGCTGTCGTTCAGTAACAGAAATAGCATGACGAGCATCTAATAAATTAAAGGCATGAGATGCCTTTAATACATATTCGTAAGCCGGCAATGGAAGTTTTTGCTCAATTAATTTTTGGCTTTCTTTTTCATAGTCATCAAATGCAGTAAACAATATTTCTGTGTTGGCATGTTCGAAGTTAAAGGTCGACATTTCAACTTCGTTTTGGTGGAAAACATCACCATAGGTGACAGTGCCAAAGGGGCCTTTTGACCACACCAAATCATAAATACTGTCGACACCTTGTAGGTACATTGCGATACGTTCTAGACCGTAGGTAATTTCACCAGTAACGGGATAGCAGTCCAAGCCACCGACTTGTTGGAAGTAGGTAAATTGTGTAACTTCCATTCCATTTAACCACACTTCCCAACCCAGCCCCCATGCTCCTAGTGTTGGTGATTCCCAGTTATCTTCAACAAAGCGGATATCATGTGTTAATGGGTCAATACCTAGTTGGCGTAATGAGTCCAAATACAATTCTTGGATATTATCAGGCGATGGTTTGAGCACCACTTGAAATTGATAGTAATGTTGAAGGCGGTTAGGGTTCTCACCATACCGGCCATCAGTAGGCCGACGACATGGTTGGACGTATGCAGCACTCCAAGTTTCAGGTCCGATTGATCGCAAAAATGTTGCGGGGTGAAACGTACCTGCTCCGACTTCTAGATCTAGCGGTTGAGTGATGACGCAGCCTTGTTTTGCCCAGTAGGTTTGAAGGGCAAAGATTAAACCTTGGAAGGTTGAAACATCAAAATCTTGAGAGTTATCGCTCATAGTCATTCGTTATCCGACGAGGTGTTCAAATCATGCATGAGGTACCATAGGTTTGACTGTGAGATGCACAAAAAAGCCTACAGCAAAACGCGATATTATACCTGCTGAAGAGGGGCTTATATAGAGTCTATAAATAAGAATTGGCTTACCATAGGAGAGTAGTAGTTATTATTGGTGGGATGGACAAATGATAATAACAACAATGTATGTAAGTACTAACTAAGGCGTAGTTTATCGATACAGGTGAATAGCTACTATTAAAGAGGTATTGATAATGTGACTTTGGCCCCAGAAATTTTGTTGCCCTCCCCCATTATATTACTTAACTGAATCGAACCTGTAAGATCAGCCTCTTTATGGGATTGAATCAATTTGTTAGCGAAAAAAAGACCAAGGCCAGTGGATTGTGATTCAACAGAAATTGAACCTTGAGAGAAATCCCCTTCTAACAGCTCTTCGGGAAAACCAGGGCCGTTATCATCAATGACTAAATATAGAAATTGTTCATCCTCTGTTGCTGAGAGTTTAATATTTAGGGCACCGGCTTTAATGCTGTTATAAATACAGGTATCGAGGATAATAAATAGGATACTGTTATCAAAAAAACCACTGACATCTTCATTACAATCTAGAGTGAAGTGTAAATTGTGTGCGGCAACAGTGTAACTGTGGCGGGCTATAACCTCTTCTAAGAATTCGATAGCAAAATGTTGATCTACATTGGCATAGAAATCATCGCCTAGGGATTTATAACTGGCTAGTACTCGAACCAATTCGTTACTAACAAATTGAGATTCACTTTTAATTCGCTGTACTTGCTGCTGCTGATCCTTGGATAAATTGACAGCGGATAACACATCATCTAACTCACCAAACATTAATCCCAATCGATTTTTTATTTCATGGATAGAGGCAGCAAGCAGTTCACCTTTTAACTCATCATTATTACCCATCGCCAGTTATCTCTTCCCATTGAAATTTAAGTTGTTCAAGTGTTGGGTGACGAGGATCTGATTCTGGAAGGGTTTCCAATTTCTTAAAGAGCTCGTCACATTTTTGCGTTAAATGTCGATCCGGTCGCCCTTTTTTAAAACGACCAATGATAGATTTTAGAACACCTAGATAAATATCTTCATCGGCATTTTTGAATGTGCTTGCTCGTAAGTATAAATCCAATGCATCTTCGACATCTTCTCGTAATAATAAATCTTCCCCACGCTCTTTGACTAACGCTAGGCGTTCGTCTGGACGATTGCTGAGGAAAACTTCAATGTTTTGGAAGTATTTAACTTGTAGACGTTTATTACCTGCGATATCAGTTAATACTTTTTCTCCGTAGGCCATAGCATCATCTTCAGTTTCAAACTGAAGTTTTGTATTAAAGATATCTAATCTATCGTCTAACGAAAGATTAGCCGCCATTTCAATAACGGTATCTGCTACACGGTATGCAAGTTTACCTTCTTCTTCTTTTCCGGAATTAATGAGCGTTTCGGCCTCTACTAGCGAACATTTTAAAGATAAAATGATATCAAGTTCAAAGTCAATTCGAGCGGATTCGATAAGATTTAGTGCTTCAACAGTACATAGTTTTTTATCACGCATACTGCCGTTTTTAATTTTTGGTTGTAAGGATTTTGCTAAACCAATAAATACCTCTGGCGTTTTGAAACAAGAGTTTTGTCCTAACGCGACAGCTTTTCGGCAGGACTTCCACATTATTTCGATATCACCATTTTTTTCGGAAACCCGAGCAAGAGCCTGTTGTCTTCGAACGGATTTGGGTGATTGCGCAATAGCTTCCATTAATACTTTTTGTGCTGCTTTATATTTTCCTTGTTCTTCTAGGGCTTTCGCCAGCCAGTCTTGGGCTTCGACGTATTTGGCTTTTGTTTTTGCTAAACTTTCTAGTAAGTTTTGAGCTTGTTCATACTCTTTACAGTAAAAGTGAACTATAGCCATACCCAATATTGCCCACGCAACACGTTTAATACCTAGAACAGTTTCATAAATATCTTTAGCTTCTTCAAAGCGATGTTCTTTGATTAAAATCTTTCCCTTGATGCGGTAAGCCGGCAAGGCAAACTTAGGGCGTTCCATTGCAAGTCGGTTACAGGCATTTAGGGCGTCTTCGATATTTTCGTCATCCATAGCAACGTTAATATCTTTATATATATCTTTGGTACGAATAATACGAACTAAGCGCGTTTTAAGTAATTCTAATGTAACCGGTTTAGCAATATAGCCGTCAGGTTCGAACTCCAGTGCGCCCATTACCATATCTTGGGTTTGCGCTGCTGTAACCATAATAAAAACAGAGGATGGTTTTACTAAATTATTAAAACGAATTTCTTCCAATATTTGCTGACCATCCTTTCCCCTTCCTAACTCATAGTCAGAAAACACAAGGTCATAATTATTGTCGCGAAGTTTCTTTAAAGCATCTTCGCCATTATTAACACTTTCTGTGTGTTGTACACCAATCGCATTTAACATGGACTTCATGGATGAACGCATTTCAGCTAAATCTTCTATGATTAGCACGTTCATCTTGTGGTAGGGAATTAACTTTAAGGGCATGCGTGTCTCACAACAAAATCCAAATTACAGAAAAATTCATCGATACCCTAAGTTTAGGAGTTTCTGACGAGGTTTCCAGTTGTTGTCAATGTGAGTAGAGATTTGGTTTAGAAGGGTTTTTGCGCGATTAAGCAGGAGAGGTCTCGATTTCCTTGAGAAACATCACCTTGACTGCTTAGTTGGTGAAAAATTAGTGTGTCTAAGGGGTTAAATAATTCAAGTAACTCATTGTTTTTAAGTAAGAATTTTGGGTTTGATGGACCGATTGAAGATTGTTTTTGTTGGTGAAAGGTTTGATAAAACAAAAGCCCACCGGGAGCTAAAGCTTCTATGATTACGGGGCATAGTTCGCGGTAGAGATAGCAGGATACAACAATAACGTCGAAGCTATCTTGGGGGGTTGAGTTAGTGATTGGGGTAAGTTTCAGATGTTGTTCTACATCTTGGTAACTGGCAGTAAGTCTAGGAACGTTTCGAGCGCTAAGTTGTTCAACAGCAACATCGGAAATATCAATCGCTTTTGTCATAAGGCCATGATTTGCAAGAAAAATAGCGTTACCGCCGGTTCCACATGCGATATCTATGGCGCTGCCATCGGGTGGTAAAAGGTAGTGATATTGTGATAACAGTGAACAGGGCTGTGGAAGGTTTCGGTGTGTATCACCTTCTAACATCTTGTTTTTGTATATCCTGTTCCACTTTTCTTGTTGTGATTGTTTGGTCATGATATCTACGTCAAAAATCGAGTTCTTTGGCGAGGCGTGATGCCTGCTGAGATAAGAAACTATCGATTTCTTGTTGACGCTTTAGAGTGGGTTGGTGTTGTTTTGTATAATGGACCATTTCATTGGCTAGCTGTGTCGCGCGGAACCTCTCGATTGTATCTGTAGACTGTTCAGCGATTGTAAATAAGGCTAATGCGGCCATGGCGTACTGTGATTGGTTCTGTTCAGAGTGATAGGCGTTACCCCATAGCTGGGTTTCGAGCATTTTTTGATGGTTATTTTTATTATCGATGGCACTACGAGTAAAACCATTATCCCATGCGTGTTGTAAGTTGAGCTCTGAAAATGGATTTTCTGTTCTGATGGATGATTTGCCAAAATGACTGGTGGATAGGAATTCTTGGCATCCTAGGTTATAGGCTATTTGTTCTGCTTGTTCGTGGCGTTGTAGTTGTTGGTCACTGTTTTCTTCTTCAAGGTTAGCCAGCATTATTTGAGTAATAGCATTGGATACCTTAATCGCACGTTGGCTACTGTGCTCAATTTGCATTTCAAGAAGGTCATTGGAGGACTCAATTGTTGAATGCAATGAGTGTAAGTCTTCCGTTGTGCTAAACACTGTTAAGTCTTGGTGAGATGATAAGTTCATAGGACAAGTCAAAGGTGATTGAGAGTGTGATGCCTATTGTATTGATTAGCAGCAAAAAATCCATAACCTGTCGTTAAGTGTGAGGAACAGAATGTATTGTTCAGTAGATCTGCGAAACGGCTAAACGCCGGAATTGCTCTCAGATCTACTGGTGAATTAAGGGAATAGTCTAATTTATAGACAGAATTACCTTGCCTGTTGTTTTATTGGATTCAATTAGGGTAAATGCTTGTTCAGCTTCTGTGATAGGAAGTTGTGTATCGATGATGGGTTTGAGTTTGCCTGTTTCAAAGAGTGGCCACACTTTTTCTGAAAGCTCAGCAATAAGGAGTGATTTATACTCATCGTTTCGGCTTCTTAATGTGGAACCTACTACGCTCAGGCGTTTTACCAATAGGCGCCCTAGGTCGATGGTAGATTTACGTCCGGCCATAATACCTATCATGATCATTCTGCCGTCGGTATTTAGGCAACGAATGTTGTTTTCGAAGGAGTCTCCACCAACGGGGTCTAAGATAACGTTAACTCCTTTCCCCTGCGTCCAAGTCTTGATGTGTTCTTGAATATTGTCATTGTGACGGTTAATGCCATTGGTTGCGCCTAGGGAGCGACAGAATTCGAGCTTTTCATTGGAACCGACAGTAACGTAGCAGTTATGCCCGAATTGGTGACAGAGTTGTATGGCTGCGGTGCCAACACCGCTGGCCCCTGCGTGACATAGAACGCTTTCGTTAGGTTGTAGGTTGGCTTCCATAAAAATGTTTAACCAGGCGGTGGCAAATACTTCGGGTAGTGCGGCTGCTTGTTCGAAACTGAATCCGTTCGGTATGGGGAGTATATGGCTTGCGGCACAAACAACGGTTTCTGCGTAGCCGCCTCCGGCGAGTAGTGCGCAGACTTTGTCACCGATTTTCCACTGGTTGACGTCGGTGCCAACGGCGGATATTTCTCCGGCACATTCTAGGCCAAGGATATTGCTGGCTCCGGGGGGGGCTGGGTAGACTCCTTTGCGTTGCATGAGATCGGCGCGATTGACGGCGGTGGCTTTGACGTTGATGGCAACTTGGTGTGGCTGTAGTGGTGTGGTGTCTAGTGGGTTTGGGGTGTTTTGCCAGATTAGTTGGTTGTCGTCGGTAATGGTGATGGCTTTCATTGGGGGCCTATAATTTGATGTTTAGTCTTTTGTGTATGTGTACGGATCTATAGGATCGCGTTGTATGTGGCCCATTATTTCAGAAACCGCAGCTAGTACATCCATGTATGCTTTCTTCGGCGTCCTTGCCTCAGAGATTTCTGAAATAATGGGCCACATACAACGCTACTAGCAAGATTTATAGATCTTTTGAATAGATAGAAAATTTTGTTCTTTGAAACCTGTGTGTCATGTACAACTTTGTTACTTGATCTGAATATCTTGTTTTAATAATTCTTCACTGTCTTTTAGTATTTCATACCGATCTCTTTCCAGTTCGGCGTAGCGGACCCAGCGGTTGGCGATTTCTTGGGTATCGTTAAAGGTGCTGGCGCGGGTGAAGCTGTTGATGGCGTCTTCAAATTGGTGTTTTTGTAAATAAGTTTGGCCGAGTAATACCCATGCGCGTTGTTCTCTACTTGGAAGGTGTCTATCCAGTGCTTGGGTGAATGCTGTGGCGGCTTCGTCCCAGCGGGCGAGTTGGTAGTAAGTGGTGGCAAGTTGGTAGTAGGTTTCTGCGTCGTTGGATAATTTGGCGGATTGTTTTAATGGCGATAGTGCTTTTTCAAATTCTTGTGCCGCACGTAGGCAGTTGGATAATAGTTTTAAGTTTCGGCTGTTGGTTTTGATGGTTTTTTCTTGTAAGCCTTTTTGCATGACTTTTGCAGCTTTGTAAGGGACACCTTGAGCATAAAATAATGTGGTTAGTGCTAGTAATAAACGTTCGTCGTTGAGGTGGCCTTTTTTGTAGGCGAGTTCCATAACCGCAAGTTGTTCTTTTTGTTGATCCAGTGTGGCGTAGGCACTGGCTAAACTGAGCATATAATCTTTGGTGGGAAAAATGCGTACCATCCATTTTAGTATAGAGAGGCGATGCTTCTCTAGTCCGAGTTTATTTAAGCTGGATTGAAGTAATACCATCCACTGTTCTTTTGGGTTCAGACTTTTTTTATCCACAATATCAATGGCTTTGTTAATACTGTCGACGACTTGTTGGTGATTCTCTAAGTAGTAGTAGGCTTGGGCTTGTAAGGCATATGCTTCTGCGCTTGGATTGTTGGTAAGTGTGAACCAGCGTTGTAGTTTTGTGATAACTTGTGGGTATTGTTTATTAAAGAAATAGAGTTGTGCGATATTGTAGGTGGTTTTTACTTTGAGAGCTTTGGGGTAGTTGTCTTGGGATAATAATTTCTCATAGGATGAAATTGCTTTGTCGATGTTATTTAAACCATAATAAATAGAAGCATATTGATTCCACATCATGGCTTTTTCATAACTATTTAGTGTTGCTGTTTTGTTAAGTTTATCCAAAATAGAGAGAGCCTTTTTTGAATCGTTATTTGAAAAGGCTCGTTGTGATATGGATAATAATTTGTAGGTATTTTCTCGAATAGTGGGTACTTTTTTGTATTTTTCGGAGAAAGCGGGTGTGGCTATGATGGAGAAAAATAATAAAACCCCGAACAGTAAATATTGAATATTGATCTGGCGAGAATCCGTTGATAGTTTAATGTTTGGCGGCTTCAGAGAGTCAGGCATTATTTTGCTAACCTGAATGTGATTTTATTACGAACACCAGACACGGAAATAGGTTCACCGTTTACAATGCGGGGTTTATAGCGAAATTTTAATACTGCATTTTTTGCGACATCACTAAATACCCCGTTGGGTTCTTCGGCGATGATATGTGGATTTGTTACGGTACCCAAGGGGGTAACGGTAAATTCAACGATTACCCAGCCTTCGACATCGTTAATTAATGCTCTTCGCGGGTATTGTGGTGCAACACGAACGATGGGTAGATAGTCACCTTCTCCTGTACCAACACCAAATCCGGATTCGATATTCATCGTTGGTTGAATGGGTACAGAGGGTAAATCAAATGCTTGTAAGCTAACTTGTGGTGATTCTCCGGAGGAAATACTGGGTTGTGGTGGGGCTTTTTGTGGTTTGGGTGGTTTGATGGGTTTGGTTTGTTGAATAGCTAAAATATTTTCACGTTTTTCTCGAATAAAACTAACGGCGGTATAATTTTGGTCATCCACCATAACGTAGCGACCTGAAGATATAAGGGATTGCATCAAAATAAATAACCCGAAAGTAATCATTAGTGCAATAGGTGCTGCATAAGTAAAACGAGAGAACATCAGCTCTGCCCTATTGTTTTCGGGTGGCTATAGCGATGTTGTAAACGCCTGCTTCGCGAGCGGCGTCCATCACTTTCACCAATTTGTCATTGGTGGATCGTTTATCTGCTTGAATGACAACAGAACCTTGTGGATTTTGTGCGTGCATACGTTCAATAACTGCACGGATAGAGCGTGCATCAATACGTCGTTTATCGATCCAAATTTCATCGTTTGCGCTAATGGCTATTAGTATATTAGCTCGCTCTTTGGTAACTGCGGTTGATGCTTCTGGTCGGTTGACGTCAATACCGGACTCTTTTACAAAAGAGGCAGTAACAATAAAAAATATCAACATAATAAATACCACATCAATCATTGGAGTGATGTCGATATTGGATTCTTCTTCTTGATGAATACGTGGAAATAATTTTCTCATCGTTTGTTATTTATCCGCAAGAATATGAGTAAGGTGTTGATTGATTTTAAGGGCTTTTTTGTTCAGAAAATTAAAAGCAATGAGCCCTGATAATGCGCTGACTAACCCAGCTAAGGTGGAAATAATCGCTTTGGAAAATCCTGACGCAATGGATCGAATATTTTCAGACTCTCCTTGGGTTAGCGCTTCAAATACTTCGATCATTCCGGATACTGTACCGAGTAAACCTAATAAGGGGCATAACATTATCAATGTACGTATGGTGGGTAATGCAAAATTGGTTTTGAGACAGATATGAGAAACAAGTCGTTGGCGGATTTGTTGCGCGTACCATGAGTTATGATCTTTTCGCATATTCCAATTATCGTAAACTTGTTGCACTTCTTGTTTAATTCCAATGTTAAAAAACAATACTCGTTCAATAATTAGAAACCACATTATCCAAGTGAGAACGCCTATGCTCAATAAGACATAACCGCCAGCTTCAAGAAACTCTCGAACCGATTGTAATGCTTCAATGAACCAGCCCACGCTACTGGTGCTCCTTTTCCGCTTGTTCTGCGATCATCCCGGCACTTTGTTCTTCCAAAATCATTAGCAGACGTTTGCTTCGGCTACTGACAATGGTATGAAACAAAACGATCGGAATAGCGATACTTAACCCCATCACGGTTGTAACCAATGCTTGGGAAATTCCACCTGCCATTAACTTAGGGTCACCGGTTCCGAAAAGGGTAATGGCTTGGAAGGTGTTGATCATTCCCGTTACGGTACCAAGAAGTCCTAATAACGGTGATACAACTGAAATTATTTTTAGAAACGTTAGAAAGCGTTCAAGTGGTGCTCGCTCTTTTAAGATAGCTTCACCGAGTTTTAACTCTAAGGTTCCCGTGTCGACAGATGCATTGTCTTGATAGACCTTAAATATCCTACCAAGAGGGTTTTTTACGTCAGGGACTAGGTTATCAATCTGTGAGGTTATACGTCGGCTTATAACCGTGAGGTATCCAAAACGTTCAATAATAATTAGAAAACCCAAAGCCCCTAACGCAAGAATAAAATAACCCACTATTCCACCTTGTTCGATTCGATCTGATAGTTCAGGGGTCTGAACCATGGCTTCGAGAATCGCTCCCCGCGTAGGATCAACACCAAAGCTGGATAAGTCATCTTCAGAGGTACGTAAGGAAAGTGCTGATAACCCAAAGTGGCTGGAAGGTTGTTTGTTATATTCAACAATTTTTTGTGTTTCTGGGATATATTGAAAATATTTTCCGTAACTAACAAGATTAAAGGCACCAACACGTATGACTTCTTGTTCAGACGCTATGCCATCAGTATCAATAACGTTAGTAGTGAAACGGCTGACTTTTCCGGTCTCTATGATTTCTCTTTGTAGTTCGTACCAAAGCTGTTCCATTTCCCTAATGGACGGTAAGGTTGAACTGTTGGCAATTTTTTTAGATAAGCCCGTTAGAAATAAGGAGCGACCAGGAAACTCAGCGGATATAATAGAGTTATCGATTTTAGCCGCTGCAGAACCTGCACTGGTTTGTAAGTGACTGAATAAGTCTTTTAAGGTTCCGAGGCGTTCATCCAATCTGGATTGTAATACTGTAACGGAATCAGCGTTTTTATCGTAGGTTTTTTCTAATTTAATACTGACCTTTTCAAGACTGTTTCTTTCTTTAATCGCATTTTTATAAAGACGTTTTTGTTGGTTTTGATTATTTAAAAAACGAGCTTCTCTGTTTCGATGTTCTTTGGCTTCAACTACGCGGCCTTCTTTAACCATCTGTAGCAAGTCATCGATGCTTCCCGCAATTGCCCAACTATTTTGACTGAACAACCCGGTTAATAACATACTGATAAACAGGGAAAGAGATATTCTTACTATTGGATGTTTTACAGAACGTTTTGTCATTAGGATTTAGCCTCCGTTGAGGTCGGAGTTGGTACCGGTATTTTAATAAGATTAGGAGCTGTTTGTTTTTTTGCCATTTTTAACCCAATACGAATATCACGTCTGTATCTGTCGTCCAATTCTTCCCATTGCTGTTGTTTTTGATTCCATACCCCTTGGCGCTTGCCATCGAGTGTTTGAAATAATAATGCAACCCGCCCTACTCTTAAAAAATCAACCTCTTGAGATTTTTCTCCCAAAATGACTGAGCCTTTGTAGGATTCAATGGTGCTACCGTATTCATTTTCAATATTGAAGGCTTCAAGGACTTGTCGGAATTTTTCTGCGCTAGAAACATCAGCCCGTTCCATGGCGCTACGAAGAAATTGAATGCGCTCTCTGCGTTCTTCAAGTAGGAAGGGTAAATCCAAATCTATAAATTGTTCTAAACCTTGGATCATTCGAAGTAACAGCGGAGAAATCTGCCGTTCAATTAAGGTAATGTCTTTTAGGGATTGGCTAAGTTCGATGATTTTGACATTTTGTGCATAGATTTGTTTTTTTAGCTGAAGGTTGTAAATATTAAGATCTTCAATGCGTTTTGATTCTAATTGATAGTTTGAGAATAGCTGTCGAGATTGATCACTGAGTTTATCAATTTTCTGTTGTGATGATTTGGCAATACTGTTGTTCTGTGAGGCTTTCTTGACGAGTGTATCAACGCTATTAGCGAGACTGATTTTTGATACCAACAGTAGTGATATTCCGAGAACGATTGTTAGAGCAAACTGCTGTACTTGTTTGACCTGAGTATGAAATGGAGATGATATCGCCGTAGACGTCATGAATTTTCAGCCATAATGATGTGATATTGTGTTGTTAATTCGGGATGTTATTTTTCGTTATTGTTCTTCGTTATTATAAGGTAGTTCTGCTGACCAATTACGAGTACATATTATTAATGTACTCGTAATATACCTGCTGCTTATTAACTCTTCTATCAGCTCTTTTTCAGCCTTTTTATTAAATACAGGGATTCTCCTGTGCAGCTTTGTTTTTTTGCAGTGTTTCTTGGGATAACATCCATTGATAGATACTACCACCAAGCTGCTGCCCGGTTACTTTAGCTGAGACAGCAACGGCCGTTTTAAGTGCATTCAATTGAATGCCAGTGTCAAAGCCCGCTTCCTCTAACATATACACTAAATCCTCTGTTGCTACATTGCCCGATGCGCCAGGAGCAAATGGACAGCCGCCTAATCCGCCGATGGAGCTATCAAAGCGACGTACGCCGAGGGTGATACCAGCCCAAGCCATTGCTAATGCTTGACCTCTCGTATCATGAAGATGAAGGTTAAAGCGGTCGGCCCCATATTGTTGTACTAAAGGGGTAAGAATATCAATGATTTGCTGTGGATTTCCACCTCCGACGGTATCTGAAATGGATATTTCATCAGCACCGGTGGCAACCATCTTTTCTGTTAGCCCCAAGGTGACATCAACTGGGGTTTTACCGTCATAAGGACAAACACAGGCACCGGATATATAGACTCGTGTGTTTATGCCGTCTTGTTTGGCTTGGGCTACTATTTGTTGGCAGACGGATGCTGCTTTTTCTGTGGTCATGTTGAGGTTTTTAAGGTTAAAAGTGTCGGTAGAGGCTACTACTACACCAACCGAGGTGACGCCATTTTCTTTTGCCCGTTCATAACCTTTCATATTGGGTACAAGCACGGATACATTTACATTGGTTTTATCACTGGCTTGGGTTAGGTCTTTTAGGCCTGAAAGAACATCAACGGCATCGGCCATTTGAGGAACCAGTTTGGGGTGTACAAAGCTGGTGGCTTCGAGGTGACTCACGCCGGCGTCAATTAGGGCTTTTGCCATTGTTAATTTTTGAGCGGTGGCGATAAGCTTAGGTTGGTTTTGTAAGCCGTCTCGTAGGCCAACTTCTGTGATAATAACCTTGTTTGACATCTTTATTACCTTTTTGAACGTGTGCGAATGATTTAGAGGGTATTCTGTTACATTCTACTGACGTGTAAAGACGCATTATACGTCAATATGGAGTAATGTAAGTTTTATGAAATAGATTTTTATAGCAAGTTTGTAACCCCATTTTTCCGTTAGTTAGTCATATTTGTTTATTTTTATATTAGCCCTTTTCGGAGATCATCATGAGTGATGTAGTAACGCTAGATGCAAGCGAACGTGAATTGTTTCGTGACACCCTAAAAAAATTCCTTAAAAACGAAGTTGCCCCTCATTTCGAGCAATGGGAAAAGGATGAAATTTTCCCCCGCGATTTATGGAATAAGATGGGTGAAAATGGTTTTCTTTGTGTTGATGTACCTGAGGAATATGGTGGTTATGGCGCCGATTTTCAATTGTCTGCAATTGTTGTAGAGGAACTCGCTCGCGGTGGTTATGGTTCGATATGTACCAGTGTGTCTGTGCACTCAGATATAGTGGCCCCATATATTACCCATTTAGGAACGGAAGAACAGAAGCAGTATTGGTTACCAAAATTAGTTTCCGGTGAAGCGGTTGGTGCTATTGCTATGACTGAGCCCGGCGCGGGTTCAGACCTTCAGGCTATGCGTACTTCAGCAGTTAACAGCGGTGATGAGTACACGGTTAATGGTAGTAAGACGTTTATTACGAATGGCCAGCATTGTGATGTAGTGATTGTTGCCGCAAAAACCGACCCGACAAAAGGCTCAAAAGGTATTTCGCTTTTTACCGTTGATTGTGCTTTGCCTGGTTTTAATCGAGGTCGTAATCTTGAAAAAATGGGTTTACATTCAGGGGACACTTCTGAGCTATTCTTTGAAGATATGAAAGTTACCAGTGATCAGGTATTGGGTGGTTTGGGCCAAGGTTTTGTGTGTTTGATGAAGGAATTACCCCGTGAACGCCTCATTCTGGCGGTTGGAGCAATTGCAGCCTGTGATGGCATGATGGATTGGACGGTTGAGTATGTTACCGAGCGAAAAGCGTTTGGTACTACGTTGTCGACTTTTCAAAATACACGATTCAAATTAGCAGAAATTAAGACACAAATTGAAGTGAATCGAGCGTATGTGTCGCTGTGTAATGACAAATATCAGCGTGCAGAATTGTCAGCGGTAGAAGCATCCATGGTGAAGCTGTCTACTACCGAGTTACAGTGCAAAGTGGCCGATGAATGTTTGCAGTTATTTGGTGGTTACGGCTATATGACGGAATACCCGATATCTCGCGCGTTCATTGATGCTCGGGTTCAGCGAATATATGGTGGTACGTCTGAAATAATGAAAGAAATTATCGCACGGGATCTTGTTGGACGATAAATTAGGCACACTTATCAACATGTTGTAATCGGGGAAATTTCGCAGAAGCATTTTTGCGTGTTTCCCCTTTTTTTATTGTTAATTTAATATTGTTTTCTGTTTGTTGATGGACTTCACTGTCAGCAATAATCTGTTCTGCGTGTTGTAATGGAATAATGGAACAGCCATCACTGTCAGCAATGATTAAGTCACCAGGATTTATAGTGACGGAGCCCCATATACCATCAATGGAAATAGGAACTTCAAAGTGGGTAAAACTAAAGAATTTGTGAGCGTTAATGGGGGTTTTATATTTGTAGAGAATAGGAAGCTCTAGCGTTATAAATTCCACAGCATCACGGATGCCCCCGTCTACGATAAACCCAACTGCGCCATTGTTTTTCATACTGGTTGCCATGTTGTCACCAATCAACGCGCCTTTTTGACAGTTATTGGAATCAATCACAACAATTCCCCCTGGATAAACACAGTCGTCTAATTCAAAGGTGGTTTTTGCATCATCTCCCGCCTCAACGCAGCCCTTTGCACATATAGCCGGTCCAATCAGTATTTGATCAAGACCTAGAGAGAGAAAGCTGGGGGCTAATACCTGAGATTCTAATCCCATAGCGACCATTACATCGGCAATAACGGCGGTTTCTAAGGTTTTCAGTCGATTTATCAGTGCTTGTGTGTTGTTTGTAATCATTAGAAGAGCAGCCCGGTAAAAAAACAATTGCTTGAGATGTAAAGTTAGCATACGATTTGTTGATATACTACTGATATATCAGTTAGAGCAAGGCATTAACTTTAAGCTGAGGGGTTATGGTGTGAATGACAAACTACCCACTGAAATGATCGATTCATTAAAAACAATGGGGTTTATCAAAAATGGAGAGGTTATTAACTCTCAACCATTAACGGGGGGCGTTGCTTCAGATATTTGGCGTATTGATATTTATCCTGATGGTAGCAGCGATTGTGCCGTTGAAAAAAACCAATACCAGACGTTGTGTATAAAAAGAGCCCTGTCTCAATTAAAGGTGAAACAAACGTGGGAAGTATCTACGGATCGTAATGCCTATGAAGTGCGTTGGTTTCAAACCGTGGCTGAGTACTTTTCACATGATGTGGTTCCTCAGATATTGGCACATGATGAAAAGCGCGGTGTATTTGCGATGGACTTTTTACCACCGGAAAATTACCCCGTTTGGAAGAATCAATTACGTGATGGTGTTGTTGATCTACAAACGGCTCAACAAGTTGCTTCAAACCTAGGAAAAATTCATCAACGTACCGCACTACCCTCTCTGCGAACGGACCTTATCCAACAATTTGATACTATGCATTTGTTTTATCAAATACGTATCGAGCCGTATTTTTTGGCAACCGCAAAACAACATCCAGATCTTAAGGACAGTATAGATAATCTTGCTAATGGTTTGGCAAAAAACCAAAAAGCCTTGGTTCATGGCGATATTAGTCCGAAGAATATCTTGGTTGGAGAAAATGGACCGATTTTTTTGGATGCGGAATGTGCAGTGTACGGTGATCCTGCGTTTGATATTGCTTTTTTGCTAAATCACCTGTTATTAAAATCTGTTTGGCGACCGTTGTTATTAGATCAACTGCTTAACAGTTTTACTGTAGCTTATGAATCGTATTTATCTAATGTTAATTGGGAAAACCCATTGGAATTTGAAAAAAGAGCCTGTTTATATTTGGGTGTGTTTTTATTAGCCAGGATTGATGGGAAATCACCGGTGGAATATATAACGGAGGAAAAAGATAAGATATTTGTCCGTTATATTGGTCGAACGATTATCGACAAAAAGTTATTAACATTTTTAAAAATACGAGATTTATGGAAACAAAAGGCATCATAAGTGGAATAAATATTTGCTTTGTTGATTTTACAATTATTTATCCACAAGGGGGATCACTTACCCACAAAGTTGTTCTTTATCCACAAGGTTATTCAACTATTTAATAGAGATCAGAAAATTAAAAGAGAAGAGTTAACAATGAAAAATAATTTTTCAATAAAAAAAATTAAAGGTCGACGAGTATGGGATAGCCGCGGGCGTCCTACTGTAGAAACAGAAGTATTATTAAATAACGGTGGTTTTGGTCGAGCTATTGCACCCGCCGGAGCATCAACGGGATCAGGGGAAGCAGTTGATCTTCGGGATAACAAGAAAGCCTTTGGTGGTTATGGTGTGGATAATGCGGTGGCAAATGTTAATGGTGAAATTTTAGAAACGTTATTGGGACTAAATGCGACTGATCAAAAAAATATTGATCAATGTTTAGTTAATCTTGATGGAACTGATAATAAAGAGCGTCTTGGTGGTAATGCAATGATTGCTACCTCTATGGCGGTTGCACACGCAGCGGCAAATGGTGAAAAAAAACCGTTATGGAAATACTTACGAGACAAAGAAATCCATCTGTCGAACAAGATTGTATTACCATTACCGGAAATACAGATTTTTGGTGGTGGAGCTCACGCAGAAGGCCATTTAGATTTACAAGATTTTATGGTGATGCCATATGGCGCAACGACGTTTAGTGAAGCAATGGAGTGGATAGCTGAAATCTATTTAGCAGCGGGTTCTATTATGGATGCGCAAGGAAAGCGTTTTGGTGTGGCTGATGAAGGTGGTTATTGGCCAGTTTTTGCGAGTAATGAAGAAGCGATTGAAACTCTAGTAAAAAGTATAGAGTTGGCAGGGTTTTCTACAGAAGATCAAGTTGGTATATCACTGGATATTGCAGCAACACAGTTATATTCAAATAAGGGTTATTTCTTAAAATCGGAAAAACGTACGTTAAACAATGAGCAGTGGTTTGATTTAATGCTGAATTGGTTAAAGGCTTATCCAATTATTGCGATAGAAGATCCTTTTGTTGAAGATGATTTAAACAGCCATGCAAAACTTCTGACTGCTATTAATACTAATGTGGATAAATGTATTGAATTGGTAGGTGATGACTTATTGGTAACCAATATAAAAAATATTTCCGCTGCAAACGAGATAAATGCGTGTAATACGTTATTGTGTAAACCTAATCAAGCTGGGACGTTAACGGAGGCGAAAGCAGCTTTTGAAGCAGCCAAAGAAAACGGTTGGAACACGATTGTTTCTGCTCGATCAGGAGAAACTGAAGATGTAACTATTGTACATTTAGCGCTAGGGTGGGGAATTGAACAGCTAAAGGTGGGTTCTTTTGCTCGTTCAGAAAGAATGGCAAAATGGAATGAAGTGATTCGGCTGGAAGATCAGTTGGGTTCGGATGCGGTATATGCCGGTGGAAAACCCTTAGGCAGGGATATCAAAATATGAGTAAAGTTGAAGAAGCCTATTCTTTAATTGAAGAGAAAATTATCACCATGGAATTGGCCCCTGGTGAACTGTTGTCTGAAAATGAACTGGCCAAAGAGCTAGGACTCGGTAGAACGCCGGTTCGTGAAGCGTTACAACAACTCGCTCGTCAATATTTGGTGGAGGTGATGCCAAGGCGTGGTATTCGCGTTACTGAAATTGATATCAAAGTACAGATGCGGTTAATCGAAGTGCGTTCTGTATTAGAACAGCTACAAGCAAAACTGGCAGCAAAAAGAGCAACTACTGAACAGAGACATCGATTCATTGAAATTGCTGTGGCGATGGAGTTGGCGGCAAAACATCAGGATTATCTTAATTTTGTTGGATTGGACAATGAGTATAATGTTTTGATGTCAGATGCATGTGATAACGAATTTGCGGGTGCAATGTTACATCAGTTGCATGGTTTATCTCGTCGGTTTTGGCATCGACACCATCAATTGATGAATGATTTACCGGAAACTGCTCGCTTGCATGCTCAAGTTGCAAAAGCCATATCAAAGGGTGATGAAACCTTGGCGGAACGTGCGGCAAAAGAGCATATGGATTATATCAATACGTTTACGAGAGCAACGTTAGAATTGTAATGTGTTGAATGTTACTTTTCAGCGCTATATGCAAGATTTAAAGATTTACTGAATAGATATTTTTTAATATAGATGCGAATTAGGACAAAACTATGAAAGTGCTATTTCATTACGATGCAGGTCCTGCACTAAAGAAACAACTGGAATCATTAAAATCTCAAGGTCTTGATATTGTTTGTTGTCCTGAAGGGCCTGAGCAACCTTTTATGGATGAGCTAAAAGATGCCGAGGTTATATGGCATGTACTTCATCCGCTAACTCGAGACATTATTGAACAAGCACCAAAACTAAAATTGATACAGAAAATTGGTGTAGGTACCAATACTATTGATTTAGACGCTGCAAAAGAAAAAGGCATTATTGTTTGTAATATGCCGGGTACCAATTCCCAAGCTACCGCTGAGATGACGTTGTTACTCATGATGGCAGCATTGCGGCGTTTGCTTATTATGGATAATACCTGCCGTAGCGGACAATGGCGTATTACCAAAGAAACAGAAGAGCAGCTTTTTGAAATAAAAGGAAAGACGATTGGTTTAGTTGGGTTTGGAGGTATTCCCAAAATATTAGCACCGATATTGGAAGCTATGGGTGCTAATATTGTTTACACAGCGACAAAAGAAAAAAGTGATGTTAAATACCACTACCTTTCTTTGGATGAGTTACTGAAACAGTCTGATATCGTGTCGTTACATGCTGCATTAACAAATGCTACAGATAAAATGATTAATCAAAGGGCTCTTTCATTGATGAAAGATGGAGCGATTTTGGTGAATGCTGGGCGTGGAGCATTGATTGATGAATCGGCTGTTTATGAGGCTTTAGTGTCAGGAAAATTGGGGGCAGCGGGTTTTGATGTGTTTACACAGGAACCTGTTAACGAAGACAATCCCCTACTAGCATTGGATAACGTTGTGTTATCGCCTCACTTAGGTTGGTTAACGAGAGAAACCTTAGATCGAAGTGTAGAGGTGGCAGCGAAAAACAGTGTTTCAATTTGGGATGATACACCTTTGGTATTTCGCGTTGCGTAAATAGAGGGTGACGGTATATAAGTAATAGGCTTGAAATTTTGTTTTAGGCACTTTTATACGTTACTTGTATACCGTCATTTATTTATCCAGTTAAGCCGATCGTAACGACTGATTTTTACCATCAAGATTCATACGTTGCCATACTTCACTAACGCTCATGGGTTTGAAGTTAGAATTGGAAAATTCCTCTTGGCATAATTGGTAGATAGCGCGATTGTAGGGTGCATCAACATTATATTTATCTGCCATTGCCAACAAATAACCGTTTATACCTTCTAATTCATTATCACTGCGGCCATTTTGAATAATGTCTTGCGCCATACTACTCACAACCATTTTTTGACATTTTTTTCGAATAATTTACGGGTTAAAAATTGTGGTAAGCGAGCACTTGCTCCCATTAGAAACCAGCTCGGAATATCGCCTACTTTACATTCTTTATGCCCTGAAGCTTTAACAATGTTCACACCTTCAAAGGTTAATTGGCTAAGGATTTTTTGAAATTTTGAGGCGTCATCAATATCACGATAACCTAACCCCATCAACGTAGTAAATGAGTTGGTGAGATTGACGATCATTTTTGATAATGCGGCATCTTGAAAATGATCACTTACGATTGCTTCGACACCTTGGTTAAAGATATCAGCGACTATTTTTATTTCAGATTTTAGACTGTTATCAGGTGTGCCAAAGATAAAGGGTCCTTTGGCCTGATACCCTACGACACCGGGTTCATCTAACCATGCATTAAAACTGATAATGCCGTATACAACCTTAGAAAAATACTTGGATAGGATTTGTTGATTCTCAACGCCGTTTTGTAATCCCACAACGATGGTGTTTTTTTCACATTCTTCACCGTAGGCTTTTATGATCGCTTTTGATAAACCGTCTAAGCTGTAGTTTTTTACACACAACAAAATAACGTCGGGTATTGGACAGTCCGTGAAATTTTCTACGGTTTTTATTGAGCATTTTTCTCCTTTATCTTCATGGTGTTGAAGGTAAGAGAAAATGCTATTTTTTTTGATGGCATCAAGGGTTTCCCCTCGGTCTAATACATAGAATTTGTTGTGAGTAGGTGCAACCCAGGACGCAATGGTTGCACCTACTGCACCGGATCCGACCAATAAAACCGCTTTTTGTTTGATAGCTGTGTTTGTTGTTGTCATCTGATGGCCTACTTTATCCGGTGAACGCAAATGGGGCTTGATAATGTTCGTTTGGTAAATCAAAACACGCATTCATATGAGCAGCGTAACGAAACTGAAATGGCTGAGTTTCAATATTTAGGTTTCGTAACATGTCGCCGTAAGGGCCTTTTCCGATGGTTAACACACCAGGGTCATCGCCACCGGTTTTCCATAATCTATCCATGTGTTTGGTGACATTAAAGTTGGCTTTAAATTGTGTAGGGCTTTGTAGTAGTTGATTGTTAAGTTTGGAATAAATATTGGACCGAACATCAAACGCGGTGCTTTTTCCTGAGGTTGGTACAGAGAGGCTGAAGTACTCGTTGCCTTGCACATCCGTGGCGATGGTTTTTGAGGTGTTATTGTTGACGCCAATATCAATGGTGTCGACAACTTTAGGCAATCCCCAAATGTCGTTGCCGCGAATACGGTTCTCTAATGAAGTAACGGGCATGTGGAAAACGTAATAACCAAACTTCTTAAACAGGCCATCCATTATCATTGGTAATACCGGTACGTTGATCGAGGGGTCGATCATTACGGGAATGGTCATGGCTATTTCGTTGTAGGGAGCAACACCACGAACCTTTTGGTATTCGTAACATGAGAAGGTGACGAGAGCCCTACCCTTTGGCATGGCGACGGGTTTCATTTTTGGGTGTGGCAACATGGCTTGGGCTTTGTCGTAGTCACATAGAAATACGCCGATTGCGCAGGTAACGTTGCCGTAAAGTGTTGGGAACTGGTAGTCTTTGGTTATTGTGTCGGATAACTTTAGGGGTTGTTTGTTATTACGTAGGGTGAACTGTTGGAAGAACTCGTCGGAGAAGTCTGCTTCATTGGGGAGTAGGCCTGGTTCGATGATGTTGTTGGGCTTCATGTTGGGTTTTCCAGCAGTTGGTAAGGTTATTCACACTATTGTGTCGAGGAACCTTTTTCGAGTGAATAGTAAAAATAACCTAACGGACAATTTTCATGGTTAAACGTGTATGAGTAGTTCAATTCTGCTTGATGAATTTATCAGTCATTTGTACCGAGCTGCTCCCAATGTGCAGCCTGATCAGTACCGTGTTTGGGCTTTGGAGCAGTTATCTCGGGTGATTGATTTTGATGCTGCGTTTTGGGGTACGGGTAACCAAGCGGCTATTCGATTTCATTATGTGAGCCAATTGGGATTGGATGAGCATTATGCGACTCGCTTAGAAGAAACGATGGAGATGAATCCGATTCGCGATGGTGTGCTTAATAATTTAGGTAAACCTGTGGATATGTCGGATGTGATTTCTGATGAGGCGTTTTATCAGTCTGATTTGTATAGCCGAATGTTTCAGCCTTATGGCATTGAACGTATTTTGGCTTCGGGTCATGTGGATATGAATACAGGGTTGTATACGTTGCTCAGTCTTTACCGGTTTGATCGTGAGCATGTGTTTACGGATGAAGAGCGTCAATTACAGCAACATCTAATTTACCATTTGGTATCAGCTGTATCTCATGCGTTTTTTTTGCATTTACGAGTGGGAAATCGGTTACGGGAGACTGAGGGTCAATCAGCTTCGGCAATTTGTGATCAACAAGGGTGTTTTCATGAGGTGCAGCCACGTTTTGTTGCGATGTTGAATGAACACTTTCCCGATCGGCAAATGTCTACCCTGCCCTTTAAGCTGGAATTGCCGTCTTCTGAACATCGTTTTGAAATGAATAACCTGTCTATAGACGTAAAGCCCCTAGGGGATTTGGTTATGGTGAGTTTGCGCCCTTTAGGACGGTTGGATTTATTAAGTGAACGTGAGAAGCAGGTTGTTGCGTTGGTATGTAAGGGGCTGACCTTTAAGGAAGTTGCAAAATCATTAGGCTTGGCTCCTTCTACGATCTCAAATCATTTATACCGTGTGTATGACAAACTGGGTATTTCTAGCCGTACAGAATTGGCGAAGTTAGTGGACAATGACTAGATTTTGTCGGTTTTTAAGGGGTATTGAATATTTGCTTACAAAACCTTTGGGCTGAATGGGGTTATTTTGAGGGCTTTTTAGGGGCTTATTGATCAAAAAACAGGGTGACTCATTAGTCTCTCTCTTTTTTGAGAATATGTCGTTAAAAGGATACAAAACTTCAACGATCGTCAACTAGCATAACGCTTAGTCTTTGCATACTCTATAGGCGTAAAGTGGTAAGCAAAGTAGTAAGAACGTGCAGATCTCAAAGGGGCTCGAGAGAGTGAGGTGTGTGATTCGTTCTTTTTCAGAGTGTATCTTGAAGTGAATATTCTGCAGGTTTGATTCCTGTTGTGGTGTTGCTTCTAGGATAAGGGCTAATAAATGATTCCTATAAAAAAAGGCTTTGAAGCCGATATTGACTACAACTATCAGAGAATGTACGTCTCTGGCATGATGCAATTGATTTCCCATATGTTAAAAGCGGGAAGTCAGGTGGATGATGTGATTAAGACTGAAGTTGCTGACATGCCGGAAGGTTTTGTGTTTCGCATGTGTGTGATGCCGGGTGAATTAAGTTTGACGATGCAAAAGCAGGATGGCGCATTGATAAACTTGACGAATTATACGGATAAACCCGATCTCACCATGAGTTTTAAGCACGTGACGTTTGCGTTTTTGGTGTTTAGTTTTCAAGAGCATACGGCACAAGCCTATGCAAATGAGCGGTTGGTTATTGATGGTGATTTACCGATGTCAATGAAAGTGGTTCGTTGTCTGAATCGCTTACAGACTGTCATTCTTCCAAAGGTCGTTGCGAAAAAAGCAGTGAAAACGTATCCGGATTTAGAGTTTATTCAAAAAATCCAAATGACGACCAAAACCTACAGTCAATTCCTTCTTAATCTAGTAAAAGAGCGTTAATCATGGCGAACGAATATTACGAATTTTTCTGTCCTGTAAAAATGGTGGCAGGATTTAAAGCATTAGAACATATCCCTTTTGAATTGAGCTCACACGATGCTTCTCGCCCGCTGATTATTACTGATCGTGGAGTACGCGGTGTTGGTTTGGTTGATATCGTTATCAAAGCTCTTGAAGCAGCGGATATGCAAGCAACTGATATCTTTGATGATGTTCCGCCAGACTCCTCAATGATTACTGTTGCTGCAATAGCAGCGCTATATCGTGAAAAGGAATGTGATTCCATTTTAGCGATTGGTGGTGGGTCGGTTATTGATACGGCAAAAGGTGTCAACATTCTTGTCTCTGAAGGTGGTGATGACCTTCGTGCCTATTCAGGAACCGGTGTTGTTAAACGCCCTCTTAACCCATTTTTTGTGATACCAACAACAGCGGGTACAGGATCAGAAACAACGAATGTTTCTGTGATTAAAGATGATAAAACAGGTGCGAAGGTACCTTTTGTTTCTCCATTTTTACTCCCTGATGCGGCCATTCTTGATCCTCGAATGACGTTAAGTTTGCCACCAAAAATTACCGCTGCAACAGGAATGGATGCTTTAACCCATGCGGTTGAATCGTTTACAGGTTTGGCGAAAAACCCTATTAGTGATGCTTATGCCACTGCGGCAATGAAAAAGATCACGACTCACTTGCCGGAAGTATTAAAAAATCCAAGTGATGCTGCTGGCCGTTTGCAGCTTGCAGAAGCATCCACCATGGCGGGTATTGCTTTCTCAAACTCGATGGTAGGTATGGTTCATTCATTAGGCCACAGTGTGGGTGCCAAGTGCCATGTACCTCACGGATTGTGTATGAGTATTTTGATGCCTCATGTGTTGGAATTTAACTTACCTGTAAGTAGTGAAAATATCGGGGAGTTATTATTACATATCGCTGGTTCTGACGTGTATGCATCTACACCCGTTGCTGAACGCCCAGCAAAAGCGATCGCCACAATTATTGCACTAAAAGAAGAGATGTATGCGTTGTGTGAGTTGCCACGTAAACTATCGGAAACTGGCAGCGTGAAAGAATCTGATTTGGAAGGTATTGCGCGTATGGCTTTGGATGATGGTTCAATGCTGTTGAATCCAATTGACGCTACATTTGAACAGGCTCTCGCTGTGTTAAAGAAAGCGTTTTAATTGATGTGAATGTTAACAGCTAGTTAGCGGCAGCTAACATCTCGTTATTCATATAATAAAAAAGGCGATGTATTACTTTGAAAATCAAAGTAATACATCGCCTTTTTTATTATCGGTAAGTTAGTTTAGGTTTAAAAATTAACCTGCTTGTTGCCTTGGAGCATCAATAGCTCCGCCAAAGACCTGCCGTTCAGGTGATGCTTCTTGTGTATCACTTGTACTGCTAGTTGATGTGGTTTGTGACGTTGGTTGATCTGGTGAGCTGGCAGTATTACCACTTGTGTCAGAACTCGCTGATTCAGTTCGGCGTGGCTGCTCGCTTCCAAGGTTACCTACTTGTTGATAGGTTGATACCGCAGCAGTGTTGTTTGCCAATGTAGACGTTTGTGACTCCACTGGAGGTGGTGCCGGGGTTTCTACCGTACTATTTTCTGCAACTTGTTGACGGTTCTCCGTTTGCCGAGTTTCAACGTTAGCTTGTTGATTTGCCTCTCTATTATCAGGAGTCGTTGTCGCACTAGCCTCTACCGCAGCTCGCTGTAACTGCTGTTCTGTTTGTGAAACAGCCTGGGTTGGATCTGTGGGTTGAGGGGCTTGTTGATTGGTGGCGGCTTGAGTTGCTTGAGAGGCAGACACAGAATTATCTTGGCTATTGAGCGGCTTTTCTTGCTGAGGCACCGCAAGTGGCTCGTTAACAGTCACAGTGTTACTGTTCTGCGTTACAATAACGGGCTGTTGTAAAGAAATAGCAACCATACAATACTCCGGGGAAATCCCTATATTGACTCATATAATTTTCATGCTACGGCAAATCAACGGAAAACGTTAGCAGTTTTTGGCTGTTTTTTAGGCTGTTTGGGATTAAGAGGCCCCGCCGTTAGTGCTTTGCAGCGGCTTTTAGGGTGGAATTGGGTGGATTTGTGTCTATTTATGAGTGAGTAATATGGAGTATGAGTTAACGGTTTGGACCGTATCCTTATTGGTGATCTCTGGTGTTTGTGCAGGGTTTATCAATACACTGGCTGGTGGTGGCAGTATGTTAACGTTACCCGTTCTGATGTTAATGGGAATGCCTGCCGATATTGCCAATGGAACCAATCGATTAGCGGTGGTTATTCAGTCGTTAACGGGTGTACACGGGTTTAAAAAGCATGGGTATTTAGAGACAGCAGATATCATACCGGTGATGAAACCAATGTTAGTGGGTGCTTTTCTTGGTGCATTGGTTGTGTCGTATATGCCTCCGGATATTTTAAAACCGGTGCTGCTGATTACTATGATGGTTATGTCGATTGTGATGATGTTTAGCTCCACAGCGGTATTTCCTGGTGAACATGAAAAACCAAAGTTGTTGGGTGATTTACGTTTTGGAAATGTTGGTATTTTTTTATGTGGGTTATACGGTGGCGCAATACAAGGAGGTGTTGGATTTGTTTTAATATTGTTTTTTTCGGGTGCTATGCGTTATGGAATTCTACAGGCGAATGCATGGAAGATGGTATGTACCTTGGGGTTTGGATTTTTATCGTTAGTGATTTTTATTATTAGAGAACAGGTGGTGTGGCTGCCAGGAGCTATTTTGTCGGTAGCCACTATCGTGGGTGTTTTGTTATCACTAAAATTTGCGATGAAAGCAAACCAGGAGGTATTAAAGCGATTTGTACTGGTGGTTGTTTTGATTGTTTGTGGTGTAACAATTTTTGTGAATTAGGTATTTTTATTGAGTAGACACGGCGAGATTAATCTATTGGACTTACTACATGGTCACCCAGCTCCTCAATAACATGGAGATAAATCTCTGTTGTACGAATGTCTGAGTGTCCCATGAGTGTTTGTATTTGACGTAAGTCGTATTTATTTTGTAATAAACGGGTAGCAAAACTGTGGCGAAAGGTATGGCAGCTGGCGTGCTTTCGGATTTTTGTCGCATTTATGGCAATTTTTACCTGTCTCTGAATAGTACCCTTATAAATATGATGTCGACGTTTAATGTCTGACCTTGGGTCAACACTGGTGTTGTGTGAGGGGAAAAGATACTGCCAATCTATTGAACGGCCAGCTTTTGGATACTTTTTCCCTAGCATGTTTGGTAGATATACTGGGCCGATACCTTTTGCTGTATCTAATGCCAATAGTTTTTCGACAACGATAACTTGGTTTTTTAGGTTTTCAATAATTGATTTGGGAAGCAAGGTGGTACGATCCTTGGCTCCTTTACCATCACGCACTATGATATATCGCATATTAAAATCGATATCCTTTATTCGTAATCGAACTACCTCAGAAATTCGTAATCCACTTCCATACATGAGTTTTCCCATTAGTTGGAAGTCCTTATGTAAACAATTGATAACGTCAGTAGCTTCGTCGTGTGTAAAAACGGTAGGTATGCGAGTTGGTTTTCTGGAGTAACGAAAATTTAGCTTTTGAAGAGGTTGATTCAAAAAATGGTTATACAGGTAGACCAATGCGTTAAGCGCAGTTTTTTGCGTATTAACTGAAGCACCACATTGAACGTTTAGATAGGTTAAATATTCTTCAACATGTTTTGATTCCATTTTTTTTGGGTGTTTTTTGTCGTGATAGAAAATGTATTGTTTCACCCAGCTTACATAGGTGATTTCAGTTGCATATGCTTTTCCATCCGTTCGGATGTGCTCACGTAGCTGATCAAGAAACTTTGAGGGTTTGTGGGGAATTGGTATTTTAATATCATCCATGAGTACTGTGTATCCTTACAGTTAAAGAGTGATGGTAATACCCATCTTATGAAAAATCAAATTAATATCATCATAGTAGGTACTTCTAAGTCGACTATTTGATTGTTTATTGAACGTAGTTTTGTTTAACGAGCCCGATATATACGTTGAATAAATGGTGGTTTTCTAACTTGTTGATTTATATGGAAATAAAGCAACAAGTATAAAGGTTGTATTTGTTGTATATATTCAAGGCGCCTCGTTGTCCCATTGTTTAACAGGACAGAAGGAGTTAAGAGATTGATTTGTTTGGATAAAAACCTGAAAATAGAGAAAGAAATTTTTACATGTGCGGCGCGGGGAAAGTTTAGCGTGCCATGTATTCAACTGTTATTGCTTCTTTATGGCGACTTAGAGATTTTTGAATTGAAAATAATCTGGAATAAATTTCGATGGATATGAATCAAAGGCATTTAGTTATCATAGCACTAATAACAAGTATAACGTGCTCTCTCTTAGTTAGTTTTGATGTGATTCCTGCGGCAATTATTTTAGGTGTAATTGGCGTTTTAGCATGTTCTGAAAGAATATTTCGCTGGAATCAGAGGCGAAAAAATACCGATGAATCTAGTTAAGTCAGGAAAAACTACAAGCTTTAGAGTACGGGTTGCGTCTCGCAACAAAACCTACCATCGCCTGTTTAACCAGGCGATGCACTGGAAATTTTACCCTGGTGCCGGGCTTTGCTTCCGTTTCACTTTAGCAAAACCCAACCCCAGCGTAAATTTCCAG
>MAAL01000153.1 GCA_002163245.1 Gammaproteobacteria bacterium 42_54_T18 | reverse complement strand
TATTAAAAAAAGCCAAGCAACCTCAAATTGAAACACCTGTCATTGCAGAGGTAAAAGAAACCAACACTGGCACCAAGTTACCTTGGGCTCTATTGCTTATTTCATGGCTAGGGTTTGCGTTGTATCAGGTCTATTTAGCTTATTAAATTCATCAGACCAATAGCCATAATGGGCCACCCTGTATATAATACGATCAATTGATCTTTATACTTTTATATTCGAGGTGGTTATATGTTAGGTGTTATTCGCTGGGCTCTCGGTGCATTAATTTTGTTCTTTAACTGGCTATTTACCCCTAAAGGGGTGAAGCGTGAAACGGAAATTCAAGCGCAAGTTGATGCGCAAACCACCAACCTTGCCCTTTACCAATACAAAGCCTGCCCTTTTTGCGTAAAAGTACGCCGCACCATGAAGCGCAACACCCTAGACATTAAAACCCGTGATGCTAAACGCAGTGATGACGCCCGTGACGAACTGGTTGAGGGCGGCGGCAAATTAAAGGTGCCTTGCTTACGCATTGAAGAAGCAGGTAAAGTTTCTTGGATGTATGAGTCTTCTGACATTATTAACTATTTAGAAGATCGCTTTGCGGTGAAGGCGGCTTAGTTTAGATGTCGGATGTCGAAATTAAAAAAACGCTTGCATCACTGCAAGCGGTTTTTTTGTTATTTACGTTTTAATTTAAGAGGGCTGACGGACTCTACGAAGACAGCCTTCTTCCGTAGCATTGAGGTTATTGGCCAGCCACTATCGTGGCTGTCCGGTTAGTTGTTTTGTTAGCACTTTGACTCGAAGTACATCACTCTCCCTTTGTAATCAGCCATAGCCAATGGATATGGCTGATTACATTTTGAGCATGTTGCCCTACAAGTTTGCGCTTTATTATATATTGCCCGATATACTTTATCTGGCATCCATGGTTTATCTATTGTTTCAATTACACTACTTCCAATATAACCGCATTTAGGACAAGAGCATAAACCGAAGAAATCATCTGGCAAGCTGGAGTCTAACAGCGTAATAAATTGATCGGCGACTAAAGTGATGAATTCATCAATATTTGAATTATCAAGGCCTGTGTTAAATATACAGTGATTGC
>MAAL01000090.1 GCA_002163245.1 Gammaproteobacteria bacterium 42_54_T18 | reverse complement strand
GTAAAAATATCATCTTAGAAGAATATGATGTTGATAAAATATTGGCCAAATTTGAGGAAACAAAAAAAGTAAATCTTTTAGATGTAGGTGCTATTTTTATTGCTGGCCCTTTTGCTGGTTTGTTAACTCAAGGTTCAAAGTTTGCCTTACTTAAAAATGAAGTGGATAAAAAAGGAAAAACAGAGATAAAAGCTTTTTCATCTGTTTGGACCTTTAAAAATAACAAAGCTGTAGCAAAAGATGTGGCTGTTAAAACTTCTAAAAATATTATTGTTTTAAAAGGTGCTATAAATCTTAGTAACAAAAAATTTGATGACATACAAATAGCAGTGTTAGATAAAAATAGATGTGCAAAATTTATGCAATCCTTTGAAGGGGACTTAACTAAAAATGACATCAAACTTAAAGAAAATGTTGCATCGACTTTTTTATCTCCACTTACAGGTATCTTTGAAAGTGCAGGGAAACTATTCAATGACTGTAAACCCTTTTATTCTGGGAACATAAAATAATCAGCTTTTACTAGGCTACAAAAAAATACTACTTTACACTATCTTAAAAATAAAACTAATCATATATATTCATAAATACTAATTATTTATTGGGCTAAAATCTATAAAATCACAAAGGAGTCACAAATGAAAAAATTATTGGTGAGTTTAATTGTAAGTTTAATGGCAGTGGTAGGTCTACAAGCAAATGAAACGATTACTATTTCTACAGGCGAGTGGGCACCATATACTTCTCAAAATGACCCAAATGGAAAAGTAGCTGAAACCATTGTCAGGGAAGCTTTTAAACTTGAAGGAATAGATGTAAAGTATAGCTATGATGGATGGAAAAAAACTTTTGCAATGGCTCAAGAAGCTAAAACAGACGGAACTATTCCTTGGTTTCAATCTCCGGATAGAGAAGCTAATTTTTTCTATTCAAAAAAAGCAATTATTCGTACAAAAACGGTATTTTTTCATTTGAAAAGTTCAAATGTCAAATGGAAAACATATGAAGACTTGAAAAAATATAAAATCGGAGGAACAGTAGGTTTCAAAACAGCAAAATTCTTGGATGGAAAAGGAATAAAAGTAGAACTCTCTGATACAGAACTGGAAAACTTTCAAAAATTACTTGCTGGTACAATAGATATCACATCTGCCAGTTTTTTGGTAGGGCACAGTATCATCAAAAAGAACTTTCCCGCAGATAAAGCAGCAATGTTTACTTCCCATGCTAAAAAAATATTTCCAGCAACTGGGGCTTATTACTTGGTTTCAAAAAAACACCCAAGAGGACAAGAGTTAGTGGATAAATTTGACAGTGGTATGCAAAAGTTGGTTAAATCAGGAAGATATGTTCAAATCATAAAAGAATCAATGAAAAAGTAATTGATGAATAGGTATATAAGTAATAGATGGAGTGGTATGAAAATAAATGTAGCTGTAATTTTCTTTATTTTTTGTTTAAGTTTAAATTTATTTGCACATAAAACAATAAATTTGTTAACAGGGGAGTGGCCTCCTTATACTTCAAAAATTGAAATGAAAGGCA
>MAAL01000016.1 GCA_002163245.1 Gammaproteobacteria bacterium 42_54_T18 | reverse complement strand
CTGCTTTGTCTAATAGCATCGCCAGTTTGCAATCGGCGTCGGAGCAAATGCAGTCGTCTATTGGCCGTTTTAAGGTTTAGTGCCTTTATAATGAGGGCCATAACGTCGTGTTAAGAGCAGGAACTGAACGGGCTGTTTTTATCGCTATTTTGGCCATGGCAGGTGTCTGCAATTCGCAAGAGTATCACTTTGCCTCTATAGAGAAGCTCACCGAACAAAAAATAGGAAAAATAATCATATCCGAGGTTTACAATTCACTAAATATTCACGTTGAAATCACACCCTTGCCAGGAATACGTGCCCAGGTAGAAGCAGCTTCGGGGAATAAAGACGGGGAAATTATGAGGATTTGGACCTATGGATTAGAAACCCCCACCACCATTAGAGTGCCAACGCCTTATTATTACCTGGAGACCATGGCGTTTATCAAAGTAAACAGTGGTATTAAAATTAAGAACAAAGATGACCTTAGAAAATACAGTTTGGTTAAAGTAAGAGGGGTTAAACATACCAATAATATTACTGCAGGCATGCCTGATGTGTATACCATAGGCAGTACTGAACAAATGATGGAGTTTTTAAATGACGGTCGAGCTGACATTGCATTAACCAATACGGTTGATGGACTAATGGCTCTGAATAAATTGGGTTTTACCGAAATAGTCCCTTTAGATGAGCCCTTAGCGGTGTTGGATCTTTATCATTACATTCATAGTGACCACCTGAAGCTGGTTAAAAAGGTGGATGCTGCCATTAAGAGAATGAAAGGAAATGGACAGTTAAAACAACTCATAAAGCAGGCTGAAAAGCAGGTTTATGAAAATGAGTCACCAGATCTTTGAAATTTAAGTAAAACTATTTTCTATTTGAATAGCGGGTGTAGATATCGTCTAGCTCTCCGTTTTCTTTAATGTGTTGAATGGTTTTCCAAATAAACCAGGCAATTTCCTTATGCTTCCCATAAAACCGTTTTGAAAACGCGATGTAATAAGGTTTGTTCACCACCGGCGGAAAGGTTTTTTCAATCAATACGCGGTCTTTAGGTGCCAGTATTTTAATCTTGGGGTCGAGCATGTTTTCCAGGGCCACAAAAATATCCACTCTGCGGGCAAGTAATAGGCCTGGTAATTGTTGATCGTTGCTAACGGCGGTTAACCGATGGCCCAGTTCTATAATATCTTGCGTGATGGAGCTACCTCGAATGGCGGCAATGTTGAGGGGGAGGGTTGTGTTGCTAATAAACTGCTGACCGTTCCAATGAATGGGCTGGCCCTTCAAACGGTATAGGCTGTACGACCGATTGGAGATACTGTACTTGGGGTCAGGCTCTGATTTACCCGAGGGTATGGGGTAGGCAATAAATGATTTTCTGGGGGATTTGTAACTGAAGTGAAAGCCACCATCCAATGAATTGTCTTTTACCATGGCCATGACTCTTGTCCAGGGTAATTTTCTGATTACAAATTGAATATCATATTTTTTTTCAATCAGCTGTAGGATCTCGATGGTGATGCCGGGATAGAGAGTGGCAATTTGGGAGTCACCATATACATAGGGCGGGTCATCATTCACCCCTGTTGCCACGGTTATTTGTATGCCGTGTGCAGGCGACGTAAATACTAACACTGTTAATAAATACAATAAGATATCTATAGTTTTGATGGGGGAGAGAAGCCGATACAATGGGAGCCTCCCAATGTTGTTTGGGGAATTTAATAGTATTTAACAAGGTATTGCCTTCTTGTAAATACACAAAAAAATGCCTGTTTTAAACAGAGCTTTGATGTTGTCTACACACACAAATATCTGCAAATACTGCTCTTTAAGGATAGCGTGAGAAATTAAAATG
>MAAL01000026.1 GCA_002163245.1 Gammaproteobacteria bacterium 42_54_T18 | reverse complement strand
GGGATTGAATGTAAACGAAAAAGAGCTGGCTGGGATAAGGACTATCTCTGGAGGGTTCTGACATCAGATAGACACCTTACAGAATCAATGATTTAGATGCGTTCGCCATGATATTCTACCAGTGTGATACAAAGAGTGAAAATACTTGCAATTACCACAAGTGGAACACCTGTTTTGGAAAATATGGTGCTAAGACGCATTAATGGATGAAGATAATTCATTTCCAAAACCTCTGTTGTGTACATTTTGAATTTCCAATCCAGGTCGTCCATTTACTTCTAAAATAAGCGGACCTTTGTCTTTATCTAAACAAACATCAACGCCTAAATATCCCAATGGAATCGCACGATAGCTGTCTTCTGCCATTGTGGTTATTTCATTCCAAAAGGGAATGCTAACCCCCACGAGACATTCCCCATTGTCTGGATGGTGGGTAATGCTCTGACCTTTGATGGAACATCGTGTCGTGATACCCGTGTCCAGATCAATTGCGACACCCACTGCGCCTTGATGAAGGTTGGCTTTGCCGGATGAACGTTTCGTTGGCATACGTAACATGGCGCTGATGAGTTTTCCTTTGCCGGCTACAATTCGAATATCACTTAGTCCGTAAGGTGCTAAACATTGAAGTGAAGTATGTTGTTGAATCAGGGGTTCGATATAAGCAGTGTCAGTGTCACCATCCTGTGAATAGATACCTGATAGTATTTCATTGATATGTTGTCTGATGGCGGTATTGTTCCATTTTTTACCTGATGCACTGATATAAAGGTCATCATCTTTGTCAATGATGACAAGAATGCCATTTCCTTGAGATCCTTTGTTGGGTTTGATAACAAAGCGTGATAAGTCTTGTATCATTAGCATCATTTGCTCAATTTCTTTGTGCTCAGAACAAGATGCTAATGTGTCTGGTACAGGAATATTGAATTTTTGTAAGGCCACTTTTGCCGCTAATTTATCTGCTGCTAAAGTAAGTAATGACTTTTTATTGTGCTTATACACAAAATCTCTGTTTCTACTGTTAATACCAACAACAGCATTAGCATCTAACAAAAGAAGATTTTTAAATCGAATGATTTCTGATAAACGTATTCCAGACCAGCTTCCGATATACATTTGGATGGACAGTACAAGTAGTAGAAGCTCTGGATACAAGGCAAATATCCCTTGTAGTAAAATGGAGTTAAATATTAGAAAACACATAACAATGGTGAACACAGTACCGATGCTGATGCTTACCATATCAGACCAGTTATTTTCTGCAGATAGTTGATGTAAACGTTCGGCAACAAAACTGATGATAACAACAGGAAATAACGTCAACATACCAAACTGTTCATGGTGCTTTATGTCGATAAAATACAGGGTTACGATAAACAGTAATGTAATAATAGTAATGATTGATGCTAGCCTTGCAACTTTTAGAATATGTAATTTATCCAGCAATGCATGGAAAATAAATGCCAATAATAAAACCGATAAGAAACTTATTAGCCCTAATGTAAGGCCAATAGAGAAACATGCTGCGGCAACTAACATCGGCATAAATATACCGAAGGTTTTTAGTCCTACAACGTTGCGTAAAAAAGTAATCAATAATGTACAGAGAGGGAACAACAAAAAGATACTGGTAGTTTTTGGGTTAAGCCCCAAGTTTTGCAATAACACCGCTGCATTAATATTTTTGGCAACTGATGGTTCCTGATGCTGGTATAGGGCTGGTGAGATGGTGTCTTGAGATATGGTAAAAGCGTAGTCAAAATTGATGTTGCGATTGTGTTTAAAAAGCGATAAATCTCCACGATAGAGCTCTAGATAATGAGAAGGCAGCTCTGCGAAATAGCCATTGGTTGGTCCAAAAGGAACCCAATAGTTGTTGATGAAAACTTCCACCCACTGATGGGAGGTTTTTTTAGTGCCAGTATTCAGAATGAGACCTCCGACTAAGCGCGAAGGAAGGTTGTTCAAACGTGCTAGGGAAATAAATAGACGACTTTTTCCGTTACAGCTGGCCTCTCCCAATCGCAATGCGGTAAGAGAATCAGTAACCCCTTTAAACGGTACAGTCGTAATGTCGTTATAGGTGTAATCGTAAATGGCACCTAACACATCCAATACATGTTTATCACTTTTGGGTGCAATGTTTTTCCATAGCTGTTCAATTTCTGGGTGTTTAACTTGAACAGCATCGGTAGCCGATAAATAAGCCTCTAAGCTGGAATCATAACCTTCAGGGATTAACAGATCGCTGGGGATTTCGTATCGAGTGGCTGTTGTCGTGAGATGCGCTTGATAGTGAACAGAACGGCTTTGATCTGTACCTGCCCAGTTCCCCAGACGTCCTAATGCATTATCTTGTTCGTGGAACTCCATATTGGGCGCAAGATTGGTTTCATTGATGAGCGTTTGTCGATGATTGGATTTTGGTAAAAAGGTATTTAAACGGACATCGGTATCTTCTGGCTCAAAGGTCATGTTGAGCGCTACTTGAGTAATATTCTCAGGTATCAATGACTGGCTATTAAAAGGCACCAGTAAGAGATGGCTTATTAATAGGCCAATGGTTAGTGTGAGTAGCAAAAGCCACGGTGGTAAGGAATACGATGTGTTACCTGCCACAATTGTTCTCCGGAAGATGGGGTACTGAGGAGTAAGCACTCTAATTTAAGTGGGAAATAATCCCACGTCAATAGGTGGTGAGTAATAATTGAACAAAATGTGAACTATTTACAGTCTAGCATTTGTGAATTAGATTGAAGTCTAGATAGCGAACATGCTTAGGTTAGTGACGCCAAAACATTGGGGTAAACAGTATTAGTAAGGTGAATATCTCCAATCGCCCTAATAACATGGTAAAGCATAGAATCCATTTGGCTGTATCAGAGATGGATGCGTAATTAAGAGCAACTTCTCCTAATCCTGGGCCCAAATTATTCATACAGGCGGCAACAGCTGAAAACGCACTGACAAAATCAATGCCAGTGGCGAGAATAGCGAGAAAAAGCACGCAAAAAGCCATTAGATAAATACCAAAGAATCCCCATACGGCTTCGATGACCCGGTCAGGCACGGCTTTGTTATTAAGCTTAATCACCATGATGGCGTTAGGGTGCATTAATCGGCGCATTTCTCTGAGGCCTTGTTTAAACATTAGCAACATTCGAATGGCTTTTATGCCGCCCCCGGTAGAACCCGCACAGGCACCTATAAAACTCCCCATTAGTAATGCGGTGGGAATAAGGGGGTGCCATTGTGAAGAATCAGCTACAGAGTAACCCGTGGTCGTTGCGATCGAGACGGTTTGAAATATAGCGTGGCGCATGCCGTCCCAATGATTTTCATAGGTGCCGTTGAAATATAATACGGTGCAGGCTATTGCTGAAATCCCGATAAGTACTTGAAAGTAAAAGCGTAGTTCTGGATCGGCCCAGTAGTGGGTAAGCTCTTTACGGCGCCATGCCAAAAAATGTAGGCCAAAGTTAATACCGGCAATGGCCATAAAAATGATGGTTGCTACTTCAATCGCAGGGTTGTTGAAATAACCAATACTGTCATCGTGTGTGGAAAACCCACCAATGGCGATAGTGGAAAAACTGTGGGAGACTGCGTCAAATACATCCATCCCTAATGCCCAGTAGGTAATGGCACATACAAAGGTCAAACACACGTAAAGCGTCCATAAGGCTTTTGCCGTTTCCGCAATACGGGGGGTTAATTTGTGGTCTTTCATTGGGCCAGGTGTTTCTGCCCTATATAGCTGCATGCCGCCAATACCAAGCATCGGTAGTATCGCTACGGCTAATACAATGATACCCATGCCACCCAGCCATTGAAGCTGTTGACGATAGTACAAAATTGATTTGGGTAAACCGTCTAACTGTTGAAGAACCGTTGCACCTGTTGTTGTTAACCCAGAGATGGATTCAAAAACGGCATCGGCCACGCTCATATTGGGTTCGTCACCGAGTAAAAAAGGAATTGCGCCATACAAACCCAGTACGGTCCAAAATAGGACAACCACTAAAAAACCATCTTTTACCCGTAATTCATCCCGGCTGCTATGTACTGGCAGCCAACAGATAAGGCCGGAAATCAGTGTAATGCCAAATGCGGTAAGAAATTGTACATGACCACCGTCGTGATAATACAGTGCAACAGCAACAGGCGGTAACATGGTGGTGCTATAGATCATTAATAGCACGCCAAGAACACGTAAAATAATAGCGGGATGCATGGTCGGTCTCGGTTAGAAGAAGGTAATACCCACTTGGAAAAGTCGCTCTACATCAGAGATGCGGCGTTTATCCACTAGGAATAAGATAACGTGGTCACCAGATTCAATAACAACATCATCGTGAGCTATTAATACTTCATCGTTACGTACAATGGCACCAATATTGGTGCCTTCTGGTAAGTCCACTTCCCCGATCATTTTACCGACAACTTTGGATGAGTTTTCATCACCATGGGCAATCGCTTCTATGGCCTCTGCGGCACCACGGCGTAAGGAGTGAACATTCGCAACATCACCGCGGCGAACATGGGTCAACAAACTACCAATAGTGGCTTGTTGTGGTGAGATCGCAATATCGATATCCCCGCCTTGAACAAGGTCCACGTAAGCGGGGTTATTAATAAGTGTCATGACTTTTTTAGCGCCGAGCCGTTTGGCCAACATTGATGACATGATGTTAGCTTCATCGTCATTGGTGACAGCGAGGAAGACATCAACATCTTCAACATTTTCTTCTAATAAAAGGTCTTGATCAGATGCGTTGCCTTTTATCACAATGGTGCGTGCAAGTTTCTCCGCCAGATAACGACAGCGATCAACATTTCTGTCAATTACTTTGACTTGGTAGCGGTTTTCAATGGCTTCACATAACCGTTCACCGATGTTGCCACCGCCAGCAATAATGATCTTTTTATAGTTGTGTTCAAGGCCACGTAGTTCACTCATTACGGCGCGAATATGGTTTCGGGCAGCAATAAAGAATACCTCATCATCGGCTTCAATAATGGTGGTGCCTTCAGGAATGATGGCACGGTCACGGCGAAAGATTGCGGCAACCCGGGTATCAACGGATGGCATGTGCTGGCGTAAATAACGCAATTCTCGTCCGACTAATGGTCCGTTAAAATAGGCCTTAACAGCGACGAGTTGTAGTTTTCCTCCAGCAAAATCGAGCACCTGTAGTGAACCAGGGTGTTCGATCAACCGTTTTATGTGATTGGTTACTTCTTGCTCGGGGCTGATGATTACATCGATAGGAAAGGCGTCGTTATTAAAGAGCCCCTTGCTTTTATTTAGATAACTGGTGGAACGTACGCGGGCAATTTTGGTGGGTGTTCGGTGTAATGAATAGGCTACTTGGCAGGCAACCATATTTATTTCATCACTATTGGTTACGGCAATAAGCATATCTGCATCATCGGCCCCTGCTTGATGCAGTACTGTAGGGTGAGATGCCATACCCTGAATGGTGCGAATATCATAACGTTCTTGAAGTTCGTGTAAACGATCGCCATCAGTATCAACAATCGTGATGTCGTTATGTTCGCTGGCGAGGTTTGCCGCAAGAGTGCCGCCTACTTGCCCTGCACCCAGGATAATGATTTTCATAATTGAAGGTCTTAAAATATATGGAGATCAAGAAAACGTTGTTAACTTTTGTAGCTTTTATAACGTCGAATGAATGCTAATCAGAATAGCATATCCCTGGCAGGTGGAGAATCGTTGTTTGTAGTGAATCTGAGCACAATGTTTGGGCACATTTTGGGTACAGCACTAATCTAAGTAGCTCCAGCGGATCAATATGGATTTTGTCTCAAGGGCGGGTGTTGTCACGTAACGAGGTAATGTACACTATGTGGTCACTTACTATGTAGATGATTTTATAGAAAGTTTTTTTCTTACCAGGTGATGATCAAAGAGATAAGACTATGAGTATGTTGGATAGAACGCTAGATTCAAAGAAAGCAAAACAAGAAAAAACCTTTGCTACAGGGCTGACAAAGGTAATGGCTCTTAGTGAAGAGCATGACTTTCCAATGAGTTTTAATGTGATTCATGGCTTTTTGTTTGGTCTTTGTAGTGCTCCGATCGCGATTGGCCCTGCAGAGTGGGTTCCCAGTCTATTTGGTGAAAATGATGCCGTGACCCAAGCCATTTTTGACGATGAAAAGACGTTTCAAGTATTGATCGACTTTTTTAACTATATGATGGATCAAATTCAGGGGGAGTCTGCAGAATTTCCTCAGGCATTGAAGTTAGGTGATTCGATGTCTGGGAATTTTGGTATGGATAGTGATCTTGGGCAGTGGTCGCAGGGATTTATTGACGCATCTGAATGGTTAGGTGAGGTGTGGGAAGAGGCAATGGTTGATGTCTTAGAAGAAGACCATACTATTAAGTCCGTTATGCTAAGTTTCTTTTCGGATGAAGATTTTTCACGGAATCTACATGAAGAGCTGATTGAAAGTGACGATGTTACTTTTGAGGAAATCTATGAGGATTTTTTACGGCTATTGCCAAATACATTAAAGGCCTATGCGTTTACGGGTAGGAAATTGTATGAGCAGAAACTGGCATCTGATCCAACTTTACAGCCTAAAGTCGCTGAACCTAAAGTAGGTCGAAATGATCTTTGTCCTTGTGGTAGTGGTAAAAAATATAAGAAGTGTTGTTTGCATTAAATGTTTCTATATTAAGTTATTTTAAATTGAGCTCTGTGGATATTAACGTTATTTTTTGAATTGAAGAATTACTTAATGTCCACAATGCGACTCGCTTTTTTAAAACGAATGCGCCATCCCTGCCAAGTAGGCAGCTCCCAACGTTTGGGGTCGGTTTTCCTATCACCATTTATTTTGTTTAGAGTGATTTGTTTATTACCTATGGCATAGTGAACAGATAATGTTACATCGCTAAGGGTTACTATTTGTGGAAAGCGATCTAAGAATGATGGCTTTTCCCACTCGGGAATGCCGTTAAATTGTAAGTCCGATGCATCGATAAGTTGTAAGTCGTCACTGGTTTCTACACCTAATGATTGTAACTTTTCCAATAACCACGTTTTTTCTGAATCAGGAATGTTATCTGATAGGTTTGAATGATGACTAGTCTGTAATGTGTTATTGGTTGATGTATTTAACGATTGATACAGTGCAAAAGCATTAATATCTTCTTGAAGTTGAAGGTTCAGCCCAGGGAAAATACGGTTTTCTAGAATCAGTTGAGTGATTGCTTGTCTCGCAAACTGCCCTTCGGGTTTTGATTCCTGATTATCGATAATTCTACCGGCATAGCTCAACTGTGTTTGTACTAAAAGTTGCTGCTTTCTCCAGTGAATATCCCCTAATTGTTCGGTATGTAGATTTGCGTTAATAATGTCGGTAAATTTAATAGGAGCAAGGCATGTTGCGATGGCAATGGTTTCTCTTAAGCCTTTTCCGGGTAAATTATGCTGGTCGAAGACAATACAGGCTTCGATATTATCTTGCAGGCGGCTGTTATCGCTAATAACGGCTTCACCGTAACCATTTCCCAATGCATTTCGACGTTTAGCACGGCGAATAAATATTAGCTCAGGCGTTGCCTGGATGATTGCTTCAATAAATTGCTGACGGTTAACATCAAGCGCTTTTTTATCTGATGCAGGCTTTATATTGAGGGCAGGAAGGTGGAGCGTTTTTCGGATTTGTTGAGAAAGCACGCGTGCGTCATTTCGTAATTTTTCATTTATCAGAATATCTTCAGGGCTGGGTTGGCGAATGATGCGTATCAGTGTCATTGCATCACAATCACGATTTTCCCATTGAACAAGATTTTGTCTTGCTTGTTCACTTTTGAATACGGGAATTAGGGATTGATTAATGCTAAGTGCCGCGATCAAATCTACCATGGCTGTTTTGCAGCTTTCGTTAGGCATGGCAGTGATTAAATGAGAGAAAAGTGAATCAATGGGCAGCGGGTAAAGTTGTTTTCCGTGTTTGGTGGCAAGCCCATAGGTATCAATAGCGTTCATTGCCAATAAACGTGTGGTCGCAACATCAAGGGATTTTTTGGGTAATGGTTCTGGAAAAACCAAGTCGTTTATGGGCACTTGATTACAAGCAGATGCCAGTACTAATTCGGTTAACTCTTCACGTAATATTTCTGGTGGTGTCGAGTCGATAAGTGGAGCGTGTTCTCCCCACAAACGAATACAAACACCCTCAAACAGGCGCCCTGCTCTGCCTTTTCGTTGATCGGCACTGGCTTTGGATATGGGATCTAAACCCAGTACGGTACGACCATTACGTTGGTGAGTTCGTCGTTCCATGCCGCTGTCGATAACAACACCAATGTTAGGAATGGTTAAGGATGTTTCGGCGACATTAGTGGATAAAATAATACGTCGCCTGGCTTGTTGATTAAGGGCTCGTTGCTGATCTTTTGGACTCGTACTGGCGGATAGACCAATGACGTCAGCATCAAATTCTTTTAATTGTTGTGCTGCATTTTGTATTTCTTTTTTACCGGGTAAAAATACCAATATGTCGTGACTTGTTTTTGTTTTTTCGAGCTGATCTATGGCAATTTTGCAGGCTTGTTGGATGCGTTTATCAAGGTTGGCGGTGCTTGGCATTTGTTGCGGTTGTGTGCAATGGTAGCTTGTTGTGACGGGAAACATGCGACCTTCACTGGTCAGGCATTTTCCACCGAGGTAGTTTGCAAGTTGTTGGCCTTTGATGGTTGCGGAGGTGATGATTAGCCGATGTTGATTTTTATTTTTTAGCAACGCCAGTAGTAAATCGGTATCCCATCGACGTTCGTGGAATTCATCAATCATGATGGTGGCAAAATCAGATAGTTGATTATCTGCTAGCCAACGTAGGGCGATTCCGGGGGTGACAAAAAGGATACGGGTGGTGTTATTAAATTTTTGGTCAAAGCGGATGGCGTATCCAACGTCGTGACCGAGTTTTGAGTTGGCTAGGGTGGCGACGTAAGTGGCGAGTGCTACACAGGCGATACGACGTGGTTCAATGACCAGCACTTTTTTTGTGGGGTTGTGGTTGGCGATCCATAGTGGGAGCCGGGTGGATTTTCCCGACCCGGTGTCTGCTTCTACAATAAGGTGATGGTGTGGAAGTTGTGTTAAGAATTCACCTTGGATTGCACTGATAGGGGTGGTTGTCACAACGCTTCCTAATTCTCAGCCTTCAATAATTTCGCATAATAAAATCCATCATGACCATCTTTTTGCGGTAACAATTGCACACCAACGGACACCGCTTGGCCCCAGGTAACATCCAACACCTGTTCCTTTGCATCGTTTTGTTCTGCTAAAAAGGTGTGAACAACACGCTCATTTTCGTGGGGTAATATCGAACAGGTGGCATACAGTAATGTGCCGCCGGGGGCGAGCAGTGTCCATGCGTTTTTTAATAGCAATAATTGTGTTTCCGCGAGGGCATTGATATCGGTGCGTTTTCGTAACCATTTAATATCGGGGTGACGACGAATGACACCTACGGCGGAACAGGGGGCATCCAATAAAATACGATTAAAAAGAGGAATATCGTTTTTGTTATCGATATTATCTTCCGCGGTTTTATCGGTGGGCTGTTCTAGGTACTGTTGAGTGAAGCTTTCCAAGGATTGCGCGTGAACCTCTGCGGTTAATGCCAGGCGTTGTAGATTTTCATGGATACGGGTGACGCGTTGCTCATCAGCGTCAAGTGCCACCAATGCGGTGAGGTCTGGTTGTAATTCGGCGATATGGGTAGTTTTACCACCGGGTGCGGCGCAGGCATCCAGCACTCTGTCACCGGGTTGGGCATCGAGTAATTTAGCGGATAGTTGTGCAGCTTCATCTTGCACAAAGCAGTGGCCTTGATCGAATCCAGGTAGTTTTTCTACGGAGCAGGCTTTTTCCAGTTGAATGCCACAGGTTGAAAACTCACAGAGTTTGGCTTGAATACCCTTCTGTTTTAGCTGTTGTAAATAGCTTTCCCGCTGATTGTGCCGAGGGTTTACTCGGATGGTCATGGGGGCTTGGGTATTATTGTTACTCACAATACGTTCGGCCTGTTCTGGCCAGGCAGCTTTGATCATATCCACCAACCATTTGGGGTGGGCTGATTGAACGGTGAGATTGTCGGGCAGTGATTGTTCGAGCTCGTTTTTTTCTCGTTGTAGTCGACGTAAAGTACCGTTAATGACTTTAGCTGCCCATGCCTTGTCCATTTGACGGGTTGCTTCAACCGTTTCGGAGATAGCGGCGTGATCGGGGACTCGTAGATAGAGTATTTGATAAATACCGACTAACAATAAAGCGTGAATATCGCTGTCTCGTGTTTTGAATGGGTGATGAGTCACCAGACTGGCTATTTTATCTAACCGAATAAACCAGCGACAGACACCAAAACATAATTCCTGTAGTAGAGGTCGATCTGCATCGGGGTATTTGGTTAAGGTTTTGGGCAGAAGTGCGGATAACGACCGGCCGTTGTGAACCTGACCTTTTTTAAGAGGCAATACGTCATTTAATATCTGTGCTGCTAGTGCTCGTTCATTTATGGCCATTAGATAAACTGCTTCCCGACGGAAAATTGTTCTTTTCGGCTATTTAGAATATCGGTAACCGGTAATTGTTTTGCACCGCTAAGCTGCATACGGGTAATTCGTATTGCGCCAGAACCGGTTGCTATAGTAAGGCCTTGTTTATTGGCGTCAAGGATGGTGCCGGGTGCACTTTGAGCGTTGCCACTAACGATTTCAACATCAAAGAATCTAACTTTTTTGCCGTCCATTTCTGTGTGTGCTACTGGCCAAGGGTTAAACGCTCGAATGAGGTTGTGAACCTGGTGGTTGGGCAGATTCCACTGAATACGACCTTCTTCTTTGCTTAACTTATGAGCGTAATTGGCGAGGTCGTTATCCTGAGGTTCAGCACTTGTCTCCCCTACACTGAATGCATTTAATGAAGATACACAGGCTTCGGCTCCCAATTCGGCAAGTCGATCAAACAGTGATCCACCGGTGTCCGATGGGCTGATGGGGGTGATCACTTTGCTTAACATGGCTCCAGTGTCTAGACCTTCATCCATTTGCATAATGGTAACGCCGGTTTCGTTGTCCCCTTCTGCAATGGCTCGCTGAATTGGAGCGGCACCACGCCAACGGGGTAACAGTGAAGCATGTACGTTAATGCAACCGAGCCGCGGTGCTTCGAGAACGGCCTTAGGTAATATGATGCCATAAGCAACGACCACCATTAGATCTGCGTTTAATGCCTGTAACTGCTTCAGGTCTTCATCTTGTTTAAAGTTAAGAGGCTGATAAACAGGGATGTCATGTTCCTGTGCCAGGGCCTTTACTGGGCTGGCGGTTAATTTACGGCCTCTACCTGCGGGGCGGTCAGGTTGCGTATAACAGGCAATGATATTGTGGGGACTGTTGAGAATTGCTGTCATTACCGAGGCGGCAAAGTCAGGAGTGCCGGCAAATACGATATTAAGCGAGGGAGTGTTATTCTGAGGTTGCTTCAAAGCTGAATTCCAATAATTACCAGGGTACAGGCAATAAATGTGTGAAAGTTAGCACGTGAGGCTAACGTATGGCTTAGGCCTATAGCGCGAATATTGATGAATAGTGCACTTAGCGTCGACTTTTCAACTCAGCCTTGTGGGCTTTGACCAGCTTAGCTTTTATTCGCTCACGTTTTAGCTTGGAGATATGGTCAACAAATAAAATACCGTTTAGATGATCAATTTCATGTTGGACACAGATAGCCAGCAGCTCATCACATTGCATTTCGAAGGTGTTGCCGTCACGATCAGTGGCTTTTAGTAGAATTTTCTCGGAACGGGAGACGGTTTCGTAATAACCTGGCACAGAAAGGCAGCCTTCGTCATATTCCTGCTCACCTTCAATAACCTCATACGTAGGGTTGATGAGCACCAGTGGCTGATTCTTTTCTTCAGAAACATCAATCACCACTACGCGCTGATGAACGTTAACTTGGGTTGCCGCCAATCCAATGCCAGGGGCCTCGTACATGGTCTCTAACATGTCATCCACAAGTGTGCGGATGCCATCGTTAACATTCTTTACCGCTTTTGCTTTGGTGCGAAGTCGTGGGTCGGGGAATTCTAAAATATCTAATAAGGCCATAATGTTCGTCAGTTGTGATCAAGTTGTTGATTAGGTTATCGTAAAACACGAATAAAAGTTGCTAAGATGATGTTTGTATTGCAATTGCTCATTTTGAACGTAAAAATTCGTCTACAATGAAAGCAAATGTGTAACAGTTCCCAAGCTTTTCTATAAAAGGGCTATATTTAAAGAGAATGCCTTGTGCTTATAGCACTTCGGCGGCATTCTCGAACATATTGACCACTAATTTGTGGAAAATAGGCTGCTTATTGGGCAGGCTGTTGGCACAGGTAATACTAGAACGAATAATCTAGATTTAATAATACAGTTTAATAATGATAAAGGGATTCTCACCATGATGAAATCATTTCTCAGATTGTTGGGGGTTGGACTGTTGGGTTTTTCCCTTCAAGCCGCCGCTGATGTTGAGCTGAAAGATAATCATCCAACCACCTATAACGTGAGCTCAGGCGATACGTTGTGGGATATTTCCAATGCATTTCTGAAAAATCCCTGGTTGTGGCCTGAGTTGTGGTTTGTAAACCCTCAGATAGATAACCCACATTTAATCTATCCAGGAGATACTTTACGTTTGGTGTACGTGGATGGTCAGCCTTATCTAAATGTTGAAAAAGGGCCTCGCGTCTTAAAGTTTAAGCCTGGCGATACCATTAAATTAACCCCTAAAGCCCGCATCACACCGATTGATACGGTAATTCCGGCGATTCCCTTGGAGCATATTCAAAGTTTTCTAGTGAATAACCGTGTGTTGGATAAGGACGAGCTAAGTGATGCACCTTACGTTCTCGCCGGTGATGAAGAGCATATTATCATGGGTGTGGGTAGTTATCTGTATGCCCGTGGTGATTGGAGTGAAAACGATAAGGCTTATGGCGTATATCGTCGTGGTCCGACTTACTTAGATCCTGAGACCAAAGAAATGCTGGGCTTTGCAGCGTTGGATTTAGGTATTGTGCGTTATGAAAGTGAAGAAGGTGATATAGCGCGTTTCAAAGTACAGAGTTCTAAAGAAGATATTCGAGTGGGAGATCGTTTGTTAGCGACGGAACAGCGCAAGGTAAATTCTACTTTCTTCCCGAAAGCCCCAGCCGAAGAAATTGATGGCCAGATCATTCATGTCTTCAGTGGTGTGAAAAACGTGAGCTTGTACGATGTGGTGGTGATTAACCGTGGTAACCGTGAAGGGGTTGAAATTGGTGATGTTTTGGCGATTTTTGCAAAGGGTGAAGTCGTTAAGGATCGGTTTACCCAAGAGCTATTAAAATTACCTGACCATCGTCGTGGAATGATGATGATATTCAGAACGTTTGAGAAAACATCCTACGGTTTGATTCTTAAATCTAGTGCACCGCTGTCTGTATTGGATAGGGTAAAAAACCCTAACTGATTAAGCGTAAGCTAGTGGAAACGTAAAAGGCCTGCATTAATGCGGGCCTTTTACGTTTTTGTTTGTGGTATTAGCGTCTATGTGGCTAACAATATTAGTTGGCAATGGATAAACAATGCATATCATGGAAGATCACGTGCCTTATTGGTTGGCACTTTGGCGCGTCCCTAGAATAGGTCCTGTCTCATTTCATAAGTTACTCACACACTGCGAAGGTGACCTGCCCAGTTTGTTTGCACTTCCTAGTGCCGACTTGGAAAAAGTGGGATTGAAATCAGCACAAATTGAAAAGATTAAGTCATTTCAACGGGGTATGTTATCGAAAAGTAGCCCAACGTCTATTAATCGACATGTAGATGAAGATCTTCGTTGGTGGCATGACTCAGACAACCACCATATTGTATTGTGCCCAGAATCTTCCTATCCATCTTTGCTAAAGGAGGTGGCAGGAGCTCCACCTCTATTATTTGTAAAAGGTGATGTTGATACTCTCGCTTTTCCTCAAATCGCCATTGTAGGTAGCCGTAACCCTACCCGAACGGGGCTGGATACGGCATACAATTTTTCTCAGCACTTTGCTCGCCAGGGTTTTATTACTACCAGTGGGTTGGCTAAAGGTATCGATGGCGCTGCTCACCAAGGAGCTTTGGCTGCAGAAGGTTATACGGTTGCGGTTCTTGCCCATGGTTTGGATCAGGTATACCCACGAGCCAATCAAGTACTTGCTGATAAAGTGGTTGAAAACGGAGCGTTAGTCAGCGAATACCCTATTGGTACCGGGCCTCGGGCGGAATATTTTCCTCGACGTAACCGTATTGTTAGCGGTATGAGCATGGGTGTTTTGGTTGTTGAGGCGGCGAAAAAAAGCGGTTCGTTGATTACGGCCGGTGAGGCGGTTCAGCAAGGGCGTGAGGTCTTTGCTATTCCGGGTTCTATTCACAACCCCTTGGCGAAAGGCTGTCATGAGCTTATTCGTCAAGGAGCGAAGTTGGTGGAAAGTGGTGAGCATGTGGTGGAAGAACTATTACCGCTGTTATCAACCTATCAGCTGGGTGCGGTTGAAGTGGAAAACGGTGACTGTCGAGAGTTATCCTCGGCGTCAAAACATGGCAATTATTCAGAAAAATCAACGGAAGCTCAGATACTTAGCTTATTGGAGCATGACCCCTGTAACGTTGATTTTGTGGTGTCAGAAACGGGTATTAGTGTTGCTGAAGTGAACTCTGCTCTTGTTATGCTGGAGTTAGATGGTGTAATTATTGGTGGTAATGGGGGATATTTGCTTGCATAGCTATCCACAGTGGGTTACCGTGCCGCTTTTTTAAGCCTTATAGTTGTTTTTTTTAAGCTCGATTAAACGTTCAACAGTATATAACCAATAGAACAGGTGATGATATGTCCAAGCCTTTTGTAGCAATCCTAATGGGGTCTGATTCAGACTTGCCTACCGTACAGTCAGCAATTGATGTGTTAAAGCAACTTCAAATTCCTGCCGAGGTTAAAGTGACCTCTGCACACCGTACTCCTGTCGCTACTCATGATTATGTTGTTGATGCAGATAAACGTGGCTGTTCTGTCTTTATTTGTGCTGCTGGTATGGCTGCTCATCTTGCGGGTGCCGTTGCTGCTAACACGTTGAAGCCTGTTATCGGCATTCCGGTTGTATCTGGATCTCTAGACGGTATGGATGCGTTGTTATCCACTGTACAGATGCCTGGTGGTATCCCAGTTGCAACAGTTGCTATTGGTAAAGCGGGTGCAAAAAATGCGGCTTATTTAGCGGGTCAAATGATGTCATTAGCAGATGCAGAGTTAGCTCAGCGTTTACTGGCGGATCGTGCAGAAAGTGCTGCAGCGGTTATTGCTAAAGATGTTGCCTTGCAAGAGAAGTTAAGCAGTTAGTATCTCCATCGGTCAGCTACATCATGTGATGCAAAACCTTGCTTCAGGGGGGGTTATTGCCTATCCAACTGAAGCTGTTTACGGGTTGGGCTGTGATGCTTTTTGTGAAAGTGCTGTACAGCGCTTATTGCGGTTAAAGCAGCGGCCTTGGCATAAAGGGTTGATTCTGGTTGCAGCAGATTTACAGCAAATAGCCCCTCTTATAGATCGGCTTACTGCTGATCAAATAGCTCAACTAGAAACGAGTTGGCCTGGCCCAACGACGTGGGTTATTCCTGACCCTCATCGTGTTATACCCCATTGGGTTCGTGGGCAACATGAGTCCGTGGCGGTGAGAGTTTCTAGCCATCCTGTAGTTAAACGATTGTGTGAGGCTTGGGGAGCGCCGTTGGTTTCTACCAGCGCCAATTTATCCGGGCAAACATCGATTCGAACTGATTTGCCATTGCGCAAACGTCAACAGCGGGGGCAATGGACTGATTTAGATTTTATCGTTAGCGGTCGTTGCTCGGGGCATGAAAATCCAACCATTATTCGAGATTTAGTGTCTGGAAAGGTGTTACGCAGCAGCTAATGAGGATTATTTGAATATGAGTGAAGCCATTTCTATCGATGTAGTAAAACAGTACTTAATGGATTTGCAGGATCGTATTTGTAATGCCCTTGTTTTAGAAGAAACCGATGGTAGCGTGTTTAAAGAAGACAGCTGGGATCGTGAGGCTGGAGGTGGTGGTCGTTCTCGAGTGTTAGAAGGCGGCACTGTTTATGAAAAGGCAGGAGTGAATTTCTCTCATGTCTTTGGTGACGGATTGCCAGCATCTGCTACGGCGCAACGCCCTGAACTTGCGGGTCGAAGTTTTCAAGCAATGGGGATGTCGTTGGTTATTCACCCGACTAGCCCACATATTCCGACTGCCCACGCAAATGTTCGTTTTTTCTTGGCAGAAAAAGAAGGTGCAGAACCTGTTTGGTGGTTTGGTGGTGGGTTTGATTTAACGCCCTATTACCCGATTGCTGAGGATGTTAAACACTGGCATCAGGTGGCAAAACAGGCATGTGAGCCTTTTGGTGATAGTCTGTATAGTGAATATAAAACCTGGTGTGATGAGTATTTCTATTTAAAACACAGAAATGAAACACGGGGTGTGGGTGGGCTGTTTTTTGATGATCTAAATGTCGGTGGTTTTGATCGGTGTTTTTCTATTATGAAGGCAGTGGGCGATGCGTATATACCCGCCTATTTACCTATTGTTGTGAAGCGTAAAGCGATGGATTGGACTGAGCAGCAAAAAGAGTTTCAGCTGTATCGGCGTGGACGTTATGTAGAATTTAATTTGGTGTTTGATAGAGGCACCCATTTTGGGTTGCAAACGGGAGGGAGAACGGAGTCAATTTTGATGTCGTTACCACCGTTGGTGACTTGGAAATATGATTGGCAGCCAGAACCGGGTTCTGAAGAGGCCAAACTTTATAGTGATTATCTTGTGCCCCGTGATTGGTTGGCTGAACTTTAAGCCTGGTGATAAGTTCACAGTGATATTTGTACGTTTTATACAAGAATTCTGATATTCATCGACAAAAAGTAAATGTTTTATGGATCGTTATGCAGTGATGGGAAACCCCATCAAACACAGTAGGTCTCCACTTATACATAAAGAATTTGCTCACCTAAGTGATCAAGATCTTACCTATTCGGCGATGTTAGTGCCAGAAGATGGGTTTGCAGACGCTGTGACAGCGTTTTTTACCGAAGGTGGTAAAGGCCTTAATGTCACCATTCCTTTTAAGCAGGAAGCGTATGAGTTGGCGGATGAGCTAAGTGAGCGTGCTCAGCGAGCGGGAGCGGTTAATACGTTGATATGTTTAGTTGATGGGCGTATTCGTGGGGATAACACTGATGGTGTGGGTATGATGCGTGATATAGCAAATAACCATGATGGTCGTGTTACCAATAAACGTGTATTGGTTGTGGGTGCTGGTGGTGCTGTTCGAGGTGTACTTGCCCCTTTGTTACAGGAAAATCCGGCGTCAGTGGTTATTGCTAACAGAACGTTGGAGAAGGCGCAGACATTGGCCGATCAGTTTTCTGATATGGGCCGAATAGAAGCTTGTGCTTTTGATGATTTGGCAGGTGAGCCGTTTGATTGGATTATTAATGGTACATCGGCGAGTTTGAGTGGGGATGTGCCGCCACTTCCAGAGAGTGTTGTGGGTGAGTATTCCCGCTGTTATGACATGATGTACAGTACTGAAGTGACGCCTTTTAATCAGTGGGCTACTAATTTAGGGGCTGCTGCAACCTATGATGGGCTGGGTATGTTGGTTGAGCAGGCCGCGGAGTCGTTCCGGTTGTGGCGTGGTTTGATGCCACCAACGGGCCAGGTGATTGCTTCTTTGAAGGGTTGAGGTGTTAAAGGGTTGAGCCTCATAGGGTGAATTGAGTTAAACTACCCTCAAAGGCATTTTTACTTATCGTAAAATTTAGAAGCACGCAGGGCTAATACCGATAAGTAACCAATAAAATGCTCTTAACTCATACCCTAGAGAACTTTTATATGTCGAACCCTCTTCTCGTTTTTGGTCAGCTACCCGCCTTTTCTTCTATTCTTCCAGAACATATTGAACCTGCTCTTGATCAAATCTTGTCGGATAACAGAGCACAGCTCATTGATATTCTTGCTGTGGCAGGTTCTGAGGGGGCAACGGTTGCTAATTTCTTGCAGCCCTATGCTGAGATGGAAGATAAATTAGAGCAAATGTGGTCACCGGTAAGCCACCTTAATGCGGTAGCGAACAGTGATGTGTTGCGGGATGCTTATAACGCGTGTTTGCCAAAATTATCTGAGTACAGTACAGAGTTGGGGCAACATCGTGAATTGTTTGATGCTTTCTCGTCATTAAAAACCTCCGGCCAGTTTGTTTCATTAAATGATGCGCAGCAAAAAGTTGTTGATAACGCGTTACGAGACTTTACGTTATCAGGTATTGATTTAGCGCCAGAGAAGCAACAACGGTTTGGGGATATTAAGAAACGTTTGTCGGAGCTGTCTAGCAAATATTCAGAGAATGTACTGGATGCATCTCAGGCATGGTCGAAGTGTGTTGAGCATGAGAGTGAACTTGTAGGGTTACCCGCATCGTCATTAGCGGCGGCTAAGCAGGCTGCGGAGGCCAAAGAGCTTGAGGGTTACTTGCTGACGTTGGATATCCCCTGTTATATCGCTGTGGTGACTTACTGTGAGAATCGTGCGCTTCGCCAAGAAATGTATACCGCTTATACAACGCGCGCATCAGAGCAAGGACCCAATGCCGGTGAGTGGGATAATAGCCCTCTTATGGTTGAAATTTTGGCGCTAAAAGATGAGATTGCTCAGCTGCTGAATTTTAACAATTACGCTGAGCGTTCTATTGCTACCAAAATGACAACGGATACGGATCAGGTATTTTCATTCCTTAATAATTTGGCGAGTAAATCGTTGCCTGCTGCTCGGAATGAACTGTTTGAGTTGCAAGAGTTTGCACAAAATAACTATAAAACCGATACGTTGTACGCTTGGGATATTGCATTTTATAGTGAAAAATTAAAACAAGAGAAATACGCTATTTCTCAAGAAGAGCTACGTCCTTGGTTTCCCTACAACAAAGTGTTAGAGGGTATGTTCGCTGTTGCATCTCGATTGTTTGATGTGAGTTTTGAAGAGGTTTCAGACTTTGATACTTGGCACACTGATGTTCGATTGTTTCATGTGTTAAGTAATGACAGTGAAAACCAAGGAGAGAAGATTGCAACGTTTTATCTGGACGTTTATGCTCGCGAGCATAAACGTGGCGGGGCTTGGATGGCTGATTGTAAGGTGCGCCGTCGAACCTCAAGTGGAGAGTTGCAATTACCCGTAGCATTTCTTACCTGTAACTTTAATGGTCCAGTGGATGGAAAACCCGCGTTGTTAACTCATAACGAAGTGACCACTTTGTTCCATGAGTTTGGTCATGGTTTACATCATATGTTAACTCAGGTGGAAGAAAGTGCCGTGTCCGGTATCAATGGAGTTGCATGGGATGCGGTGGAATTACCCAGTCAATTTATGGAAAATTGGTGTTGGGAAAAAGACGCAATCCCTATGATGTCAGGTCATTATGAAACCGGCGAAGGGCTACCTGATGACATGCTGGATAAAATGTTAGCAGCAAAGAATTTTCAGTCGGCGATGCAAATGGTGCGTCAATTAGAATTCTCTTTATTTGATTTTTCCATTCACTGTTATTATCAGCAGCATCAAATCGATAAAGTCAGCATTCATCATGTGCTTGATGATATTCGAGAACAGGTAGCTGTGATAACACCACCAGAATTTAATCGTTTTGAATGTAGCTTTAGCCATATTTTTGCTGGAGGTTATGCGGCAGGTTATTACAGCTACAAGTGGGCGGAAGTATTGTCGGCGGATGCGTTTTCGTTATTTGAGGAAAATGGCATTTTTGATAAAACCTCCGGCGATGCATTTAAACAAAATATTCTGGAGAAAGGTGGTTCAAAAGAGCCAATGGAATTATTTGTTGCCTTTCGTGGTCGAGAGCCAAATGTTGATGCGTTATTACGACATTCCGGGTTAACGGCTTGAGTTGAGGTTAGCATGCAGGAAGAGACAAATATGGGTGATACTGAGCCAAATAAGACTGAGCCAAATAAGATTGAGTTAAGCAATGCGGCACCAAAAAAATCTCGTCGCTTTATTGCTGGAGCAGTGTGTCCAGAATGTCAGAAGCTGGATAAAATTGTTACCTATAAACAGGACGGAGAAGATATTGCCGAGTGTGTGTCTTGCGGGTATGTGAGTCAGCGTCCGAAAGAAGAAGATGTTCGTGCTATTAATGCAGAGAAAGATGCGGATGCTTTGGGTGTGGTACAAGTAAGCACAGTGAAGCTAATAAAGTAGTTCTGATAAAGATAGATAATAGAGAAGATTAACCAGCGCTTACAGGGATCGTAGAAAGCGCTGGTAGGACAGGTTCATTAATATTGAACGACTTAGCATAAAGGCGCTGAATGCAAACCATAATCCATGATTTCCGTAGGGTTGTGTGAGTTTCCACAGCGGCAAAAATATCACGAATAAACATATCACCATAATATTACGCATTGAGCGCGTTTGCGTTGCACCGACAAAGACTCCGTCGTAAAGATAACTTAAACAAGAAAGCGCTGGCATGAGTATTAACCAGGCTAGGTACTGATCTGCGGTTTCCTGTACGTCGCCAATATCGGTTAATAACGCGATGATTGATGATCCAGAAAGATAAAAAACCAACATTAATAATGCGGTAAAACCGGCACACCATTGTAATGCGGATCTAACAAATATTATCAATTGCTTTTTTGTTGAGTGTTTATTTTCTATTTTCCCAATAAACTCCCCTATTGTTGCTTCTGCTGCGTTAGCAAAGCCGTCCAAAGTATTGGAAATAAGTAATAGAAACGTTAGTAACACCGCGTTGGCTGCCAAAATTACATCACCCTGCTTTGCGCCTTGCGAGGTAAAAAACGCAAACACAAATAACAAACAACAGGTACGAATAAAAATATCCCCATTGACGCTAAAAAATCGGGATAAATCACGCCGGTTCATAAGTGATTTTAGTGACCATGAGGTTAACGTCGGCTTTTGGTAGAAATAATAATAGAGATAACCTAATGAAATAAATACACCAATGTATTCTGCTAACACTGTGGCCAACGCGACACCAACAACATTCCATTCCAGAAGTACCACAAACCATAGGTCAAAAATAATATTCAGTAGATTAATGCTAATAAGAATAACAAGAGATGCTTTGGGTTTTTGTAAACCAATATAGGTGCCGATTAATGCGTACTGAATTAGCGTGGCAGGGGCTCCCCATATGCGGACATTACAGTAAGCCGCCGCTAATGTTTGGGTTTGTTGGCTGCCATCCATTAAGGTAATAGCTGATGGGATTAGCCAGGTTTGATTGGCAATAATCACAATGCCAATGAATAATGCGAGCCCTACGGATTGGATCAGTGTTCGTAGTAATTGCGATGTGTCTTGTTTGCCATAGGCTTGCGCGATTAAACCTGTGGTACCCATACGTAAAAAACCAAACGCCCAAAATACAAAAGTAAAAATATTACTACCAATGGCCACTCCGGCTAGATAGCTGGAATGTTCCAAGTGCCCTAGCACAGCGGTATCAACTAAACCTAATAACGGTACAGTAATATTTGCGAGCATCATTGGCCAAGCAAATGCCCAAATCTGCCGGTGATATTTTGGGGTGATATTTTTGACAGTGCTCTTGGCTGTGTGGTTAACGGGAGAACTCATTCATTATTGAATGAGTTCAATACTTGGGTGTTCTTGAGGGCCAATTTTAGACGTAGAGTTTAGGTGAAAATTAGAATCTAATAAGTAAATGTAGGTTTTTAATGAGCCGTTAATCCAGCGAAAGTCTTCTTCTGAGTTCGCGTGAACGATTACACCAGCGTTGCGGTTAACAATTCGACGGCTGAGATTCTCCAGTTCTAGGCCCAGAGTTAATGATTGGTTGTCGACGTCGACTTGTTTAAACATTAACAAGTCATCGCTGCTGGCGGGTGTGTTAGCTACAGGTTTTCGCATTGCTAGCGATGATGGTGGGTTGTTGGCATCAAGAGCCATATTGTTGGCGCTGTTAATAAGCTCATTTTCCATAGCCGTTTGTTTTGCTTTTTCTGCTTCTAAGGCTAGTTTAGCGTCACGTTTTTTTTGCTCTGCGAGTTTTTTCTTCTTGGCTTTAGCTTTGGCTTCTTGTAACCGTTTTTTCTTGGTGTTAATACTGATGAGTTCATTGATTTGTTTTTCTTTTTTATTCAATAACGTCGACGTTGGGGTAATAGTACGAGCCTTTTTAATATAGCTGAGCGCTTTATTTAATGTCGTTCGACTAGGTACTTTCTGTTTGGCGAGCGCTTTGTTAGCGAGCTGGATATAACGCTGCGCTATTTGAGATTCAATCCTAAGGATTTCGATGTTGGTGGGGTTTAGTTCTTTTAAGATGACCAGCTTCTCTGCGGCGTTGTTATCTTTGGGGGAGGAGAGCCGCCAATTTGCAATATCACGTTGAATGGCTTCTTCTAAGTCTGTCGTTGAGGGTGGTGCAGTGTCTACGGTGTTTGTTTCTTGAAGTTGAGGCCCGGTTCGCAGGTTCATGCAACCAGTAAGGCTTAGCGTTGCGAGGGCTGAAATTGAAATGAACGTGATAAACGACTTATACATAATTGCTCTCAAATATTTTTAATGACGTCTCGTTTACTGATAAGTGTAGACATAAATTACTGGTTTTCTTGTTAAGACTGGTTTCCCCTTGTAAGGGTCAGGCTAAATAACAAGCAGGCGCTTAATACGATACTGGGCCCTGCGGGTGTATCCCACTGTAATGATGCCAGCATTCCTAGAATAATTGATGTCATACCTATCAAACTGGCAAGAAGAGCCATTTGTTCTGGTGTGCTTGCAAGCCTTCGAGCGCCGGCGGGGGGGATGATAAGCAATGCGGTAATGAGTAATGCTCCCACAACCTTCATTCCAATCGCTACCAGCAATGCCAAGCAGATCATGTAAACCATGCGAATTTTATCTACAGCGAGGCCTTCTGCACGGGCCAAGTCGCTGTTGATTAAAATGTTAAGTAGCGGATTCCAAATAAGTTTTGTGACAATGGCGAGTAGTAGTGCGCAGCCACCAACCCATAAGGCATCTGAAAAGGTGACGGCTAATAAATCACCAAATAACAGTCCTAGTAAGTCAACCCTGACACCTTCTTTAAGGCTTACGAGCACTAATCCCAATGCTAGGGTACCGTGAGCAACAATGCCCAATAGTGCGTCACTGCTGATATTGCGTTGTTTTTGTAGGGTACTTAAGAGGATAGCTACGGACACGGTGACAATGACGACCCCAGCAATAGGATCAAGGGATAGGAATAATCCGAGAGCAACCCCGAGTAAAGCGGAGTGTGCAAGGGTATCGCCAAAATACGACATTCTTCCCCAGACAATAAAGGAACCTAGAGGGCCTGCGATAGCCGTCAGTATTAAGCCGATGATCAGTGCTGGGGCAATAATCTCAATCATGGTGATGCTCTGAGCAGCCCTTGTTGGTGTTGGATTCGAATGCGGGTAGGTTATCTTTCACCACGTCGCCGTGGATATTGTGGTGGTGGTCATGGTGGTGGGTATATACAGCAAAATCTTTTTCGATGCCCTGATCAAACAAGGCCAAATACTCTGGGTGGTTCGCTACGGCGTCTGCGGTCCCTGAGCAGCAAACATGCTGGTTTAAGCAGATTACTTGATCGGTTCTTGCCATCACAAAGTGTAAATCATGAGACACCATTAAAATCGCGCATTGGCGTTTGTCCCGAATGCTAGCCAATAATTGATACAGTTCTTGTTGGCCATGTAAGTCAACACCTTGAGCGGGTTCGTCCAACACAAGTAATGTTGGGTTTCTTAACAATGCCCGGGCGAGTAATACCCGTTGAAACTCTCCGCCAGATATGGATTGGATAGGGCGTGTCATGGTTTGAAGAGCATTCACATCTTTTAATGCGGTTTCAATATCTTGATGATTGGAGTTTCCCGCTAGGGCCAAAAAACGTTGCACGGTGAGAGGGAGGCTAGGGTCTATTTGCAGCTGTTGAGGCATGTAGCCAATGCGCAATCGCTTATGAATGCGGCGTTTGCCTGATGAGGGCTTGTATAAGCCCAGCACAATTTTAAGCAAACTGGACTTTCCGGCACCATTTGGGCCAATAACGGTCATAATCTCCCCAGGGTTTAGCGCCATATTGATATGGTTCAGCAATGACTGCCCTCTTATGCTGAGGCAAACATCATCAAGTTGAACAATCGGGGTGGTCATCGGAGCATTATCTCTGGAGGATAGGAATGGCGGGCTATCTTATCATCTTTCGACCACGGTTGTGGTAATCTTGCTTTTCAATAATGGTATAAAGGGCAACGGTATAAAGAATGGTGTTCACAAAAAGCGTGAGTCGAGTAAAGGTACCCATGGTACAGCTGCTGATTGGTATTTTTCTGGGGATTACGTCGTTTTCGACGATGAGTTTTGCCTCTAGTCCCCCCTCCATATTAGCCTCCCTTAAGCCGTTACAATTAATTGTAATGTCGTTGCAGAAGCCGTTGTTACGGCATGATATTGAGCTTGAAGTGAGTACTCTCTTACCCCCAGGGGCAACTCCTCACGACTATGTGTTAAAGCCGTCCGATATCGTTCGGGTGTTGCAAGCTGATTTGATTCTTTGGATGGGGCCTGTAGTGGAGCCCTATTTGGTGTCCGTTATTGCTAGAGCTGACCAAAATAAAGTGATCGATATAAGTCAGTTGGCAGGGCTTAAACGTTTGGCATTTAGAGCGTTGCTTGAAAATGGAGAAGGACATGAGGACGATAAGCATCACGAGCATGAGCATGGCCATGATGAGATGTTGCAGTTTGATCCTCATATTTGGTGGTCAGTTGATAATGCAGGCGTTATAGCGGCACGGGTTATGACTGCCTTGGATGTTAAGAGTGACAAAAGCTCGATTGTTACACAGGCAATGCAGCCTGTTAGGGCGTTGTTAGCGAATAACAAAATAAAAGCGATGAAACAACAGCCATCGTTTATTATATTTCACGATGGTTTGCAGTATTTAGAGTCTGACTTAGGTGTGGTTTCTGCCGCTAGGGTGGCATTGGATGATGATCACCGCCCTGGCATTAAAACCTTATTAGCTTTGAAGCAAAAGGTAAAAGTGAACCAGGTGGTCTGTGTTGTGGCGGAAACAAATACCAATGTCTCTATTATTCATAAAATTGAGGCTGCCACCCCCTTGCGCCAAATCGTCATTGACAGTTTGGGCTGGGGGCGGGAAAGTTACCAAGACATGTTACAGCAGGCGTACGATAAAATTTTAGCATGTCACAGCTAAGATGAAGTGTGCTGCTGCGGGCCAAGTGGGCCCGTTAACAATGTTAGTTGTAAGACAGTTCGACTTCATACGCTGAGAATTTTCGAATATTTATTACACCAGTATCTAATAACAAATATTGGCCTTTTATACCCATGAGTGTGCCTTCTACCAGAGGGTTTTTGTCAAAGTTAAAGGATGTGACTTTAGTCGGGTATACCTTTACTGGGTAATGGATGTCGATGGGCTCCTCATCTAACCACTGCATTGCATCGTCCCCATGTTCCTTTTTTAGTGCCTGTAGCTGTTCATCGCAGGCTTCTAAAAGTTGATCGCGAATTGCCCTGAGATCTAAGGTCTCAACCTCGTTTTTAAGCATTTTGCGCCAGTTTGTTTTATCTGATACATGTTCTGCGATTATGACTTCTACTAGCCCAGAGAGTTTGCGAGCGCTTACTTTCATGATGGGTAGCGCTTGCACTGCCCCCTGGTCCATCCAGCGTGTGGGGATTTGGGTGCCGCGGGTAATGCCTACCTTAATTCCCGATGAATTTGCTAAATAGACATAATGGGGTTTAAAGCAAAAATCCTGTGCCCATTCAGGCTCCCGACAAGTACCTTGATCAAAGTGGCAGGTTTCGGGTTTCATGATACACATGTCACAGCTGGCTAGCTTTTTAAAACAGGGATAACAGTGACCTTGGCTAAAACTCTTTTTGGTCTTGCGACCACAGTGGGAGCAAAAAATTTGGCCTGTGAAATGTAGTCGAATCGAATGTCCAATAAGTGGGTTTAAAGCGATACTCTGTTCACCCATTGGTAGTTCGTAAGCAACACTGGGGGTGTCGAAACGGTTGTCATCCCCTGCAAGCAGGTTGCGCATTTTAGCCAAAGTACCGGTGATAACGGTATTGTCGCTTATTGTCTCTGTTGCTTCTGTGCTTTTCTTTTCTTCTTCTACCATCTCTGTCTCTACCATGTTAATAACGTCCACTCTGGTACTTGAATACGATCATAATCATTGCGAATAAACTTACCATCGCCGTTGGGGTCAACAAGGTAATAGGGTTTGCCTATTTTCGGTATCACCTTAATGCCATACACCTTGCCGTTAATTTGGTGTATCCGCATTTCTTTATCACCATCTTTTACAATAGTAACTTTAGGCTCCGGTTGAATGTCAGAGCGCTCATCATAAGGCTCTACTCTCGCGAATACAGAGAGGGGTATCAGTAACAATATCACAATGAATATGCGCATTATGAACTCCATAAGCAGGTACAAAGGGCTTTAATAACAGTTTACTGTTATTCACTATATGCGACAAATGATAAGCATCATTTATTGCCCTTGCCTTGGGTTTACGATTATTCTCTTGGAGTAAATTATCTGCATACAGGTTATCTCTTCCAGCCCATAGGTTTTGCCATGTTAGATCGAATTAAAAATGCCCTATCACGCGTAGCATTAAAGTTACCACCTAGACAGCTTGAGGTAATAGCAGGCAGCAAACCGTATGTTTGGGAAGGTCGAGCGTTAGATCCACAATTGCATGTAGTCGCAAGGGTTTATGCAACAGAAAGCCCTTTATACTCGTTCCCCATAAAACTTGCTCGAACTCTGTACGTTGAAAGCTCAAAATTGTTGGATAGCCAGCGTCGAGAATCCGTTAAGGTAAAAAATAGAACGATTAGGTTATCCTCTGCAGCAGGGAACCGCTCAGTGGCTATTCGTATTTTTAACCCTCCACAGCTGACCGATGAGCCTATTCCGGTGATGGTCTATTACCACGGTGGTGGTTGGTCGGTAGGAAGTTCGGATACTGTTGATGCGTTGTGTTCAGGGTTTGCAGAAGACCTAAATCATATTGTGATATCCGTGGACTATCGATTAGCCCCAGAGCATAAATATCCAGCGGCGGCGGATGATGCGGTGGATAGTTTCTTGTGGTTAAAAAATAACGTTTCGCATTACGGTGGTGATGAGAACAATGTGTATGTTGCTGGGGATAGCGCTGGGGGGAATCTAGCCGCAGTGGTGAGTCAGCAAACAGTGAAAAATGGGTTACCTGCCCCTAGTGCTCAAGTCTTAATCTATCCTGCAACGGATATGCGAAATTGTACGTTAACCCACCACACACAATCTGAAGGCCTACCTTTATGTGGTAATACCATCAATTGGTTCAATGGAATGTATATGGGGTGTGATGCCCATAAACAGGAAATTAAAGCGTCTCCGGGCCTAGCGGAGGGGAAGTGGCTTGAAAAGTTACCTCCCGCCATTATTACTACGGCGGGGTTTGATGTGTTACGAGATGAAGGGGAGGCGTATGCAAAACTTCTGAAATCTGAGGGTGTATCGGTGCGGTACCACGAATATAGTCATCTAATGCATGCTTACGTCACTATGACTGGGCATATTGAGGCGGCGGAAGTTGCGGTTAAACATACTACTGAACTGATACGGGAATTGATCAAGAGGTAGTCGGGAGCGATTAGATGACTTGCTTTCCTTATTGGGTGTAAATACCTGGATTAGTATACGTATGCTAGTATTTTGTAGAATGTAGGAAGGTTTGTTAACTATTTTTCCTTTTTGGCATAAAAACCTGACTCATTATCCGTCTATTAACGTATTGATTTTAAAGATAAATATTTTGATATGTTGTTGTTGTCAGAAAAAATTCGCTGAAAAGTCTCTTTGTGGTTAAAATAGGCGCCTTTAGCGATCAGCAAAGTAATATTTAGGCAAACTCTACTAGGCAGCACCATGACAAGAGACATGAAGTACGCAGATGCGAGTATGGAAGCGATGTACCGAATATTTACGGTACCGGAAGCACCCAACTCAAAACTCGGTAGAATTGAACAACAGATATCAGAAAATCTGGTGGGCTTTCTACAGCAACATGTAGTGGCTGTAGAAAAAGAGTTGCCTGAGTTAGAAAAAGACTTTGTTGATTCGGAGATTCCTGAAAAGCCGATATTTGTATCTCAGCAAGCTAATTTTTTATTGGATAAGTTGGTTGCTCAGTCTGTACATACCTCGTCCCCTAGCTTTGTCGGGCATATGACCTCTGCCCTTCCTTATTTTATGTTGCCGCTATCAAAAATCATGATGGCACTTAATCAAAACTTGGTAAAGATTGAAACCTCTAAAGCGTTTACACCCTTAGAGCGCCAAGTGCTGGGCATGATGCATCGTTTGGTGTATGAAAACGATGGTGATTTTTATACTAAGTGGATGCATGAAGCGGGTCATTCATTAGGTTCATTTTGCTCAGGCGGTACAATTGCGAACCTGACTGCACTGTGGGTGGCGCGAAACAAACTGTTGGCCCCTGCTGGTGATTTTCGCGGGGTGAATTATTCCGGTATGTATGGTGCGTTAAAACACTATGGGTACGACGGTGTAGCGGTACTGGTTACGGAGCGGGGTCATTACTCGTTAGGTAAAGCAGCGGATGTCTTAGGGTTTGGCCGTGATAACCTGGTTGCTATAAAAACGGATGTTGATAATAAAGCGGATATCGCTGATTTACGGGCAAAAGTTACTGATTTAACCGCTAGAAATATCAAGGTAATGGCGATTATTGGCGTGGCGGGGACCTCTGAAACCGGCTCTGTTGACCCATTAGATGAGATGGCTGATGTCGCTGAAGAAATTGGTTGTCATTATCATGTGGATGCAGCGTGGGGTGGCCCGACGTTATTTTCCAATACCTACAAACATATTCTAAAAGGCATTGAGCGGGCAGACTCTGTGACGATTGATGCTCATAAGCAAATGTATGTGCCAATGGGTGCGGGTTTGGTGTTGTTTAAAGAACCCACCATTGTTTCAAGCATTGAGCATCATGCGGAATATATTATCCGTAAAGGTTCTAAGGACTTGGGCAGCTATACCTTGGAAGGTTCGCGCCCCGGAATGGCGATGTTGTTGCAGTCGGGCCTAAAAATTATCGGTCGTAGTGGGTACGAAATCCTGATTGATGAGGGGATTAATAAGGCGCGTTCTTTTGCGGATATGATTAATCGTGAAGAGGATTTTGAGCTAATATCGGCTCCCGAATTGAATATTTTGACGTACCGATTTGTGCCTGCTTATGTACAGAAGGCGTTGGCAACAGCGTCTGAGGGGAAGCGGAATAAGATATTGGATGTGCTAAATCGCCTAACTAAGCGTATTCAGAAAGCGCAGCGTGCCCATGGTAAGTCTTTTGTATCGCGTACTACATTAACGCCGATCAAGTATGGTAATTATCCTTCGGTGGTATTTCGGGTGGTGTTGGCGAATCCGTTGACCAGTATGGATGTGTTACGGGCCATTATTATGGAGCAGTTGGAAATTGCTGACAGTAATTCGTGTAAGGTGTGTATGGCTGAGCTTGCTTGTTTGTGTGATATGCCAGCGGAGTAATTGTTACGGTAGAATCTCCGTTCCCTACCTCCCCCTTAGAGGGGCTCCGTGATAGCATGGGTTATCTTTTTTGGGCTTATTAGAAAACGAATACCTATTTAGTGGATCAGCGGATCTCAGAGTTCGCGCCGAATTTGATGCATTATTTCAGAAACCGCAGCTAGTACATCCCTGTATGCTTTCTTCGGCGTCCTTGCCTCAGAGATTTCTGAAATAATGCATCAAATTCGGCGCTAATCGTGAATTTTCGATATCTTGTGAGTAGCGGAAAAGTAGCAATGAATTTTATTCCAGCGTAACTGTTTTGTGCTGGTTTTTTAAACAGATTGGATTGTAAACATGTCAAACCCTTCAACAACCAAGCCTTTAGTGCTTGTGGATGGATCTTCATACCTTTACCGCGCGTTTCATGCATTGCCGCCGCTGATTACTTCACAAGGTCAGCCAACGGGTGCGATCAAAGGTGTGCTTAATATGTTGAAGCGCCTTATGAAGGATTATCAGTCAGATCAAGTGGCGGTAATTTTTGATGCTAAAGGTAAAACCTTTCGTGATGATATGTTTCCTGAGTACAAAGCGAATCGCCCTCCTATGCCGGATGATTTGCGAAGTCAGATTAAGCCATTGCATGAGTGTATTAAAGCCTTAGGTTTTCCAATGCTAATTATTGATGGTGTTGAGGCGGATGATGTTATTGGTACGTTATGTGCCGAGGCGTCAGCGAAAGGTATTCATACTGTTGTGTCTACGGGTGATAAGGACATGGCGCAGTTGGTGACGGAGCATGTCACACTGGCGAATACCATGACCGATACGGTGATGGATCTGCCGGGAGTTAAGGATAAATTTGGCGTTGAGCCGGATCAGATTATTGATTATCTCGCGTTGATGGGTGACACCGTTGATAATATTCCCGGTGTGCCTAAGTGTGGTCCAAAAACCGCGGTTAAGTGGTTAACGTTATTTGGTTCCTTAAAAGGTGTGATGGAGCATGCTGATGAGGTGAAAGGTAAGGTGGGTGAAAATCTACGCAATAGCCTAGAGCAGTTACCATTGTCTTATGATTTAGCAACTATTAAATTGGATGTAGAGTTGGATGTTGGTATCGCCGATTTGGTGATGGAGCCTGCGGATAAATCGGCATTGTTAGCCTTGTATAAAGAGTTAGAGTTTAAAAGCTGGATAGGAGAAGTTTCTTCAGCTGACTCGGGTGATGCTGAAGAAGCAGAGGCTCCGATTGCGGATATTGAAACTGATTACCAGGTTATTTACACCGAAGAAGAATTTGAGAAGTGGCTGGAAGTATTGGCTGCCAGTGATGTGTTTGCGTTTGATACGGAAACTACCAGCTTAAATTATATGGAAGCAGAGTTGGTCGGTTTGTCGTTTTGTTGTGAAGAGGGCAAAGCGGCTTATGTTCCTGTTGATCATCGTTACCCTGGTGCGCCAGAGCAGTTGTCACGAGATTGGGTGTTGGAAAAATTAGCACCGTTACTTGCTGCGGATAGCCCAAAGAAAGTAGGGCAAAATTTAAAATACGATAAAAACGTCTTGGGTAATTATGATATTGACATTAATGGTGTGGCGTTTGATACCATGTTGGAATCTTATGTTTTAAATTCAACGGCTACCCGCCATGATATGGATAGTTTGGCATTAAAATATTTGGGCCATAAGACGATTCATTTTGAAGATATTGCGGGTAAGGGTAAAAAACAACTTACATTTGATCAAATTGATATTGAACAAGCAGGGCCTTATGCTGCGGAAGATGCGGATATTACTTTTCGTTTGCATAACGTGCTTTGGTCAAAGTTAGAAAAAGAACCAACGTTGGTTTCTGTGTTTAAAGATATTGAAATTCCTTTGATGCCTATTATTTCTCATATTGAGCGCACGGGGGCATTAATTGATGCCGATATGTTGCGTTGTCAAAGCCAGTCTTTGGCGGTTCGTATGCAAGAGATTGAGGCAGAAGCACATGAATTGGCGGGCCAACCGTTTAATTTGTCATCCCCAAAACAGTTGGGTGAGATTCTGTATGAAAAGCTAGGCCTGCCGGTTATTAAGAAAACACCTAAAGGTGCACCATCAACGGCGGAACCGGTATTGCAGGAGTTGGCCTTGGATTTTCCATTGCCAAAAATACTCATGGAATATCGAAGCATGAGTAAATTAAAATCCACTTATACCGATAAATTGCCAGAGTTGATTCACCGTAGAAGTGGTCGAATTCATACGTCTTATCATCAAGCAGGAACAGCAACGGGGCGTTTCTCTTCTTCTGATCCAAACCTGCAAAACATACCAGTGCGCTCAAAAGAGGGCAGAAAAATTCGCCAAGCGTTTATTGCTAAACCTGGTTGCAAGTTAGTGGCTGCGGATTATTCTCAAATTGAATTGCGTATTATGGCCCACCTATCGGGTGATGAAGGTATGGTTGCGGCATTTAATGATGGTTTGGATATCCATAAGGCAACAGCGGCGGAAGTTGTTGGTGTTGATATTGATGAAGTAACGACTGAGCAGCGTCGAAATGCCAAGGCGATTAATTTTGGTTTGATTTACGGTATGTCTGCTTTTGGTTTGGCAAAAAATCTTGGTATTCTACGAGGCGAAGCTCAGGAATATATTGATACCTACTTTGCGCGTTACCCTGGTGTTCATGATTATATGGAACGTATTCGAGCCAGTGCTGCAGATGATGGTTATGTTGAAACATTGTTTGGACGTCGATTGTATTTGGCGGAGATTAATTCTACTAATGGTATGCGACGACAGGCGGCAGAACGTACGGCTATTAACGCACCGATGCAAGGTACGGCTGCAGACATTATAAAACGAGCGATGATTTCTGTGGATCAGTGGCTTAAGGATGAAAAACTTAAATCTTGTGTAATTATGCAAGTGCACGATGAATTGGTTCTGGAAGTACCAGAAGAGGAAATGGATGTTGTGGTTGAAGGACTAAAACGGCAGATGAGCGCAGCAGCAGATTTATCCATTCCTTTGGTTGTGGATGTGGGTATTGGTGATAACTGGGATGAGGCACATTAATCATGATTGAAAAAGATGAACCATTGAATGTATTTGATGAACCGCTAGAACCTTGTAGTGAAGAGCCATTAACGGGTTTTTTCCGGGATGGTTGTTGTAACACCAATGAGCAGGATGTTGGTTCTCATACGGTTTGTATAGCAATTACCAAAGATTTTTTGGAATATTCCCGTTTTCGCGGCAACGATCTTTCAACGCCAATGCCAGAGTATGGTTTTCCGGGTTTAACCGAAGGTGATCGTTGGTGTTTGTGTGCGGCGCGTTGGCAAGAGGCTTTTGATCAGGATATGGCGCCAAGAGTACATTTAACACGAACTCATAAAAAGGCGTTGGAAATTGTTCCTTTGTCAGTATTGCGTAAGTTTGCTGCAGATTTAAACTAGTAGGGATATCGATTTATGAACAAAACAACATCATCAATAAGACCTATCACACTGGATACATTGTGTTTTGATAATCGTTTTGTTCGTGAATTACCAGGTGATCCAGAAACAGGTAATTTCTGTCGTCAAGTGGAAGATGCGTACTACTCGTTAGTGAAACCAGCTGCAACAGAAAAGCCTGCTTTAGTTGCTTACTCGAAAGACGTGGCGGGTTTGTTTGATCTATCTGATGAAAGTTGTGAGTCACCTCAATTTGTTCGTGTATTTTCGGGTAATGAATTGCTACCCGATATGCAGCCATTTTCTATGTGTTATGGCGGCCATCAATTTGGAAATTGGGCAGGGCAATTAGGTGATGGTCGGGCGATTAATCTAGGGGAAGTGATTAACCAACGAAATGAACGTTGGTATTTGCAGTTAAAAGGTGCGGGTATCACTCCCTATTCCCGAAATGCTGATGGTCTAGCGGTATTACGCTCCTCGGTACGAGAGTTTTTATGCAGTGAAGCGATGCATTACTTGGGAGTGCCTACCACTCGGGCGTTAAGTCTTACGTTAACCGGTGATACCGTTGTTCGAGATATGTTTTATGACGGCAACGCAAAGCCAGAGTTGGGTGCCGTAGTGTGCCGTGTAGCGCCAAGTTTTACACGGTTTGGTAATTTTCAGTTACCTGCGTCTCGCGGTGATCTAGATTTAGTTAAAAAATTGGTGAATTATACGATCACCACAGATTTTCCACACATAGGTGAACCGACAAAAGAAAATATCTTGCAGTGGTATAAAGAGGTCAGTGAACGTACGTTGGATATGGTGTTACATTGGATGCGCGTTGGATTTGTTCATGGTGTGATGAACACAGACAATATGTCGATATTAGGACTAACAATAGATTACGGCCCTTATGGTTGGTTAGAAGATTATGACCCTACCTGGACGCCGAATACCACCGATGAGGCTAATCGACGTTATCGCTTTGAGCATCAACCTCAAATCGCTCATTGGAATTTACTGCAACTTGCGAATGCCATTCTTCCTCTTGTTGATGACGAAAATAGTGATGAGGGTCGTAAAGCACTAGAAGCAACGTTAAATCAGTTTGCTGAAAATTATCAGGCACGGCATTTGGTCATGCAGTTAGAAAAATTAGGTCTAACACCATTATCCGAAAAAACAGTGTTATCAGAAGAACAGCATTCACATGATGCTGTTTTGGTTACGGATTTATTATCCCTGTTACAGTCTGTAGAAACAGATATGACGTTGTTCTATCGATGTTTAGCTGAGGTTGATGTTACATCGTCAGAAGCAATAGCGTCTAAAGGTTATGTATCGTTGTTGGCTGATGCTTATTATCAACCTGATCAATTAACCGAAGAGTACGGGTTACAGTTGCACCAATGGATTGAGCGGTATGCAAAACGTTGTGAACCTGAAGGGCTGACTAATATTCAGCGTAAACAAATAATGAACGCGGTTAATCCGTTATATGTATTACGTAACTACCTTTCTCAGATAGCGATTGATAAAGCCGATAACGGGGATTTTTCGGGTGTCGAAGAATTGATGGAAGTATTAAAAAAACCTTATACGGAGCAAGAAGGAAAAAGCCATTTAGCAGAGAAGCGGCCGGAATGGGCGCGTCATCGAGCAGGCTGCTCAATGTTATCCTGTAGTTCTTAGGAAGAAGGTGAGGACTGACTGGGTAGGGCGTTGATTTCTTCGTGAAGGGTTAATTGTAAATTTATTTCAATTTTTTATGAACTAATGGCAAACATGCCCCTCTAATACTTTGAAGCTAAGGTATACGTTCCCAGATAGGCTGAATTAGCGAGTGATTCAGCCGCAATCCGCTACCCTCCCACAGAGGGTGGTATCCAGCCGGTAGTTCTCCCCAAGACTACCGGTTTTTTTTGCCTAAAATTTAACTCAGCAATAAATTTGCTATATTTTCATACCGTTAACCCTCACCTGTTGAGTGTCTTTATGGCTAATTGGGGCTTTCTCAACCGTTGCTGCATGGGTTAAAAATGCGAGTATTGCTGCTGGTTTTGCCGGTTTGTGCAATAAAAAATCTGTCTCGTTGAGGCCTTGGCGTTTAAAATCGACACTTCTGTCTGCCGTAATGATTAAGGCGGGTAGTGACGGTGTGTTGCAGAATTCACGTATGTTACGGATAGCGTCGATACCGGTTTGGCTGTTTTGTAACTGAAAGTCGCTAACGATCGCTTTAGGGCGTAGTGTGGCATCGGTTAACAGCTGTATTGCACTTGTGCTCGAATGAGCGCATAGGACAACACATCCCCATTGTTGTAATAATACCGTCATGCTTTCTCGTATAGCTTGATCGTCATCGATGATTAAGACACAAAGTCCTTGAATAGAGGGTTTGTACTTTGGATTTTGCGGAGGGATGTTGGGGTCAAGTGCTTGAGGGTCGGATATACCGGATTTTTTGCCGATAGGAATATACAGAGAAAAGTTAGTCCCATTTGGGGAGGAGCTGAACTGAAGGTCTAAACTTAAGATAGAAACTAAGCGATGAACCAATGCCAAGCCTAAGCCAAGCCCACTGGAATGTTGTTGTTTGGGGTTTTCCAAAGGGTAGTTTTCATCAAATATTGTTGTTTGCATATCGTTATCTATACCAACCCCTGTATCAGATATTTGTATTTTGATACTGTCATTTTGTCTGTGTGTCGATACACAAACACTTCCTGCGTTGGTAAAACAGATCGCATTGCTGACAAGATTATTTAATATCACACCGTACAGTTCGGGATCGGAGTATGTATATTCGTTACTTTCTTCGATAGAAAAATGTATATTTTTTTCTTTTGCAGTAGCTTGATACTTTTCAAAAATTTTTTGGTGCACATCCGATAACGAGAAATTTAACATCTCACTTTGCATTTCCCGCGAATCAAAACGAGATATATAGGATAAATTGTTAAACATAGCCTCTAGTGCAGCAACAGATTTATTGATTGTTGATAATGAGCGGTGACCTTTCTCATCATTGATGAAGTGGCCAAGATTACTGGCACTGAGAGAGATAGCATGTAATGGTTGTCGCAGGTTGTGACCGGCAGCGGCAATAAATCGGGATTTCCCAATACTGATTTTTTCAGCCATTTCCTTTTTTTCAACCAATGCTTGTATAAGATCAAGGTTTTCCATTCGAGCCTGAATAGATTCTTTAAAGCGTCGATTTAATCGTTTAACAAAATTAAAAACGATAATGTTAAAAAGAAATAGTGCGGGAAGCATAGTGAGATGAAACCAGTCAGCTTCTGCAAGCAACCGAATGCAAACAACGGATCCACTTCCTAAGGCCAATGCAATGTAACTGGGAAGATTAATGGATAAGAAACTAGCGGATGCCAAAATCATGCAAAAAAGAAAGGTTGCCATTTGTATTTGATAAAATAGGCCGTAATTTTGAGTATCATAAAATAATAAGAAAAACACTCCGAATAAAAACCCATAAATGGCTGTTAGAAAAACATCGAGTCGGGCCCAATAAGTCGGATTAAGTGGTATTCCTTCGATGTCAATTTTATGCTCATGTCGTGAAAATACAAAAAAAGTGATGATTCGAACTAAAGCTAACAATGCAAAGGCACTTAGCCATAATAAAACGGCTACTTGTTCATGAGTATTAACCAAGTTCCAGACTAAAAAAACCATGATGCTCGCACCGGAAAACGCCAACCCAGTCGTTAAGGGTACGTTAGAATAGAGCTCACGTATTTGCTCTTGAAATATCTCTAATGCTTGAGATTTTTCTTTATCATTTGATGGGTCGCTTTGGTTTTTGGTGTTGATCGTATTATCGATTTTTTGTTTACTCACGTAGAATGATCTCCAGTAACCCAAGCTGTATGATTTTTTGGATTTATTGGTGTAATTTTCATCGATTTATAAAGGCTTCGCTATATGCCAAATCACTGCTGTCCCACAGTTTCATAACATCGACAACTGTTTGTTTTTATCTGGCTCGTCATCAATTGGTGGCGAGAACAAATCGTACAAATTTCTTCGATCAAAAAGGTTCAGCT
>MAAL01000094.1:645-1596 GCA_002163245.1 Gammaproteobacteria bacterium 42_54_T18 | reverse complement strand
CTAGTGTCTTATCGTAATATTGAACACGACGGGGTTTTTCACCGGGCCTTGGCGGATGCTCAAATGACCGCAAAATTATGGCTGGCCATGCTCGAAGACATTGGTGATCAGTATCAGTGCTGGGATTTACCATTTAAATTTGTGGGCAAACTTAGCAAAACGCCCAAAAAATCCGTGGCCAAGTTAATGAATCAATACCTGGATAAAGATTAGCCCCATTGAGCTTGCATAAAAGACCTCGCTTGATCATTAGTACCCTGATAATTGAAAGGAGCGACTCATGAAGTACTTTGCCTACGGATCGAATATGTCCCTGGCCAGGTTGCGTGAGCGAACACCTGGCGCTCTGCGCCTGGGCAGCTATGCCCTGAAGGGCCATGTATTGTGTTTTCATAAGGTGGGTACGGATGGCTCAGGAAAGTGTGATGCTTTTGCTTCCAAAGATCCCAGCGATTTAGTGTTGGGTGCCCTGTTTGAGGTGGATGCCAGTGAGAAAATATATCTGGATCAAGTAGAGGGCGTGGGTTTTGGTTATGAGCAAAAGGAGGTAATGGTGGAAGATGCCTCGGGCAGACAAGTGAAGGCCTGTACCTATTACGCCACTGACATTGATGTCAGGCTAAAGCCTTATTCCTGGTATAAAAATCACGTTTTATTAGGGGCTATGGAGTCGGCCCTGTCTGACGCCTACATTGAGAAAATTAGCTCAATTGACAGTTACCAGGACCCAGATGAAAAACGAGATAAGCAGCAAAGAGCCATACACGACTCTTCTTATAAAGGGTAATTTGACGGGCTGTGGTGAATTAATAGCCGGTCATTTCAAGATAACCTACTCCCAGTGATTGGCCTGTGTGTGCATCAACAATGGATACCGAGCCCTCCCAGTATCGTACTAGAGTGCTCATATATTGGTCGGCTACCTGGGCTTCAATAATCCAATCGCTGTTT
>MAAL01000094.1:0-625 GCA_002163245.1 Gammaproteobacteria bacterium 42_54_T18 | reverse complement strand
TTTTATTGGGGTATTGCAGTTGCCATTTTATGGGAAATTTTTTGCCATCTTCTGTGGTCCACCATGCCAGTGGGGTGAGTTGTATCTCGCTGGGACGGATCGACTTTGTATTGCCAGCTTGATCTATCCATTTGCCCTGGCTGCTTGGATGGACCTGTGTGTCTTCGCTTCTGAGCTGGTAATACATGAGCTCCTGATGGTCATGCAGTTGTATGGAAAACCAATTCCAGCCAATTTGTTTGTTGCCTAACTGGCTGCTGCCCCATTCTCTGTCCAGCCATGACGTTCCTGTGACCTGATAATTGTGTTCGCCGATGTTTAATCTACCTTGGGTCTTTAGGCGGCTCAAAGAATAATAATAGGAGGCGTTACCGGCAGCAGGGCTTTTTTGACTCAGTCCCTCATCACCTTGTAGCACGACGGGTTTGTGTGAGGTGAGAGAAAAATTAACTGACATCTGTTCATCTTGTAAATTGAGTTGCCAGGGAAAGCCGTGCTGGTCATCTTCTTGGCCCATAAGCTGCCAATTTTCAAGCCAGATTTTTACCGGGTCTGTGCTGGCACCGGCCAAATTTAGGGCTTGTCGCACTATTCTTTGACTATGAAGATGATGCTGATCTTTGAT
>MAAL01000162.1 GCA_002163245.1 Gammaproteobacteria bacterium 42_54_T18 | reverse complement strand
ATGAGGCTCGCTCTTATAGCTAAAAGAGCTCATGGTAATTAGCGAGTGTTACAGTTATTCGTGTGGTTGCTTTCTACAGCCCATATTTGACGGGGTATTCGGATGCGCTCGCCATGTCTGCGATACCTTTCGTGGAATTTGGCTTTTCAATGAGTCAGAACGCATTTGAAGATCACCAAATGAATGCCGCACAACACCGCACACTTTACGACTGGAAAAAGACACGGGAAGAATTGGAGTTGTCGGGTTTAGAAACGCCTGTTTTTGATCGCAAAACAATCAGGCTGGCGCTGGACCATATTCTGACCCACCACCCTGACCTCAAGTTATCCCGTACCTCTTGAGGCTTACCCCAAAAACTAATTTCGAGAATTTATTATGTTGAATTTTAAAACATCTGTGCCTGGACTGGACGGACCGATCTCTGAGCCTCGCAATGTCCGAGATATGATCTTTCTGGCTGCGAGCCACTGGGCTACACGCACGGCAGTTCATGATAGCGATACTACGCTTACTTATGAAGCTCTGACTCGGATAACAGCGAGCACTGTAGTTATTGCGCGTCGTCATGGTTTGCAAAGTGGTGACAAGGTGGGGGTTGCTATTGATCGGTCAGCAAAGAGCGTAGCAATCTTTCTAAGTATTATGGCTGCAGGACTAACCGCAGTCGTCTTACCGATCAAGCCCATGGCGCAACTGCGCCAAGATGTTCAAGAACTTCAGTTAAGTCTTCTTATCGCAGACCACGCGTCACCTCTAGCTGCTTTGGGGCCTCCCGTGGTGGAGCTGCAGGAATTTTATAGCAGCATTGAGAACGCAGTCCTTTTCGAAATGCCGGAAACAGCCTATCTGACACTTACGTCTGGATCAACGGGGCGGCCCAAAGCTGTCGCTGTCAGCCATACTAATGTGGTGCATTATGCAAAAGCTATCATTGAACGATTGGGCATACAGCAGGGCGACGCCCCACGATTTGCGCACGTTACGACATTGGCAGCAGATTTGGGACATACTGCTATTTTCCCGATGGTTTTAGTCGGGGGCAGCATTTGTGTAGCATCTGATCATACCGTCCGCGACCCGATCTCTTTTTGGACTTGGACTGAGCAAAATAACATTAACTACATCAAAACCACACCCTCGCATTTCCAGGCATTGATGCAAGGGTGTCCTGATAACCGCGTAATGATTGACACGGTTATCCTGGGCGGCGAGAGGCTGAGCCTTGGGTTGGCAAGAGAAATCCTGATACAAGGCCACGCCCGACGATTGATTAATCACTATGGACCAAGCGAGGCGACCATTGGAGTGTGCTGCCATGTTGTGACGTTGCCAGAGGAGCTGGCCAACTGGCAGGATACGGTGCCAATCGGCACCGCTCTTGGTCAAAACATCTTATCGCTTGAGAACGTCTATCATCGGCAGGATGGCAGCGAGGTCGGCGAATTAGTTATCCACGGTCCGGGCGTGAGCCTAGGCTATTTCGGCAGGCCAGATCTGACAGCTGATCGCTTTGAAGTTGACGACAATAGCCCCATTGCCTTCCGTACCGGTGATTTGTGCACAAAAACATCTGACGGACAACTTCAGTTTCTGGGCCGAAAAGATCGTCAAGTCAAAGTGCGTGGCTACATTGTCAATCCGCCGGATGTAGAGGCGGCCATTGAAGAAACACGGGGCGTCGTCAGAGCGGCCATACTGGTTTACGAGCATGGTGGTTTTGTTCGCATTGATTGCGCGGTGGAATTCGAACCGGATGCGCAGAAAGATGCTGACGCTGTCATAGAGCTTCGTCAATCCCTGCAACGGCGCCTGCCAGACTGGATGATACCCTCTCGGATATACCCCTTGGCCACTATGCCCCTGGCGGAAAGTGGCAAGCTCGATTATCGGTCGATTGAGAGGTTGGTACAAAAACACGCCAATTCCGATGACAAGACACCACAGGCCATCGGGTCAGCTGATCAAGCAACTGGCGATCTAGTTGCTCAGATTTCGGCCATATGGGCACAACTACTGGGTCTACCAACATTAGATCCGGATGAAGATGTTTTTGCAGCGGGGGCCGACTCCATCACGCTCATGTTATCAATAGCGCGGTTGCGTGCCAGAAACTGGCGAACAAACCTACCTGAGATACATGAACACCCCACTCCAGCGGCGTTAGCCCATTATCTCCAGTCAAAGCCAGAGCTAACGGGCGATACACAAAATACGCCCTCCGAAACCGACGAACACATTCTTTCACCGATGCAAGACTGGTTCTTCAAGCTGGAGCTTGATGATCCAAATCACTACAATCAGGCCATTCTACTCAGATCAAAACGGGGAGTTGACCCTGTTGTGCTCAATAGAGCTATTTGCCTTTTGGGCAAGCGCCACCCTTTGCTATGTCATGTGTTTGAAAAGGACCGTTTAGGCCCTGTGCAAAGCGATGCCATGCTAACTAGTTTCAGCATTTCCGCGCTGCCAGATGACTTGGCTGCCATGCAGCAAACCATAACCTCCGTAAGTCGAGAGTTGAACCAATCCATGAACACGGCACTTGGGAATCTATTCAAAGCGCACCTATTTAAATCCGCAAAAGGTGAACAAGACCGTATTCTGATCATTGTTCATCATCTTGCAATTGATGGTGTTTCCTGGCGCATATTGTTCGATGAACTCGGTGCCGCTTATGCTGCCTGTGCTGCCGGGAAAGACTGGTCCCCAGATACGCCTGCAAGCTTTTGGGATTGGACGGCAAAACTGTCTGATGAGACTGAACGACAAAATCAAACGGCGCCATTGCTGGAGAAACAACAATTATTTGCAAAGCGCTTCACAACGAACACTGAGCTTGAATCACTGGTATTGTCACTTGATGCGCGCGAAACAAGAGTTTTACTTGATGCTTCAGAGAATTCAGGCGCTCTGGAGGCCTTTCTACTTCAGGGTTTTTTGGATGGCATCGGTATTGTGAGCTCAACGCCAGAGGTGGTGATGGACGTCGAGCGGCATGGCAGGGAAAACCTCCAGGATATAGAACTCTACTATGGTACCGTTGGCTGGTTCACATCCCTTAGGCAGGCGGCCTTTCCCGCCGGCGATCACGACACATTTAAGGCAAGAGCAGATGCCTTACAAAAGATGCTTACTGAGGACCTTTTAGACCCGCTGGCCAGTGAGCAGAATATTGCTGAGCTGTGTTTCAATTTCCTAGGCACTTTTTTGTCCACATCGTTAACAAATCAGGATTGGGAAGCGGCAGAGGAGGCACACGGCCCCACTCGCAGCACAGCCATTGATAAGGTCTATGCAGGTCGCTTAACAGCAAGAATTGTCAATGACCGACTAACAATTGACTTTGTGCATGACCCAACGCGGATTTCGACCTTTCAAGCCGATCAAATCGTGTCGACACTCCGTAAACGGCTGGGCGAAATTTCAGCGCCGAGCAAGGGAACACTACAGGATAGGGCAATTGGCGACTTCACGCGAGAGTATAGCTCGACATCCGGCATGATCTTGTTGTCGCGCGTTGAATCCCCCATAACACTTAATACAATTGACCTGCCCGCCGCTCTGGTAACCGGTGCTACCGGTTATTTGGGCCTACAACTGGTTCATGAAATGCTACGCCAAAAGGCCTACCAACCTATTTGTCTCGTTCGGGGCGGATCGGATATAGAGGCTCGCAACCGCTTTTTTGAATCTTATACCCGATCGTTCGGTCAGGAAGCCGCCTCTATAAGGCAGCTAAATGCGTCCTAGTTGTTAGCGGCAATGTCAGTTCTCCAGGACTTGGTTTACCCCCATCGTTAGATGGGCGCGTGTCGACAGTCTTTCACGCTGCAGCGGATACAAGGCTACTGGGACAAGCGACTGAGCTGATACAAACGAACGAGTGCGGCACCCGTCATGTTGTGGAGTGGATATCGCAACAAGGGGGGATACCGCTGCACTACATATCAACGCTGGCAGTGGCTGGAGAAGTTAGTGACCCCAGGGCGTTCGCAGAAACCGACTTTGATATCGGCCAACGTTTTTTGTCTCCATACGAGGAATCAAAATTCAATTCTGAACGTATCGTTCGCGATACAGCGGCTACGCGCAGCGCAACATATATTTATCGGATGGGACATATCGCAAGCAACAGCGCAACTGGTGCCTTTCAAACCAACATGGGTGACAACCGGATATACCAGATGATTAAAAGCTACGCACTTGCTGGTTTAATCATAGATAAAGAAAGCCACGGTGTTTCCTTTTCCCATATCGACGTAGTGGCCGCAGCCATTTTGGCCATTGCCCGTGACCCTTTTGTGCCCGCTCAAGTTTTTCACGTCGAAAACCCATACATACTCGACCCACGTCAAATGGCCAGCTGGCTAACTGACTTTGGCTACCCAGTCGTGCCAGTTTCCGCTCACGAATATTGGAACGCTCTTAACAACCATGTTGCCAAGCAGGATGAAGTACTGGCAGCAGTAGCACTCCAATGGAGCGAACGCCCAAATCGAAATGTCATTTTCGATAACAAACGTACTCTAGATACCATGGACAGGTTGGGAATTAGTTTTCCCAAGCCGAATTACCAGTGGTTCGAGAGAGCGATGAGCTTCGCTATCGACGCTGACTATATGCCTGAACCAAAAAAAGAGGTTTTAGATGCCTTCTAAATATCGTGAAGTTGAAACGACATCTTGCTCGACAGTGAGCGCAATTTCACAGTGAATGAGCGCCGTATCCGCAAGGTCATCAAGCACACTCAAGCCAGGACCTCTGGTTATTTATGCGATGGTCCGAACGAACGGTCAGAACAGCTCCTGAAGTATCTTACAGATCATGAACAGAGCCCAACGCAAAAACGTTGGGCAGTCAGATTTTAACATTCTGTGCAGGCTCCCCGGTAGGAAAAGGGCTGCAACCGAGTTAGTCATGCAGCAGAAATAATCATAACTCTTGGAACCATTCTAATGTTCACCCATATAACGAAGGCCGCTGTACCTCCAGCTCATCAAGCCGCTGGTACCTTGTCTACAGACAACATAACGCGAGAATTCTCTTCAATTCACAAATATTTTGAAAATCAGGCTCTGCGATCCCCGCATACCACTGCCCTGATTACGGAAGATCAAAGCCTAACATATGATGAGCTTGATGCACGTGCAAACCAGCTGGCGGCAAACTTGGAACAAACCGCCATTGGCCCCGGTTCAACCGTGGCGATCTTTCTGCCGCGCTCTATTGATGCGGTCGTTGCCCTGCTTGCCTGCTTGAAGTCTGGTGCTGCGCAACTACCAATAAGTATGAATTATCCAATATCGTTTATTGAATTCATTCTCGATGACGCGAAGCCCAATCTAATACTAACAGGCGACGAGGTGGCATTCGACAGTTCTATCGATACCTTGCGTGTGGATCGTTTGGCGTTTCATGCACCGCGCGACCTGCCGACAAGCACCGATTGGCCTGGTGATGCACCCGCCTGGATATTATATACATCCGGCTCTACCGGCCGTCCGAAGGCTGTTAAAGGTCTTCATCACGGTATTATACAACGCTGCGAGAGCCTTTGGGCTTTGCAGCCGTTCTTAGAGCATGAAGTTGCCATTCAAAACACCGCGCTTACTGTAGTTGACTCTCATTGGGAGATATGGGGACCATTATCAAAGGGCATTCCGGTTGTGTTGTTGGACGATGATATCAATCAAGATCCCCGCAGGCTGGTTAAGTCGCTACGCAAGTTTAAGGTAACGCGAATATGCCTAGTTCCATCTCTATTGCGTTCCATGCTTACCACTGCGGACGATTTGGGACTCGAACTGCCTCACCTTAAGCAATGGATCGTAAGCGGTGAACCACTTTCATCCGATTTGGTACGGCTTTTTTACCAAAGCTTTCCCGATGCCATTTTACGCAATCAATATGGGCTCACTGAAACGAGTGCAGATATCACAAGCTTTGATACATCCTTGTTAAACAGCTATTCGATGAAAACAGAGTTTGTTCCGATTGGCTCTCCCTTCCCCGGTGTCGACGCCCATATTTTAGATGAAAATCTGATGCCTGTAGCGGATGGAGTGGAAGGCGAACTCTTCATAGCTGGCGACTGCGTTGTTGATGGCTATTTAAACAGGCCAGATCTGTCTGCTGAACGTTTTTTGACAAACACGTTCTTCGCTGCGGGCGGGAGCCTTTTATCCACCGGCGATTTGGCATACCGCCTGGAAAATGGCGATATCTTCGTATCTGGTCGCGCTGACCGACAGGTTAAAGTGCGGGGCTACCGAGTGGAGTTAGACGGCCTGGAATCCTTGATCGCGTCCCATGTAGATGTTATATCGGTTGCTGCTATCAGTTATCGTGATACCAAGGGTCACACGATCCTCATCACTTATGTCCAGACGCATCAGGATGCCGATATCACACAGGAAGCCATCCGTGAATTTTGTGCCGATAACTTGCCAAAATATATGATACCGCATAAGATTTTTTTTCTGGATGACATGCCACGTACGCCCTCTGGAAAAATAAATCGCAAGGCCTTGCCTGCGGTCCCAAACACCGCAATAGAGATAGTGGATCGCCACGACCTCTCCATAACAAAAGATACCCTTCGGCGTATTTGGTGCCGTTTGCTGGACTTGCCAGATGTTGACAGTGCTGACCCATTTTTCCAAGCTGGCGGCGACTCCTTAATGTTGATAGCCATGCTTAGCGAAGTGCGGACGTTGTTTCGTTGTGATATTCCTCTGCAGCGCTTTGTTTTGGAACCGACCATTGAAAATATATGTCGCCTTTTGAACGACACAGAAGCTGCAGTGACGCAATCAACGTCTTTTATTGACATTGATGAAATTCAAGCAGAGCTGTCAGAGAAAAAAACATCAACACCTTTTCATGAAACTCCCTTATCTGTTGCCCAATCCTCTATCTACCTTCATGAACAGTTCGCAGTAGAAGGCAACCCCTATGGCATTACAATTTCAGCTGTGTTATCTGGCAAACTGAATTTAGAGGCGCTAGAAGCAGCTGTAACCTATGTAGTGAAGACGGATCCAATATTGTCTGCGCGGATATTTATGACAGCGGATGGCCCGCAGCAACGCATTCATGATAACCCTAGCATTTGTTTTGATGTTATCCGCGCGCGACGCATCTCTGATAATAACAAAGAACGCTATATCAAGAAGCAGATAACCCAAGTGGCGTCTATGCGCTTAGATTTGAAACAATCACCGCCGCTTTACATGAGGGTTTTAAAAATAGCGGATAAAGAAGCGGTTCTGATTATTCAGGTGCATCACCTGATCTGTGACGGGCAGTCGATGCGGGTTTTCGTTCAGCGGCTGTCTGAAGCTTACACTATAAGTGCTACCAGCAAGCCATGGCCTGCAAAGGAACCGGATCTTCGCTTCCCAGCCTACTGCCGATGGGAAAACCAGTTATTCGGTTCAGATTGTATACCCTACGGGACTGCGGATACGCCTACTAGAAGTCAGAGAGCTGTTGCTGCAGCTCTCGAGTATTGGGGTAAAACTTTGCCTGACCTTGATAAAGCTGTCGCGCTCAAGTCCGACATGCCAGAGGGTGCTCATTCCATGTCCGTTTCGGGTCGAGAGGTTGTTGTTGAAATAGACAAAGACACAGTCAACGCCCAACTGAAACGGATACCTCTGTCAGGCGTCACACCCTTTCATTTGTTTTTTGCGTCCTATTCCAGCGCGCTTTATCAAACACTGGGGTACTCAGATCAGGCGATTGGATTTGTAACAGGGCTGCGGCCGGACGAGCATGGTGATGCACTGGGTTGCTACGTTACCGCCCTCCCGTGCTTTATTGATATCGGCGACGATACAACGAATAGTGCCTTACTAACCAAGGTTGGCGACACCCTGTGGGGCGCGCTTGCCCATGGCCGTATTCCATTTGAGGTAGTACTTAATCATTTGAGGGCTAAGGGGCAGGCCATGAATTTTAGAGGTTTTCAGACCGTTGTTTCCTTCGATGACCTAGCCACTCGGTTTCTCCAGCTGCGAGGCGTACATGCTGAACCACTCAGTTTTCACAGCGGTTTTTCCAAATTCCCCTTATCGTTCAATACAGAAGTCACGGATACCGGTTTTGTCTTTTCGTTTGAGTACAGAACAGCACTGTATCGTGAAGAAACAATCAACAGGCTTGCGCAGACTTTCCTGCACGAGCTTTTCAGTTTTTCCGTGGACAGTTAGCTCGATAGGGCAATAGTTTACCAAGTGAAACAATTCGTATTTTGATGACAAAAATCAGCTTAACAGCGGAGGGTATATAGTATGAAGAAGCTTAGCGTTGCCGACAGTTTGTTTCTTAGAGTGGAAAGGTGTTCTCATCCCATGCACTTTGGCACATTACAGATATATCGGTATCCTGATGGAGACGCTCAGAGTTATATTGAAGAGCTAGTCCATTACGTTGCTGAAATAGCTAGAACGATAGCGCCCTTTAATCAACGGTTACGCCCCCCACGGTATGGTATAGGTCTACCCTCTTGGGAAGTCGATGATAATATCGATATTGACCACCATATTCGACAAGTTAAATTGTCCGGAACCGATAAAGATGAACAGTTGATCGAGTTAACCTCTAGACTACATAGTTCAATACTAGACCGATCACGACCACTATGGGAGTGCACTCTAATTGACGGTCTGGATGGAGGTAGGTTTGGTGCATATTGGAAGTTTCATCACGCGTATTGGGATGGTGTTTCAGCTCTAAATACTATGGATACAATTATTCTGAGTAAAAAACCAGACTCCTTGGCCTCTGATAGGATAATGGGGGTTAGGGGTAATAACGTATTCGAGAGCGAAAAGCGTGATACGGTTAGTGTAATAGCCAGGAAATACTTCCACAGTTTTTCTCAGAATATTAAGTCTATTCAAGAGCTTTCACATAACAATAAAAAGGTGAAGAGGCGTCGACGAAAGGTATCGGGCGCAAAAATACCAGGTTGGTACACAGCAAGTTCATCATTTATTAATTCTCCTGTTAGCAAAAACAGGAGAATTGCAACTGTTACATTTTCACTCTCAGAATTCAAGTATGTGGCAACAAATACTAAATCCTCTATTAATGATGTGATCCTAGCTGTTAGTGGTGGTGCCCTTAGAAGGCTGCTAGTCGAAAAAGGACTACCGTTGGATAAATCGCTCATTGTTTCCGTCCCAGTCTCATTAAGAAAAAAGAGTAGTCAGGTAGATACTGGAAATGCCATAAGTGACGTACTTTGTGAAGTTGGTAGTGACATTAGGGATCCAGTGGAACGATTGTCTAGTATTCATAGTTCAATGATTGCATCTAAGCGTAAGCTCGTGTCTCTTTCAAAGACTGCTATTCGTAATTATACGCTAATAACATCTTTTCCGTTCGCATTGAGTCAGATCTTTGGATTGACCAAAGGCATTCCAATTCCCTATAATTTCATAGTTTCTAATGTTGTCGGCTCTGAAGAACCTCTTTATCTAAATGGAGCCAAATTAGAGAGTTTTTATTCTCCATCATTGCTTTTCCAAATGCAGTGTCTGAATATTACCGTAGTCAGTTACGCAGGAAAACTCAATTTTAGTTTGACGGCATGTAGGGATACACTGCCCGATTTAGATAACTTGGCCTCTTACATTAGGCAAGAGTTTAGTGCGTTACTCGATTCTGTGCAGTCGATACGCTGAGTTCCGAATACGGTTTATCTGCTGTAGCACTTTTTGGTGATAATAGGTTTCGGTATGCTAACTAATGAGTGATAGTAAATTGCTACTTCAACCTACAGTTTTAACTATTCTATTTTTAGCAACCTAGTCGATATCTACAAAGCCTACGCTGATGCAGAAGGAGATATTATGGCGTACATCAAACATTACAATCATCACCAAGGGCACAACTTCAATAATTTTTCTCCCTGCCCTGCCTTGGCGAGGAGAAAGCAGCATAATAGTTTATGGTGGTGTACAGATTTACTTGACCACACCCCATCAAAGCAATGATAATTAATCAATTAGGTAAGCTTTGATGCGGGAGACTCGAATAGGTTGGACCGATGCCTCGGTCGAGTAACCTTTTGCTTCGACCAAGAAACAGGAGGCTATATCTATGAGAGTCTGGCGCATACAAGATGAGATTGTGAGCACCATGTGGTATTCATTCACTAGCGTCGACGAAAGCTGATATATGACGATATTCATCGAGACCAGATGATGTTGGTGTGTACCGCTCCGGGCGCAACAAAAGCCCTTTGAGGGTGTCAACCCATAAGTTCTCGGCCTTGCCGAGAGTAACTTAACTAACAGCAAAAAAGACAAAGGAAGTCTATCGTGAAAACCAGAGTATCAATCGTTACCGGCGCTAGTTCAGGTATCGGCAGAGCAATTGCCGAGCAATTTTTATCGAAGGGCTATGCAGTCATTGGTAATGCACGCAGCAGAGATCGTTTGACCGATCTTGAAGCCTGGAGCAAAGAAGCACCGGGCACGTTCATTCCAGTAACAGGGGACATCACCGATGAAAATACGGTTACAACACTTCTGGACGTGTGCCGTAATAAATTCGATGTTTTGCCTTGCATCGGCGTTGTCAATGCTGGTCGGGGCTTGTCGGGCAGCTTCACCAGTTCTGACCCAAGCAAATGGGAAGAAATGATTAACCTAAATATTCTTGGGGCTTTTCGTCAGTTTCGGATGTTAGCAGAGGCAATGACATCAAACGATGCGCAGGATACGGACGCCCCCCCCCCCGTGACATTGTGGTTATTGGGTCTACCATTGGGACCTATGTTTCTCCTACCAATCCTGTTTATGGCGCAACGAAGTTTGCCGTTCATGGGGCAACAGAAGCGCTTAGACGAGAGCTGGGTCCGCTTGGCGTACGTGTGACACTGATACAACCCGGTTTCGTTCGCACAAATTTCCAGGAAGCATCTGGTTATGACCTTGAAGCTTTTGAACGAGCTGTGCAGAACATTGGCCCCTTGATTGAGGCTGAAGATGTTGCACGGACCGTGGAATATGTAGTTGACCAACCGCCGCACGTTCATCTACATGACATCATGTTGCGAACAACACGGCAATCTTATCCATAATTTTGTGTCTGCGTTCCCTGAATGCTAGCCACCCACAGATTTGAAAAAATATGCTTAATCTTCGTTACATAATTGATAACCAGGACGAAATTCGTCTTAATATTTCACGTCGAAAAATGAATGTCGACCTTGATAAATTTCTGGAACTGTACCAACAGGCACATGCCATAGATCGGGACATTCAAGAAACCAATCGACGGGCGAATGAACATGCAGCATCCCTGAAAGCCATTAAGGGACGTCCCAGCGCTGAAGAACTACAAACAGGGCGTGACCTTAAAGAACTGCGGGATAACCTGCGGGGAAAGTTGTGCGGTATAGAAACAGAACTATCAGACCTGCACGGTGCCATTCCAAATCTGATTGACCCCAGAGTCCCGGATGGTGCAACAGACGAAGAAAATGTCGTGCGCGAGTACGGCATAACAGCGAGACCCGAATTTGATTTCGAGGTCCGTGACCATGTGCAACTGGGCGAACTACACGACCTGTTTGATTTCGCTTCTGGCAGTCGAGTAGCGGGCCAGGGCTTTTACTATTTGAAGGGTGATGCCGTTCGGTTGGACCTGGCGTTGCAGCTATATGCTATCGATATTCTTGAGCTGCACGGCTTTACTGTCCACACAACGCCAGATATGGCCCGATTGGAGGTTATTGCTAGCACTGGCTATAACCCGCGTGGAGAAGAGTCCCAGATTTACTCTATTGATGGTACAGACCTTGGGCTGATTGCCACATCCGAGATTACGCTGGCTGGTATTCATGCCGATACCTTGATTGATGAACGCGAACTGCCTATTCTGATGGGCGGTCTTAGCCACTGCTTTCGAAAGGAAGCTGGTGGTAGTGGCCGCGGCACCCGAGGCCTGTATCGTGTCCACCAGTTTTCCAAGGTAGAAATGTTTGCTTTTTCTCATCCGGACCAAGCGGAAGATCTGCACGAAAAGATACTGGATATTGAGAAAGAGATTTTCGACGGCCTTGGCATTCACTACCGCGTGGTTGAGAATGCAACGGGCGATCTGGGCGCATCGGCTTATCGCAAGTTTGACATGGAAGCATGGATGCCGGGCCGGGATAGCTATGGTGAAGTCACCAGCGTCAGTAACTGCACCGATTATCAGGCCCGCCGTATGAAAGTACGCATGCGCTCCTCCAGTACTGGTAAATCGGCTGGCCTGGTCCATACGCTGAACGGAACCGCCATCGCCACTGGCAGGGCTATGCTGTCGGTCTTGGAAACTTATCAGGAAGGTGATGGTTCGATCCGTATCCCTGAACCCTTACAGGCAGTCATGGGTAAGGATAAACTCTCCGTCTAATTCTTGATATTAGCCTGTTTGAGCCTGCTGGTAGCAGGATTAGAATAGCGTTAAACCTCATGGCATATCCCGACAGCGCCAATACCCAACAGGGAACTGGCGCTGTTTTTAGCAGGAAAACAGCCGTCTTAGCTTTGACAGAATCCTATTTAGTCCTGAAAGAAACTCTGGGACTGATAAGCAGCTAACCGACCTCACCCTTAACAAGCCAGGATCAATGCCATTGCGGCAAGAATGGGAATGATACCTTTAACGGAAATAGTACATTTCAATAGTACGCATACTATATGCCCCAAGAACTAAACTCGCTTGATACAAGACCTACAGCGTCATCATTGTCAAATAGTATGTTTTTTTAGGTACTAGTAATGATATGTACACCGCGTCACAAAAAAAATTCAAACCCACTGCTATTGAAGACATTGAAAAATTCCTTCAGGAAGCTCAACCCTATCAACATCAAATTAGACGTATTTTTCTAGCCGACGGTGATGCGATGACATTATCCATTCGTCGGCTCACAGAAATACTCATGCTAATTCGTCGATACTTCCCTAATATTCAGCGAGTATCTTCATATTGTTTACCAAGGAACCTTAAAAACAAATCCGTTGAAGACCTTCAAGCGCTGAAAGACCTGGGTCTGTCATTGATGTATGTGGGTTGTGAAAGTGGCGATGACACCGTCCTAGAGAAAATACAGAAAGGCGAAACCTACCAAACATCCCTCGACGCACTAAAAAAAATCAAAACAGCAGGCATGAAAAGCTCAGTAATGATTCTAAATGGTATGGGCGGAAAACATTACTCTGAGCAACACGCAATTAACTCTGCAAAATTAATGAATGAAGCCCAGCCAGAATATCTATCGACTCTAGTGGTATCTTTTCCTACGGGTCTAGAACGAGTTCAAGAAGGATTTAACCAATCATTTGAGATATTGGAACAGCAAGAACTATTCAAAGAGATTCGCTTATTATTGGCAAATCTTAATTTAAAAAGCACCATATTCCGCAGTGACCATGCATCCAATTATCTTGTACTGAAAGGTGTGCTCGGTAAAGACAAAGCCTCATTACTACAACAAGTGGACGATGCGATTCAACGACCTGGTTCTATTCATTTACGAGAAGAATGGCAGCGCGGCCTGTAGGTCATCAGGGAATCGTGGCTCTTTAGCCAAGCTGCTTGATCGGAGACATAATATGTTGACATCTTTAATACGTTATACACCTATCATCAAGTCAATCATCACCCTATTAATTTTGTTACCTTTCATAGGAAGCCGCCTTAACGGAAATAAGAAATAAGTCGTGATAGCCTATACCCTAAAACAAATCTATATCGCTATCTCGCTCAGTAGATTCAATATCACCATTCGCCACCAGGTCTTCATAGAATCGTGACTGATTTCTGCCATTCCCTTTTGAAAAATAGAGTGCTTTATCCGCGCAATCAAAAATTGTCGAAAAACTCTCATTGGACTTATAACACGTATAACCACAAGAAATTGTCACCTTACCTATTTGCGGGAAGTCATGACTTTCCACCTGGTGAAGAAAACGATTAATCGCCGAACGCCCCTGATCAATATCGACGTTATTCAAAAAGACAAGAAACTCCTCCCCTCCATAACGGAACAACCAATCATCCGTTCTAAATGCTAGCTTCATCATATGGGCGATTAACACCAGCACCTCATCACCATACAAATGACCAAACCGATCATTAATTAACTTAAAGTGATCAATATCAAATATCACTACAATACGGTGAGGCTCATTTTTTCGCCTGTCCGTGGCACCACCAGCGGTTAAACGGCTGACCTTTTCATCAAGCAACTGTCGATTTGATAATCCCGTTAGTTTATCTACCTGGTTTTTAAGCAATAACTCATACTGATTGCCATAAACCTCTAAAATCGCATCGAGGTATCGCCTTTTTGGAGAAAATTGAGACTCATCAATGACCACATCTCGAATTTTATCTTCCATACTCGAAACAGGCATATACCGCAGCGTGCCGCTTTCATTACTAACGAAAGGTTCTGTTGACCTCATCTCTCGCACACCATCGGCACCAAATAACGTCTGAAACACACTTTCTAATGCACAGTCCAACGCCTCTATAGTCTGGCAACGGGTTAAAGCACAAAGCAACACACACTATGTGTACACACAGACTCCCAAATATCACTGGCAAAAAAACAAACAATAACCTTTTGACCTAACTAATGGTTATATAAAGAACTATTCCATAATCGAGTACCTTAGTCCTATAGAATAACGACACCCTGGCCATTTTCGGGTTATCCAATTCTTGAAAAAACGCTATTTACGTTAGGTGTGTAGTCATAAGTGACAAAATATCACTCTTTACCTAAAAGGTTTTCATCTGAATTATTTTTTCTTTGATTGATTACTATATGAAAACAAATATCACCTGTGATTGTAGGAATTAGACATATTCGAACCTTACAAAGGATTACTCTGTAACACTTGCCAGCTGTAAAGTTAACACTGTAGAATTACCATTCAGTAAACACTTGTTTACTTAACTACGTTTAGGTATCATTTAACTCGTTACCAAAAATAAAAAATCATACTAAAAATAAAAAATGATAATGGTCACCTTATGATTCATGCCATCACAGCTCCATCCATATTGTATCTTTGGAAATCACGCACCTTATATATTGGTGAATACCCCGAATTCAGCCCTCTTACCCAAGGCGCGGCTTCACTTTTGGTTGGTGTTGACGGCCCCATATCCATCACCCAATGCAGTTCAGGAGAAACCATTAGCGGTAACTCCTTTCTAATACCCGCCGGCATTACCTTTGTTCTAGATAGCAACGGTCACCGCATTGCGAATTGTTACCTTGACCCATACAACGAAGATTTTTTTCGGTTAAAGCAAGCCATGAAAGAGCAAGTGGGTGAAATCTACGTTGGCAACAAAAAAGAAATCATGCAAGCCGCTGCGTTTGAAAAAATGTTATGCCATACGCTTGATCAAAAAGAAGCTAGCAGCTTGCTAGAGCACGCGGTGTTCCCATCCATATTTGAAGCACCGAAACGTCCCGCAACAGACCCTAGAATTGTTGAGATCATCGACTTTATTCAAGATGACCCCACGATTAATCACACCAACAAAGCTATGGCAAAACGTATCAGTGTATCAGAAGTCACATTGCAGCGTTTATTTAAAGCAACGACAGGCATCCCAATCCGCCGCTTTCGCTTATGGCATAGACTTTTTGTCACCGCAACGTTACTTGCCTGTGGTCGATCTATTACCGAAGCCGCGTTAGAAGCCGGTTTTTCAGACGCATCTCATTTCAACCATGTATTTAAGGATATGTTAGGAATGAGTCCTTCCTCGATTATTCGGCGAACTAAAAACATGGCGATTTTTGTTGATGAAGGGGCCCTTAAGCATTCGTTGTCTGACGTTGGATAATACTGATTAAGGCTGAAGTAGATAGCGCTATCGGCCCAATATCGTAAAAGCGATATTGGCTTGCTCACAGAAATGACGGAACGTTAAAAACGCATGCTTTTCTAACGGCTCTCGTGTTAAAGAACGGTCTGCATAAATCACACCTCTAGGTTTACCTGCGACACAAATAGGTACCGCAAAAAATTCCACTTGGCCAATTGCATTGTAAATATCAGGTGTTAACAACGGCCCCAAATCAGCCCGCATTTTTCTATCCATCCATAACGGTTCATTTAGCTCAAATAGATGGGTGAAAACATTATCTTTTTCGTTGAGCGGAAAATCAAAAGATTTTTCAAATTGAGTACGGCCTTCACCTAGAACTAACTTTGACGCCAACCTCTCCCCCTTTTTCACCATCAAAGCCAACACAACCCTATCCATGCCCAATGATCGAAGAATCCCCTCCAGCACCGTGACAAGAATCGTATTCAAATCTACCTGCTCGCTAAGCATCGTTGACAATTCACGAAGGATATCCAATTGCAAATCCGCCCCATCATCTGTTTTTTTACCCACGAATGCCATACCCGATACAGCATCTTCTTGCATCGGCGGTATAAATTGACCGGCGATCTGAATGCCAAATTTTTCAATCATGCGCATCGCTTTTTGCGAGTTATCATAGGCGATATCTTTAACTGCTTTTAACGACTTATTAATCTCCTCACTAATTTCTTCCAACACCGATATCACCGGTTTAGCGTCCCAACCCTTTTCTACCGAATTGGCTATCCGAAACCCTCGCTCTATATCAAGAATATTCTTATTTCGTGTATCCGAATGACTTAACGCCTTCATAAGCAATGAACTTAATTGCCACTCTTTTGATAACGCAGAGGTGAGCTGCTCCAAGGTAAACCCCAATACCTCTTTCTCTGCATTCTCTACATCCTCAGGTTGCGAAGTTGATGCATAAGCGTCAATTAACGCTTCATCGTTACCATAAGGAAAACACCAAAAAGCCACGACTCCCAATCGATTCAATAACGCCGCAATAAAGACCTCTTCCGTATTTGACGATTTACGAACACTAGCAAATTCCTTCGCCTGAATCGCAGCATGAAATGATTTAACTAATTCGCCTAACGCCGCGTCATGCCGTCCACCAGTTAATACGGTATCAATAAGTGAAATCGATAAAGCGATGCTTCTCACCACATCAAACCCCAATAACACAATAGCTCGACTTACCGTAGTAATGCGCTGATTCAAAGGGTTGTAGTAAGCACTATTAGCCATCCGCAACACTCTGGCGGTCATGGCATTATCACCCAAAATCACCTGTGCCAACTCATGAACAGATGCTTCATCATCAGTAGATAACGACGCTATACTTCTTGCTGTATGGGCAAAAAGGGGAAACTCCTCTTCATTGAGGCGCCTCACCCACTTCTTTAAACCGTCCTTATCATCACTCATAAAAAAACCTCCAACTAAAGCGTAGCAGGTAAATTTATCTGATATCGATCAATTCATCACACCCCATATTTTGACATAATTACACCTTAGAGACTGGCTAAGCACAACGCCTACGATCAAGTTGCATTTACCAAGAAAAATCAATGCGTTTCATAAAGTTACGCATTTCTCGTAAGTACAAGCCTCGATCAAAATGCAAGACATGACTACCTGGAAACCAGTGAATTAAACATTCATCCCAATGCTCCCACAGTAAACGAGCATGTTTCGGGGGGGCCAAACGGTCTCCCGCCCCTCCGATAATAAATAACCTTTCTTTAGGAATCAGGGGCTTATACGTCAGCGGGCAATGTACTGCCATCAAGTTTCTCGCCTCATGTACCCCCACACCACCCAGTGCCATACCCAACTTAATCACCCAACTCGCGGGAAACCACTGCAACACCAAATCAAACAAACTCACCACCGGCACATTGGGAATAGAAAAATACAAACGATCATCAACCGCAGCCAACAACGCACTGGTATAACCGCCAAGACTAATGCCTGTCACGCCCATTTTCTCCACACCCTGACCTTCGAGGTAATCCATAAAAATTCGAAAATCATGAACCGAATGTGCAACCGTCTCATTAATGTGAGCAATACCACCTGAAAAATAACCATAACCGCTAAAAGGAGCCGTTACTGTTTTACGCTGACCATGATGAGGCAAGGTATAAAGTAAAATATCGTAACCCTGCTTATAAAACCAAGGCAACCCTAAGAACATACTGTTCAGCCAATAAGGATCCGCCATAAAACCATGAATAACACAGATCGTAGGTCGCGGCCCGCTGTCGTGTCGCCAATATTGTGCTATCGCCTTCATATTATGGGAGTTTTTGCGATACCCCTCTCGCAAGCGTGGGTTCGTTGGCACAAACGGACTATCAAAACTGAGTTGAATACAAGTACCATTTTTGGGGCGAAAGTGTGGCCATGCGGCAGGCCCCTCATGCACCACCACTCCGCCAAGTGGCTTTTTAAAAAATAATGCAGGGTCTCCTATCTTCGCCTTCTCGCTATAAATTTCACTATCATCCATATCCCGCTTTAACTTGGCAGGTGAAGCACTTACCGGCAGTGCTGACACCGAAGCCAACGTAGCCACCGCAGTACGTAACACCACATCGATGGCAGCGGTACCCCTGACAATCGCTTGTGTTCTAACGTTCAACTCAAAATCATCAGGAAATTTGTAAAAATTGGTCTCTAAATTCTGCCACCAAGGTTGATTAGGTAAAAGTTGGCGCATCATCGAGAAATCACTATTTCCAATCCGGGATGACACCGAGCGCTTCACCAACGTTTTATTCATACGTTCCCCTTACACACAGGTATAGTCATAAACCAAACGATAATGCATTAACTATAGCCCATAGGAATAATGCCCAGATGCAAATACTGTCAACTGCTCAGAATTAACCATTTAAAGCAACGTATAACTGGCCATCACCCATATAACGACAAACGCTTGAATTTTATGCTTTACTGAAATGATAATCTCGCTAAAGCATCACGGACGCGCACGGCCTTATGACTACTAGAATTCTTGCTGTTGACGACATAGAAATGCCTTAGTCTATTGGAAATGGCACTAGAAACACTACCCTCAGCTTTTGACCGCGCGTTAAGTGGAGAGGACGCAATCGAATTGGCAAAGGAGAATGAATACGCCGCCATTTTAATGGATATTAATATGCCACGAATGAATGGCTTCGAATGCGTAGAAAAAATCCGTAATCTGCCATTTCACAGACTCACCCCCATTATTTTTATTACTGCAGCAGGAAACCAAGAAGGCTACATCCGACAAGGCTATGAGGTTGGCGCGATTGATTATCTTAGCAAACCTTTTGATGAAGACATCCTCCTCAGCAAACTTAACATCTTACTTGCCTTATTTAATGAAAGAAAAAGCACCGAAGAAGCCTTGGCACAAGTACGATTTTTACAACGCCAACACGAACAACTGCTTAATTTCACTGCAGAAGGCATTATCGGTCTAGATGTTGAGAATGTTATTACCTTTGTTAACACCGCTGCCTGTACATTACTCACAGCCAAACGAAACGATATCGTCGGACAATCCATAAAGGACTTTATCGACCCCCTAAGCAACAACAATGACTGGATGGCATCCGAGTTTGTGCAAACCTTTAAAGAAAACCAATGTAATCAGGATGATAACTCCCTTTTTTGGCGAAACAAACAAGCGCAATTCCCCGTACAATATACGCAATCTTCAATTATCGAAGATGACGAACGTAAAGGTGGTGTCATAATTTTTCAAGACATATCTGAACGTAAAGAAATTGAAAGCCAGCTGGTAAATCTTGCAAAATTCGATCAACTTACCGGTTTATCGAATCGCACTCTATATTGGGAGTTTTTAGAAAAACTGACCGCAAACTGCCAAAGAATTGGCGACAATTTGTGCGTCATGTTTCTTGATCTTGATCACTTTAAAGATATCAATGATACATTAGGCCATGACGCAGGGGATTTATTACTTGTACAAGCATCAGAAAGGCTAAAAGACGTATTACGAAATGCGGACCTTATTGCTCGACTCGGTGGAGATGAGTTTGCTGTCGTGTTACAACAAATGACCAGCATTAATGACGCCGCCAATGTCGCACAAAAAATTATTGACGTTTTCTCTCAACCATTTTATTTGTTTGGAAAAGATGCATACATTGGAACCAGCATTGGCATTGCCAGCTTTCCAGAACATGGAACCGATGCAATTACTCTCACAAAAGCAGCCGATACCGCCATGTATCATGCTAAAAAAAGTGGTCGTAATAACTTCAAATTTTTTGATAATGACATGCACATGCGCATTCAAAGTCACATTGAAGTTACCAACGAACTTCGTCTGGCTATTAAGGGTTGCGATATACTCCCCTACTACCAACCTATTATTCACATTGCAGAAAATAGAATTTCAGGTTTTGAAGCTCTGGCTCGATGGAATCATAAAGACAAAGGAATGATTTCACCCGGAGTATTTATCCCAATTGCAGAAGAAGCTGGGTTAATTGAAGATCTTGGCCAATTTATGCTACTAAAAGCCGGACAACAAGCAAACCAATGGTTCACTGGTAATTACAGCGATGCAAGAAACAATCTCACCATTGCCATTAACGTTGCAGCCAAACAGATCAAACAAAAAAACTTCTCCGAACAAATTTTAACGCTACTAACGGAAAATAAAATAGCGGTAAACCATATAAAATTGGAATTAACAGAATCCGCATTAATGGATGACCCAATGGATGTCATTCGTCAATTAAACGATTTACGCAAAGCGGGTATCACCATTGCCATTGATGACTTTGGAACCGGCTATTCGTCCTTAAGTTACTTAAAGAAATTCCCTATTGATTACCTTAAAATTGATCAGAGTTTTATCAGAGACATTGGCGAAGATACAAATGACGAAGCGATAATCAGAGCCATTATTCAGATGGCTCATTCCTTAGGGCAAAAAGTTATTGCTGAAGGCGTTGAGACACAACAACTCGACTTCTTAGCATCCTCCGGGTGTGATTACGCCCAAGGTTTTTTATTCAGCAAACCCGTTCCTTGGGGTGAAGCTGAGAAATTCTTGCCGGTGCGCTAGAGGTGTTTTTCCCGTCCAACGTTTAAATGCCCTACGAAAATTTGCAGTGTCCGAAAACTGTAAACGCTGAGCGATATCCGCCACCGTAATGCCTGTATCCTGTAACATCGCATCGGCACGTTCCAATAAAATAGTTTCCTTCACCTTTTGGTAACTCGTACCTAATGAACTCAACTTACGCTTTAGCGTCCGTGGACTCATAAACAATTCTTCTGCAACAAACACCAATGTTAATGGTGGCGCGTGCCCCTCAAGAACCTGCCAACGGTCTAGTTCGTAATGCACAACACGGCGCACTCTTGTTACCAAGCTTTGGCGCGCTGCCGCTCCAGCGTACTCTCGCTGACAGTGTTGTTTAGCCATCTGACAAGTATTAGGGTCTCTAAACGTTAAAGGGAGAGCCAACAAGCTTTCATCAATGGATAACTGATTCACCACGCACCCAAACTGCACCGGATTTTCCAAAATATCAGTATAAGTCTCTACATAACCAGGGTCCGTATACGCCAAACGTATTTCACATTCAATATGATCCACCCCCAACATCATTTTTGCGTTGTGATAAATTCCCGTAAACAAGCATTCAACCGCCAATGGTAATAAACGCCCCGCTCCCCACGCCTCATGGGTTTGAAAATGCACCTTACCTTCACTGATATGCATATCCACCACCATTAATGGCGAGAGGGCTTTGTAATACGCCAACTGAATCTCACACGCATCTGCTAATGTGTTACTCGTCATGGCCGCAATACCCATCATGCCATTACTAGCAATATGAAGGTACTTTCCTAAATGCAAACCTAAACCCGGTTTCGAAAATGCTCGCAATGAATTCACAATAAGCTGAGTATATTGGGCATAAGAGATATGCGCAGAAAAGTCCTGTAATTGAATTTCCGTAATATCCGTATCTTGAAGCAGACCTGCTAAACCAACGCCTTGCTCTTGCATCATCCGAATTAAACCGGCGGGATAATTATTTAACGGTACCAATTTTTCTTCGGTATTGATCATCTGCCCCACAAGCACACTCCTCGTTAATGTTCTTTACCCTACTCTCTCACATTGTTTCTATACGAAAGCACCCACACTAGTGTTAGCTTATCAGCAATCCAGGCCCTTTATAACCCTATTGTCCCAAACAGACTCCACGCACATAAACAACTTAACTCATTGTTTTTCATGCATTTTATAGAGACATAGAAATAATACCTCTCGCTAGCTAACAAATTTATAAAACTTTCAATCTTAACTAAGCCTCAATCTCGGCCTTAGCAGACTCTTATCGCTAGTTACTCCCCATAGGATACTGCCCGCAAATTAGAATAAGAGCCTGCCCAAAGGAACGGTCACCATGCTTAACACCTCATTTTTGTTACCCTCTTCATTATCTTCTTTATTGCACTCTAGAAAACATGTCGCCATCTTATTAGTAACCCTATTTATTGGCACGAGCATTGGCTGTGGAAATGGCTCATCAAGCGGCGACAGTACCAACCGAGCAACGGAAACAGCCGACGAGAATAACAATAATGACAATTCAAATAACGAAGACAACGACACAAATAATAACGACAACATACAGGCCGTTGTTATAAAGCAAGGTCAGCTCACCTCCCCCTTTACGAGCCAATTCCCCAATATTCCTGAAGAGTGTCACAATGTACAGTTCTTGCATTACACACCCACATTAGATACCAACAACCAACCCTATCAACGTGAAACCAAAGATGCTGATACTATTTTCTTCTTTATGCCAGGCCTCCTTGCCGGAGCAGGCGCCTTTAATTATTTGGCAGAGCAATTGGTATTAGAGGCCTTTGAACAGCAACATCAAATAGCCGAAGTCATTGTGCTAGACCGAAGAGATCAATGCTTACGAGATCTAGCTGGGCTTGAAGAAGCAGAACAACAAAAAGACATCAGTTTCGCCGTTGATTACTACTACAACCAAAGCAGCATTAACGATAAAAAGTTTGAAGGCATAAAGTCTAGCAGCGACCTACCCTGGTTATCTGACATGGGGCTAGCCCTCGTACAAGAAGACCTGATGGCGGTATTATCCCACTTAGTACCCGACCCTATTCAACGCCAAGAAAAAGTCTTTATTGGCGGACACTCCCTAGGAGGGTTATTAACCCACAGCTTTGCTGGCTGGGACTTTGATGGTGATCTAAATACCTCGGATGATGCAGGGTACAATCAAGCTGCCGGGTTCATTCGTCTTGATATCGACGTCACCCCGAAAGATGAAACCTTAGATCGTCATCTCGATTATGGGCAAGATGGCTTTATGGTGGATGCAAACGATAAAGCTAACCAACGATATCAGCAAGACATCGAAAAGCTGGTACAAGGAAAGAGCTCTCGAATCATGGAAATGCCAGGGCTTGATACTGAAACATTTTTCTTGCTAGAAATGCTCGCAATGGTTGCAGACTGGTCCCCTGATGAAGAAGCCACTCTGGTTAGAGATTTACCCATTGGCTCAACAACCAACCTCATGTTAAAGCTAATACATGCCCGATCAATTGGTGATTTTCTTAACAGCAATACCGGCATACGAGATTTTCGCTACACCAACCAAGCATTACTAGGTGCCGTGTTTGACGATGACTTTATGCCCGTTGGCATCCTACAAGCCAGTGTCGGTTTTTTACAAGGGGGGAACATCACCCAAAAGAGCTTTCCACTGAATCCAACCCTTAGTGCCATTCTTAACTTTATTGCCCCCGACCTAGCCAACCTACTCAGCGATGAAACCCTCTACATTCCCACTGACTCCATGAAAGACTCAGACAACGTCGAAACACCCCCCACTGCACCACTGTATTCCTGGGTCAACTTTGATGATATTCAAAATGATGTACATCTCAATACAACGGAAGAAGAGGAAGTGACCGACATTGTGTTATTTGCCAAAAGTATCTACCAAGGCCCCGGCACTTTCGCAGAGTGGTACATGTCAGCACGGGTTGGACTGGAGCTTGATGCTATATCCCAACCTAGCCCTATTGCAGGCCTAAACTTCTGGCACGCAAAAGCTGCCAGAAACAAACCTTTATTAGAAATAGCGGGTGAACGAGGCCTCGCCAAGGTTGATGACAATACCGACCCATTGGGAACACTGATTGTTGCCAAAGGTTATGATCATGTTGACCTATTAAGCGCATCCAATCATCATAAAGCGCGACGAGAAAACGCCGTTATCACCCCAATACTCGAATTTGCACAACAACACAAAGGAAGCCTGTAAAGCATGTCTGACAATACGACAAATACGACCTCTAGCAACGAACTAAGCACCGGCAAAAAAATCACCCTTGGTATCGTCTTTATTTGGTTTTTTGGTGGCGGTGTCGGCCACTTTGTGAATAGCGCATTTTTTGTCAACATCATGCCTCCCTACCTGCCTTATCACCTAGAGATTGTCTATATCAGCGGTGTATTTGAAATACTAGGGGCGCTAGGCATCCTACTATTTGCCACACGACAATGGGCAGGCAACGGCCTGTTCCTACTGACCCTTGCCGTAACTCCCGCAAACATCCACATGTGGATGCACCCTGAGTTATTTCCTGAAGTACCAGAAGCCTTTCTCAGTGTTCGACTTGTGGTACAAGTGATATTACTCATTGGCATCTGGTGGAGTACAAGAACACCATCACAAAAAATCGCTAGCAACCCACCCCAATCACCCTCCTCACTAGCGTAACAACAATTCAAGGGATACACTGGCGCAGAGCTCTCGATAACAGATCAAACTGTTTATCCACATTCTTTATCCACGTTCTGCGCCAGGAAGCCTTATGAAACTAATAACAGCCCGTTTATTTGAACAACTATTCAAGCAACTAAATGTTCTTAAGTTCGCTCTTAGTATGTTCATTGTCACAACCATCAGCACATCACTTGTCAGCTCCCCTGCTGTTGCCGCGGACCTCACCGACAAACAAGTTACCCAATGGATTAATGCATGGCCTGAAATACAAACGTGGGGCGATAAGCACGAGAAGGAATTTGAAGCTCAAGCATTAAAAAATAAAAAAGAAGGGGGAGACACTATGGGAGAGTGGTTTAATAATGTCGCCCCCATGTTAAAGGCCAACGGTTATTACAAAGAATACAACACGATGTTAACTAAAAATGGCTTTACATCCGTCGAACAGTGGGCAGAGATCAGCAATCGTGTTTTTAGCGCAACAATGAATGCCATGATGGAACAGCAAAACCCCGGCATGAAGGCTCAAATGAAAGCATCAATGGAACAACTTAAGAACGCCAATCTACCACCAGAACAACAAAAAATGATGATGCAAATGATGGAGCAAAGCCAAGCTGCATTTAAAACCATGGACAGCGCATCTTCTGAAGACACCGCCCTCGTAGCAAAACACCTACCTGCGCTACGTAAGATATTTGATAACAATACAGAATCCGAATAACCGTCGAATGACCTTCAAATGACCTTCAAATAGCCCCTAAATGCTCATGTTCGCTACGATAATCTGCGAGCATGAGCACCGTGTAAATTTATCCTTTCAAAAAATCCAACATTGATTCCTCTACTATCCTTGGGCTTTCAAGCATAGGTAAATGGCCAACGTCTTTCATCACCGTAAAACGTTCAGGGTCAAGCCGGCTCACCAAATCATTGGCTTCACATAAATTATGCACGGCGTCCTTTTCTCCCCACAACATCAATATAGGTTGCGTTAATGCCCCGCCTTTAATCAAATCTCTAGGGTGTTCATATTGAGAAAAATACTTCCTGTACATCCGATTTCCGGTAATTGAAAACATATCGTAATGTAAATCAACCAGCTTATCAGTTGCTGAGTCTGCAGAATAAACGTTCTTTTCAAACTCCGAGCGAACGATAAATCGTGGAAAAAGGTAGGAGGTAATTGTCTCAGCAAAGGGTAGATTCTCAGGCATAAAGTGTGGGGCATAGTCCGAATTTTGACATATACCACCATAAGCATCCAACAGTACAATCTTCTCTATATTTTCAGGGTGTTCCTGAGCGTATAACATTGCCCAATACCCTCCCATAGAATTACCGGCGATATGTACTTTACCTAAATTCAATGTATCAAAAAATGCTTCCAAAAATGCCAACATATTTTGATTACTATAATCCAATGCAGGATCAGCCCCTGTTAAACCATGCCCTAAATAGTCCAGTGAAATGACCTTAAAGTGCTGACTTAACTCCTCTGTTACCTCATCAAAATGGTGTATATTTCCGCCGTTACCATGAAGTAGCAATAACGTATCTCCAGCCCCCTTCTCATAATAATGTACCCAAAGTCCATTAACATTGACGTATTTTGAGTTGGAATATTGATACTTTTTCTTCATCACCTCCAGGTTAACTTCGGGGTGATAACTGTAAACCACCATTAAAACGGAAAGGAAGGATAATATAGTAATACAAGATATTGCTATTTTTTTCATTACGATGACTCCGCCATGTTGGTTTTATTAGCTCTTTCGATCATTGATAAATCAATTGGCTTCAATGACATTTCTGCCCCTTGCTCCGACAGCAACGGCTTTTTAATAAAACTCTTGCTAACAGGTGGGGCATAAAATATCCCCCCAAATAAAATTTTAAGCCGAACAACAACCCCTTTGTTATTCTTTAATTCATAAACGATCTGCAACAAACCCGAAAGTGCCATATTTAGCGGGTTCAGATAAATGTCCGGCTGACCAGTTAATCCTAAGGGTGGGATTTTCTCGGTTGGTTTAAAATATGTACCAAAAACACGATCCCACATCAGAAAAACACCTCCACCCAAATTTGCCATAGCATGTTCTGGCAACGATGAATGGTGCAGGATATGATAAGGCCCACTACCAAAAAATGTCATCACTGAATACATCCACTTGTTTTTTAAAATTCGCGCATAAAAAGCAGAGGTATGATTAAATATCTCAGTAATCCCCCACCCCATCCGCAACATTGCCAGTTCTATAAAAAAAGTATTACCTTGGTGAAACAACTTAGCAATAACACTTCCGATTAATGCTAATGCAATGGTTTTCCATAATAAACCTAACGGAAACGCAGGGTCAGCTTCCACTACGGTGGCAGAACATAATGTCGTAGAAATATGATGTGGCCGATGCGCAAGCAACCACAACAACCGCGACTCATGTCCCATTCGGTGCCAGCCATATTCACTCAACGTAATAACCAGATATGTCACAATCAATGCCGGCCAATAAGGCAGCTGTACCAGGGTTGGCACTGCATCAACAACGCGTTGAAAAAAATCACTAAGAAAGCTCAGTTCGAAAGCATCAAATGCCGAATAACCGAAGAAAAAAAGAAGCAATCCAATAAAAACCGTCAACACACCCATCAGAATATTTTGCATAATGACCGAGCTGATTACAAAAGTAACATACCGATCCTCCAACACAAAACCTACATGTTCATCGTGTTGCGTAATACTCGTAACAGCAAAATACGCTCGAAAACTAACACCCAAAAATGTAACTAACAAAAACAAATACAGCAAACCTTCTTTTCCTGGCGTATCAAAATAATGATAGAACGCCTGAAAAGCATCCAATGATCCAAACAAAAACAACAATCCGTATAATAATGCTGCCGTTGCAATACCCCAAACAATCGACAGTGGCCTAATCCATTGATGAGTAAAATCTTCTGGAATTTCTGTATAAATGAGTTTATAAAATAGTGCTCTCATTATGATGCCCTCCAATAACAATGAACCCAGACTATGAAGATAACCAACACACGTCGTCTTCTTAAATCATCAAAAATGACCGACGGATTTCTTAAATTTCACTAGAATGGTCGTTGAACACCCATTTCAAACATAACGACCGTTGTTGTCGCCTCAATATCTTGCCCTGGATAAGGGTTATAAATCAGCTTGGTCGGGTCCTCACTGTTACCAAAGTCACTGGTATTTCCCGGCATACTGATCTTGCTCTCAAAATAGGAAAGCCCCACATCATAAACAGCACCGGATACCGACTCGTATCCAAATCCAAACCCAAGCAACAACCCATCACCCAAAGGTAACAAGGGTGTTTTTATATCCTCAGGTATTGATGTGGGTCTATCTTCAACCCCCATTCGTAATACCCATTGATCGTTATATTGATACTCAAGCCCAACGGCAAGATTCCAGGTATCCTGCATCCCCAGTGGGATTTTCAAAGACACCCCCTCGCCTGCGCTAAACTCACCAATACTGGCAATCGCCATTAGATCAGTGGTTTTAGATAACTCAATGACCAATTCATCCCAAGCAGACCAACCGGTAAATTTATAATCGACATTCACACGAAGCTTTGGGGTTAACAGCACACTCACTCCCAGCGCTAGATGCTCTGGCATGGTTAACGCAATGGCGACATCGCCCTCAACCCTTTTTTCACCCCTTACACCCACAACATCCATCGCCAGCCGAATAGCCGGGTCCTTACGTAACGATCCAACAAACGCCATCCATTGGTCGCTATTTTCCCAACTAAATTCACCCTCCATCTCCAAATCAACCTCAGACTGATAGACAACCCCAAAGGTTAACCAGGGTGTCGCCTCCCATAACAGTCCAAAGTTAAAACCAAATGCCAGTCCGTGCTCAGCCTCAACACTTAATTCTCCGAGCTGCTCATACAACGGAAGATTTTCACAGCCCACACCTCCCGGGTTAGATAGATCACAATTACTTAACTGTAAAAACGGTATCGCCATTTGTGCCAAATGCGGTACACGCAAAGGCATATCCAAACCAACACCTCCGTAGTTGAAAGTTATCGTCGCTGCCACCGAAAGCGTATCGCTCACATCAACGGCCACGGTTGGAGAAAAATACACTAAATCAATCATTGAAAAACGCTGGCCTATAAAGCGCCCAGGGTCGTCATCTTCACGCCTAAATCCAGCGGCCATCGTCGTATAAGCAGCCGTACCAAACGTAATATCACCTCCAGGAGGGCTAACGGATACTCCGCCAACAAGTGACATAGGAGCCATCAAATCTGTCATCCCTAAGCCAGGCAGCATGATGGTCATTCCAGACGTTTCACTTGAAGTCATATACGCTTCATCATCAAAAAAACCGTCTGGAAACTCGACGTCAAGATCATGACCCAAGCTCTCCGCTTGATCTAACAACGCTTGTCGTGTTTGGGTTCTTTTACCAAAATCGAGGGTGATACCAAAATCCCCGTACACAACATTAATTGACTGCTGCCTCCCCTCGACACGGCTCAACCCAGCAGGGTTAAAATGTATTGATTCGATACCAGGGGGGGAAGCGGTAACGGCATTCGCCAACCCCAACGCTTTAGGGCTACCAATGGCAAGATTTTCCATCAACACAGCCCAACTGTTGGATGTGACAAAACTACTAAGTATTAGCGCAATAACACCTAAATCCTTTCTCATGATACCGTCCACACCCTTATTATTATTTTTGTTATTCAGTGTTGTTACATCAGTGTTGTTACATCAGTGTGCAGGGGGCGAGGCAAGGCTTCTTCTCAATTCTTCAAAAACCAATGACGAATTTCTACAATTTTACTTTTTAAAGAAATTCGTCAGTTTGAAAAACAGAGAAAGAATAATAAATACAACAGGTTAAAAAATAAAATGAAAATAAACTGATAGATTTGTCAAAACAAAAATACTGTCACGAAGCCCGCTTTTTTCGATACTCTGACGGGGTTAATGAGGTGATATCTTTAAAGGCTTTATTAAACGTAGACAAACTCTTATAGCCACATTCCATGGAGATATCTAAAATACTGTCCCGGTTCCCAGGCTCTGCTAACAGCTCACAAGCACAGCGAACACGGTAATGATTGAGGTAAGCATTAAAATTTCGATACCCCAAATCACCATTGATAACCGCTCGTAATCGGTATTCTGGAACCTGGACATATTGCGCCAATGTCGCCAAAGTCATCCCCATTTCTTTGAAACGAGATTGACCTAAAGTTATCTGCTCAAGTGTGTTCAAAAAAGTTAAATTAGGTGTATTTTCGAGTTCTAAAGGTTCATCCTTTTGTTCTGCTTGCTCTGCTTGCTCTGCTCCTTCTGCCTTATCAGCTTGCTCAGTTGGTTTACCCAACACTAAAGTCTCTTGATCTCCCTCCTTAATACTCTTTTGATCACTCTCTTGGCCACTCTCTTGACCCCTACCTTGATTAGCCGTCCCACCTAAAAAGCCAGGGCCCACATCAACAAAGAAAATTACCCCTACCAGTCCCAACAAAAACATCGCACCACTAACAAACATATCCACATGAAAAGCGAACCCCACCCCCTCAAATATCGATAAAAAGTATAAAATAATACCGGCAGCGACAGCGGGGCCAAATCCAGCCACAAAAAACAACCTCGCCAATCGACGGCGAGCGACAAGATCATCAGACCAGGTGTGAATAACACACCAATACGCCCAAATAACCGCTAATGCATCCAGTGCAAATCGACTTTGCCGCTGAAAACTGTACATGGCTTCTGACGTGCCAATATATTCATAGATCGCAAACAGAAAAGCCAACACCCCCACCGTACCAAGGACACAACGTTCCACCCAGCCAAACACAAAATCATCATCAAAATTCACCCGCATACAAATCATAAAAAACACCGGGGTCATATACTCAACGCTATTAAAAACATGGGCTACTGAGGGAAAGTAGCCCACCAACATCGCACGAATAGTATAAGCAAACATACATAGTATTAGCGCCAAATTCCAAATGCCGGACTGATTGTAACGGCACTGCTTGAACCCCAAAACCACATACATAGCCATCATGGCAAAAGCCATTGAATGGAATTGCGTCGTTAAATCCAACAAGTGAAATATTGGCAGCACTTCTCCATCGGACACAGCAGCTTCCGATACCACACTTTTAATCAATGTTTCTTCAGCAATACTTTGATTCATAAACGAAATCCCTGTCCCGTCCTATTACCTAAAGCTAAGCGAACCTTTAGTCACCTAATCTTCAGCTATACTTTAATTGATGCACTCACAAACACTGTGTGATACTAAATATTTTAGTTAAAATTCAATAGGTTATTGTTGCTTTCCACTATATACAACACCATTTATATTGGCACCCTAAACACTGCCCCTCCTCTTTCACCAAGAAAAGAGCGGCATAGCGCAGTCTTATGCCTAATAATACTAAGCGCAGCACTTAGCATAATATTTCCGGTAGTTGCGCATTCTGTCGAAATCACGCGTAACACTCAAGAAATCCCCCTAGGTAAACACCTGGTTTATTTTGAAGATATTGATAGCCAATATTCTATCGAACACATTCGTCAACCCGAGTTTCAAAAACACTTTATTGTCAGCAACGAAAATGTATTAAATTTCGGTCACAGCGACGCTACCTACTGGCTGCGGTTTGAACTCACCTGCCCGCCTCAACCCGGGTTAAATAACAATGCAAAAGAACAAGAGTGGATACTGGAACTCGCCTTCGCAACGCTAGAAGTTGTCACACTGTACGAACAACATCAACCACATGACACACTGATAAAACGGGCTATCGGTTACAAAAATGCGATTAGTACACGAGAAATCCCCCATAATAATTTCATCTTCCCTCTCACCCTAAAACCCGGTGACAGTAATGTTTATTATATGGAAGTGTCAAGAAAAGGTGGCACCGTTCAGATCCCACTCACCCTGTACTCCGCTCGATATTTTCTGACACAAGATGCCTCTGCCCAGTATATTACAGGCATCTTCTATGGTTGCATTTTTGCCATGATCCTTTACAACTTCTTTCTGATGTTGTCGATTGGTGGTCGCGCCTATCTTTATTACATTCTCTATATTGGTGGGCTTGCAGGCACTTTTTTAGCCATGAGTGGTTTCGGCTTTTTATATCTATGGCCAGAACACCCCGAAGTTAACCAGCGCTCCGCACAACTTCTATCTACTTTCAGTGTAACAATGGGGCTATTCTTTGTACGCCATTTCATAAAAGTAAAACGTTACACCGTTATCGGCAATCAAATACTCTCCGTGCTCGCTTTGGTTGGCGGCGCTATTTTTACCTCCATCGTTATTATTCCAACGTTTCACAGCATTGCCAATGTCTTATATGCCAATATTGTGTCTCTGATCATACCTGCCGTTACATTTTATTGCTGGCGTAAAGGCTCCCGTCCTGCCGGCTTTTTCCTGGTCGCCTGGAGCATGTTATTTATTGGTGTCATCAGCTACACCCTATCATTAATGGGGGCTATACCCAGCAATGCCTTTACTACCTATGGCATACAAATTGGCGCAACCATCGAAGTTATTCTACTTTCTCTAGGCCTCGCAGATCGCATTAACTGGGAGCGGAAACAAAAATTCCAAGCGTTACAAAACCAACATAATGCCACTCTACGACTTAAGAAAAGCGAAGATCGCTTACTCTACCGCGCCTTACACAGCAGCAGCACAAGCCTGCCAAATCGCGCATACCTAAAACGTAGTTTGGAACAGTATATTGATAACAATGAACCTAAAAAACGATTTGGATTATTCCTTATCTCGCTCAACAACTTCCATGAATTTAACCAAACCCTAGGTTATGCCAACGGCAATGAGATTCTCACGCTACTAACATCACGCCTATCAGCAGAAGCCAAGGAAATTAAAAATGTCATTGTCATTGAGAAAACAGAAAACATCACTCAATGTATCGCCAATGCCGAGGGCACTACGTTTGCGTTGGCTGTGCCGTTAAAATCAGAATTTGACGCCGTTAACTATGCAGGTCGTGTGGTACAAGCGGTTGAGTACCCCTTCGAATTCCAACAAATGACCCTGGAAATTGAAAGCAGTGTTGGCATTGCGGTTTTCCCTGATCACGGCACCAACGTAGACGAGTTATTACGTAACGCTCAAATTGCATTAGACATAACACACTCCAGTAATGAAAAAGCTGTTATGTATTCCCCCTCTATTGATCCCTACAGTGCCAAACGCCTGAGTTTGATTGGGGAACTACGCCAAGCCATTGAAAATGACTCACTCGCCCTGCACTTCCAACCACAAATAGATTTACAAACACAAACACTTATCGGGGCAGAAGTTCTCATTCGTTGGACTCACTCTGAACATGGGTTTATCCCTCCCGATGAGTTTATTCCTCTGGCCGAGCGCACGGGGGTTATCCACCCCTTAACCTATTGGATCTGCAGGAACGCATTCCAAGCACTCAACCAACTACTCGAAGATAATATTGACCTCACCTTATCCATCAATATTTCTGCGTGTAACTTACAAGATAGTGGCTTTAAAGATAACGTGATGTCGTTATCAAACATTTATAAAATCCCATCAGAAAATGTGATTCTTGAATTAACCGAAACCGCAGTCATGATCAACCCCGATGAAGCCATGCGAATCATTCAAGCCTTATCCAATGAAGGAATAAAACTATCCATTGATGACTTTGGAACCGGCTACTCATCTATGTCTTACCTAAAACAACTACCGGTGAAAGAACTTAAAATTGACCGCTCATTTGTCATGGATATGGTAACAAATAAAGACGACGAAACGATTGTCACGACTATCCTACAAATGGGCCATAACTTGGGCTTAGAGGTAGTTGCTGAAGGTATCGAAGATGAACCTACCTTGGCGTTACTCACCGATTTGGGTTGTGATATCGCTCAGGGGTACTTTATTGCCCGCCCTATGCCCTTTGACGCATTTATTGAATGGATCGCAGACAATAAAGACCGCTACCCTACGCGATCTAAATCACAGGCAACCTCTGTCAAAGCTCATCACAACGCGCTGCCATAATTAAATCATTCTTATGTAACCCTTTAATCGAATGACTCCACCAAGTAACCGTCACCTTTCCCCACTCCGTTAAAATAGCCGGATGATGCCCCGCCGACTCAGCAAGATCCCCCACCTGGTTTGAAAACGCCATCGCAAGCTTAAAATTCTTAAAGCTATACTGCCGCTGAAGTTGCAAAATGCCATCCACCACGATAGGTGTCCAATCAGGTATTTTTGGCATCAGTGTTTTCAGCTCATCATCACTAATACGTGGAGCATCCGCACGGCAGGCTTCACAGGTCTCTTGGCTCAAACTAGACATCACACGCTCCTAATAGACTTATTAAACAGAATCAATAATGCTCACATTTACTCAGTATATCACTACATTCTGACGGTAACATTTCTCCAACAATCCCTTTACATATAAGTCTAGGGCATTAAAAATCAAGCACTTAAAACCACCATTGACCTAAATGGCACCACAAGCGGTGATTATTGCCAATGTAATGGCCCCGCATTCCGGCACACTACCTCACATCAGAAAAGCAGCACCTAAACCAAGATAGATACTGTAGAGAGACATATAATGCCTGAATATAAAGCGCCCCTGAAAGATATGGACTTCCTAATCAACGATGTACTTGATTTTGAAAGTCACTACAAAACTTTCCCTGAAGGTGAAGAAGCCACCCCAGACATGGTAGAAGCTATCCTCTCTGAGTGTGCAAAGTTCTGTGAGAATGTACTGTCACCTATCAACCAGTCAGGCGACAAAGAAGGTTGTGTATTAAAAGACGGCAAGGTCACCACACCCACAGGCTTTAAAGAAGCCTACAAGCAGTTTGTTGACGGTGGCTGGCAGTCATTATCTCACCCTACAGAATACGGCGGGCAAGGGCTTCCACTATCTCTCGGCGTATTAAAATCAGATATGATCGGTACCGCTAACTGGTCTTGGGGCATGTACCCTGGTTTAAGCATGGGTGCAATGAACACTATCTATATGCACGGCACCGAAGCTCAGAAGCAAGAGTACTTGATCCCACTAACACACGGCACGTGGACAGGTACCATGTGTTTGACCGAACCACAGTGTGGTACTGATCTTGGACAAGTAAAAACTAAAGCAGAACCCAATGAAGATGGCTCTTACGCTATTAGCGGCACAAAAATCTTTATCTCTGCCGGTGACCACGACTTTACTGACAACATAATCCACGTTGTATTAGCACGTATGCCGGGTGCTCCTTCTGGTACTCGCGGAATCTCACTATTTATCGTTCCTAAAAACAACGTCAACGCTGATGGCAGTGTTGGTGAGTTTAATAACGTTAGCTGTGGTTCTCTAGAAGAGAAAATGGGAATCAAAGCATCAGCAACGGCTGTAATAAACTTTGATGCTGCAAAAGGTTACTTATTAGGGCCAGAGAACAAAGGCCTCGAATGTATGTTTACCTTTATGAACACCGCCCGTGTAGGAACATCTCTACAAGGTGTTGGTACAGCAGAACTGGCTTATCAAGGTTCACTACCTTACGCCAAAGACCGCCTATCCATGCGTGCTCTTACGGGTAAAAAAGCACCCGATAAAGTTGCTGATCCGATTATCTGTCATGCCGATGTGCGTCGTATGTTGCTAACACAAAAATCTATCGCTGAAGGTGGACGAGCGATGATTTATTACGTAGCCAAACTTGCTGACACCATGATGTACGGAAAAACAGAAAAAGAGAAAGAACAAGCAGACGATATGCTTGGCCTACTCACCCCCATCTTAAAAGCCTTCTTAACAGAAACTGGGCTTGAGGCTGCAAACTTAGGTATGCAGGTTTATGGTGGTCACGGTTACATCAAAGAATGGGGCATGGAACAAATTGCACGTGATGCACGTATCTCAACATTGTACGAAGGCACCACGGGTATTCAAGGTCTTGATCTATTAGGTCGAAAGATCTTGTTGGGCGGCGGTGGTTCATTCAAAACCTTCACAACAGAAATCATGGTTTTCTGTAAAGATTTCGGATTATTATCTCGTAACCCACACAAAAAGAATATGAACCAGTTTATCTGGCCTCTATTTAAACATGTAGCCGCATGGCAGCAATACACCGTTCGTATTGCTCTTAAGGCTAAGAACAACCGTGATGTTGTTGGTGCAGCATCTGTAGATTATCTGATGTATTCTGGCTACATCACCATGGCGTACTTCTGGGCAATGATGGCACAGAAAGCTTATGAAGGTTTAGCTTCAGGTGAAGGTGATGCTGAATTCTACAAAGCTAAGATTCAAACGGCTGAGTTTTATTTCGAACGTTTATTACCGCGTACCAAAACCTTAGCTGATACGATGATGTCTAGTACAAAAAGCTTGATGCAAATGGAAGAAGATAACTTCGCCTTTCTATAAATGACTTTTTATAGAAAAGTGAATTGATCGTCCAGGTAGCGGCACGTCCGGCGTGCCGCTCTTGGGCAATTTATGTTGTTTATCAAACATATTGCGCACCTGAACCTCAACCGTTGAGTTTTTACTAAATGCCAAAACCGTATTAAAATCCACGGTATTGAAACCATCAGGGTGTGATACTTCAGAATCTGCCACCCGGTAATCTTTTACCCAATGTGCAATCAACGTATTCTCTAATGGTCCTGCATTAAACATCGCAATAATATTTACTTTCTGCGTTGGCACATCATCAACTTCATTGCCACTTTCATCTTCAGCTTCTGCCCAGGAATAATTACCACGTAATTGTAACGATGCATTCACCGCATAACGCATTTCCATTTCAATACCCTCAGTTGTGGTTGTACCCGCTCTATTAATAAAACCTCCAGTAGCCCCCCCTCGTGTTATTGCATCATCCGTTTCATTTTGAAACAACGTTAATCCAAGACTAACAAATGAAGTATCGTACGTTACGCCAATTTCCGTACTGGTAATAGTTTCCGCATCAATAGGCCCCAATAAGGATGGATCTGCGACATCGTCTCTGATCTGATTATTAAGTGTCACCTCTTTGTTGGAGGGCCCTCGTAATGCCTGCCCCACGAGCAGCTTTGCATTCCAAACATCCGTGATTTTTTGCACTAATGCAAACCGAGGAGATGTTTGGCTAAATGCCTCTTGAGCAGATCTCCCATCGTCATATCGGAGACCAAAAGTAAGCAACAACCCCCTTAACACGTTAAAACGTGTTTGATACTGAGAGAACACTGACATCGTATCAAACCCATCAGACTCAATATGATTTGTCACATTAGCCGTAAACTGAGGGGGGGCTGTGCTCAAGTCCGAACTAACGTTAAAACTCTCATCCGTACGTTTAGCGGTATTCCAATTTAAGCCAAAAAGAACATCACTACCCTCATCCACTCGCCAAAGAAGTTCAGAAGACAACTCCCAACTTTCTGTAAACTCTTCATAGACCTCAATACCACCTTCACCAAATGCCCCTATGGCACTAACACCTTTCTCTATGGAATCATTAAACTTAACATATCCATTATCACTGCTGTCCCACAGTTTGACATAAAAAAGGCCTAATTCTCGATAAGTGTTACAATACAAGTGCGAACAAACAACGTAATACAAAAGGAAAATTAGGCCTTGGCACATAAT
>MAAL01000007.1 GCA_002163245.1 Gammaproteobacteria bacterium 42_54_T18 | reverse complement strand
GAAGGAAATATTGGCCAACGAAATTGGCGTGGTCTTCAACGACAAAAAAACACCCGCCACCAAGGGTGATAGTCTGACTGAGGATGCTAAAGACTTGGGTGGTTTGGAAGGCTCTGTGGAGGGCGGGCGATTCCATTTTAGGGCTGCGCACTTTGAACTGCTGGTGCGCATGGCGGAACAAATAGGGTTAAACTTTCATTTGTTAGGTAAGCGATCTCGCGGCAGGAAAGAAACCCTGTTTTTTTGTGATGAACTGATTCGCCTGTATGGCAATGAAGACTATCAAATTGCCACCGCCGCCTCTTATGCGGTTGAAAATTGGGCCGCTGCCGGTTTTTGGGATCAGCTGGTGGCTGGGTTGGGTCGCTACAAGGCCAGCCATCACCTGGAGAAATTACCGCTCACATTCTTTTCATGGCACAGTAAAATTGAAGCCAATCATGCTCACCATACTCAAGAGGAGCTGGAGAACTTTTACTTCAATTTTAATGTGGATGAAGATGCCTTCATAAAAACCGGTAAGGAAATGCTAGACGGGGTGCATGCCTTTTGGCATGGCCTGAATCAAGACCGGCAGAAACTGCATTAACTACCACAACAGGAATTGAATGGAAGATTCAATTCCTGTTGACCGTTAGGTTTATATTTCAACACCCCATGCCAGTTTTTCCATGCCCAGCTTAAGCCCAGGCCTTTGTGCCAAACGTGTTTTCCAGTTATGGATGCTCTTAAATTTTACCGGCAGTTCCGGGTCAAACATCTTCAGCCCTTGCCAGGCAGACTCAATCCAGGGGTAGCAGGCAAAATCGGCAATGGATAGCTCACCCGCTATATAGTCATTATCTTTTAAACCGTTATTTAACACAGCCAGTAAACGCATGCTCTCTTTTCTAAAACGCTCAATGGCTTGCATATTAGGATCTTTGGCGCGAGTTTTAGCCAGGAAGTTGTTTAATTGTTTTTCGTCTTTGGCCAGGGCAGAGGCGTAGTGAGAAAAATTACCCAGGTTAGGGCCTAAACCACTGGTCTGCCAAAACAGCCATTTTAATGTTCGTATGCGAAGGGCGGGATCGTGAGAAAGAAATTGCCCGCTCTTTTCGGCCAAATAAATCAAGATGGCACCGGTTTCAAAAATGGCTTCAACATTTCCTGAGTCATCCGTTAAATCTGTATCCAGCAGTACCGGAATCTTACAGTTGGGGTTCAGTGCCTTGAAGCTGGCTTGGTGTTGTTCATCTTTTTCAATGTTAATAGCGTGGATTTCATAATCCAGATTACATTCTTCCAACATGATGGAAATTTTACGGGCATTTTGAGTGGGCCAGGTAAACAGTTTAAGCATGGGTAACGTCCTTTTTAGAATGGTTTTGACGTTGACATAGTATGGGGATGGGTAGGGAGTTGTTAGAGTCTAATTAGACCTTTATGGAGTTGATGTGGATGTATAGGCTGGGGGTGATACTAGCGCTTGCTTTGACACACGCAGGAATACAGCCCCGTGAGTTTTCTTATTCTTTATCTGACTAACCCCTTAACTGTTTAGACACAATTCCCCAAGTTAAGACCCTTGAGTCCACAATTGGCTAAACTAAATCTATAGCTCCCCAAAAGGGAGTGTGCTGTCCATTTGCCCCACAAATCCTCACAAGGGAGTTCGGCTTATGTTTTCTATGATGCAAGGTCAAACGGTGCAGGAACTTCATTTCTGCCA
>MAAL01000192.1 GCA_002163245.1 Gammaproteobacteria bacterium 42_54_T18 | reverse complement strand
CTAAAAGAGCTCATGGTAATTAGCGAGTGTTACAGTTATTCGTGTGGTTGCTTTCTACAGCCCATATTTGACGGGGTATTCGGATGCGCTCGCCATGCAGGGACTACGACTATGTTATTGTTCCACCTGCGGGGTCGCGTATTGGTCGGGACCTCGCCACGCCTTCGGGGTGTTCCACCACTCGCGAAGGCACCTTTCTGTCATGAGCCTAACATTCACTCATGGCATCAGGTTGCGTTATCGTGTGTTCCTACTCCATGTGAGATAAGGGGGACACACCGTAACCGCCGACCAGTTTGCACCCCCTAATAAATATCGTCAAGTGTAATTCATTTGCTTAACGATGTGACCCAAATCTAACTTACTAGAAAGTCTACGGGGCTAGCGGTGCCTGCACATCGGTTGCCAACTACGTGAGTGTAGATTTCAGTGGTGCGAATATCCGTATGCCCTAATAATTCTTGAACGGTACGAATATCACTGCCATTGATGAGAAGTTGTGTCGCAAAGGAATGACGAAACGTGTGTGCGGTAACACGTTTATGTATACCACTTTTAACAACCGCCAATCTTAATTGTTTGCTAAATGCTGTTGGATGCAAATGGTGTCGGCAAATATACCCGTCATAAGGGTGAGTGCATCGTGTTGTTGATGGAAATACATATTGCCATTAAACACTAAGATAGATCGATTATTCAGATCGATATCTTTAATTCGTAATGAAAGGACCTCACTCACACGAAACCCGCAACCATACAGTAAAGCAATAATCAGCCAATATTTGTCACTGCAATTTTTCAATATGGAATTAACTTCCCCAGGGCTAAGTACTGTGGGTAAACGTTTTGCGCGTTTTGCAAACGAATAGGATAAGTCCGTGATGTCGCGTTTTATTACGTACCGATACAGAAAGATGATGGCGCATAGCGCTTGGTTTTGTGTCGAGGCAGCAACTCCACGGGTTGTTGCGATATAGTTTAAAAAGCGCTCTATTTCATGGTTGCCCATTTTCTCCGGGTGTTGTTTCTCGTTAAATAGAATGAAGGATCTTATCCAATAGAGGTAGGTTTTTTCGGTTTGAAGACTGTAGTGTCGAGTTCTTAGTTCCTTCCTTACGCTTTCTATAAACGGCGATCGTTTCATATTTATCTTCCTGATAAGTTGAACTGGATGAATATACAGTTATATGCGAAAAGTTGGAAAAAGGGAATACTTTGGCCCTATGAGTACACAAATTTCGAAGGCTTTTTTCCACACACAAATTTTAGGTAAGTGATTGATGAATAAGAAATGAGGTGTTTGTTTAATTTACCTTGCAAGGCTGCTTATGTAGAATGGCTTTTTCCCAGCGTATAAATGTTGATCTTTCTGGAAGTTTTGTTGGGTTAACTTGTTGATATAGAAAGGGAATTTTTTGAGATGCGTAAGGTGTTGAAAAGCTCGAAAATGTTGCATACTCGAGATTCTGTAGAATATACTGTTATGTTTATGGAGCAGCATGCCATATAGCAAATGCACAAGGTGTGGTTCGTTAATGCACCTAAATGTCGCGGATGTAGAGTCTTGGTACAACGAGAGACATCCAGATTTGGATATTGGTGATCCAGTTCCTACTTTCTGTTTCGATTGTTTTCCAGAAATTGAAGAAGGCATGGAGGTTGAGGTAAGGCTCAAACTGGGACAGTATCAGGTAGATCGATTAGATATTGGTATAGTTAATAAAGTCTACAAATCAGAGGCAGGAGAGCTATACCTTGTTCGATTCTCAAAAGACGGAAATGAAATTTCTGAATTATTTTGCAGACCAGAAATCAGGAAGGTTAAGGAAAGTTTCGATGAAAAACATAACAAGGCAAATTCAGTCGGAAAAAAGTGAGCTTGGGCTGAAAAACGCCAAAGCTCACTTTCTCCGCTGATTTGCAGCGTTAGCTGTATGAGAAAGATCGCGTTAATATTTATATCACTGTTAGTTTTTGGAGAAGCAGCGATGGCATGGACTGAAAAAACATGGAGTGTAGGCAATGCCCATGTACAAGAGAGACCTGTTGTTTATAAGTTCATGAATGAATTTCCTGATGAAGTCACTCGTCACAGGATACCGTGGCTAGCAGTTGTCTCATGGAAATACGATGGGGATAGCAATAATGGAATGCCACTTAAAGAAATCAACGAATCAATGATAAATCTTGAGGATGGTCTGGAAAATATTAAGGGAAGAGGAAGTTTATTTTTCGATGTGTATTCAGCTACTGGAAATAATCTAAAAGAGTTCGTTTTTTATATTGCTGATCGTGAAGAGTTCATGAATAATTTTAACGGTGCACTTGATAGTCATCCTGCATATCCAATAGAGATAAATTTCTACAAAGACAAAGAGTGGTCTGAACTTGAAAAATTGCAAGCTGATTTCGGCATCACAGCTAACAAGCAGCTGCAATCTGACTCCGCAATCTGACTCCGCAAACTGACACTTTTTGTGCAAAAACCGCACAAAAACCGCCAGTTCGCTACGCAGTTGAGCTGGGCGTTAAATTCCATTATGAATGAAGAATCGTCACATACACTATACAACGAAGGCCGAGCATTCATGGATGCGGGGGACTTCGATAAAGCTATTGAGTGCTTTAAACTAAGTAATAAGACTTTGGCTCATTTCAAAACATTAGAGTTATGGGGTGAGTGTGAAATGAAGCTTGGTAACATTAAAGCTTCAATCATGCCTCTTACTGCTGCTATGGAGCTTAACTCAAGTCTAAAGCCAGCTAGTTTACTTGCTAAGGCTTATAGCGATTTGGGTGACAGTAAAAGAGCAATAGAGTTAGCAGGCATTGTATTAAACAAGGCTCCAAACAATAAACTTGCTAAGCAGGTAATGGCGTGCAATTAAGTATAAATTTAACCAGCACCAGCATTGGACTTGCAAAAGCGTCACTCAAATTGCGGAGCAATTTAAGCGCCACTTCCGCAAGCAAATGTGGTGGGCGTTAAATTGACGAAAATCTATGGTTCTTGAATCTGAAAATAGATCGTTTCTTGTTGTTCTTGAAGAAGAATACGGATACCGACATTGGTTTTGGTATCCTGACATGACTCAAACAGAGCTAGAAGTGTGGTGGAAAAACTTGTCAAGTGTTGAGCCATACTTTATGACTCCGGAACCGCTTCCTGGAGAATTGGATCTTGTCGAGGATCTTGATGAATGGTTGGAAGTCGATAGGTCGAAGAAGCACTACTACGCGCATACTCATTGTGATGATGATAGTGTTTTAATTACACCTGATGGTGAGAAGATCTATCACGAAGGTTATGATGGTAAGAAAATTTAACAAGCGACCACACAAAGAGCGCTGCAAAATAAGCATCGCCATGTGGGTCTAGACGTTAGGCGCCAGTGCAGATAGAGAGATCGAGAATGGATTGGACATCAGAAAAAATATTAGGAATTTTGGATGCCTGTGCAGAAGAATTTACTTTTCCGGCTCTAGATAACGGCTATGTATATTTAGCTTCAACCAGAATGTCCGTTTACCGAAGTGAAAGAGACTGGGCAATCGTTATTGAAGTTTTTGGTTTCTCACCAAGGTCTGGTGATCCTGATATCCAAATATATACTTTCTCAAGCAAGCTACATGGTCGGAATCCTTCCTCAAACTATGTTTCTGAAGATGCATACAAAGGTTACTTAGAAAATAATCCTTATAATGAATCAAGGTTTATCTATCCAATCGACAATAGTGATTGGGTAAACGAAGAAGACCAAGAATACGTAAATGAAAATGGCATCTGCTTATTACGAGGAAATGAGATACCATTTCCCGAATCTTCTGATTTCAAGGAATTCGGTATAGAACTGGAGGAAGAAGCTCCGCTTACATTTGAATTTTGTCGATTCCTGGCTGGGAAGCATAGAGATTTAGTTCTTTGCACAGAAGAAGAGCGGAGAGTTAGTGTTGCACCTGAAATGGGCTTACTATTGCAGCTAGACACATGGAATCATCCAGATATTTCAGGGGGCGAATTACCTAGCTCTTCAGAATCATTTCAGCAAATTTCTAAAATGATAGTGGATAATTCACCAAAGCCATTTAATCAAACAAAAAATGATAATACACACTGGAGCAACTGGCCCGAGGCAGGTACGCTTTGATGGTTGCGCCTAACAAGCAGCTGCAATCTGACTCCGCAAACTGTCACGCTTTTTGTTCCAAAAAGCCCGCCAGCTTGCTACGCAGTTGAGCTGGGCGTAAGGCGTAATTAATGTTTGAGAAGTTGAAGGGGTTCTTCGGTAAGAAAGATCCTGAATGGTATGAGCCAGAAGATCCTACACCTAGAGAACAATGTCCTTGCTGTGACTATATTTCTTTGCCAGAGAGAGGAAATTATTTGATTTGTCCGATCTGTTTTTGGGAAGACGACGGTCAGGACGTTGATGAGCTAGATGTTGATTCTGGACCTAATCACGGAATTACGTTGAGACAAGCTCGCATTACCTTTAAAGAACATGGCGCGTGTGAAGTGGAAATGATAGAGAATGTTATTCCAGAGAATGAACGAGTGAACTATAAGTATGTTCCAAGAAACTTATAACAAGTGACATCAGGCTGACAGCCAGCGCTACACCAATTTTGTGTTGCTCGCTGTCGCTAAAAGATTAACACAAACATGGCTCCGCGCTGCCAGCAGCTGTGTCGAGCGTTAATAATATCGTCAATTTTTTTCGAATAGATAATTGCAGACTATCATTGGAGATTCTATGAAATGGATACTAACAAACTTAAAAATGAGATTGTTAAGTGAGTGATGTTATTAGTGATGAGCCCGTAAAAATTGAATATAAATGGAATTGGGGGGCGTTTATTTTTAGCTGGATTTGGGGGCTTTGTAATGGAGTCCCTTTAGCCTTATTAACTTTGATCCCTGGTGTTAATTTTATAATGCCTTTCGTCCTCGGCTTTAATGGAGATAAGTGGGCTTGGGAAAATAAAGAATGGGCTAGTTATGATCAGTTTAGAGCTGTGCAAAAGAAATGGTCAATTACAGGGGGAGTCCTTATAGGCTTTATGGTTCTGTTTGGAACGGTCATTGTCTCAACACTAGATGTCAGAATTGAAAGTGATAAACTGGTTGATCTTATATTGGATGAAGCATCAAAATCTCAGGATTGTGATAAACTGTTTCAGTTACCAGTAAAGGATTATCGTAATTATGATAGTACATATGAAATAAATGAAGATCGAATAAAAGCTTCTGCGACAATAATACTGATGAGTGACAGGGTAGAAGGTGAGGCTCATGTTGAGGCTGTCCAAACAAATTCTGTTTGGCATTTGGAATCATTAAGGATATTTTTCGATGATGGTAAGGTCTGCGATCCCATTTCTGGGGTTAATGGTAAACGTGGATAATCCCTAGGGGATATCCACGTTTAATTTATTCTCTACAAAGAATATGTGATGTTTCGTTTTTTAACGAGAACATCAAGCGCGAAAGGTAGTGCTGGTGCCGTTTTTCGCTTTCGTTTCACTATGGCAAAAAACGCCCCCAGTACTACCTTCGCCTTATGTAGGCGTTATGCGCGCTTGATGGAATCAGAATATGAATGAAGATCCGATACAGAATTTTGATGCAATAGATGTCATTGGGGAGAATGAGGACGGGAGCGTTGACTTAGTCATAGTTGCATCGTCATACCTTAATGAAAGTGAACATCATCAAGATATCTTGAAACGTAAAGTTCAAGCTTATGTAGATGAGATTTTTAGCGATGAATGGCAAGAAAAGTTCGGTGAAGGTAACAGCAATATTTTGCTAAAGTGTGTCGAAATGCCTCACCAAGAAATTATTAATATACTTGGCCCGCTTAAAACGTACTTGGCGGATTTTCAGGTTGGCCTTAGTCTAGAGCTCGCATAACCAGGTGCTGCATTTAACCTCTGGCCATTGTCACCTTTTGTGCGGTGGATCTGCACAAAAGTCGCCAATAGCCTACGGCAAATGAGCAAGGCGTTATGTGTCGTGAGGGAGCATGGGAATAGAGTATTCAGTAACATCGAGTGAGTTCGATCGAGAGCGTATGGAAAGGCTAATAGAAAAGGCTACTTCCCCGTTTAGTGAATTTATTCACCCTATATCATCAGAAGAGATCGAACTTCGATTTTCTTCCGAAAGCACTACACTATGCTAGATGCTACGATCTACATAGAAAAAACTGGTATTCTGTTTCTATATAATTCAGGTCACGAAAGGTCATGGGCTGTTTTCGGTTTGCTGGTTGCTTACATGTCAGAAAACTTTAATGGCGTTGAGGTTAACGAGCTTTGAAATGGGTAAAGCACATAACAAACGCATTCAGACAAGTTGGTGCAGAAGGCGCGCCACAGTTGGTGCTAGACGTTAAGCGAATAGGAACCCTATGACTCTTCCAAATTTCAAATACCATGATGATCCAGTAAAATCTGGTGTATTTGAAAAACATTCTGGTTCTTGTTCATGTTGTGGCGAAAAAAAGGGATGGCGCTATGTTGGTCCATTTTATACATATATAGAAATTGAGAATATTTGCCCCTGGTGTATAGAAAATGGTTCGGCGGCCTCAAAATTTGATGGTGAATTTGTCGATGATGGTGCGCTAGAAGAGGTAGGCGACGAAACCAAACTGGATGAATTGTTACGCAAGACTCCGGGATACTATTCGGCTCAAGGAGATCCTTGGCCTGTACATTGTAAAGATTTTTGTAAACTGTTAGGTCGTACCAATTGGGCAGAGCTTAAATTTATGGAAAGTGAGTTGGAGTTTGATATTCAACAAACACTAAATGATAATGGGCTAAATTACGAAGAGATGGTAAAGGAGCTTAGTCGGGAGCATAGCCCTTTATGGGCTCACCTATTTGTCTGCAACCATTGTAACACGCACAGGTTTGTAGCAGATTATGAGTAGCCCGCTTAACAAGATTAGATTGAGCGACATTTTACTGGTTGCTCCTTCGTCACAACAATCAAAATGTGTCAACTAAAGGCGTTATGTTTATCTCTGAGTGAGCGCATGAAATCTGAAAGAGTAAAATGCAATACTTGTGAATCTCTCGTGCTACCTAGCACTTTTGAAAAGTGTGATGGCCTTTGTATGCAGTGCTTCATGAAGGAAAATTCTGGATATAGGCCATCTGAACTAAGTTCTCTTAAAGAAAGAGGCCTGTGCTTATATTTCGAACGATGGAACGAATTTAGAAACAAAAGGGTGCCTTCAAAAAAGGACGGAGAAACCATCATTAAACTGAGCCACTACTTACCTGTTATTCAGGCTTCTATTTCTGGTTTTCTACGCTTTGGCGAAGGCAGCTTTGATGGACAAAAGAATATTGAATGGCTGAACCAACTAATGAGTTGCAGTGAAGGCTCGCTCAATCTCTATATTCAAGAGCTTGAGGCGTTCAACCAGGAGTTAGTTGATGCCACTAAAACATAACAAGCACAGCCTAAATGACGCGAAATACAGCGCATCAGCTGTTAGACGTTAGGTGATAGGGGGAATTCATTGAAAGTATTACTGTTACTATTTTTAGGCATCTTCGGATTTGGACATGTGGATGCAACTGAACCAAAATTTATTGCTCTTGATTCAAAGGATACAGAAATGAAAAAGGCATATGCACTTACCGCAAATACTATTTATCAATTCATTGATTTAGTTAAAGCTGGTGGTGAAGGTGAGCATATGGCCAAGTTACGTTTCAGAAACCCAGATCTTTCCGAGGAGCTTGGAAAAGATCAATTTTTATATATCTGGCTCAGTAATGTTGCTTATCATCCAGAAGAAAAAATTCTTTCAGGTGTCTTTTTTGAAGTACCAAAAGAACTCAAAAAATGGCACCAGGTTGGTCAAAGACTAGGGTTTGAATCAGATGATGTTTTTGATTGGATGGTAAATGACAACGGTAAAGTAAAAGGAGGATTTACTATTCGAGTTGCTAGAAACAAATTGAAATCTGAAAAAGAGAAGTTGGAATACGATAAATATATTGGGGTTTCTAGCTATGAATCAATTAATTACTAAGTATGCACCTAACAAGCACCGGCAGAGAGTCGTAAAAACACGCTTCTGCGGTGAACGTTAACTTTCTAAACTATTGCAATTCTCAGAGTGATAGAATAGTATCACTTTATGAAGGTTGAATTAGTTACTACATTAAAGCGCCAGGCCACGAGAATCCTCGCAGATTTACACGAATCTAAGGAGCCAGTGCTCATTACTGAGCATGGTAAGCCTTCAGCATATCTAGTTGATGTAGAAGACTTTGAGTTAATGCAAAACCGCGTGAATCTCCTAGAAGGCTTGGCTCGTGGAGAGGCCGCTTTTTCAGAAGGCCGTATTATTTCACATACCCAAGCGAAGGAACGCATGAGTAAATGGCTCAAATAGTTTGGACGGAACCAGCCCTAAACGAACTAGATGAAATAGCCGATTTTATAGCGTTGGATAAATTTAATGCTGCGCAGAAACTCGTTCAATCCGTCTTCGACCGAGTCGAGCAACTCAAAGATCAACCAAAATCAGGCCGAATACCACCAGAGCTACCAAAAAACTCAATATATCGTGAAGTTATAGTCGGGCCGTGCAGCGTGTTCTATCGAACTGAAAAATCCAAAATAATCATTATCTATGTAATGCGAAGTGAGCGGGTTTTACGTAAATTCCTACTAGAAGAACGTGCAGGGCCCGAAAGTTAACAAGTGCATGGAGTTAGCCGCAATAAGACGCGGCCGGACCTTCGGCCGCTCATGCAAGCGTTATGAGGTTGTTAGTTGAGTTCGTACATCCATTCGCTTGTGAAGAATACGAACTATTTCTATCTCATTGTTGCTAAGTGTTCGGTAAAAGATGATATGACTAGACTGAGGGAATTTTCTATATCCCAATTTTATATAGTCACATTCCTTGCCGCTATTAGGATTATCTGCAAGCATGTGAAATGTATCGTCAAATTGCTTAGCATATATTTTACGCTGTTCTTTGCCCCATTTTTTCTGGGTGTATATAAAAATTGATTTTATATCTGCTCTAGCTTTGTGAGTTAAAGTAAATGATTTCATTAACCAAGTTCATCATCAATTTCATTCATCAGGCTTTCATAGCTGTACTTTGCAGTTCCACTTTGTTCGCCTTCATCAAGCAAGTGTCTCAAGGTTGTCATTTTCTGTTCATTATCCTCAAGTATGCGCAAACCAGCTCTCACTACCTCACTTGCAGAGGCAAATCGGCCATTATTAATTTGGCCTGCAATAAAACCATCAAAGTGCTCACCCAGTGTAATGCTTGTGTTCTTGCTCATATCACCACCTTAAAATACCAATTTATACCTAATTATGGTATAAATCTCATAACAAGGCAAGGTACAAGACCTCCGGTCACTGTCACCTTTTGTGCAAAAAGCGCACAAAAGTCGCCATTAACCTCCGGCATGTGCTTGCGGCGTTCTGCTACCAAATAGTTTCGAGCATGTCGCTTTCTCGAAGGTTTTCATCGGCGGTAACTAGCTGCGCATTTAGTATGACTGATGTGGCGGCAATGATTCGATCTGCAGGATCTTTGTTAATCTCATCACCAAAATTTACCGATAGCTCCGCGATTTCGGGAGAGATAGACTGAACGGAGATGTTTCTAGATTGAAGAAATAGATTTAAAAAATTGGTGGCGGTTGTATCTACTTCTAAGCGACGTCTTTTGATTAGCATTGATATTTCCCAAAGCGAAATGTCTGAGATTATTAATGCATGATGTTTGTCGGCATTTTCAATTACCTTAGTGGCTTTTTGAGTAAGCTTAGAAGGTTCAAGAGCGTCCCAAATGATTGCGCAGGTATCCATTAAAATCACGACAAAGCATCCCAGTCAGAATCTGTAGGGGTGGTTATATCATGAATTTTGGCAGTTGATGCGAGGGAGAGTAATTGCTGCTTAGCTGTTGCTCTTTGATTAATAGGAGGAGCGATTGTTGCCAGCAATTTGCCGTTAGACGTAACAGATATTGGCTCTCCGGAGTTTGCTTTCTCCAAGTAATTCAATAGGTTAGCTCTAAAATCGCTAATATTGATAGTTTGCATGACGGGCACCAAATAAGATTGTACAATGTGTTTGTACAAGTATACAGGCGAAAGCAGAGCAATGCCATTCTAGAGGCACACTTCGTGCGCTCAAGATGAAGGCGTTATGTGTAAAAGGATATAAATATGGATATTGCAGATTTGGAATACTCATTAAGAGGGCTCTATTCGACTATAGGTACGAGATTAATCGAAGCTACCCCTGAACACTGGAATTCAGCATTTCTTCGTATGAGGTTAAGCGATGATAGTGTAGCCCACATCATCGAATCGGATGAAGGGCATGAAGATATCGTAATGTGCACCGATGAAATTCTTGAGGCGTCTTGGCAACTCGAACGGGAGCTTAAATCTCAAGGTCGTATGTTTGAGAAAGCAGCGCCATCAAGTGCGTGAAGCGTTATGTGAAAGATTAAATTAATTACGGGAATCAAGATGGGCAAGCTTACAAATAAAAGGGCGTTAATTACAGGAGCAAGTAGAGGCATTGGTCGAGCTATGGCTCAGCGATTAGCGACAGAAAACGCCTCTCTTATTCTAATTGGTCGCGATACAAAACAATTAGATGAAACCGCTAAATTATGCAATGAAAGCGGCGCTGCGAAGGTCAGTTGCTTTGAACTTGATTTACAAGATAATTATGCCATTGACAAATTATGTCAATCTTTATTAGATGATGGCGGCATTGATTTACTAGTCAATAATGCTGGTAATTTCACAAAAGGTCATGCGTTAGACGGTGATGCTGATGCTTGGACTCAATCCATGCAGCTAAATCTTTTAGTGCCTATGCGTTTAACACGCTGGTTTGCACCTTATATGAAAGATAAAGAATCGGGCATTATTATTAACTTAGGTAGTGTAGCGGCTATTGAGGGCATGAGCAGTGTAGGTGCTTACGCAGCAACAAAGCATGGATTAAGAGGCTGGAGTTTAAGTTGTTATCAACAACTCCGAGAATTCGGCATAAAAGTCGTTTTAATTAACCCTGCCTTTGTTGATACGGATATGACTGCAGAAGTATCCATAAATAAAGAGCTAATGCTAAGACCTGAAGATATTGCTGAAGCTATGATGTTAGCCATAAATTCAAGTGACTCTTGTTGTCCGGAAGAGATCACATTACGTTTAACAAAAAAATAGCATGTATATAAATTCAATACATGGTGTATTGCCATTTTACATAGCTAATACACATAACAAGGAAAAGTACTTCAGTCGCGTAGCTCCTCGGACACAAATTAGCTGCGCTAATTTCCGCCTGTGTTTAAGGCGTTAGAAATATTTAAATTACGTAGATACTTTTTGGAATGAAATATGAAGAAGTTAGTTGTACTACTATCCATGATTGTATTTGTATCAGGTTGTGCGAGCAAGGTGGTTGATTTGAATCAACCGAGTAAAAGAAGTTTATTTGTTATTGCTGATGATATTTATACGACAGAAACCCGTGGTTTGCTGAATTTTAAATATGTATTTGGATTGAGAGCGGGAAAATACGAACTTGTAGGAGAAGATAGTGATGGTTTCTATTATCACGGACAAGGAGATAGCGTTATAGTTCTATCTGAGGAACGTGCGGAGAAGTATCTTTCTACTGGAGTGATAACTGACTACGAAGAAAGGCATAGAGAACAGTTTACATTTTCAGGTGGTGTTGGTGGACTATGGTTGCCAAAGAACAAGGAGATAGATCCAAAATTATACTTTCTTTTAAATTCAAAACCAGAAGATAGCCTTGAAGCCGGAGCGACAGTGGGATTAAATGCATCATTTAATTCACCAGTTTCGATGGCTGGTGGGATGGTGATTGGAGCTGCGACAACAGCAGTTATATTTTCCCTAACGAATGGAACAATCGAAATGTATACTCCTACAGGGGAATTGATTTCGGAAATACAAAAAATTGAGTTTGTTGATTTGTAGATATATTAGGAGGCCAATAGTTTTTAAAGCTCTAAGAATGAAAGCGGGTTGCGTGCAGTAATGAGCAATGGCATTGCCCTTCTAACCAGAGTATCTATAAGCTACCTGAACTTCCCCGCTTTAACTGACATCAGGTTCTCTACTCCGTTTTTCTAACTAACGGATGAACACGAATTTAAAACGGGCGTTAGGAGCTAGATGTGTTTCTGATACATCCGAGTAAAGAAGAAATCAATGATGGGCTTGAAGCTTGGGGTTGGCTCGACTTTAGCGGTAAAGAACCCTTTGCCGTTACTGCTTTTGGAGATGTCTTTTTTGATGCAAATGATGGCGTATATTTTCTCGATAAAGTGTCGGGCGAATTAGAACCTGTTTGTGATACGAAAAAGCAATTGGAAGAAATTCTTAACTCCGCTGATGGCCAAGACCATTTTTTAATGTCTGAATTGGTTCTTCTTGCAAGAGAACACGGCTTGATTTTAGGATATGGAGAATGCTACGAGTTCAAAATTCTCCCGATGTTAAATGGCGAGATGGTATTCGATAATCTACAGAAAATGGATTTTAAAGTGAGTCTTCATATTGCAGGACAAATTATTGGCCAAGTAAAAGATTTTCCAGAAGGGACGCAAATTGAAGAGGTCAAACTTGGGAACTCCTAACAAGAAACAGCTGAAAGAACAGCACAAAAGACGTACTGCCTTCAGTGTTGAGCGTTCTGTGAATTAATATGAATACATTAGATTATCCATCAGATATCCTAGAAGAAAAAATCGCCAGGAATTCTTTAGAGCTTGGATTGACGGCGGTAAGCTTTCAATTTCGCTATCAAATAGCTTTCCCGATGACTGTATCGAGAATCTGACCAATACGTGGGGGATGTTAATTTCTGACGTATTTCATCACGTAGTCGATGCAATCGCTCTAGAAACGAATCAAAACCGAAACACTGTTCAAGAAAAATTGAAAGAGTGCTTTGAGGGTGTGTTTGATTCAAGGAGAGACATTCGGTACGGATCCGTTAAAGTAGTTGATGAACAAGCTATAGAGTTACCTGGCCCAGGCGTCTCTAGCAATGATGGTTGCGTAGAAATTGCACGAATTGTGTTTTTGGAGGATTCCATTCGAGTAATTGTTCTAGTTGGCATGTGGCTGCCTTCAGATGAAGAATCTGTTTGGGCAAATCTTCTATATGACATGACATATATGATAGCTTCTAGTATTGAGTCTGATCTCGATGTTGAAAAAACACAGGAATTTATTGTTTACGAGCTCCTTCGCTATATTAAGGAGCCAAGCACGGCCTATACTGGCCAGTACTGTAACACAGAACAAGATTGTTAAATCGACACTCCTGTGTCGGGCTCATTACAAAGACGTTAGGTGAATGAGGCCAGAGTCAAATTGGAGATACTATGTCAAACGTTACTAATTTGAGTTGCACATGTGGCACTGTAAAAGGAAAGCTCAAAGTTATCGGGCCTGTTAAAATGAAGGCATTTGGTAAGTATGCCAAAGGTAAAATGCCACAAGATGCGCATCCCAAAATTCCGCTTTCCTTTATGCTAAGGGGGTTGTTCGGTAAAAAGAATACTCCATCACCATTCTTTCGCAATAGAGAACCGGTTGTGAAGGCCATTGATGCGGGCGATAAGTTAAAAAATATGCGTAACTTTATTAATCTGACAAATGGCAAGCTCGAAGAAACGAGCTTCTATATTCTTTTAGCATGAAGCTTACACAAAACACTGATGTCGTAAATTTTAAATTCAGAGGGAAGTGGAGGAAGTCTTCCCCACTTTTTAGAGACTTTACATCTGCCGAAGCCAGAGCAAAGTATTTTGATCCGGAAATTTCATATTCAAGCAAATATGTAGAGTGTGCTAAAAAAATATGGTAGTCCTATCGTTGAGAAAATGTCATTTACGATGGCAGCTTTCGTTAACATTTTTCTGACAGGTGAAAATCAACTTGGGGGGGTGTGGAATTTGTAGTCATTGGCCAATTTATGGAACACACCAGAGCCTTAGCCTGAAGGCGTAAATTACAACGCCTCAATTGAGATAAACGTTAAATGAGCATGAAAGAGATAACAAAGAACCAACTAGTTGCAATAATTCGTGAATGTATCGATGGTAAGTTGTCCCCAGTCGAACTGCAGGAATGGATGATACAAAATTACGATACATTGGAGGTTAAGGTTGGCGAGAATGAAGCTCAGCACACAGTAGAAGCTATGAATATAGTCATGAATGAATATGAGCTAGCCGAAACAGATAGGTTTACGAGAATTGGTTGGGAGCTCGCATTGAAGTTTATATCTTGTAGTGAAGACCACTTCGATCAGCGTCGGAATAGGTTTATCCGCGATGGGTTCACAGACTAACACTGCGGACCTGTGGCGGTAGGTCAAAGCGTTAAATCACTCCTCACATGTACAATATAGGGTGCAAGTTTATGCTTGTTCGATATATTCTACATGTAAGGTTGGGGTCATGAAAGTAGTGGGTTTTTCAGACGCGAGAAATCAATTGAAAAGTGTTTTAGATCAGGTAGTTAATGGCGTAGATTACACGATTGTCACGCGGAGAATCGATGGCAGCAATAGATTGGTATATGCAGTAGACGAAAACCAACTAATAGTTATTTCTTGCCGATACCATTATGCTAAATGATTTAACAAGTCACTTTACTCAGTAATTATGGCCACTTTGTTCATTAAATTGCAGGTGCCAACTTAAATGAAACGGTGGAGCTATACTATTTCAAGGATAAAAATGTCTAACAAGAACCTTCAAGCCGGCCTACGCCAAAATCGCTTCGGAGCCTGTTTTGGCGTTATGAGTAGGTAATGGATGATAATACGGGAAATTAAAGAGAGGGATTTAGTAGCTTGTGCTCAATTATACTCCGAGGTATTTTCCAATGAGCCATGGAATGAATGCTGGAGTCTAGAGTCAGCGCTTTTTCGTTCCGTCTGTGGGTAAGCTGAAAATCGTTGCCTGGGCGGGGCGTTGTATACACTGAGGTTTTTTATGAGAACTATAGCGTTTGTGATTTTATGTTTGTTTTCAAGTTCCCTGCTATCTGTAGAATGCAGATTGAAAGTTGGCGTGGATGTTATTGCTAAGGAGCCGTCGCCATTTACGCTTGGAGTGCTAGCAACTAAGTATGGAATGTGGTGCCAAGGCCATGGTCCATTCAGTTGGTACAGGGTGAATGATGAACAAGAGATTTGGTTTTGGTGGAAAAAATCTGTTAACGAAGTAAGTCAAGCTGACGATTTTAATGAATATGAGATTCTGGCTGCAACAATTAATGATTCCGGAAATGACAACGAACAAAGAATTGTTTGGCCTGAGAAATTTGTGGGTAGCAGTATAGAGCGCCTCACAAAAAACGAGTATGAGAAGTGAGCGAAAGATACGCAACAATAACATGTATTCTACTCCCGTTGGCCGGCTGACACTCCTGTCGTCGCTCGGGTCATGTTGGCGGTAAAAATGGAGACTAAATTGGGGTGTTCATCGTTGGCCAGCAAAGCATTAACAATATAATGAAACTTTATTGATCGCTTGAGATATTAAATGATGAAAATGGACTATTGTGTTCTTGGAACAAACAACATGGAAGCATCGATTAAATTCTATGATTCACTCTTCGAAAAAACAGAATTAAACCAAGTTTTATCAACGGAAAGAATGACCTTTTGGTAGTGTGAAGATTTTGCATTTGCAATAGCTAAACCCATTAATGGGGAGCCCGCAAGTAATGGAAATGGAACAATGATTGGTTTTAATGTTGGTTCTACTGAAGAAGTTAAGAGGCTACATAAAAAAGTTATTGAATTGGGCGGCACTTGTGAGGGCGAGCCAGGTCAACGAGGGCCTAAATTTTCTGCATATGCGAGAGATTTAGATAAAAATAAAATAGTTTTTTCTGTGTGAAAAACGTAACAAACGCAGTGAAAACGACGCAAAAACGCGCATTTCTGCGGGCGTTCTGAATTTAAGGGCGTTTAACCCCTACAAACGGAGAAAAATCTATATGGTAGTTTACGCTTTGGTGGTACTTAACATACTCAGCATATTCGTATGTCACTACATTGCGAAGAAGCGAGGTGCAAAGCCAGTCTTTTGGGGGCTCATGGGCGGCATATTTGGGCCACTGGCAATACCTTTTGCATTTACATCGAAAGCTGTAGCCAATGCTTAAAGCTGTCAGCATCTACATTGTACAGAATTAGGTCAAAAAAAGGGACGCACTGAAAACGTACTTCCTTGTTTGCGGCGTTAAACATGCAAGGAGCCCAAGTGGGATCACTTAATCAACTACCTGATGGCTGGGAGCAAATACCTGGAGCAAGAGGTTGCACTCCGCAATCATGCTCTTTTAGAGACCATTACAGTGAGCTGAAAGCGCTAGGCGCAGATGTCTATGGCTTAAGTACTCAAACCACAGACTACCAACAAGAGGTAAAAAATAGGTTACATCTACCTTTTGAACTTGTAAGTGATAACAACCTAGCCTTTATAAAGGCTCTCAATCTGCCAACCCTTCAGGTAGAGGTGATTTGAAAAATTCGTAGACATGCTTGTCAGCGAAGAAAAACCTTAACAAGAATAGTCCATCCGACCTGCATGGAAACGCTTCGGCGCCAGCGGTTAGGGCTACGCAAACAGTCACGCCGTTGTTGTTGGCATTATGTGCTCCGAGGATTCTAAATTTGATCAATATTCTGATATTTGGTAATTCAGGCTCTGGTAAGTCCACCTTTGCAAAGAATTTGTGTGAAGCTCATGGTTTAGCTCACTTAGACCTGGATACGCTTGCTTGGAAGCCTACTGTTCCTCCCAAAAGAAAGTCCGTAGACGAGTCTGGGAAGGAGATTGATATATTCATTAAATCCCATGAGGGGTGGGCTATAGAAGGCTGCTATACCGACTTGCTAGAACTGGTTGAAGAATACTCTAGTGAAATCATATTTATGAATCTACCGGTTGAGGCATGTATTTCGAATGCAAAAAATCGCCCATGGGAACCGCATAAATATGAAAATAAAGAAGCACAAGACAAAAATTTAGAGATGTTAATTGGATGGATCGGGCAATATACCGAAAGAAATGATACATTTTCTGAGGTATCTCATCTGAAATTCTATGATAATTACTGTGGCCAAAAAAGAATGGTTACTCGAAATGAAAAATACACATAACAACGCCAGTCTCGGAAAATTACCCATAAAAAAATAGAGAGAGTACGATGAAATCTGAAGGTCTGAGTGACAAGGAAATACTCGATTTAGTACAGCCGCTAGCAGAACATACCGAGAGCTCATGGAATGATAAGGACTACAGCGGTTTCATTCAATACTTTATTGATGAGGATCCTTCCGAACATTTCCCTGAAGAGGAATTCAATCGTCAGATTGAAGAAAACTATAATACATATGGTAAACACACCATTGCGGATTTATTGGCAATTCACAGAAACCCAGATCATGTGATCGTACTATGGAAAGTAAAATTAGAACATCGTAAAGAACCGGGCTTACTTATGTATGGTTTTAGAGAATGTGAAGGTAAGGTTCTAATCGAAGGTTGTTCATATCACGCATAGAGCTAACCCGCAGTTGACTGGCCTACGGTTACCTTTCTCCCATTTCTCTTAAAGAAATATCCAGAGGCAAGGGTTATCCTAACACTGAGAGATCCAGGTGAGTGGTATGAAAGTGCAAAATGCACGATTTTTGATGCGATGTTATCGGGAGATCTTAATCCGAATATAGACGCGAGACGAAGGGTGGCAATGTCTAGGCGCTTAATATTGGAGCAAACGTTTTCAGAAAAGTATCTTGATAAAGAGCACTGTATAGGCGTATACAAAAAGCATATTGAGAGTGTGATTGACGCTGTACCAAAAGAAAGGCTATTAAAGTATAGCGTTACTGACGGTTGGGATAGCTTGTGTAGATTCTTAGATGCACCAATACCAAAGGCACCTTTTCCAGTAACAAATGATAGAAAAAGTTTTCTGGCTATGAAGCCTAGTTGGGCAAAATTAAGTTAACAAAACGTTCGTCACCTCAAGATGAAAAATTCTCGGCCCTAAAAGCTGGTCTAACGGAATATAATGAATCTTTTACTAGAGTCGTGCATAGAGAGAAAGTTTCGTCTTTCGTGAGAAATTACTCAGGCGTCATTGTTGGATGCATATCCAAGGTCTTTGGATTCATAATCACTAGTGAATTTAAAACCAGGTATAATGGTGTAGATGTTTTTGCCAATAAAATGGTTCGTAGTTGAATCAATCTGAATATTAGACTCGTTAGTAAAACGGAGTTGTCATGAGTTATCATCAAGAGAAAAATAAAGGACGAGTGGCTCTCATAACAGGGTCGACATCAGGTATAGGTAAAGCGATTGCACTACAACTTGCGGAAGATGGGTTTACTGTTGTGCTGCATTCCCGGTCATCAGTGATGGAGGGTGAAGATTTAGCTAGATCTATTCCGAGCGCAACCTATTTTCAGGCCGATTTATCTGATCAGGTTCAAACCAAAAGATTGATATCTGACGTTTTGCTTTGTCATGGGAGGTTAGATGTATTAGTGAACAATGCTGGGATAAATGCGATGATTCCCCATGATTCTCTGAAAGAAGCAACGGCAGAAGTATGGCGAGAGCTCTATCAGGTTAATGTTATTGCTCCAGGGTTTGTAGATACTCCTATGACGGAAAGTTGGGTTGAGGCACACAAACTATGGAAAGAAAAATCCCCGATGAAGCGTGGTGCGAAACCAAGTGAGATCGCTCATACAGCGTCAATGCTTACTTCGAGTAGTTATTTAACCGGCGAGATCATTTTATCTGATGGTGGGCTCAATCTCACCTAACTTAGATAGCATCGGACACTGAAGATAACCTTGCAACGTGAAAGTCGGTGAATATGCCGTTAGAATTATGAGGTTGAAATGACACCAGGAATCAATGTAGCGAAGAAGAATAAAATTTCATACAGGGTACATGAGTATTCTCATGATGAATCTAGTGAGTCTTATGGGCTTGAAGCGGCTGAGAAAATGGGAGTGCCTGCGGAAAGAGTATTCAAGACCTTGGTCGTATCTACAGGCAACCAAGAACTAGTGGTGGGGGTAGTTCCTGTTTCATCCATGCTAAGTATGAAGCTGATCGCAAAGGCAGCTGGAACAAAAAAAGCTGCCATAGCTAACCAACTTGATGTTGAGCGTTCGACGGGGTACGTTTTAGGTGGTGTAAGCCCGCTTGGACAAAAGAAGCGACTTAAAACTATTATTGACTCATCAGCCAAAAATTACCCTACGGTTTATGTTAGCGCTGGTCGCAGAGGGTTAGAAATAGAATTAAGTCCTGATGATTTAGCGAAGCTAACCCGCGGTGTGTTTGCTGAAATATGTCAGGGAGAATAGCTGTTTAAGCGGCAATCACTTCAGTCAATTTTACTGATCGCATGTCCTCTTTTGCATCGTGTTTTTCTTCCCAGACTTTCACTAAATGCCGATCATCTAATTGCCATGGATGATAGTCTGGACGTATAAATTTCCAGAATTCTTTGTTGAAGATCGCTTCAGTGACACTGCCTTTTCCCAAATAAAGCTTGGCTAAACTAATCCATGTTGTTGGCTTTCTCAATTCCCCGTCTACATGCAGCATGTAAAGTTGATTAATGCCAATGCTACCCGCTACTACACCAATGATGAGGGGCATCAAGGCAATGCGTTTACTGTAGTCACCACAGATGTTCTCATAAATATCGTGGGCAACAGACTTATGTTCCACCTCTTCTACTGCATGCCATACCAGCATCGAAGAGAAGACATTGTCATCTTCTAGCCATTTTTCTACATCTCGTAATAGGGCATTCCCCATAGCCGACGTAATATGTTCGGCGCTAGCAATTAACGCTAGATCGATATTGTCATCACCCCGCGATGAAATCCAATTCCGTACGCTGATCAAACGCGCTTCTAATGCAGGGATCTGTTTGTACTGTTTAGCCAAGTAATCGTTATAGACTTTATGCTCGCGGGCATGATGCCCTTCTTGTCCGCAAAACTTTCTGCACATGACTTGCAACTCTGGGTCCGAGATGCGGTGAGTCTGCTGGCGAAATTTTTCTATAAAGAACGCTTCGCCCATTGGGAGCAGGGTTGATACGGCATTGAAAAAATGGGTTTTAACTGGGTCGCCGCCTGCCCAGTATTTAGGTACATCGGCATCGATAATGAAATCCATTTTACGTGGCTGAACTTTCATGTCTGCAGGCGTATTGTTCTTCCCTGTACGAATGGCTTTTAACTTAGGTAAGTTTTTATTTATACTTTCTGCTAATGTCATTAGTTTTCTCCAAGCGCGGTAATGAGCAATACGAATCAGTGCAATACGAATAAGTGCAATACGAATAAGTGCAATACGTCACAAACAGATACAACGCCGTATTAATTAAACGGCAATTCAAGGCGTCCTAAGCGTTCAACCAAACTTGGTGCCCATCGCTTTGCGTAATAACCCAGCCATGCTTCTGGAGATACAGGAACCACGGACTTTTGTTTTAACACTGCATTTAAAACCGCGCGTGCTACTTTCTGTGGTGGATAGTTACGACGCTTGTACATCGCCACGGCTTTGTCGCGCTGCTCTCCTTGCTCGGCTTTACCTTCCATTACTGTGTTTTTCACAATGGGCGTATTAATTACCCCTGGGCATATGGTCGCTACATGAATATTATGCTCGGCCATTTCACTTCGTAAGGACTCCGAGAAGCCGAGTACGGCGAATTTACTCGTCGCGTAAATCGACATATCACGAGGGGCGACAAAGGCAGCCATTGAAGCCAGGTTCACCACGCTGCCACCATTACCCGCTGCTACCATGTCTGGCAGGAAGTAATGACAACCATGCACTACACCTTTGATATTAATATCAATGACTTTGTCCCATGTGTCTAAAGTCGTTTCCAAAAAGGCACCAGCAGAGCCAATGCCTGCATTATTTATGAGTACATCTAATGCGCCGTGCTGTGCTTTCACTTTGGCAGCCAAGGTTTTCATATCTCGACGGCTAGCAACATCAGCGACATGTTGTTCAAAAGTGCCGCCCGCTTGGAGAATACGTCGCCCTGTTTCTTCCATTCCTTCGGCATTTACATCAGTTAATACGATATGCGCGCCCTGAGCGGAAAACTCAATCGCTGTTTCTCGCCCGATTCCGCTACCCCCACCTGTTACCAGGACCACTTTATTATTCAGTTTTTTCATTACGCTGCTCGCTTATCTTTTGCTTGATCAACACTTTTCACAAATTGTGAAACAAGACGGTTAAATTCATTTGCATGGGAATGGTGTGCCCAGTGCTTGGCTTGTAAGTCATGGCGCGTTAGGCATGGTACATAACGTCCATAATCTGAAAACAACTTGTCAGAAATAAAATTATCCTCAGTGGTAACTATTAATTGTACTGGGGTTTTAATGCCATTTACAACTGGAGCCTCAGGCGGGTTCCAAGGATTTTGTCGATACAATCCTAGCGGGTTTAAAGTGAAACTATTTAGCTCTTCTTGGTCAATATCTAGATAGGAATCATTACCTTCAACGCCATTTTCTTGTAATGCTTTTTTCCACATAGACAGACCAAATGTTTTAAACATCAATTCTGGAAGCACGGGGATATTGAACATATACACATACCAAGAAGACGCAAACTGCCCAGAAAATCCTCTGATTTTCTTTATATTGCCCGAGAGCAGAGCGCTGCGTGCCCAACTGAATAACAAACCTAAATGTGGCCCTGACATACTGGTGTAAGACAAAATCCTGCGTGCATAATACTGCTCAGTTATAAATGACCAGCCAATTACCGAGCCCCAATCGTGACCAATCAAATGTACTTTTCCATCAGAACCCGCAACGGTATTGATAACTGCTTCGATATCTGACAGCAGGTTATCTATGCGATAAGCATCTCGATTGGCTGACCACGTTGAACGACCTGCGCCACGCATATCAAAACACACCACACAGTAATCATCCTGTAAGGCATCCACTTGCTTACCCCAGGTTTTTGAACAATCGGGGTAGCCATGTAAAAACAATAATATGGGTTTGTCCGTGTTGCCGTGTACTGTGGTATAGAGCTCAACATCTCTATTTTTTACCATGAGTTCTTGCATGTTGTTTCTCTCTTGAATGCAGGTCGTTAGTTTCTGTTTTGCTATGTGTTAAGCCGCCACCGATGTTAAGCCCTTACCTCGGCTTGCCAACACATGGGGGACGGTATCATCCAACCAATAGACATCGTTTTCGGTGATTACTAAAATCTCTTCGAATTTAGCGCCAATTTGCCCATCCATGCTTGCCAAATGAGGCTCGACAGCCCATGTGCCCGGTATAGGCGCATGCTGGGATTCAGGCAAATCATTCCACAAGGCTGATTGCCCGCGGTCGCGTTTAGTCAGGGCTTTACCTAACTCTGGGAGTAACCATTGGGTCTGGCGCAAACTAAAACCCAAGAAACTAAAGCGATCATAAAAGGTGGTTTTGGTTTTTGTCACACGATGCCCTAGCACTCGTCGCGGGTAAACTTGATGGGCATTACGAAAGCCACTCTCCGCAATAATGTCATCCACGCTGCGGTAGATATCAGCAAAGTCAGTACCTGTTTTCACCTCCTGTAAAATGTGTTTACGAATAACGGCTAAGGTCTCGTTCATTTTATCCATCACAGGACTTTTGCCTTTAAACGTAAAGCTATAACCAATGTCAGCGGTATAACCACCCACAGTAGGTGCGACATCAAGAATAACGGGCATACCTTTAGTCAGTTTTTTGTCTGTGGGAAAGAAATGAAAACCAGACCAGAAATCAGTAAAGGCAGTGCGAGGACCAAACCAAGCAAATGGTTTATGAAAAAAACTATCGACCCCGCGCTCTTCCAAATAATCCGCAATCATCTGAGCAGCCTGTTTTTCAGTTATACCTTCATGTAACTGCTGCTCCACAGTTTGTACGGCTTCGTACGCTAAAGCTTGCACCTGCTTAAAACGTTCTAGTTCAGGCTGGGTGAAATTGGCTATCTGCTGCATACTTCCTCTCCTTAATCATTATCTATGTCACTTAATATCCCTTAATTAAACGCCTCTATCAGGTTATTTGCAGACAATAACCTGTCATTTTTAGACAGTCTCTGTTTAAATAGTCGCCATGAGCATCTATTCAAATGATCGTCCGCAAGGCCGCTTTTTGCCCACTCGCTTTTACTGTGAGCTACTGGAACACGTTCAGCAATGCGGCCTTAGTACAGATAATTTACTCGAGGTCACGGGCTTAAATGAGCAGCAGCTCAACGATGAAGCCTTCTTAGCCACTCAGGCAGAAACCGAGCAACTTATCATTAATGCCTTAAGGATAACGGGTGAACCAAACTTAGGCATGATTGTTGGGGCTAAATTTAATATTAGCTCCCATGGAGTGGTTGGCTTTGCTGCCTTAAGTAGCGCCACCGTTGCAGATGCTTTGGATGTGGCTAATAAATACATACCCATCATTACACCGCTTATTGAAATTAGTACTCCCCATAACAATACAGCGATAGATGGAAATGAATACGGGGTCATTGATATTAAAACTACCGCGCCTATGAGTGCGGATGTAAAACGTTTCACTATTGATGCCACATTGTCTAGCCTACATGTCATGGCAAGCTTCATGCTCAGCAATGAACTGCCAGCTTATAGAGTAGAGCTAGATTACCCATTACAGTCTTATCATGATGTATATGGTGCGCTTGTTGGTTCAAGCTTCGTTGGTAATTGCCAACACAACCGTATCCTATTACCTGTCGAGGTACTAAAACGTCCCATTCCCTTGGCAGATAAAAATACTTATCGAAAAAGCATAGAACAATGCGATGAATTACTGCAACAATTACCCGGCTCTCAGTACTCACTCAGCCAAGCAATAAGGAAACGTTTAAGTAATACCACAGATTGTCACTTACTTAGCCAAGAAGAGATTGCCGAGGAACTCAATATGAGTCCGCGTACTTTGCATCGCTTACTTAGCAAAGAAAATACAAAGTTCCGTGAGCTTGCTACCAGTGTGCGAATTCATCGAGCAAAAAAAATGTTACAACAAACACAATACAGCATCAGCCAAATAGCACATGAGCTTGGTTATACCGATGCTGCTAACTTCACTCGTGCTTTTAGAAAGCTTGAGGGAGTGAGCCCTAGAGAGTTTCGTGGTGAGAGTTAAAATATGCCAACGATAGTGATGAGGTGCGCAGGGATACCAAAAGGATGGCTTCAGCCTGTCTACAATGGTAGCCTTTCGTAAATCATTAAGTAATTAGACAAGGTATAACATGCGTCTGTAATCTGATCATTCGTCAGTGTGGGTGGGCGTTATGTTCTTTGAGGGGAAATGGAATGAGTCGTTTTGAAGGTAAAGGATCAAGTGATTACGATGTGCGTATTAAAAAGCTTATTCCTGGTTATCAACTGTTGCATCAATTAACAGCTTCATACCTTAAAACCACATTAAAGCCCAATGCACGTATTCTTGTTGTTGGTGCAGGAACTGGTAGTGACATTTTGGAACTTTCTAATATTGAGAGTTCATGGTCATTTACCGCGTTAGATATATCATCTGATATGCTCGATATCGCAAAAAATAGATTCAAAGAAGCTAATATCATTGGGCGTGTTGATTTTCATACTGGTGATGTTGGTGGCCTAAATGTTGGGGATTATGATGCAGCTATTTGTTTGTTCGTGACTCATTTTATTGAAGGGTATGATGAAAAAATTAAATTATTATCTGAAATAAATGCCAAACTAAAAAGTGATGCATTTTTATTGCTTGCTGATTTGATGCAATATCAAAGTGAAGATATACGCTTAAGTCAAAGCACAATTAGCCAATATCTTGGGTTAGAAATTGAAGCGGCAGAAGTTATGCTGGGACGTCTTGAAACAGACTTTTATCCTTTAAGTGAGTCTGAGTTGGCCGTGGTCGCTAAATTAAGTGGTTATGATGAACCATTGATATATTTTCAAGCATTACGTTTTAGTGGTTTTATTCTATCAAAATTAGAAGTTAGCACCTAACCATCATGTGGCGATAGTTAGGGTGCTAGGGATATACTTTCTGAAAGTGACTATTGACTCGATACAGATCCTGAATGGTCCAATAGCGTAATGAAATCGGCAATTTCATCCAATGCTTTTTTAGCTGTTTTCGACATAGCATTAAACATCTGAAAGTTATGCCACATGCCATCATAGATTTGATTTTTAATTTCCATTCCCGCTTGCTTAGCTAGCCGCTCGAAGATCAACGCATCATCCACTAAGATCTCGTCCTTACCCATCTGCACGAGAGTAGGTGGTAACCCTTCGAGGTCGGCGAACAGCGGGGATACGCGTGAATCTTCAGCTGGCAAGTTTCCTCGGTATCCATCGGCGCCTCTGCGTAACGCGTAGGCTGTCACCATGGGGTCACGGTTTTTATTTTTATTCACCGATGGATTGCTGAGAGAAAGGTCCAGGAAGGGCGATATCATAAACTGCCCTGAAGGCAACGGTAACTGTTGATCTCTTAAGGCAATGGCTAGAGATAATGCGTGAGCACAGCCGCCCGAATCGCTACCAATAATGATGTCTTCCGGATTAGTCCCTTGATCTATTAACGCCCTATACGCTGCCATCGCATCATCAAGCGCCGCAGGGTAAGGGTGCTCAGGAGCCAGTCGATAATTTAGCACATAGCAAGTAAAATCAGTTCGAGCACTGATCTCACTTGCTAATGCGCGATGGGTTTTTGCCGAGCCTGCAAAAAAAGCACCACCATGGAGATGAATTATGATTTTTTTATGTGCTGCTCCTGTGCTAATGCGTTCAGCTGGAACGCCACCGATGAGACAATTTTCTACCTGAACTTCGGGTCGTGTTTTAAAAAGTTGAGCACTTATTTCCATTGCTTGTCGTAGTATCGGCGTCGGCAATGGAAGTGTGCTGGGTAATTTAAACATCAGGCGTAAACCTGTTCGCAAAATGGGATGGGTAATGTGATCCATGCTCATTCCTTTATTTGTTGTTCGTAAGTGATGCTATACGTTGGGAATAATCGGCGTGGGCGTTATTATCCCATTTTTTCAGTATGCGATCGTCTCCGAACAAACGTCGACCTCTCTCTGTTACCCATCGAGGCAAGAGGCTATAAAGTGAATGGGCGGCTTCCATATATTCTGGTATGGTCACATGCAGTTTTGGCTGCTTAATACTATTAACGACATTAGCAGCAACAATTTCTGGTGTGATGTTTGGTATACCGGCGCCTGCATCAGTTGACCCCGATGACAATTCTGTACTGACAATGGTCGGCATAATGGTTGTGAAATTCACCGCGCTATCACGATATTCTGCAGCGACTGTTTCAGTAAGCCCAACGACGGCGTATTTTGTTGCGCTGTAAACCGCTGCACCGGGAATGGCAAAGAGACCGGCTAATGAGGCGATATTGATAATATGCCCACGTTCGCGCATCAGCATTCCCGGCATGGTTAATTGCATACCGTGAATGACACCGCGTAAATTAATATCAATTTGGGCATCGCTCAGGTCGGGGTCTACGTTTAGAAAAGATCCCATGGGCATAATACCGGCGTTGTTTATCATGATATCCACGGCACCGAGTGCGTTTTCTGTGGACTGGATAAAATCCGCAAAGGATGTTCTCTCACGAACGTCTAAATGGCAACCATATGCTCCGATATCGGCCGCTGCTTTACCGGCAAGATCAACATCAATATCACCAATAGAGACTTTGGCACCTTCGGCAATCAGTGCTTTTGCAATGGCCAAGCCAATGCCTCTAGCGCCACCGGTAATGGCCACGACGCTGCCTTTAATTTTTACAGATTTTGTTGTAAACATGGGGTCACCTTTATGTTGATTATTTCTACTAATTAGATTGGATAATTTAAATACGTGAAGTCAAAATATATTCATGGAGATTAAATCGGCTCATGCGTTCTCGCAAAGCTAAGGTTGTCCATGGCCACACAGTGCTGTTACGCCCGGTTTCATCGATAAAATAACTCGTGCATCCCCCCACATCCCAAACACTATCCTTTAATGCGCCTTGTAATTTATCATTAAATATTGCGTTTTTTTCTGGATTAACTTCTATAGTCGCTAGATTATTCGTGCGTGCTTTTTTTAGCGCATCAACAATGTAGGTCAGTTGGGCTTCTATAATAATAAATGCCGATGAGCTAACCGCTAAATTGGGGCCAAACATTAAAAATGCGTTGGGGCATCCATCCACCATCGTTCCCAAGTAACCTTCAGGGCTACCGGCCCAGTTTTCAGCCATGGTTTTTCCATCCTTACCTTGAATGACCTTGGCAATAGGTGGATTGCTTACTTCAAATCCTGTACCAAAAATAATGGCATCCACTTTGTGTTTGCTTAGCTGGCCATCATCGGAAAGTCCGCTAATGGTATCTCCGTCAATAGACGTAGCCCCACCAAAGACCATCTTCACGTTGTTTTTGGCCAATGCCGGGTACCAATCATTAGATTGCAGGATGCGCTTGCAACCAATCACATAGTCAGGTGTTAATTGTTTGCGCAATGTGGGGTCTTTTACCGCACGATGAATGTTGCGGCGAGCCAAACGTTGAAACTGTTTCATTGCACGAGGAAAGCGAAGACCTCCATTAATGCTTTCAAGTGCACTGTATAATCCGCCACGCATAATCTTCTGTATTTGTGGTAATGATTTGAACATCTCCCGTATCAACCTAGGCATTTTATGATCAAACTTCGGCAGCACCCAATGGGCTGTACGCTGAAAAACGATAAGCTCTTTTACCTTTGGTTGAATCTGCGGCACAAATTGAATGGCAGAAGCCCCTGTACCAATTACCGCTACGCGTTTATTGGTAAGGTCAACATCATGATCCCAGCGAGAGGAATGGAATATAGAACCGGTGAAAGAGTCGATACCGGGAATGTTGGGCATAATGGGTTTATGGAGAGGGCCGCAGGCAAAAATGACGAAGCGGCTAGTAAAATCACCTTGGCTAGTTTTAACGACCCAACATAGTTTGTCGTTATCCCACGCTGCGCTCAACATTTCATGGTTTAGTCTTACGCTACCCCGAACGTTGTGTTGATCTGCAACATCAAAAAGGTAGTTTTTAATTTCTTTTTGTTCTGCAAACACTCGGCTCCATTTGGGATTAGGAGCAAAAGAATAAGAATAGAGAGACGAGGGTATATCACAAGCGCAGCCTGGATAGGTGTTGTCCCGCCATACCCCGCCGATTTCGTTGGCTTTCTCCAATACCTGGAAGTTTTTGATACCTGCTTCTTGCAATTTGATGGCTGCGCCAATGCCAGAAAAACCTGCGCCGACCACGATTACATCATATTGCTGGCTGCACTTATTCATTCGAGACCCTCTTACGTTGTTATCTAGGGATGCATTTGTTGGCTAATTGCCGATGCATTAGTTGCCAGACTATACGTGTCATTATCGGACTGCAATGTCATTATTTGAATGATGTATCAAAATAATAATATTACATAAGGAAATCAATGGGGTAGAATGTCTGTTATGAATGAGAAAAAAAGCCTTTCACGGGCGGAGCGCCAGAAGATTCAGCTTCGTACCGATATTATAGAAACCGCCTCTGCTGAGTTTGCTGAGCGTGGTTACCATCAAACATCCATCTCGGACATTGCCCAGCGGCTTGGTATTGGCCATGGTACTTTCTATCGCCATTTTAAAAATAAACGCGATATTCTTGATCATGTGATTGATGATGTATCCAGTAAGATCGCCAATACGTTGTTGAATGAGAACGCACCGGGGGCGGTAAATTCTCTAGACGATTATCGAGAGCAATGTTTGCGTATTAGCAAACAGCTCGCCAATATCGTAAGGGACAATCCGAATACGGCACGGCTGGTATTGCTAGAGGCAACATCCATTGATCCCGAAATGACGCAACGCATCATGGGCTTTTTTGATTGGGCCGCAAAGCTGGTGTCCGCCTACATGGAGCATGGTGTGAAACTTGGATTTTTCAGAGAGGATCTTGATGCAGAGGCAACGGGGCATGTCATTGTTGGTTTAATCATGACATCGGCACTGAGTTTTCTACGCTCTCCTGACGATAAAGCTATGCAAAAACGCATGGCGGATGCAGTGTTACGAATACTGGTGGATGGTATTGGGGCATAGATGGTGAGTGTAAATACTACACCGCAAACGTTTTACTGATTAGAACAATATATGTAAATGATCTGAGTTAAGCAGCTCACATTAGAATCCTTTTTTATTGAAAAGGATTAACCTCTTGGCAAAGCGAGGATTATTGGAATGTTATTAGTTAGATTATTGTTCGGTTCTTTAATTGTATGCGTCATATTGATTGCGCTCTATTTAGCGGTATTCATCGATGAAGAAAAGCTTAAAGCGCAGGGAGGTTTTAACAACGCTTGGGAAAAACATGGTTATGGGCTACATATATACAAGTTTTATGAAAGTATAATTCAAGAAAATAGAATCGGTGAAATTAGAACTATACAACATGTGCTAAGCGCATCGTTAGTACTCATTGCCGTTCTAATATCTTACTTAATTTTTGCTAATTAACTTGGTCTAAAACATAACAAGGCAATAACGCGCCGTTATATTTTCGTGTAGGGGTTATTTGCTATTCGGCATTTGCCTTTTGGCGTCGATGCTTCTTTTTGTGCTGCTCAAATCTATCCCCTTCATAGTGTTCAACGGTTTGCCTTGCTATAAAGAATAAGCGGTGAAAATGAATAAGTTGGCCAGTTTCTTCCCAGTAAAGGTGGAAGCAAATCCTTAGGGAAGGTGTATTAAGCACATCGACGCTAGTGGTGATTTCTTGTTTTCCTTGTTCTCTCCAGTGCTGCCAGGCGGCGTGCATCACATTGACGCTTATCTGGGTGTTACGGTATTCAGGAGCGACCTCGCCAGCAAATTGAAAGACTTGATGAGGAGCCACGTTAAAGGTGTAGCGATGATAGTGCTGATCGTAGAAGTCTCTGGGTGCATACCAGGCTACTGCGATCATTTTATTGGTGCCGGCTTCGAATGCCGCATGTGCTGTTAAGCCCTCGTTAAATAGATCCTTATAATCGCAGGTGTACCGCTTAAAATGCTGGTGGCAAAATGGTAGGTCATCAATGGTGAACTCTCTGACTTCCCAGCGCTTTGAAGACTTGAACTTTTTTCTCTGCTGGCTGAGATCCTGGCGGAGTATTGTAATTGTTTGTCGGCGATAGATTAATTTTTTGAAAACTATTGCGGCGATGCCTTTGAGGCCGCCTTCTTTCAAAGTAGATGTTAGTTTGTTAAAAACGCTCATAGGGTTCAACTATTTTTGCTATTGGCATAATAAGTATAAACCAGGAATTGATGGCGAGGACTGATATTTCACCGCTATCCCAGGCGGTTCTAATTGACAGGGATTTGCGACCGAAACAGCAGGAGGTTACTATATAGGGCGATTTCTTTTACCCGCCCCCTGACCACCGTTGACTAAGGATATCCTTTTGCCGCCGCTCAATTCCTTTCGAACATTCATGCTCGTGGCTCGTTCTCTGAGCGTTAAAGACGCTGCGGACCAGCTTTTTCTTTCTCCCTCAGCGGTAAGTCGCCAAATACAGGGGTTGGAACAAGCGTTAGGTAAACAGCTTTTTATACGTGGAAATAGATCGATTACCCTAACCGAGGAGGGGGAAGGGCTACTACAAGGTGTGGAGCAAGCATTCTCGATTCTTGAAAGCTCATTAAAGGCGTTAGAGCCAAGCCGAAAGACCATGACGCTGCGCGTGGGTGCTCAGCAATATTTTTCCAATAATTGGTTGTTTTCCAAAATCTCTGGTTTTTTAGCGGATAACCCCGGTATAGAAATAGAATTTGAGTCATCGCAAACCTACCAACCCTTTGATGAGACACTCATGGATATTTGTATTCGCTTTGCTCCCTCGCAAGAGGACGCTCTTGTTTGCGAACCGTTTTTTCCACAGCAAGCGGTCTTGTTGGCAGCGCCTTCTTTGGTTGAACGATTTGATCTGCAGGAGAATGCAAACAGGGCCAGCGAATGCGAATGGCTGACGCTTCGATCTCAGCCCGATTTGATGCAGCGATGGTTTGAAGGGCAGGGTGATTTCTCAAACCATCGCTGTATTCAGTTCGATGATGCTCAAGCGGCATTAATGGCGGCTAAAGAAGGGATGGGTGTTGTTCTGGCGGCGTGGCCATTGGTGAATGAACTCATCGCTTCTAAGCAACTTGTGCAGCTTGGGCCTGCTAACCCCTCCCTCAGTAGCGATTATTACCTGGTACATCCAAAATCTTTGGCGGACTATCCACCTCTAGTCCTGTTTAAAGAATGGTTGAAGGTGCAGGCATTACTCAGTGCTACTAAGCAGTGAATGAATGCTTTGCGATACACTAGCAGGAGCTTCTAGTTCAGGTAAGTGACCAACTCCGTCTAAACCAAGTACACGAATGTTGTGAAAGTATCGGGTGATGGAATTGAAATCCGTTGCTCTATGCGATTTGTCAGATTTCCCGTAAATTGCAATGGAAGGCTGGGAAACTTTATTGAGTATCGGTTGTTCGGATGGCAGGCTGACTTGCAATGCCGACGCCAAGCTATAACTTGCACCATTCTCAAAATTTGTTGAGCAATTATTCTGGATCTGTTGTGTTAATTCCTTGCACTGACAGGAATACTCAATCCATTGATGAGCGATTTGGTTTTTTCGAGCTCTTACAATGGCCTGGCCAACAAAGGGTTTGGAAATTAGATTTTTGGGATCTAAACGTTGTTTCCAGCATTGTTCTTGTTGCCAATCAGGTGTTTGTAACATAACGAGATGGCTGATATCAGAAGGGATTTTATCTGCCATGCGAATGGCAAAATATCCTGCTGCGCAAGGAAGGGCTAGAACGTAGGGAGGACAGTTAAGATGGGATAGGAATTCCTCCAAAACATCCACTGACGCATCAAACCTAAATGACATAGATAACTTGGCCAAGGAGAATCCAAAGCCAGGTAATTCCATCACTACAACACGATACTGCCCTTTTAGGTGGGCGATGAGTGCGTCGTAGTCTTCTAGGTTAACCGGTGCATCCGCGGCAAACACGAGGGTGTGAGAGCCCTTCCCCTCCATGCGGTAACGTACATAACAGTGATCGAGCTCAATGATGTGATAGTGCTGCTTTTGTTTGTTTTTGATTTTTCGAATGATACGCGCGGAATTTAGTCCATTCGGTATGGTATCCATGTATGCACCTAACATAGCAACTCTCCTTTATTGGTAAGGTGGAAGTGAGTATTTAGGATATTTAACCGCCTGACAAACGTAATTTCTGCACTGGCGGTTGATCTGTGCGCAACTGAGGGTGGCTCGCAAGTCATTGCTATATTGTGGGTTTATCTCGAGAATTATGACTTCGTCTAAAAAGTGGGCGCTTTCTTTGACTTTGACTGTGCTTTGCTCAAAATTAAAGGTGACGTTTTAGCAATACGATAAAAAGGGTGTTATCAACAATGCATAAAATTCATGGATTTTGTGAGCCGCGGTTCAAGGCGGTAGAAGCCGTTTTTCAACGTCACTTTAATGAACAAAAAGAAGTGGGAGCATCCTTCTCGGCGTACCTGAAAGGGCAGCGGGTTATTGATATTTGGGCAGGTCACGCTGATGCTAATAGAACACAAACATGGAATGAAGATACCATCGTTAATGTTTTTTCCACCACCAAAATAATGGGTTCATTATGCTTGCTGATGCTAGTTGATCGTGGGTTGATAGATCTAAATGCACCTGTCGCCAAGTATTGGCCTGAGTTTGGGCAAGCTGGAAAAGAGAATGTTCCGGTCAAATATTTATTGAGTCACTCGTCAGGGGTTTCAGGGTTTGATCAAAAGGTATCGGTACAAGATCTCTATGATTCAGACAGAATGGCAGCAATGCTTGCTGCGCAAAAACCTTGGTGGAAACCGGGAACCAAAAGTGGTTATCAAACGGTATCTTTTAGTTTTTTGATTGGGCATTTAGTAAAGCTTGTCAGCGGAAAAACCCTTGGCACATTTTTTAGGGATGAAATCGCCAATCCTCTCGGTATAGATTTCCATATAGGGACCCCCGCCGAACTAGACCCTAGAATTGCTGATGTCATCTCTAAACCGGTACCGGTGTCATGGATAGAGAAAAACTTTCTGAGAGTTGCAACTCCAGTGACGGCGAAAGGAATATTAAATCCGGATCCGAACCAACTTGTGCCTGCATCAAATACACGTGCATGGCGGGCATGTGAGCTGCCTTCATCTAACGGTCATGGTAATGCTCGATCCGTTGCTCAAGTTGGTGCCATTCTAGCAAGTGGTGGTAGCTTTGGTGGGAAAGCGCTTCTCTCTTCCAAGACAGTAGAGGCTGCGATCACAAGACAAATCAGTGGTTGGGATAAGGTTTTATGCATTAATATGGAATGGGGTTTAGGATTTCAACTGAATGCCAAAACCACTCGTATTGGACCACGAAGTTTTGGTTGGTATGGATATGGGGGGTCCTCATGTATGATGGATCGTGATCTAAACGCTAGTGTTGCGTATGTGATGAATAATTGTTCCAATAATCTATTAACGGATCGACGAGCTGCCAAGTTATTCCAGAGCTTTAGGGCGTGCCTTTAGATTATTTACAGGGTGTATCAGTGAAAACAGACAATCAAGAAATCAAGTCACTAATAAATGACATTTCAACCTCAGTACAAGAAACCTTTGGGGATAGATGTACTGCAGTATACATAATGGGAAGTCTTGCAAGAGGCGGATTTAGTGAAATAGCGAGTGATATTGATATAGGGGTTATTATTAGCGGATGCATTCAAGATAGTGATTTGATCGAAATAGAAAATATTCAATCTACCTCAGTAAAAAAGCACGCTTCAGTAAAGAATAATGTTTCCATATTTTGGGGGAATATAGAATCAATTAACGGTGTGGTAGATGCTGGTCGATATCCTCCATTCGACAGGCTTGACCTAATAGATCATGCATTGCTTCTTTCTGGTGTCGATATTAGGGATGAATTAATTAAACCAACGAAAAAAGAGTTGGAAATTGCCAGTGCAGACTTTGCTCTAGGTTATCTTGGTAGTAGTGAAAGAATTAATGAGTTTTATAACTGCGATCTTATAAGTAATAAGGGGACAGTTTATGTGACAAAAACAATTCTATTTCCAGCTAGATTTATTTACCTTGAAAAGACGGGTAAAATCGCTGGTAATGATGTATCCCACCAGTACTATGTTGACAATTTCGCAGGTGATGACACTGAACTAGTAAGGAATGGTTATCAATGGAGGCTTAACTCATTACCTCAAGAGCTTGGCATAGTCACTGACTTACTTAATGATGGCCTGATAGGACTATATCATAAGTTTATTGATATTTACGCGGATCGAATGGGGGCGCATGAGCAATATGAGTTGCAATCCAGGCTTATCGAATGGAAACAAAATATAACAAAGCCATTAATTTGATTGCCTTATGATATGATGCGTACGGAAATTTATGGTGGTTTTAAACGAATTTAAATGAAATGGAATTTATATGAAGTCTTATCTTATATTGGATTTAGCGATCAAAGATTTTCCTGGATTTATGGAATATATTGAGAAAATTCCGATGTATCTAAAAAAGCACGAAGGTAAGTATATAGTCGAAGGTGTTGAACCTGAAATTATTGAGGGGGACTGGAAGCCGGAGAGAGTGGTGGTATTAGAGTTTCCCTCAAAAGACAACGCAAACGCTTTTTTATCTGATCCGGAGGTACAACCTTTATTCGCTATTCGGCATCGAACTACCGATAGTAAATTGATTTTGGTAGAAGGTAGCTCATGGAGAGATAGTATCGATGAGCCAGGACATACCTGAAAATCGCCAGCCGCAGGTGTTGTAAGCTAAAAGGAAGTTAAATATGGTAATACCAATATCTCTTGTAACACAGTTTATAGGTATGTTTGCGGCAGCAAAAGTCCTTAAGTTAAACGTTAATATAATAGGGATAATTCTCTTAACGTTTATTCCAATCGGGCTGTCATCGGTCGTTCCTGGCTTTGCGGGGTTTGGTCTTTCTTTGTTAAGTCTTGTTTTGCTCGTGAAAATTTACGATGGCTCTGCATCTTTTCTTAAAATCGTTGCTATTCTCGTAATAAGTGTGGCAACACAAGCAGCTATTAATGAATATGTTGTGGGACCTGCAGTTACGCATAGCCTTAATAATGCTGAAAAAATTACAATCGAAGAAGGTCAAATAATCATTGAATAAGGGTTTTCAAATCAAAAACCCTTATTCAAACAACACTACTCATAGAAAAACTCAACGAAGCAATTGAAGCTCAATGAGTAGATCGTTTCTCGCGCTATTAGGGCGCGTGGCTTGTATCGTGGTTTTATCTAAACCAAGCAGCGGCGGTAATACATCGGCATAGGTCATTTGTCGAGTCACTTGCGGTAAAATAGCAAGGGCTAGACGCTCCAATATGTGTGTTGCCATATTTTCTGGAATATCTAAACCGAAGGTTTGTACTGATACGAGGTTTGCTTGTGAAATATCAACGGTTGTTTGCCAGTCTCCCTCAACCATACTGTATCGAATATCCAATACTAGATCTGCAGTAAGATCCAGCAATGTCACGACTTGATCTTCAACGTATTCATCCAGTAATGCCTCTGATGTATGTAATGTGAAATTCACATTATCAATATTGATCCGAGCCGTAACGGTATCTGATTCAGGTAGGCTCACATAAGGGGATGAAGGCACATTAACCGATAGCAGTACGTCTACTGCTTCCTGCGATGTGGGTTGGTTATCCAATGCTAATAAATCAGCCAGCACCACTGGTAGACTTGCATTGAGTATTTTCTCTTGTGCAAAGGTCGCTAGTGTTTTATTTAGAGTCGCCTCTTTCAGTAAAACCTGGACATCTGCTTGGCTTTGGATTGTTTCCATCGTAACGGGATTGGTACCACTATCATCTTCACTATCTATATCACTACGAGTCGCACGGTAACCATAATGTACTTGATCATCTGCTGTTAACGAATATACCCCGACATCTAAACCAATGTGATTAAATTCCGGCTGCGTTTGCAAGTTGTTGATAGAGAATTCTACCCCTGCGCCGTCAGTAAGCACTTCTACCAGAGGTAACAACCCATCAGGTAATGGAAATGCTTTGGTCAATTCGTGGAATCGTGCCGCTCGGCCAATGTTGAGGCCATCAGGAATCACTGCCAGCATTGGCTCAACTACATCAGTAATAGCTCCGCTGATACCATCCGCGATTGGTTGCTCAACAAGAGGGAATAAAAATGCTTTTAATGGATCAATAAAAACACCCAATAACCATTCTGGAATAAACCCGATGGCCACTCGCACTCTGTCAAAATCAATAGCAACATCAAGGTTTCCGAGGCCCAGCAATTGATTTTTAGAATCTACGTCTGCCCCTGGAATAATCGATATGCTAAACGGGACGGCTAGCCCATCTAATCCTACGCTAAGGGGGTTCAATTGAATGTTGATAGGGCATATTGTTCTTCCCCACCAATTAAAACACCAGCCGACAGCACTAAAACGTGAATCAAGGTCGATGGTTTGTACTTGTACGCCGCCTTGAATCGTTAAGTCTGATGTTGGCAATAGTCCAGGTGCAATATCAAAGGTAATATCATTAACGGCAACCGACTCAATGGTGTAATTAATATCGATGCCTAACATCGTTTCACTAAACACGGGAAGGCTGTCGAACGCTCCTTCGATGAGTTCGTTAATGGCGGAAGCCTCTTTTGTTAATGTTTGACTGAGGTGCCCGAACAGACCTTCTTTTCCATTTAACCTTATTTCAGCGCCATTTATCACTCGTTGCTTATCAAATCGAATCAGTACTTCTTCTTGATCCCCCTGGGGATGGTTTAGCTGTAATGAAAATTCATTGGCGTTGGTGGTGGATTGGTAGGAGAACTGGTTACTGTTTATTGTTGTGCTTTGATCGTTAATGAGGATAGTGCCTGTATGTAGGCCAGTAACGCGTCCAGAGATTGTGACGGTATTGCCATCTCGAATAGCACTGTTCAGATATATACCTAGAGCATTTACATCGTCCAGTTGGTTATCTTCTGAGTTTATTAATGACAATACGTTCTCAAATAGGTCTTTCATTTGTTGTAGAAAATATCGCGCTTGGTCAATGATCCATTCCAGCACCGTATTTTCATCAGGCAGTGGGGTTTCTATTGCGCCATTGCCTGTTTCATGTTGTTGGCTTTGTCCTAGTACCGTAAACGTTACGGAAATCTGTGATTCGCCCGAGCCGGTTTCTGCTGATAGGGTGTGTTCGCCTTGCGTTAATGTACCGACATTAAATAGATTGGCACTTGTCCCAAATAATGCGAAGGGTGCCTCTTTCTCAATAGATGAAACATCGTTGTGGATAAAGGTAACCTGACGCGTTAATCCATTGGTAACCGCTCGGATGTTGAGGTGAGATGTTCGCAACTGATTTACATCGATGGTCATACCGTCGTGTAAAGGTAGAATATCTTCCCCTGTTTCCGCGCTCACTAGAGTAAGGGCCTTTATTGCTGGAGATTGACCTTGTGTGCTTGGGAGTACCCATTCGTCGATAAAGGCACCTTCATTTGATAGGTGTAGAGATGCACCCGGAGAGCCCGGCAACCAATGTGCTGGTATATTCCCGTACACGGTCGAATCGGGTTGCATCGGTTGCCTGCGGGGGTCTTGCTTAGCCAATATTTGTTCATTTAAGCGTAGGGCTTCGATATCAAGACCTGGCGTACTTTCCGGCTGATGACAGGTTAAACAGAATTGGTTAAAACGTGAATCCGGTCGAGGTGCATCATGATACAGTGGGCCTTCTGGAAAGTTTATATAACGGCCAATTGCCACGGTATTTTCTGGTAATTGATGAGTGTTGATTCCAAACTCTTGTTCGTTGTTGCTAAAACAGACATAACGATTATGGGGTTCTGCTCCTTTCATGCTTAGTTCTTGACTGACAATCGCCTGCTGCTCTGCTGAGTAGTTCGCACTGACCTCACTCAGTTCCCCTTGGTAGTCTTCTTCCAATGCCAGCAACGTACCATGGGCATGATTACAGACTGATTCCAGTGTGACGCTATGAGCATATACTTTGAACTCATCCATCCACCCGTTGAAAGGGCTGACGCCTGCTTGCGTACTTTTACCTAACAATAAAGCGCCTTCGGAAAACTGAAATATTGGTTCAGCATTATCATCTGCGCGCCACTCTTGTAGTGGGAATCCATTGTGATAAACGCGAACTCGTTTTCCATCAGGATGGATATTTAATGCAATTTGGTGCCATTGCATATTTTCAACGGGCCGGGATAATATTGACTGGTTTACAATATTGCCTTGGGTATCGCGAAAATTAAGTGTGCTATCGCCTAGTAGTGTCAGCTCACTGCCATCTGGGAAGCTAATCAATGCCTGTTCTGTTAATACCGGCAACTCACTTGGTTCAGCGCGGGTATCAATAAATAATGAGACAAACCACGGATAAGCGTTAATACGTCGAGGTTGGGGTTCTATATCATATTGAACATAACTATCTTGGCCATTTAACCAGATACCTTTACCTCGAATACCACCAACAGCAGCTGGCTCTAATCGACCGTTATGAACTTCGCCATAATTAGGAACAACCCATTGATCGCGCAATGCAGTAGAGCTGTTTTGCACATAAACAGGATCTGAGAATGCCTGAAGCTCTTTATTCCATCCGTCATAGTAGCGGCCAAAAACATAATTCCCTTCGTTGAAATTTACCGCTCCAACCATGTTAGAAATAATAAACGCATTCGGGTCGACGTAATCATCAAAGGCAAACTCATCACTATTGCGACCAGAGCTTGCATGCCAAACTACATCTTTAGGCATGATGGGTATCAGGTTTTGTAAATAATTAAAGCGTGCTTCTACTGAATCAAATATTGTTGTGTTTCTGCTGGTACCGATGGGAGCAAATTCATTACCAACTTGCCGGCTACTTCCCATTCGAACTTCGCCAGTCTCTGTACCATGAGTCCCTGTACCCGGTTGGTAGAGTTTGACATAACTATGGCGCTCATCATGTTGTGGCAATTCAAAATCAATATCGTTGAGTACGCCATCCAATAAGACTGCCTTGCCTTGAGTCCATGAGCCCATAATGACAAACCCTTGATGTTGATTGGGCACATCCTGCAACTGACTCTCATCACATCCATCAATAACACAGCGGGTAGGGTAGCGGGCCCCTGTTACCCCTGTGTTGGGTGCGCCATATAAGTTGGGTCCTGGCAAAACGGTCATCGTCAGGTTTTTAGCTTTACTATCCATCCAAGGGTAGGTGCCTTTGAATTCATCGCCGTCGCGAATAATATGCCCCATCGGGTCGCGAAATGGGTTGGCGGCAAAATCATAACGGGATTTAACAAGGGAGTGATAGGGTGCATGAGAAATCGGGTATAGATGTGTCCATTGCTCAATGTCACAAGGTTCTGCATTATCGTCTCCTACGCTATAGACAATATCGTATGCATCACTGACATACTGCTGTGTGTTTTCGTTAAACCAGGTTAGCGCTTGGTTTCCTGAACGCATTATTAAGAGACGTCCATCACCGGGAGTGATGTGTTCGAAGGTAGATGCTTGGTACGGCTTTTCTGCACGTTTAATTGCACGTTGATCAACTGAAATATCTGAAATAAAAGCACCGGGGGTTTTAGGGTTCGAAACAGTCACGGTCATAGGGACACTGTACAAAATATCGTGGTTTGAGTCCGGCACGCTTCCTTCATTCACCGCTCCGATTAATACGGATAAATCACGGCTAACACTTTCTCCACCGACATAAATGACGTCGTAACAGTCTTGATCCCCGTTCTCTCCACAGGTATACGGGTTTTGTCGTTCACTTGGATTACTTGTGTTGGCTTCACATAAGGTGCCATGCTGAAAACCAAGAGGAGCTTCTAACAACTCATTACTTACCAAGTAGGGTTCTGATTGGCTGATGATCGACGCCCCTCGTTCCGAGAGTAAACTGGGCTGATCCAACTTTTCGGGGTTGAGTAATACAAATGCGACACCGTCATTATAAATCTGGCTGACCACTCCGACGCGGCCATCTTTGGTTGGGCGTATCGGAGGAATATGCGGGCGGGTAAATTCATCGTTAATAATGCCAGTGACATTGCGAAAAATAAGAGGCACTTCTGGTAAATCGTCACTTGAGTCTGTGGTCTGTCCACCTACAATGGGACCTGCGTGTGTTATGTCAGTATTGGTATTAGCAAAGGATATTGTGCTCATTGAACCAAGTAGCATTACGCTCCATATCGTCCAAATGCAGGCGATGGACCGATTGTTGTTAATCTTTGACATAACCTTTCTCTTTGTTATTTTGATGTTATGGTACCTTGGTACCATATAAGGCTTTGGTTGTGCCAGCATTAGTCTTAAAAATTTATCATATGTGGCTGAAATGCCAGCTCTAGTGCGAGAGTTGACTGGTGATATGGCTTGTCACAGGGATGTTTGATTTTATACAATCGCCTATTAAGAAACACGATTCAAACGTGTCATAGCAACCTAATATGTTAGAGCCCAAGTATGAAATCAAAAAATTACAAACGAAACGTGACGGTACTAGAGGCTCTTCAGGAAGCAGGGAGTAATGCAGATAAAGAGCATCAAATTGAACATCACTTTTATTGTTTTTCTGAAGAGAATTACCAGAAATTATTAGAGCTTGGTCGATCTGCAGGATATAAAATAATGTTTGAAGGTAACGCAGATTATGGTGATGGGAAAATGTGGCAATTAGACCTCGTGAAATCGGTAAAGCCTAGCTTAGATGTGCTTGAAGCCCAAACGCTAGAGCTCGAAGCTTTCGCAGAAAAAACTGAGTCAGACTATGATGGATGGGGTACCGAAGTTGAAGTCTAGTTTTGGCGTGCCGATAGGGCTAACAAGTAGGATTCCAAGTAATTGCGAAAGTTAAATATCAGGCGGCGGGTGCCCTCAATACCGATATGGGTGTTATGACGTCTGTACTACTAACCCCCCCCCCGACTGTGGAGAGCTCCAACCTAGCTGTAGTTTAACCGCAGGCGTCAGTGATGGTAAATTGAATTGACATTAAAGGGGGTTATTTTGTAATTTTGATTGTCGATTTTTTTTACATGGCTATTTTGTTTTTGTGAAAAAAATGTAAAATATCGTTTAAATACAATGACTTATGGTTTTGGCATAGATAGTGCTTGTAAAGGATTTTAAACTTAATGGAGAAGGTAATGAAAAAGGTTTTTTGTTTGTTCGTTTGTTTATTTGCAAGTTCTGCCAATGCAACGGTATTAACTTTTGATGATTTAGAAACAGCTGGCGGCGGCGCTACAACAGGTTTGTCTTCTTATACTGATCTTGGGTATCAGCTTACAACTTCTAATACTTTTGCATATTGGAACCAAGGGCATAGCAACTATAATACATCTGCGGGGCTCTTTAATAACGCTCCTAATGGTATGACTAGATTGTCTGCAGTAGACAATTCACTATTTGACCTTAACTCAATAGATTTAGATACTGTTTATAGCGACAATGGCCCGTCACCTATCGCGTTTCTAGGTTATGACAGTAACGATCAACTAATAGCAACCGAGAATATTTCTTTGAACAGTGATGGATGGGTAACATTATTGTTTTCATCTCTTTTCAGCGATCTTGCTTACGTAGAGTGGGCTCAAACATCTTCTTATCATCACTTTGATAATGTTACTATTAATGAAAGTGTCTCTGTTCCAGAGCCAAGTTCATTAGCGCTATTTGGCTTAGGTTTGGCCGGACTTGGGTTCGCTAGGAAGCAGAAAAAAGCATAACTGCTTGTCTTTGCTTTTAAAAAGCCTCAGTTTTTACTGAGGCTTTTTTATGCCTAATAAAAAATGTACTCTGATAAATTGAAGCTTCGCTCTTTGCACAGCAAAGCGTAAATCTTCCGGTGGTTTAGGTGTGCTTTACTGGTTGCTAGAGATAACCCATCGTGCACTTTCTCATTTAAAGTACCTTTGGAAACTCCTCCAGAATAAACTGTTTAAATGTATCGAGGCGTTTGACGGGGTAATTTTGTCTGGGGTAGACCAAATGTAATATTCTTTTTAATAGAGCTTGCTTGGGAAATAGATTTACCAACTGCCCTTCATCTAAATGTTTTTTAACCGCGATATCCAGCACGACAATAATCCCCATTCCCTCAAGTGCAGCTTGTATTAAAGCCGTCACATTATTGCTGGAGTGAAGTTTGTTGCGATCAATGTGAGCGTACATTAATTCTTTAATGGCTTTTGGTTCATTATAACGATCGAAATTTGGAATAATGACTTGGTGTTTGATGAGGGATTGCAGCGACTTCGGTTTGCCGTGTTGCTCTAGGTAGTTTGGTGATGCGCAGAATACAAGGTTAGCTTCTGCTAGGGGGCGGGCGACTAGGCGAGAGTTTTCTTGGTGGCTAAGACGGAAGGCGAAGTCAATTTGCGTGGCCATTAAGTCCTCAAAGCTGTCTTCTACTCGCATGTCACAAACGATGTTTGGATAACGTTGATGAAATTTTGCCAGCGTACTCACCAAGGGGGATTGTAATAATACCTGTGAAAAAGAGATTCGTAGTTTTCCTTCAGGTGTATCAAGGATGTCCTTAAGGTTTTTTTCATGGGTCTGTATCGATTGCAATACTTCCTTGCACTGAGGGTAAAACTGCAGCCCGGGGGGTGTAACGACTACGTTATGTGTGGTGCGGTCTATCAGACCAACGCCAAGTCGAGCTTCCAATTTTGAAAGTTGTTTACTGATAGCTGATTTGGTGAGATTGAGTCGCTTAGCCGCACTAGAAAGATTGGCTTCCTCAACAACGGCGACAAAGGCTTCATATTCCGTAAGATTGGGCTTCATTTTTGCGATCCCTCGTTCTTTCAATCGTTGTTTCTTTTAATGCCATTCCTGAATTGGGATGGTTTCCACAATGGAAACACTAAGTGCTCAGTAATTCCATGGCTTTAATGATAGCGTAGCGCTAAGGTTTATCCCAGACAAGAATATTAGGGGTTCAAGATGAATATGATGCAAGTTATTGTTTTAGAAGCACAATCGGATAACCCGCACTTAAGCCTTCAAGAAAAGCCTATCCCCGTTCCTCGCAAAGGGCAGGTGTTGGTGAAGGTTGAAGTTGTTCCTTTAAACCCCGCTGATGTTATGTTTGTTCGTGGTCGTTATATTCAAGAAAAATCCCTACCGGTTGTACCGGGTATGGTGGCCAGTGGGACTGTGATTGCTTCTGGCGGAGGTTTAATCGCCAATTTCATGCGTGGCCAACGTGTCTGTTGCGCCGGTTTAATCGATGGGGATGGGCCTTGGTCTCAATATCTTTTGACTGATGCAATGCTTTGTTTACCCTTATCAAAACAGATGAGCTTTGAATCAGGCTGTAATCTACTGGCTAATCCGACGACAGCCTGGGGATTGATGGAGCGTGTTAAGAAAGGGGGGCATAGAGCGTTGGTGCAAAATGCCTCAGCAGGTGAGTTGGGCTTGCTAATTCGCACCTTGGCGAAAAGCAGGAAAATTCCCCTTATCAACATTGTGCGTTCAAAACGGCAGGCAGAATCCTTGCACAAAGCGGGGGAAAAATATGTGTTAGATAGTACTAGTCCGCATTTTGAAGGTGAACTTGCAGAACTGTGCGTGCGCGTGAACGCGACGATGTCATTCGATGCCGTAGCTGGAGAGCAAAGTCGTCAATTGCTTACGGCAATGCCAGAGGGGAGTGAGCTTGTGCTGTACGGCCGCTTGTCGGATCAGGACATGAAATTTGATGGATTGGATTTGATAGCAGGCCGTGGGCAGAAAATAACGGGTTTTTCAGTGATGCGATGGTTTGAAAGCTTATCGTTCATTCGAAAAATGCTTGTCATGAATAGTATTCAAACATTTTTTACAAAGCATTCAACGGTTAATATTCAGCGACGTATTAATCTTACTTCCTTAATAGATAATTTTTCTGAATACAGTGCTAATACCTCAGAAGGAAAAACACTTATTTATCCTTAAACTCTCCAATAGGACCATAGATATGATAAAAAAGGTTTTGCGAACGCCCGAACAATGGCCATCTCCAATGACCACATAACAAATAGTTATTGTCATCCAATTGCCGGATTTCATCGAGTGCATGCAACATCCCCAAAGGGTTTACATAAGGCCGATAGTCCATCAGCAAAACAGGTTTATTATCAACCACTGACAGGCCCGGTCCGGTAACAAATCGCATTGATCGATGCTCTACACCAAACAATGAAAATCGGTTGTAACCCAACCCTTGCTTATCATTAATTTGTGAAAATCCCTTGCCTTTCCATATACCGGGATAGGGGGAGTGTGTCGATACCCACGTTAATAAATTTCCCCATCCGTTACGTGCGGCTAACGTGCAGCCATCGACTTCCCCCTTTAGAACATTGACGTTCGCAGCAGGTAACGTTTTGAATATTTCGATCAGCTCATCATAATTATACGCTAACATTTCTGCTCTACGGTTATCGACTAAGAGCCCATCAACGTTAATTATCTCAGTAATTTTCATAATGTTTATTTATCCGCTTTGTATTAAAAAATAATACTAACAGAAACAAGAAAGACCTTAAGTATGTAGGGTAGACAAAAAGATACGGGGTTTGGCGCGTAAGAATAAACTCCTAGTGTTCTAAATTTTCTATGTTAAGCCGATGCTACAAGACCACCATCTAAGACAATGGTATGCCCGGTAACCCAGGACGAGGCTTTGGCGGAAAGGTATATCGCTGTTCCTGCTACATCCGATGCGTTGCCCACACGGCCGCGAGGGATGCTGGAATCCAGTTGATGGGGGTCGTCTTTTAGTATGAAATTGGTCATTGCGCTAGGGAAAAATCCAGGCGCTATTCCATTCACGTTTATATGTTGCGTTACCAAATCTGCTGACAAGTGTTCTGTCATACGAACCATTGCTGCTTTACTTGCTGTATAAGAATAATTGGTCATTTTTGAATTCGTGTAACTAACAACGGAGGCGATATTAATAATACGGGCGGGGTCTTCTTTGTCACCTGCTTCCCTGAGAACTGGCAATAGTTTCTGGATCAAGAAAAAGGGAGATTTAACATTGAGATCCATCACTTTGTCCCAACCAGCTTCTGGAAATTTTTCAATCTCCTCACCCCACGTGGCGCCGGCATTGTTCACTAAAATATGAACGCTATTCTCTCTGTCTTTAATGTTGTCTGCAAAAGCTTGAATGCCCTCTAATGTGGAAAGGTCAGATTCAATGGCAATGCATTCACCAAACTCTGAAAGAGCTTTTGCAGTTTCCTGTAACTCTTCTACCTTTCTTGCGGTGATATAAGTACGTACGCCATTCTCAACAAAGCCCCTTGCTATCATTGCTCCGATGCCCCGCGAGCCTCCGGTAATTACTGCCACTTTACCCGTAACCGAAAATAGATCTTTCATTATGCCACTCCATTGTGGTTCAACATTATTGATTAAGGCCTTACTGTATCGGATAGCGGTTAACGGCAACAGCCCTTAGTGGACGGTGTTTTCGACAGAAAATGAAAATGTCGCAACAATTAGGAGAATAATCAAGGACGGAAAAGGGGCTAGCCACGTCATATGCTTCTTACTGTAGATTTTTTGACTAATGACGTGGCTGTCATATTGCTAATTTACACTCCTTTATTTCATAGTCCTTTATTTTATAGTCCCTTATTCTTTAGTCTGTTGGCCTGCTGTACGTATAGGTCGAGAGGGCTGAAGCGTCGATGGGTTAACCCAAAGAGGTGGTTGGCCGTGTCCATATGATTCATAAGGTAATCATCTCGTATTACTTTGCCCCAATGGCTGCTGCAGGAGCCTATAACGCCATCACTGGTTTCTCCCTTTTTAAAGAAAAGTTTGTGAAGCGCGTAAAGAATATAGTCAGTGGGATCAAAGATATTGGTAAAGGGTTTGGCACCAGCCATTGAATAATAGTACACGCCATTACTGGCTTGTTCAGGGCCATCACCACAATCACTGGTTGGGGCACCTTCAGGGTACAACGCATTGAATTCTTGTGACCCTTTAGTGGTTTCCGAGTATGCCATCGCTTTTGTATCCGTTGGCAAGGATTCGCCCGCAAGCCATGAAATTAAACCGATGCCAAAATTACCAACTTTATAGAGTAGGTTGTTAATCAACGGCATCGTTTCTTCTCCCGATACGATCCAGTCTGCAAGAGGTATTCCTTGGTGGCCACCGACAGTAGAGGATACCGAGGCGACCATCTCTGGATAAACGGAAGCCACATAACGTGATGTAGGGCCGCCCATGCTAATCGCCATCAAGTTTACTTTTTCTGTGTCGGTTATAACCAATATGTCCTCAACCAGTCGAGCGAGTTGTTCACCTCTGGCTTCATTGCTCTCAGCGCCGGATATTGAGGTAACAAAAACGTTCTCTGCGCCATTTTTTTCTAATGTCTGAGGGATATTGTAGTGATAGTCGATGGGGCCCAATGCTTCGAAATTTATAATGGCCCCTCCTACGATAACAAGGGGGTACTTTGTTTTTGCAAGATCGCTCTCGTTATTTTTAGTAAAAAGATCAAATAGGCCGGCAAAGGCAGAGGGGCTGCCTAAGATAAGTACAAAGATCGTACTTAATAACAGTGTTGTTTTTCTCGTTTTCATTGCTCTGTATCTCCGAGGTTTAATGGGTATTGATTGAGGATTTTCAGGGTATAGCGGTGTTGTTTTTCTACAGTTATTGAACCTCGCCATAAGTTTATTAAGAGAAGACAAGTCGTTTAGGGTAGGGCGCTAGGGCTATAAAAGGATGCTATTATCGTGGTTGTAAACTCAGTGTGTTTTGCATTTTTCAGTTTCATAAAATTCGTGGTGGGTAAATGGGAATAAAAAAAATAGGTTACGTTGTTGGTTTTAGCGCTGGGTTATATTTTGCGAGTATGGCTTTCAATAAAATTAGCAATGACGTGAATCAGATTGCAGAGTTTGACGGTGTCGATCCATCGTTTTTTGTTGTAGGTCAGAAGTCTAACGAAGTGATTAAACAGGGTGATGAAAAGCCAATCGTAGAAGAAGTTTCATCGCCAACAATACCCGTGAATAATAGTGAGTTGTCGTTACAAGGAACCGATATTCCCGCAGGCCTAATCACTGGCTCTGATGGTAATCTCATTGTGACAACTCAACTAAAGCGGTTGTTTGATTATTATTTCACGTTACTAGGGCGCAAGAACGACGCTGAAATAATTCAAATGTTGGAATCCTATATTTCAGCGGAATTAGAGGAGCCAGCAAGAAGTCAAGCGTTAGACGTGCTTAGCAGGCACCTGTCGTTGAGTGTAGCGTTGGAATCACTGCCAACGATGGGGTTAGGTGATATTGAGGACATCAATGGGTTACAGGCGTTTTTGACGGCAAGAGCGTTGCTACGTCGAGAGCATTTAGGAGAAGAGGTTGCCGGCATATTTTATCAATCGGAACAATTGTATGATGAATACACCGTTAGTCGTTTGGCTGTTATGCAGAGCGATTTGTTAACAGAGACGGAAAAAACAGACGCCTTCAGTGCTCTTTTAGATGCGCTACCCAATGAGTTCAGTGTCCCCTCTAGACGCAGGCAAGCCGTACTGACTCTCAGAGCGCTAGCTGACAGTGCTGAATCCCAAGAGATGACACCAGGGCAGTTGTTTGCCGCGCGCGAGTCGTTGATTGGTGGTGATGCCGCATCGCGCATGCAACGGCTGGATAATCAACGGGAACGTTGGGGGCTGCGGTATCAAGTGTACTTGGATGAGGCGGATCAAATTAAAGCGTCTGATTTGTCTCAGCTTGATCAACGCCAATCAATTGAAGCGTTAAGGCGGCGTCATTTTGAAAATGATGAGCTCAGACGGGTTGGTAGTCTTGATAGCATTCGTGAAACCAATAAGACCTAAAGGGTAGGGAGATTGATTTATTGTTTATGAATAGGCGCCAAAGGCTTGTGGTGACTCGCCAAGGCGTATGAGACTCATTGGTATGCTTAGAGCGGAGTTGAAAAGGGTTTTTATGGCGATATACTCCAAGGTTCAGAGTTCAATATACTGGTGGGAAAATAGGTCGTATGTCGAAACCAATGCGTTCGCTTGTTAGTGCTCGGGTTCCTGGTCAGGGCTCAATAAAGGAGTGTATTTCATCAGATTATATTGATCAGATTGTGAATTACATGAATAATTTCGCGATGGATGTGTCTGAGATCTTTGCCGAGACAGCATTAGCGGATACTTACCCCGATACTCTGCCGGATATGATCTCAAAGCGTGATTGCGTTCAGATTCTATCTAACATAAAGAGAAAAAATCACCAGTCACCTCTTATGATTGGCCTAATTATAGGGGTTAGTATGAGACCAACTGGGTTCGGTCAATTGGGTTATGTAGGGATGTGCAGTAGTACCCTAGATGAAGCGCTCATTCATTCCGGTCGATACTTATCGTTAGTCACTCCATTGATGGCCTTTAAGTATTTCCATGAAGGGGACCGGATGTGCTTGGAACTGATCGAAGTTGAGCCTCTAGAGGAGCCAATCTATGTGTTTCTCATTGGATTGCTTTTAGGAAGTATACACGCGATGTCGCTATTTTTGTTAGGTGATACCTTATTCAAAATGATAGATGACTCTAAAGTGACGTTAACATTGAGCGCGGAGACTTATCCTGAATTAGAAATTTTTCAACATGGTCCTATCGAATGGCATTTTAGCGCTGATAAAAACTGTATATCGTTTTCAAAAGAAAAAGCATTTTATCCATTGGCCAATGGAAATAAGAATTCGTTAAAATTAGCCGTTGTTTCTTGCGATAGGTTATTAGAAGAGCAGGAAGCGAAACAGTTGCAGCAAGCGGATAGGCTTGTCCGCAGGGTAGAAAAAGTACTTGAGTCCTATGATGCTTCTGTTCCTGATTTGGATGCGGTGGCACAAAATTTGTGTTTGTCTCCTCGAACCTTAAGCCGGCGATTAAACGCCGCTGATACGAGCTTTTCTAAAGTGGTAATGGATGTGCGAATGTTAAAAGCTCAGCAACTCATTCAGGATGGGCTGCTGACTATTAAAGAAATCGCTTACCGACTGGGGTACACGGAAGTCTCTAATTTCTCGGCCGCTTTTAAAAAATATTATGATAAATCTCCTGGTGAAGCTAGGCGAAAATTATTGAACCAACAGGTGAGCATAGCTGATGTGTCTAAAATGTGGTCGCGTGAGAAACACTCATAATATGTTGGCTTCATACTAGGTGTTTTTCTTGTGCTGGGTTAATATTTAAGCATCAGCTAGATGATTAGCATCAGGTCGAGGCATATTGCGAACCGGAGGTAGAGTCGATGAGAACAAAAATTGAATTTCCAAGTCAAGGACAGAATCTGGCGGGTTTACTTGAAACACCTGATCAGACAGTTCGAGCCTATGTGTTGTTTGCCCATTGTTTTACCTGCGGCAAAGATATAGCGGCGGCCTCGCGTATTAGTCGATTTCTTGTGCAACATGGCTTTGCCGTTTTTCGATTTGATTTTACCGGTTTGGGAAATAGTGACGGTGACTTTGCCAATACCAACTTTTCATCGAATACCGAAGATTTATTGTCAGCGGCAAGCTTTCTTGAGGAGCATTACGAGGCTCCTCAATTATTAATCGGCCATAGTCTCGGAGGGGCCGCTGTTTTAGCAATGGCAGCAAGGCTTCCGGAAATTAAAGCGGTGGTAACGATTGGCGCTCCGTTTGAAGCAAGTCATGTCGTGCATAACTTTAATGCCCACCTAGACACAATTGAAACAGACGGACAGGCAAAAGTTACCTTAGGTGTACGTGAATTCACTATTAAAAAGCAATTTTTGGATGATCTGCGTAGTCAGACGACAGAACATATTCAGCGCCTGAACAAGGCTTTACTGGTCATGCATTCTCCTATTGACTCAACAGTAGATATTTCCGATGCTGAAAAAATCTACAAGGCAGCTAAACACCCCAAAAGCTTCGTTAGCTTGGACACAGCCGACCACCTTTTATCAAAGTCAGTAGATAGCGAGTATGTCGCGCAAACGATTTCCGGGTGGGCAAGTCGATATATCCCTGTGCCCAAAACAACGCGCCGCACTCTCGAGGCAGGGCATGTCTTGGTCGCTGAGCTTGATCATAAATTTCAGCAGGAAGTTTTCACCGATCATCATCATTGGTTTGCCGATGAGCCAACTAAAGTAGGCGGACAAAACACAGGGCCAGATCCCTATGAGCATTTATTGGCTGCGTTAGGAACCTGTACAGCGATGACGATTCGGTTATACGCTAATCACAAGAAAATTCCGCTTGAGCATGTAGAGGTTTCCTTATCCCACGAGCGCAATTATTTGGAGGATGCGGACAACGCTGCAGAACAAGGTTCGCAGATTGAGGCGTTGATTCGCAAGGTTCAGCTGATCGGGCCGTTGAGCGATTCAGAAAAGGCCCGCTTGATGGAAATCGCCGAGCGCTGCCCGGTGCATCGAACGTTGCACAATAACCCTCAGGTCGTGACGACGCTGGTTGAAGGGTAGACCGTCGCGCGAAGCACTTAATTATCTAGAGCTATAAATCGATATTATGACGAAAAAAATATTAAGTTTGAAAGTGAAAAGAAATAAAGACCTCGAACAAGTCGATGAGGAGGTCAAGGATGAATTTCATGATGATCCGCAAAAGCGATTTTTAAATGGCGTAGCCATTCATCCTTCTCCGTGTATTCGCTTAGAATTAGGTTCTCAGCAACTCACCATACGAGCGATGGATCTGATAACGCCAATCGGAATGGGGCAGCGAGGTTTGATTGTTGCTCCACCAGGCTCCGGGAAAACGACCATTTTAAAACATATTTGCCAGGCGGTGGGAGAAGCTTATCCCGAGATAAAGCTTTATGCGTTACTCATTGATGAACGTCCGGAAGAAGTGACGGACTTTAAGCGCAGTGTGCCAGCGCATGTGCATGCCTCATCTACGGACGAAAGTTATGAGCAACATGTACGGGTGGCCGATGAGCTTCTTAACACTGCCCGCCAGGAGGCTGGCGAAGGTCATAATGTAATGATTGTCATTGATTCTCTCACAAGGCTCACCCGAGTACATAATGCGTCGGGAAGGAGTAGTGGTCGTACCATGTCGGGCGGGATGGACGTTAGAGCGATGGAGATACCACGAAAACTGTTTGGTGCTGCTAGAAATATAGAGAATGGTGGATCACTTACCATTCTAGCGACCGTGCTCGTTGATACTGGAAGCCGGATGGACGAGGTGATATTTGAGGAGTTCAAGGGCACGGGTAATATGGAAATAGTTTTATCACGGGAGGCTGCGAATCAACGGGTTTTTCCTGCGCTAGATATTGCTAAAAGTAGCACGCGTCGAGAAGAGCTTCTTATTAATGCGAAAGATATCAAAGGTGTAAGGATTTTGCGAAGAGCACTTACCAACCTCAAGCCAGCAGAGGGTGCTAGGAAACTTGTTGAGCTACTTGAGAAATACCCAACGAATGCAGATTTGTTGGATATTATGAGCGAAGGTAAGTTATCCAAAGCTGACTGATTCGTTGTTAGGATTAGCGTAATCGAGTCAGTATCTTATTGCATAGAATCGTTATTTCTTTTTGTTCTTCCTTTGTGAGCTTAAGTCGACATTCCATATCATTGAAGATATGTGATGTTTTATCTTTTAATAGTTTACCTTCTTCGGTGAGTACTATGACTTTTGCTCTCTCGTCTTTTTTCGACTTTGTTCGCTGTATAAATCCTTTGTTTTCTAGTCTTTTCAGGATTTGAGTCAATGTACCTGCATCTAGGTAGGTTTGTTCACTTAGTTCTTTGATATAAACAACATCCTGGTTCCATAGGCTCATCATTACTAGAAACTGTGGATAAGTAAGGTCAAATTTTTCAAGCTCTGGGCGATACTCTCGAATCATCGAGTTGGCTGTTGAGTACAATGAAAAGCAAACCATTTCAGAGAAGTTAAATTCGTTAGTTGTCATATAGGGGGGCTCATGTAAATGTCCATATTATTATGCGCGCAAAGTAGTTGACAGTAAACGGGGTTTTGTTGATAATTAATTTGCGCGCAAACTAAATTAATCTCTATATACATAATAGGACGGCTTAGCGATGAATAATGTGAGTTTTACAGGTATAACGTCAACAAACTGGAAGGATGTTAAAGGAAAGGAAGTCGCTGCGTATTTCGGCCCATCGTGACCGACCATTTCGCTCTACCGTGACCGCTAATTACGGACGATCGTGAACGGTCATTTCGGTTGATCGTGACCAATTTTACGCCC
>MAAL01000100.1:525-1604 GCA_002163245.1 Gammaproteobacteria bacterium 42_54_T18 | reverse complement strand
GTTGGACAGGCTTGCCATGACGGGCATGTGTTGCATGACTACGCTGTTTTTGTCGATGCAGGCCATCATATTTTGTGACTCTTTTGCCGTCATGAAGGCATCCCCTGCCTGTTGAGCATGGGCTTGAGATTGCCAAAATACGATATCCACCCAAGTGCCATCTTCTTGCTGGGCCAGGGCTCGGTATTCAAATCCACTTTGCTGGCCAACCCAGTTATCTAGTTCTTCGCTAGCCTTAATAAATACAGCTGGGCTCACGCCGTCATTAAGTTTAAATGACACCATTTCGATTGTGGCTGACATGTTGTGTTCCTTTTCAATATGAATAAAGCCGCGAGCCCGGTGGCGAAAGGCGCTCTTTGGCAACCCCTTCATCATATGCCAGGCTACTGACAGCCAGTGTCAGTAGCCTAGAGGGGCAGATATATTTAAAACCTAGGTTTCATTGTTTTTTTAATTCCATCTCGAATAGCAGTCGACCAGCCAAATGGTGATTCTCTGATAGTCTTATTAAAGGTGCCCTACACATGACGGTTAAACGCCTTGGGAGAGAAATTATGAAAGGGTTGACGCAATTAAAATGGGTCTGCGTGTTATTGGTATGTTGTTTGTCGTGGGCCCATGGCGAGCAAAAGCGAGTATTTGGTGATTACGAAGTGCATTACATTGGCTTAACCAGTACCGATTTGTCGCCTCAGGTGGCCAAGCAGTACGGTATTCAGCGCAGCCGCAATATGGGCTACCTGAGTGTCTCAATTCTTAAGAAGGGGCGTACCAATGCGGTGGATGCTCAGGTGAGTGGGCAAATGGTGAACCTGTTGGGGCAATACAAGACGCTGGACTTTACCCGTATTCAGGAAGGTCGCGCCATTTATTTTATAAGCACCTTTAAGTTTGATGAAGAAGAGATATACAGTTTTGACATTGACCTCATGGCCATGAAACCTAAAAAAGAACTTAACCTTAAATTTAAGCAAAAGTTTTATAAAGAAAAATAGTGTCGGCTGGCGCTAAACTGTCACGCAGTTTTGGCGCCGTTCTGCGGCTCTCACCCTATCCTCTTGCTGCCATTTATTAAC
>MAAL01000100.1:0-512 GCA_002163245.1 Gammaproteobacteria bacterium 42_54_T18 | reverse complement strand
TTTTGGCGCCGTTCTGCGGCTCTCACCCTATCCTCTTGCTGCCATTTATTAACCCTTCATGCCATATCCTGTGGCATAGCTGGTCACTATTTTGATCAACCCGTGTAGTACAGTGATACCAACTTCGATTTAGGGCAATCCCATATGTATAACTTCTCAGGCAAGGTGGTGGTGATCACGGGCGGCGCCGGGGGCATTGGCCAAGCGATTTCAGCCATGCTCATTAAACAGGGTGCCTATATTGCCGCTCTGGATTTAAACGTAGATGCCTTAAGTGAAAGCGAGACGCTACTGCCGTTGGCCACCGATATTACCAATGCCCAACAACTGGCGACCTCGGTAGATAAAATCATCGAACGATTTGGCACCATAGACGTGTTGTTTAATAACGCGGGCATCACCCACATGAGCCGCTTTGTGGATACCCAAACTGAATTATTCGATAAAATTATGGCGGTAAACTTTACGGCGGCGGTGAACATGACCCGTTTATGTTTGCCTCACATCGTGCA
>MAAL01000122.1 GCA_002163245.1 Gammaproteobacteria bacterium 42_54_T18 | reverse complement strand
AAGGCTTTGCCTAGGCCCTCCAGGCTGCCGGGGCCGGATGGGAGGGAGACGTGTTGGGACTTTATCTCTGTATTTTCTTCGGCGTGAAGAGAGGTGATTGGGGTTGACAGCCACAGCGCTGCAAGTAGAAAACATCCAATTGTTCTACAGGTAAACTTACCAATCACGTGTGGTTCTCCGGGGATTTTTTTGATGCTATGTATTTGGGGGGTTGCTAATGGATAAGGGTTGAAGATGTGAGGCTTCAAACCCTTTGGGATAGCGTGGATATTCTTTAAATTCTTATTTGAAACTCTTATGAAAGCTCATAGAACGGTAATTTAATGCTATAGGAAAACCTACTTCGCTTTAAACCTACCCCCCTATTATTTGGGGAGATTTACCCCCCTAATCCTACGGCTATCCAGTCAATTTGACTTGAATCCCACTCATGATTATTGATTTTCCACGAGCAGGCACTTACCTTTGATGTGCTAATCGCCCATGTATCCCCAGAGATATCCCCAGAAACGCTTCCAATAACTATGTATGACTGAGTAGAAGCAAAGCAATTTTCTGACACTGATATTACCTTGGATTGATTATGTGAAACCCCTGTTATCGTTCCAAAGTACACCCTCAAATTACCAATATCAGCCCTACTATGAGAATTAGACACATTTGACAATAAACTTTGATCAAGACCAAGGTTAATAAGTGCAGATTCTACGCTCCCAATATCCGATAAATTACTAGCAGAATCTAGGTATGCAGCAGCAGCTTCTGTTTTTGCATGGACATTCAAAGTATTTCTAGCAGCAACAACATCCCCTAAATCGCCTAAATTACTTCCTGCATTTAGATATACACCATCGGCCTCAGATGTTGAATGTACATTTAAGTTTGTTCTTGCCGTTGCGTGGTTAGTTAAATCCGATAAATTGCTCTCTTCATTTAACAGGATATTATCACTATCGGATTTTGAATAAACATATAGATTACTTCTAGCCGTTGCGGGGTTAGTTACATCCGAAAAATTACTCGATGCATCTAACATTTGAGTACTAGCTTCAGCTTTTGAATACACATCCAAATTGGTTCTCGAAGCGGCTTTATCCGCTAGTTCTCCCAAACTTCCCGATGAATGTAAAATACCACCAGAAAACCCTGAAAGCTCAGCTTCTGTCACATAAGCTGCACCTGCAATGCCCGCTAAGCTATCTGAGTCCTTTGCGTGATCCGCTTCTGTTGCGTGTTTTGCATGATTTGCTGTATAGGCATGAAATGAAGGCACAAGCTGACTGCGAGGAAACATTTCTGCCCCACCGTTGATAGAAATCCCTAAAAATTTCTGCTTAGTGAAATCTACCAATGATTTACTACTATCGTAATTTGGATCCCCTGTTGCATAAGAGGCTTCATCCATTGCTGTAGTTGCACCAAGTAACACATTGATATAACCGTGGATCACGCTCACCTTAGGGTGAGCCTCTGTCCATAAAGCGGTACCACCGGTGGGTGTATCATAGATATAAAATGTTAAATCATAGTGACCATCGGTAACTACTTTACTATCTGTTCCGTGTAAACGCCCTTGAAACGGGACTAGACGTTTTATATCGTTGGCAGCATTAACCATTGGTACATAAGTGGCTGCTAATAACATTGTCGCCATTAACGCGGCGAATAACCCTGTTCTAAATTTCATACTATTTCCCCTAAGATAAAACAAACAATATTCCGTAATTGTTTATTCCTGATTAATTATAAAACTGAATGTCTCGTGGTTTACCGAAGCTGTATTTAATCTCTAATTCAATATCACTTAAGTATTCCAATTTAAGGTCTGTGTTGTTAAAACGGTTATTACGCATACGCAACACCCACGCACTGACTGCTGGACTGTGGTTTGCTAGCTGTGTATTGGGCTCTACCTGCGGGCTAGAAAAACCATCAATGGTTGCATCAACCGTTGCAATAAAGGGTGACTTATCAATGGTTCGACCTGCTTGTAATTGGTAGGTCAACATATCATCGCGATTCGGGTATTCTGCGAAGAAGGTTCGCACAAAGGCACGATCTAGCATTACAAGATCTACCAAAGCCGGTACCACTGTTGCGTTACCACGAATGGATCGTGATGCAGTGCTGATAAGATTCACTTTGATTGAATCAATTTTTATATTGGGATGATTTGGAAACAACCGCTCATCAGCTATATCCATACTGAAATCAAATTGCAGATCACGGTTATCAAGGTTTTCACCTTGAATACGATGGTCTTCAATAAAGGAACGGAATTTCGCTTCAGCTACTTCAGCGGTGAATTCACCGTAACCTAATAGATCATCACGCAGTGAAAAGCGCACTTGTGAGGTTTGACGTTCTGGATAACGTAGCTGTCGCATCTTTACGTCCCAGGCTTGCATACCGTCTAAGTAATCATCCAGGCTTGGTGAATACAAAGCCGCAAACTGTGCTGCGAAAACAGATTCAGCCCGCATAAAAGGGTCGAAAGAAACGCTGAGTGGTTCTGGTAAACCGCCGTCTAAACGTAAAACAGGGTTGTTGAATTTTTCTGACCATTGGTATTCGAGGGCTTTGGCCGCGTAGTAGCTAAGTTCGAGTGCTGTGGCGAATGTGTCTTCGGCAGCTTGCTCTGCTCGGCTGGCCTCTAGGCGATAGGCTGGGTTGCTGTAATATGCAGCGGCTAAGTTTTCGTTGGCGATTACGTAATTGGCGAGTAAGCGGTCTAGTTCGTCAAATTGGGTTTCTATTACTGCTTCTTGGCGCGCTTTGGCTATTCTAGCTTGCTCTATGGAAACGTTGAGAGTTGCCATTTCCAATAACAGGTTTTTAACCATTGCACCGCTATTGATTGCATCAAGTTCAGCCTGTTGAGTCGCTTGCAAAACAGCCATTGCAGATTGGCCATCTGCGAGCATTTCGATATTGGGGTTTTCTGATGTGCCGGTGCTGGAGCCCCAAGACTGGCCTTCACTGGTACCTGTACTACTACCACTACTTTCACCACGACTGATGCCCAGGCTACGCCCTAATGTCCAACTTATTTTTTCAGTCTCTGTAAACCCGCCTCCTATAGAAAAAGAAATACCTGTTGAAAGCCCTGAGGACTCACCCTCTGAAGACCCTACGGAAGTTCCTTTCGATGCCCCTGTAGAGGTCCCCTGAGAAACATTACAACAAGATGCCATAGTATTGGCGAATTGCAACACGCTCATTTCTTCACCTGTTGCTAGCACCAACTTCATTACTTCATTACTACGATCTTGTTCGATAGAGACCCGTTCATTAAGCACCTGCATCTGCGTATAAAGTTGTGTCAGCTGCAACCCGCTTTCCTCTAACGCCAGCACCTGTATACCAATTTGCCCTTCTTTATCAAATATCGCACTATTAAATGCTTCTACCCGATAATCATGACGTCCATCTTTAGTCGACAGATCATAGTCTCCTTTTGGAGCTCCACTTAAAGCCGCCAATTGATCAAGATATTGATTACGTTGTGACAACAACTCAGACGCCAGTGCCGTTTGATCCACTTCAAACGTTCGCTGATTCGTTCGCGCTAATTGCTCCGCCTCTTTCGCATCCTGCACCCGTACTCTTGCCAACTGTAAAAAGTTCTCCACTCTTTGGTACGGTACAAAATCCCCCGCTAACAACAACGGATTAAAACCACTTTGAATATCTTGATACAAGCGGTCCGCATCATTTAGCTGTCGTTTAATTTGATACCCATTGTTATCCTGAAAGTTATCTTCCGTTTGCAGTGCAGCCATTGTTAAGGACTGCAAATACAAATGACTGCTGGCTAACTTTGCACGTTTAGCCGCGTCCAATCGCCCTGCTTCGTTTTTGACTTTATCGTTATTAAAATCAAGATCTTCTGGGCCTGGGAAGTTTCGATACGGTGGGTTATCAACATCTTTTACGTTGTCTTTGTAAAACATGTACTTTGCTTCGCTTATAGCAGCCATGCCATACCGATTTAGCAGTTCAGCATATTGCTGATAATCATTAGCTGTCACTGGGCCCTTGGTATTATTTACCAAGAACGGAAACGTTGGACTAACGTCACCGTTTGCGCGTAATACGTCGTAGAAATCCAACATGAGGTGACGTGTAGCATCCAAACCTGCAGACATTTCATCAACACTTTCACCTAACAGTTCGATTTGGCTTTTAGTATCAGAATCATCTGCGGTAAACCGGGTGCGAAGGCCATTAATTAATAAATCATTACCTTTAAGTAACTTGCCTTCTGCTAAGTAGTTAAAGCTTTCTTGCAAACCCCATTGGGCAGATTGTAGGTGGTTATCGGTTAGACCTGATTCTAATAATGCTTTAAACGCTTGAGGCGCGGCATCCAGATATCCCGCGTGGGTTAACGCAGCACCTTGATCATCTACCACGGTACAATCTGCACCATTCGGCACTTGATCATAACTTTCAATCAATTCTTTATAGGTTTTTCCGGCACCGCGAACTTCTTGGCCGCCAAACCAAACTTGTTTATAGCGCTCACCACAATCAAGTAGCTGCCATGCATCCGTTAGAGCCTGCATTTCTGCCTCGGGGGCAACAGAACGGGTTCGGTTATCTGCCAGCGCTAAGGGGGATACCAATAACGCTGTTAACATTGCTACTGTTGTACTTGCCAGAAGTGCTTTCTTTGGTAAAAGTACGTTGATTGGTCGAAGTGCCTTAATTAAAAAATTCATTTATTCGCCCTCTTCCGCTGACTGAATACCCACATCCAAACGCAGGTTCTCTCCGCTGTTTTCTTCTTCGGATGCACCGCTGTTTCCATACACTGAACCACCAAAGAATAATTGGCCGGTGGAGATATACATTCGGTAATGACGATTGAGATCGCCCACGGGTTCATCCATACCGTTCTTTATAAAGCCGCCATTCGGACCTTCAAACACTTCATTGTGTTTGTTGGTTAACGTGGCCTCATCAACCTCATTTCCAAAACTATCACTATCTTCTTCGCCTTCCGTATCAGCCAACGGCGGCCGATTAATATCAAAAGTAGCCATATCCATTGCGGTTAACCCTGAAGATCCCGCCCCTGCGTGTACGCTATGAATACCAAAGTGAACAGCATCAAGTTGGGCATCAAACAAGGTTATGTCGGCGGTGGTATAACTTAAAATCACATCCTGTTGCGCTGAATTTTTCACATCACTGTTTAGCACGATGTAATACACACCCGCTTGTGCGGGGTTATTGTCAAAGTTATGCGTCCAGGTTCCCACCGAGGTGCTTTGTGCTGTTACCAGTACATCTTGTTGCTGGGGAGCTTCTGCGATAGCGTGATTAGCACCTGTGGTTAAATAACCACTGTTGCGTGGGTTGGGAATAAAGATGGTGATATCACCCACCCCAATGGGCACCCATAAGGACTGAGACTCTTCATAAAGTTCTGCCTGAGGGCCAAACACGTAAAGGTGTTCTTGGCTATTAATGGAAACACTGCCATTTTTACTCAGTTGTAATTCACAATTTAGGCTACCGAAATCTTGAGGGGCTTTTGCGGTAACTGACACACGATACCAACCGTTCGCTAGCGACGTCACGCGAGGCATTAAGCTGTCACCACTAAGGTGTGCGCCGGTTGTAATATTGATAGTTTCTCGTGTTAACACTGCGTCACCGCTGCTAAAACGTAGACTGACTTCGTTTAAGCTTCCTGGCTTAACAAACACAGAGAACGTTACTAGCTGGTCTTTTAATATCGGGAAGCTGCCCTCTCCAATATTGACGCTGTCAAATACGATACCCGCTGAGCCGTCACCGTTGTGAGTGGCTTTAACCGCGTTATTGCCACCTCGAGGGTCAGTAATACTGGCACGTTCAATGGTAACCGATGCAGAAGGTGTCCACTCGTTACTGTTTTCTGAATAACTGATGAGGTTGGTTAGTGGTGATTGCTGTCCGCTAGCAGGCACGTCCACCAAGTACCCTTGGCTGGTAATGGAGCTCCACGAGTTAATCCGTTTGTACAACTCCCAGGTTCGGGATTGCAACGTTGTATCAAGGTCGGCGTATTGAGTAATATCAACGGCTTTAACTTCTAAGGGTACATCTTGCGTAGGTAATATGGTGAGTGATAACGGTGATACCACCACTTCCATTTGACCATTGGCATTCTGTAATTGTGGTTGCATCTCTGCAAGCTGTTCAGCGGTCATAGAAACTATGTAATCACTTTGTGTATCACATTTTTCTTCAAACGTTTTTACGCAGCTTGTAATTCGTACATTGGTTGTTGTGACTTCATAACCGTGCTGTACAACGCTGATATCGTAATCACAAGGGATCAGTCCATCAAAGCTAAAGTTGCCACTAGCATCCGCTGTCGTTGAACGCACGACACCACAACCGGTTAACTGTAGCTGTGTGCCGGGTTCTGTTTGCCCTTGGATTTCATAGACCGTGGCACCGGCAATATCCATAGTCCATTTTTCTAAGGTACCTACATTGGCTGACGTGTTTTGTATTACTAGGCGCCAGAGTCCAAACGCCAGCTGGCCATCGAAATTATCCAGAGACTCTACCGATGCGTCAAAATCATCAAAACGCACATCAGCTAAAGAACGCTGTTGATTCTGATGTAAGATGATTTGTGTATTGCTTGGGCCAACCAAACTAATACTAAGGGTTTCAGGGCTTAGGTGATCAATTTTTAAATTGGTTTTAATATCGGTAATCGACAGGCGATCAGTCACCGTAAATTCAAAGGTTGATATGCCACTGTCGGTATCAACAGCAACAATTTCACCGCTGATTGCGTCAGATACGGTGAGGTCTTGTTTTTTCGGGAGTGGCGATAACCGACGAGCAACAAACTCACCTTTTAGCTGAATGGGTTGATCAAACAAACCATAGATATTCTCAGCATAGTCACCACGTAAATCCAATGGCGGCAAACCGTCTTGACCATCACTACGGTGACCAATTAGCGTAAACTCACGACGAATATCTCTATTATAAGGGTTATGCGCATGACCCACTGGCAAAAAGAGCTGCCCCAATACTTTTACATGAGATTGCGGGTCTGCCACCATGCTACCGCTAAGGTAGGTTGTTTCTGGTATTAACAGTGAACGCTCTTCATCTAAAAAGGCTTTTACCCCTTGGCCATCTCGGGCGAAACTGAGGAAATATTTCGGGTTATGTAGGTCAGCGTCTTTGCCATCAATATTATCCAAACGCACGGTGACTTCATAATCACCCACAACGTCAGCCACTTCTAATGCAACATCAATACGCTTTTCTTGCACGGCACCGTTGGCGCGTAGTACCACTTGCGTGGTGTAAATACCGTTAGGCGGTAATCCCACTCGGTTGGCGACTAAAATCAGTTCACCGTTCGTATCTGTAGCACTACCAATCGCAATATTGGTAAGCACAGGTTCGCCGTCTTCGTTAAACGCTTCAAACAACAACCAATCAACAGCGGGCTCTATAGTGGCTTGCCAGCTTAATACACTATTACCTTCATTCACGATGGAGATGCGCTGTCGGTTTAGAAAATCACCAAAGGCAATACTTTTTTGTGTATTAGGGAAATCAAAAAATCCATCTTCATCCCAGTCAACATCTCCAGGAGACAATGTACCCCAAAGGGTTTCTTGCCCGTATTCTGGAAATGTTAACAGCGGTTCAATATCAATATCAGGCGGTAATAAGGTGCCTAATGATGGCAGTAATGTTGCCTGCTCAGAAAGGTATATCCAGTAAGCTTTACCTGGTGACAAGGTGCTGAATTGTTCTTCTAAAATAATACGTGAACCCGCTGCGCGTCGTACTGCTAAAAAGGCATTTTGTGCAGGCTCATAGCTCCATAGTTCAAGATACGGCACACTCGCTAACACTTGGTCGTGTGGCATATCACCTGTGATGGGTAAACCAACAAGGTTCCATCCAGGGTTTAATACCATTTCCCCTACGCTATTGGTTGCATCGGCTAAATCGACAATAACTTCTTCTGAAGTTTTTACCCAATAACCTAAGCCGGGCTCAAGCTGAGACAGGTTAGAAGAAGCAACGCCATCTCTTACCGGCCAACTGCGCCATTGCTTAATGGTATTATCAAAACCCCATAGTGATTCCAACGTGCCATTGGTTGCGGACTCTCCAAACACATCTTCTACGGTGCGTTGATCTGGTAGGTGTGTGAATGAAATCAGCTGCCATTGGTTAGCGGCCACCGTGAGTGTTTGCGCAGATAGACTTGAGATACTGCTAATAGCGATATAAAAACCTAACGCAAGGACCGTTAAGCGTTTTATGCCGCTGCTGAGAATAGCCTTCATGGGTACGTCCTTTTACTTAACGGGAAAGCCGGGAGGGCCAAAAGAATGTGATTTATCGCTTGCGTCTGTTGACGTGAGATTATCTTCGTAAATAACGATGTCATACGCGTCCTTGGCTTGCTGCAAATAGGTTTGCATTTGAGTTTCTTTTTTCTTCTTCAATAATGCTTCTCGAATCACTGGCTTAACCGCATCAAGTGGCGTGACTTGGCTATCGCGTTTTTCCATTAATCGCACAAGATAGTGACCGGCATCCGTTTTAATAACATCAGATACGTTACCAATCTCTAGTGACTCGCCGGTTTGTATGACCGTTTTAGGGATTCCGGCAACATTGGATTCCGCGGTTAACCAGGGAAGTTTGCCTCCGCGGTTATTGGTTTTCAGGTGATTGGAGGTTAATGCGTATTTTCCAAAACCCAAGCCAGATTCAAGATACTGCACTGAATCAGCAATTTGCTTTAGTGTGTACTGGGGCTTCTCTTGATTAGCACGTCGAAAATAAATTGCGATACGGTACATGCCAGGTTTGGTGTATTGCCCGATATTGTCTTGGTAGAAACGACCGATATCATAATCGGTAATAACGGATGCCTGCCCTACTTTCTGTTGTAAGTATTTTTTGTATTCATGAGCCAAGAGTTTTCTCTGGTTGATGACAAACTCTGGGCTTTTATCAAATCCGTTTTCAATCGCCTTTTTGTAAAACACTTGATCCTCAACCATTTCATTCAGGATGTTGTTTTTTCCTTCTTGCGATGAAGCAAAGGGATTAGAGCTATAGAAAGCCAGCGCATGGTCAACTTCGGCCCGTGTAATCACATCACCAGACACCGTGGCAACAGGTTTGAGCGCAGCATCACCTTGTTGATATGGATACTCTGCAACGGGTTCTGGTTTTGAGCAGGCAGCAAGCATCAAAACGAGTGCACCCAATAAAATTGGCTGAATGTTCATGTGTCAGTTTACCTATGTACTATTGCTAAGAATCTAAGGGCTAAAGTTGGTGCTTACAAGGATATGGAAATGTCTTTTGTTAACGTGACATTTCCCGCGGTAACGACTGTCACCGATAGTGTCGGGTTAGCCGTTAAGCTGTTGTTTTTTACCGTTAACGTGACATCCACATCACCATCAGTCGGGTAGATCACTGACTGTTGAGGTGATACCGACATTGCCTGTGAATCTACATCATCACTTTGTACCGATAGGTAGATCGCATCATCATTGTTAAGCTCTGATACCGCCACACGTAACGACAGTGTTCCATCTGCGGCGAACTCTGATCCACCGGTCACATCAAGTGATACACCTACGGGATTTTGGGTGCCGTTATCGGGTGTTGGACCAGCATCAGAACCACCGCCGCCTCCACCGCCACAACCGGACAGCATTAACAGAGCTGACAAACTAACAACGCACAACGTAGAGGTTATTGTTTTCATTATTTATGCTCCCAAAAATAAATCGTTCCATCGGAATGTAGGGAGATAAACCCACCGTTAATAATTTCAATATCCCTAACGTAGGTATAGGGAGCAGCGACACGGCCTATAAACCCGCCATCATCTGCGGAATACCAGTCGATAACACCACTCTTACGACCCACATAAACTTCGGTTCCTTGGGTATTCTTCTGGCTAAGTACACGCAATACGGTTGCATCAACCCCTTCAACCACCTCTTGGCTGTTAAAGTTATTGACGTTCATCGCATAGATACCGGAATTACTAAAACTGTTGGCAAACATCATGGTGTCGCCGGAATATTCAGCCACCACTTTTTCACAACACTCGGCGCTGCCGTTAATGGTATAAATTTGTGTTTGATTTTTTACGTTCCAAACAAACATGATTTTTTCTGGTGCTGACGCTTGGATGTAAACCAGATCACCCCGAGCGTAGATACTGGTTAGGAAGCCATCGTAAACATGCCAGTGTGACACGTAGCTAAGAGTCTCAAGGTTCCAATGGTAAACATCACCGTTGGCATGAAGCGAAAATAATGAAGTTCCATTAACGCTCATATCCGTTACCGATGACGTGCTCTGGTTAAACTTGATCAGTCTCGCTGCTGCATTCACATCAAAGATTTCGACCGAACCGCCCACGTTACCCAGTACCATCAGGTTATTGGTAGAAACAATTTTTGATACGCCGTTTACATCGGATGATTGCAAAGTGCGCATTTGAGAAAGGTTGTTGACGTTAAACAACTTAACGGCCTGGCTATTTTGTGAGGAAACAACAATTTCATCACCATGTATCAACATATCCGATGCACCGCGCTCAAACGCTTTAGCACTGGTTCTTAATACGGCTTCTTGTGTAACAACTGACGTTGAATCATTCGGGTCAGTTCCATCTTTATATTCTTGATACGCTGTTCGTAGGTCAAAATCGAGATCACTACTGGCATCGGATGCATCATTAGGATTTAAGCCATGGGTTAGCTCGAAGCCATCAGGCATACCATCACTATCAGCATCTTCTAGGCCGCTGTGGTTACCATCTATTCCGTAAGGGATCCCATCACCATCAAAATCCAGCGCGCCATTAGGTAATGGTGCATTGGGGTCATTCGCTGCAATATCTTTATAGTCCGCAACACCATCCAAGTCTTGATCTTTTGTGGAGATAACACCGGGTATCAAACGAAACTTATTGGCAGCACCCGATAAGGTACCGGTGTATTGCAATACATCCATCGTATTCGCAGTATCGTTATTTAGGTTTGCAACAGCATAGGCGTCAGTAGCTGCACCTGTGTTCAGATGTGCCAGCAGACTGGTCAGCGCTGCGCCTTCCCCTGCTGTTTGGGTGGTCACTATTTGCTGGATAAGAGACTCTGAAATAGCGCCTTTCTTTAAACTGTTAAACGAAAGATCCACGTAAAATTTTTGATCTAAACCACGAATATGGATATCTTGTTGTTTATCAAAACCAGCTTCTACGATGTTATCGATAACAACAAATGGGCTGTTATTAATATGGGTTTGACTGGTGATTAACGATGCCGTACCTAACCCATAGGTAATACCATCCCAGGTACCTTTATAAATTGCCATCGTATTAGAAGGCGTTCTATCTTGAATCGCTAGATCAACACCATTAGCAACAACATCAACAACACCATCTTCATCCAAGTCTACTAATTGCACATGGCCAGCAACACCTGGTAATGCAGCTTGTAACCATACTTGAGAACCGTAAGGTGCGTCTTTGGCGTTACGTTCAAAAATATACAATTGATTCGATACGCGGCTAAACGCCCATAACTCAGGGGCATTAATACCGTCAATGTTGGCAAAACCTACGTATAAATCACTCCCTGTAGGCACTGAAAATAGACTTACCAATTGTGGATCGGCGAATGTGTTGGGTGCGGTTTGCAGTAAAATAAACAGCTTACCTTGAGAGGTACTGATTAAATAATCCGTTGTTTTATCCACGTTCCAGTAGGTAGGAACAATACTCAGTGGCGTGCCGTTAACCGCATCGTCCCACAGTAAATCACCACCGTTTTCTGCTAATAAAAAGCTGTATGCGTCAGCATGGGCGTGCAATGCGGAATATGTTCCTGCATCCGGACTTTGCTTTGGTAGATTAGACGCAGAGTTTGGATCTTGATTTAAGGTGTATTCGTCTTGGTTTGAGTAACCATCACCATCGGCATCACCAAAAGGGTCATAGGTTCCGGTTAAAAACTCTGCCCCGTTTGAAATACCATCGGCATCCAAATCTTGGTCACCAAATTTTACGGGATCGTTCGGGTCATTCGGATTACTACCATTGGCAATTTCTTGTGCGTCTTGGAGGCCATCACCGTCGCTATCAAAACCTTGCGGTAGGTTGAGATCTAACTGGCGGTATGCGCCACGCTCATCAACCTGGACATTAGATGCTAACTGCCCTGCTACGTATATTTCGATAACATCGCTAATACGTGCTTTACCTGCTTCTCTCGGGCCAACACTGGCTTCGAGTGGAATTTCCAAGGAAAAAGAAAAATCATTGGCCGTGCTTAATAACATTTCTGCAATGGTAGACCCGGCGTAACGCGCCGACACTAACATACCTTCTTGCTGAACTTTAGTTCCTGAAGATAGCACATCACCATAAACAACAAATGAGGGTTCAGGGACACTGGCACGCAATGAAAAAGAAACACACGCGAGTAGGATAAAACAGAATCTAAGCATTAAAACTCCCAAAGCAATTGATTTCGATATTCCGGTTCGAAATGCTACAGGGATCACTGTCCAAAAAAAATGCGCCATCCCTAGAAGCGGCGCAATAATACCTGGTGATTTTTTGAGGTGCAACTTATTTTAAATATTACGGAACTTTTCTTCGCGCAAAAGAATTTTACGTTTTTGTTATCGTTTTTTATAAAAATAAACATTCAGATCACAGAAACAATAAAAAACAATAAATAAATGTAATAAGACCTGACAATTAAATCAGGCCTCTCATTTTTATTATGACTTTTTCGCCAATGGGCCAAGGTAACGTTTAACGTCACCCACTCCAGGAACACTCATGCGTTTATACATTTTGTCTGACCAATCATACCACTGCCACACCATATTCTCAGGGCTCTCTTCACCAAAAAATTCTATTATCAATTCTTTTGGAACACCACCTTCCACAGCCACGATAGTAATTCTCATATCATTTTGTAAGATCGTTTGATCTTTAAAAAAGCGTGTATTGGGGTGCGTTATTAAACCTTGCAGCATGCGCTTTGAATAAGCGCGTGACAATATTGGACTATTGCCTTCATCGTTTATCATCGAAACTTGATGATTTACCACCAAAGGTGCAATGGATTTAATCGAAAATTTCCGTTCTGTTATTCTCTCTAGTTCAAAAGAAGATAACCCCGGCACTAACGCTTTTACTGATTGGGGTAACGTATAACCTTTGTAATACCACTCATAAGGTAAATAGAATAATTGATTGGGAGCCCCATGATTCACAACCACCAGCGATGTATCACTGGTAAGTGTTGTCTCTACGCTGCTATACCGACCATCATCAACATAGGCAATATTAATAATTCGCCAAGAAAACAGGGCAAGCACAAGAACAGGTAAAACCACGTGATAGACGACAATAAACCAACCGCCATAACGTTTTGCTTTTGATTTTTTGTCAGACGTTCTATCACGTAAAAATGGTGCTATCCAATAGGCAACCACAAAGAAAAAACCAACAGACACGAAAGTACCACTACGACTTCCTGCACTTAACAATGAGGCGTGAGGGATAGCCGCAAGCAATGCACCCACAACTAAAAACCGAATAAGTGGCGTCGTTAAAATAAGGTTTCTAATAAGAAACAATGCAAAAGCAACTATCAACCAAGCCGATGCTTGCAACCATCCCCATGAATCAAGCGACACACCAGTCACGAGGTTATCTAAACCCAAAATTTGTGACGTACCAATAACCGGCACGACAGACAGCACTTGTGCAACAAACCCTAGCAGGTCACGCCCAGGGTCTAAATATAACCCTATGCCTTTCGCACCAAAATGGTTGACGCTGTACAACACTCGCCAAACAGCCACTACCAAAATAAAGGGGATTACCGCTACACAGCCTTTAAACCAACCCTTTTTATCCATAAACAAGGCGTAGCCGCCAAAATACCCTAAAATCGCAACGGTTGCCTCAGCAGTACCTAAACCAACAATCAACATGCCTATAGCAACACTAAACCAAGCCCAACGATTAGTTTCTCGCCATCGCATAAACCCGTACAACGCCATAAGTCCAAATGCAACGGCCAGATAAGAATTTCTGGCTGCAAGCCAATTTAAATTTGAGCTCACACTCAAATCAAACACCAACATAAATGCAGCAATTCCATAAACCAAAGGATCGCTACATAAATGTTTATAAAAAAGGCACCCGCACACCGCAAACAAAGCAAAATATAAAATGCTGTGCCACTGCATCCAATAAAGGTCACTGTTCAATACGTTATGATCAAACCAATGCGTTGCAGCAGCCAAAGGTCGATACGGTTGCATTATCCCCTCTTCAACTGACCACCAGGGAAGGTTTCCGTACTCTCGATGCACATCAACTGTACCGGTTTTACTGTTAAAAAAATGGAACCCATTCTTTAGCCGTTCCGCCACACCCGCGGAAGGGTCTGTTATTTCAAATCCTTTTTCAAATAATTCACCAGAGCCTTTTAGCACGGCATATTGCAAATAATCATCATAGCCAAGAGTCAGCGTTCTTGGTGGAACGTGAGTTATCACAACTAATAAGACAAAAACCAACAGGAAAAAACGGTGATTTACAAATTTTTCTACAGCAAGAACCACAACAACACTCCTAGGATCCAATCCTAATTATTTACCCTATCGCCAACGCGATAAAAATTCCCTTTAAGTGTCTTTCTGTTGTGCTTTATTTGGTATTATTTTGAGATATTGTTTTGATATATTATTTTTGCGAGAAAATATCACACTTTAAAAATAAATTCGACTAAAAAACCAACATTCAATGTAAAATTCATTATACATATCTCCTTAAAATTTCTTGAAAACATGCACTGCTAAGTCTACCATCGCGCCGTCATATTTTTGGAAAAAGGAGAAAACCATGAAATTGATAAACATTATTTCAATCAGTGTATTTTGTTTGGCCGTAAGCGGGTGTACCAACGATGAAGTCTGTAACACTATCGGTGGATTAAATTCCTTCGGCGGGTGCTTCCTGGCTTGGTTGTAATATCGGGCTAAAAAAAGCTACCACAAACGGTATTTTCCTATACCGCTTGTGGAGTAAAGAATCCCCTTTAATACCATCACGGCTCAATAGATAAATTATGTCTTCTTAATATTTTCACGCGATACTCTTCTAGTGACCATTCTTTTTTCGACAAACGCATAGAAGAGCGGCGCGGCACAACATAACACCAAGCATTAACCGTACGGTTATAAGGTGCCTTAACTCGAACAAGCTGCCTACGATACAGCTCACCTTCAAAACGATCGAGTTTTTTAAGGTCTGACGACGTCACACCCAAACATAATTTCCCTTCAGCTTCACCTTGTGGGTTTTGCACAACACCTGGGTAGTCAGCTCCTTTAACCAGGTAACGGCTATAGCCCGGCAGAGTTGCATCTTGCATGGTATATTCTTTGCCCGTGACCAATCGCATGATTTGTGACTCTAGCAGTGTTCCGTAACAAAAAAGATGATCAGACATAATGTTCCTGTATTTAGTTTTTTATAAAATTTATTGATAAAAGTAATAGATAATTCTAAGTAACCGGTATTTGAGGGGGGCGCAGTTTCAAAGCTAATATAGCCCCCATAAAACAAGCAACTGAGGCCATATAGAATGACGCCTCACCACCAACATCCTCCCACATTACACCAGCAACATAAGAGCCAAAGGCCCCGCCTGCACCAAAGCTTAAAGCACTGTAAAATGCTTGCGCTTGTCCCGATGCACTGGCTGTAAACCGATGTTGCACCCAATCAATAGCTACCGCGTGGAATATACCAAAGGTTGCTGCGTGGCAAACTTGTGTTAGCAGCACAATCCATAATTGCTCAGGGTAAGCCGCCGTTAGATACCAACGAATGCCACCCAGCAGTAAACTTAATGCCAATAAAAAGCGCGCCGAAAAGCGCGCCATCAATCGATGCATGACAATGAATACTAATATTTCTGCAATAACACCAAGCGCCCATAACCAACCTATGGCCAGTTTACTATAACCCTTGGATTCCATAAAAATACTATAAAACGAATAATATGGCCCGTGAGAGACCTGCATCAAAAAACATACCACAAAGAAAATAATTACGGGGCCATTGACGAGCTGCTTCCAAAAATTATCTTCTGCTTTTTTCTGTTTTCTCTCAGCTTTTTGTTCAGTAACAAACAGACTGCTAACCCAAATCAAACCCATCATAGCAACTATATAGGTGGGCAACCTGTCAATAGGGCTTACATCAAATACCCAACCAAAACCCACAACCGTAAACACAAAACCTACTGAGCCCCACAACCGAATGCGGCTGTATTCATTCGCTCTATCGCGCAGATAACTAAACGTGACAACTTCAAATTGAGGAAGGATTGCATTCCAGAAAAACGTGAATGACGAAACTAAAAAAGCATAACCCCAAAAACCAGGTTTCCAGAAAACTATGGAGAAAAACACCGTCGTTAACGCAGCGCCCCAGCGAATAATGGAAATACGTTTACCGGTTTTATCTGCCAAATACCCCCAGATATTGGGAGCCACAATCCGGGTTCCCATCAATACAGCCATTAATTGGCCTATTTCAATGGGTGAAAAACCTTCCCCTTGTAGGTATAAACCCCAATAGGGTAACAAAGTTCCAAGAAGGCTAAAGTAGAAAAAATAAAACCCCGACAACCGCCAATAGGGAACCGTATTGGTATTTGTCGGGGTTTTATTTTCTTGCACTAAAAAGATCTACTTATTCAGAATCGGGAGCTATTGCAGCGATTATCGGTGTACTGGTCTCTACACCATGATTTTGTGCTCGATGACGAAGCACGTGATCCATCACAACCAACGCCATCATAGCTTCTGCAATCGGTGTTGCTCTAACACCTACGCAAGGGTCATGGCGACCTTTGGTTACTACTTCTACGGGGTCACCCTGTTTATTAATGCTTTTACCGGGAATCATCATGCTAGATGTTGGCTTTAGGGCAATATGCGCAATCAAATCTTGCCCAGAAGAAATACCGCCTAAAATGCCGCCAGCATGATTACTTAAAAAGCCTTCTGGTGTCATCTCATCACGGTGTTGCTCTCCGCGCTGATTAACACATTCAAACCCGTCACCAATTTCAACGCCTTTTACCGCATTGATACTCATTAACGCATGAGCAAGCTCCGCATCCAAACGATCAAAAATGGGCTCGCCTAATCCAGGGATCATTCCAGTAGCAACAACCGTCACCTTGGCCCCGATTGAACTGCCGTCTTTGCGTAACTGATGAATTAACGCTTCCATTTCTGGAACCACGGATGCATCGGGGCTAAAAAACGGGTTGGTTTCAACCACATCCCAATCAATCGTTTTTGGTTTGATAGGACCAATCTGAGAGACATAACCCTTTACGTCGATACCCTGGGTTTGCTTGAGGTATTTTTTTGCAATAGCACCAGCCGCAACGCGCATTGCGGTTTCACGAGCCGATGAACGACCACCACCACGATAATCACGAATGCCGTATTTATGTTCATAAGTATAATCTGCATGGCCAGGACGAAAGGTATTCATAATTTCAGAATAATCTTTCGACTTTTGATTGGTATTTTTGATCATCAACCCAATCGGTGTGCCCGTTGTTTTGCCTTCAAATACCCCTGACAAAATCTGTACTTGATCAGGCTCTTTACGTTGAGTGGAGAACTTAGATGTTCCAGGTTTACGGCGATCCAAGTCACCTTGTAAATCTGCCTCACATATTTCCAGTCCAGGAGGACAGCCATCAACGATACAGCCTAACGCTTCGCCGTGGCTTTCGCCAAAAGTGGTAATTCGAAAAAGTTGCCCGAAGCTGTTTCCTGCCATAGTGATTACTAGCCTTAACTAAAATGTCTCAAATGATATGTATATATCTATAACTATATCTAGGGTGCAGCATTATACCTAGGGAACGCTATTCCACCAAATCCGCTTGATGATGATCAATCTGCTCTTTGGTAAGCAAAAAGACACCGTGGCCGCCCCGATCAAACTCTAACCAGGTAAACGGTACATTAGGGTAGGCTTCTTCCAAGGCTTCCCAAGAATTACCCACTTCTATTACGGCGATGCCGCCAGGGTTTAGGTGGCGAGATAGCTCAGCCAGCATCTTACGTACAAGATCAAGGCCATCAATGCCTGCCTCTAAGGCCATGCGAGGTTCGTGATGATACTCATCCGGCAACGCTTCCATGTCTGGAACATCTACATAGGGAGGGTTGCTAATAATAATGTCGTAACTTCGACCTTCTAACGCCTCAAACAGGTCAGAATATACCAGGTTAACCTGCCCTTCTAACCCATGCATCGCAACATTGCTTTCAGCAACATCTAAGGCATCTTCGCTAAGATCCGTGCAATCGACCATCGCTTCTGGGAAAGCCATTGCTGCAGCGATACCTATACAGGCGCTGCCAGTGCACATATCAAGGATATTTTCGACGTTTTCAGCTTCAACCCATGGCTCAAAGTGATTATCTATAAGCTCACCAACGGGGGATCGTGGAATAAGTACTCGCTGATCAACTTGAAACGGTAATCCACAAAACCAAGAGATACCTGTGATATAGGCGGCTGGCTTTCGATCCAATAGGCGCTCTTTAACCAATTCGAGAACAATATGTTTTTCGGTTGTTGTCATGCGACAGTCTTTTACCGAAGGGTCAACGTCCCAGGGTAAATTTAGTCCATGCAGAACCAACGCAACGGCTTCATCCCAGGGGTCATCAAAGCCATGGCCCAATGAAACCTCTGCTTGATTGAGCCGGCTAACGGTCCAACGCAGAAAATCACGTATGGTATGAAGGTCGCTCAACAACTCTTCGACATTATCAAGTTGATCAACCACGGCCTGACCGCAGGATAATTGAATAGATTCCACACGCACCTCTCTCTTTTTGCACCGACGTAATTTAGCGTTAACGTAACGGGCTACTTATAGGGAAATAACGGGCATCTTTCAAGTATTGGTTGATTTGAAGGCAAAAAACTAACGTTTTAGTCGTCGAATTCGTGTTCGGGCTTTGATTTGAGTTCGGCAACGCTTGTGCTTTTGCCCTAATGCGAGGTTTGAGCACGATAAACTGGATGAAGCGAAGCCTGATGTAGAAAGGCTAATGTCAGAAGGTGTCATTCGGAGGTCTAGTTGACTTGCTTTGTCAGCCATAAGTAACGTCCTGATGAGGAGTGAGGAAACCGCATATTACTGAAAGGTGATCGAAATTCGAACGATTATTTTGCTATTAGCAGTCACCTATTATGCCCAACACGTGCTTTACTCGATAAATCAACCAGTAACAGCGCTTATTCATGTGACACAATTGGTTGCGTGACTGGCCGGCCACTCTATAATCTATGCATAACCGGCTATGACCGCTAAAATGTGCGCGCGAGAATCACTAACCTCACAAGAATTGGTCAAAGAAAGTTTAACTGTCGCTCAACAAGCGACACATATAAGTTTAATAAAGGAAACGGGTAAATTGATGAAATTGACACTAACCGACGCAGAAACTCAGCCAATCCTCACAGAGCTAGCTGATTCCAACGCAAAATTTTCAACAACTTACCCTGGGGACTCTTCAGACCGTCAGCAAGTTCACACCGTCTACGGTGGTGCAAACCTATTTAAAGCAGGTTCTGCTCAGAAGCTTGGTGGCATCGCTCTTCGCAACCTTGATACCTATGCTCCTAATTTTTGTGCTCTTGCAAAAGTTATTGGTTTCCCTGGTGCAGAAACACTTCCTTCAGCTGATGCTGAGATTGCTGTATTGGCAGCCGCTTGTGCAGAAGATTCTGAAAAAATGAAAGGCCTTAACACTCCTGCATGGTTAGCCCACACTGTTTACGAGCGTATCACAGCCAAGCTAAAGAACGAGCCTATCGAAGATAACCGTATCGATTTTGAAGATGGATATGGCAACCGCCCTGATGATGAAGAAGATGCTGACGCGATTCGTTGTGCCGAAGAAGTTGCGAAAGGTATTGAAGAAGGTAACTTACCTCCATTTATTGGTATCCGTATTAAAACCTTCTCCGAAGAATGTCGTCAACGTTCTGTTCGTACACTTGATTTATTCTTAACTCGCTTATCTGAAGTTAACGGTGGCAAACTACCTAACAACTTTATCGTTACCCTTCCTAAAGTAACGCACCCTGAGCAAGTCACTGCACTAACCAAGTTACTGGATGTATTAGAAGAGAAGTGTGGATACGAAAAGAACTCGCTTAAGTTAGAAATCATGATTGAAACCACGCAATCTATTATTGATGATGCGGGTGACAACCAAGTTTACAACTTAGTAAAAGCTGCAAACGGCCGTTGTCGTTCTGCAATTTTTGGTACTTACGATTACACCGCTACCTGCAACATTACTGCGGCTTACCAAACACATACACACCCTGCTTGTGACTTTGCCCGCCATGTTATTCAAGTATCATTGGCAGGAACCGGTATCACATTAAGTGACGGTGCAACAACTACGATGCCAATCGGTCCTCACCGTGCTGCAGCGGATAAGCCTCTCACTAACGAGCAAATGTTAGAAAACACCCGTGTGGTTCACTCTGCATGGAAACTGCACTTTGATAACGTTCGTCACTCGTTGGCTCACGCATATTATCAAGGCTGGGATCTTAACCCTGCGCAGCTACCTATTCGTTATGCTGCAGTTTACAGCTACTTCTTAGAAGGCCTTCCTGATGCGTCTAAGCGTTTGTCTGCTTTTATTAACAAAGCCGCACAAGCAACATTGGTTGGAAACACTTTTGACGATGCAGCAACAGGCCAAGGTCTACTGAACTTCTTTTTACGTGGCATTGCTTGTGGAGCGATCACTGAAGAAGAAGCTACTTCTACCGGTATTACAATGGACGAATTACGCTCACGTTCTTTTGTAAACATCGTTGCTAACCGCACTAAATAATTGCTGAGGACTTAAACCATGGCATCAGCTTTAGAACAAGCAAAAGTGTTATTGGACATTGCCAATAGCGCTCTTAATACATCGTTAAGCTATTTAAAAGCACAAACGTTAGTAAACGGAAAAGTATCAACTGAAAAGTTAGATGATCACCAACTTGCCGGTTATGAAGCATCCTATTGCGCTGCAGAATTATCTGCCGCCAGTGTCATGCTGGATTATCATGCTCAAATAAGCGGTCAAAAAGGTGAAGCTAACGCAAAAACTGAAGAGCTTATAACGCTTCAGTTTGCTGCTGAAACATTACAAAATTGCCGCACACGATTTAGTGCTCGTCGCGCTGACTTTGGACTGGATCGAGCAGCGTTAGCAACAACAGTTGATTCCGATGACGTTGATGCATTTATTAATGAGCATTTATCTGCCGCTAATATGGTTGCCCTTGGTAAGCGTGTGTTAAGCCATGACGGTAACGTTGGCGACCACATGCTTGACGAAGAAAAAACCATGATGCAAGACAGCTTCAAGCAATTTGCTGAAGATGTTGTTATGCCTCTTGCGGAAGAAATCCACACCAAAGATCTTATCATTCCAGATGAGATCCTTAAGCCTTTGGTTGAGCTTGGGTGCTTTGGTTTATCTGTACCTATGCAGTACGGCGGCATCCAGCCGGACGAGCAAGAAGATAACCTTGGCATGATCGTGGTTACTGAAGAGCTTTCTCGTGGATCTTTAGGTGGTGCGGGAAGCTTGATTACTCGCCCAGAGATTTTATCTCGCGCAATTTTAAAAGGCGGAACAGAAGCGCAGAAACAGCATTGGTTACCTAAGCTAGCCGTTGCAGAACCACTGTGTGCCGTTGCCGTAACCGAGCCAAACTTTGGTTCTGACGTTGCTAAAATGGCCTTAAAAGCCACTAAAACCGATGGTGGCTGGATTCTTAACGGTGAAAAAACCTGGTGTACCTTTGCGGGCAAAGCAGGCGTGCTGATGACATTGGCTCGTACTAATCCTGACCCGAAAGCTGGGCACCGTGGATTAACCATGTTCTTGGTTGAGAAAGATACGACTGATGGACATGAATTCAATTATGTTCAAAAAGAAGGTGGCAGCTTAACTGGGAAAGCAATTCCAACCATCGGCTATCGTGGCATGCACTCCTACACCGTATTTTATGACAATGTTTTTGTACCAGACAGTCATGTTATTGGTGAAGAAGCTGGTGTTGGTAAAGGTTTCTATTATGCAATGGCTGGTTTTGCTGGTGGGCGTATTCAAACTGCAGCTCGTGCAACCGGTGTAATGCAAGCGGCGTTTGAGAAAGCACTTTCTTACTCTCAAGATCGCGTGGTGTTTGATAAGCCGATTGCTGATTATCAATTAACGCTTTTCAAGATCGCTCGTATGGCGATGTTGCTTTCTGTTTCTCGTCAATTCACCTATCACGTTGCTCGTTTGATGGATGAGGGTAAGGGACAAATGGAAGCTAGCCTTGTTAAGTTATATTCCTGTAAATCTTCTGAGTGGTTATGCCGCGAAGCCATGCAAATTCATGGCGGAATGGGTTATGCCGAAGAAAGTGCTGTGAGCCGATACTTTATCGACTCTCGTGTACTCTCTATCTTTGAAGGTGCTGAAGAAACGTTGGCTATTAAGGTTATTGCTCGGGCGCTTGTTGAGGGTGCTGAATAACGACTTTATTCTCGACAACACACATTCAGCGGATCTACTAGATCGCGCTGTATTTGACTCTTTATTTCAGAAACCGCAGCAAGTACATCCATGTATGCTTTCTTCGGCGGAGCCTGCCCCGCGAGCAAAGCGAGTGCATTGGGTATCCTTGCCTCAGCTGAACCTTAAAAATCAGCTCTGAAATAAAGAGTCAAACACATCGCTTATCACAAGATTTATAGGTCATCTGAATAGGTGATATAACTCGAAAAAAAATAATGTGACAATCAATTCTTACCTTTTAATATTCTCCAAGAACGGAACACAAAAACCATGACAATTAAGTTCGAAGCCCAACAAGAAATCGCTCCCAATGCTGAAGCCACGCTAGACAATGTGCGCCACCCGCAATACGGTCGTTTCTTAGAAGAATATGTACCTGGTCAGGTTTTTGTTCATCCGCGAGGATATACCTTTACTCAAGCACAAATAGACAGTTTCTCTCGCACTTTTATGCAGTGTAATCCTCTTCACTTAGACCTTGAGTACGCAAAATCTCATGGTTTTGATGGGATTCCAGCATCCTCTCAGATGGTATTTAACGTAATATTGTCTTTGGGTGTACAGAACGATTCTGAAAAAGTTATCGCTAACCTGGGTTATTACGACGCTCAATTTTTAGCACCCGTTTATGCTGGCGATACCATTCGTGCGATGACCAAGGTTATTGATAGAAAAGAGCGTGGCGCTGATAAGCCGGGTATTGCAACTATTCGCACCTTAGGCGTTAACCAGAACGATGTGGTTGTGCTGCAATACGAACGTAAGTTGATGGTTGCCTATCGTGGTGACCGCTTGCCTACAACACCATTGCCAGAAGGTGAAGCACCGGAGTTCCCTTGGCAAGATGATGCATCCGTTGCATTACCCAATGGTTTAGCAACAGCACTACGTAACATTCCTGCAAGCGTTACCGGCTGGAACACATACGCAGAAGACTTTTCTGCTGGTGACATCATTGTTCATAACAATGGCCGCACCATTACTGAAGAACACTTTGCCCTCACCTACCAAGTAGGCAACACACACCCGCTTCACTACGACCAAGTGTTCAGCCAAAGCTTAAGCGGTAAAATGAGTGGCAATCCTATCGTTTATGGTGGATTGGTTTTTGCGTGGTTAGAAGGATTGGCAAGTCGAGATATTACAGAAAACACCGTTTGGGAGTTAGGTTTCACTGAAGGCTACCATACTCAACCTGCAATCGCTGGTGACACTGTGTCGTCGCTTTCACGCATATTAAAGGTTGAAGATGCACCCGCTGAATTAGCAGATGTCGCTAGCATTATCACTATTCAATTTATTGGCGTTAAAAACCTTACTGCCGCGACTGCATTAGAAAAGCACGGTACCGATTTGTTTATCAAAGAAAACAATAAGAAAGCCCTTGGCAAAGAAAAAATCACCGATAAGATTTTTGAAATTGAACGTCGCCTTATCATTAAAAAGCGTCAGGCATAACTGGATACCACTAGGACTAACACGATGACCGAACCTCAAAAACATCAGATTACTGATAAAGATGGCAACGCCACAAAAGATCGTCCGTGGATATTTCGAACGTATGCAGGGCACACCAACGTTCGTAAATCAAACGAGTTATATCGCAATAACTTAGCAAAAGGTCAGACCGGTTTAAGTATTGCCTTTGACCTTGCCACACAGTGCGGTTACAGCTCTGATGAAGATATTGCCAAACCTGAAATTGGTAAAGTTGGCGTTCCCATTAATACTCTGGATGACTTTGCCATATTGTTCGACAATATCGACATTGCCGAAGTTAATACCTCAATGACCATCAATGGCACGTCCATGTGGTTATTGTCGCTTTATGTAGCGCTTGCCGAAGAGCGCGGTGTGCCGATTGAGAAACTACAAGGCACCACTCAAAACGATTTGATCAAAGAATTCCTGGCTCGTGGAACCTATGTTTTCCCACCAGAAGAGTCCATCAAACTGATCGTGGACATGTACGAATTCTGTTTAACCAATGTACCTAAATGGAACCCCTCTAACGTGTGTTCTTATCACTTGCAGGAAGCAGGTGCTACGCCAGTGAAAGAACTGGCCTATTCATTGGTCACTGCCATTACGGTGCTTGATGCCATCAAAGAGCGTAACTGCTTTGATGAAGAAGAATTTGAACGTTGCGTTGGCCGCGTATCCTTCTTCGTCAATGCAGGTATGCGTTTTATCGAAGAAATGTGCAAAATGCGAGCATTCACCCAGTTATGGGATGAAATCTGTATTGAACGTTACAAGGTTAAGAATCCAAAATTCCGTCGTTTCCGCTACGGTATCCAGGTGAATTCGTTAGGATTGACGGAAGAACAGCCTGAGAACAACGCCTGGCGAATTTTGATTGAAACCCTTGGTGTAACCCTAAGTCGAGACGCTCGCTGCCGTGCATTACAATTGCCAGCATGGAACGAAGCGCTATCACTGCCCCGCCCTTGGGATCAACAATGGTCATTGCGCTTACAACAAATACTCGCGTACGAAACCGATCTATTAGAATACCCCGATCTGTTTGATGGCTCCCCCGTTATCGAATCCAAAGTTAACGACCTTAAAGAGCAGGCCAACGCAGAAATTCAGAAAATAATGGATGCTGGCGGCGGTGTTGAAGCCATTAAGAACGGCTACATGAAATCACAACTTGTGGTTTCCCAAGCTGAGCGCATGAGTAAAATCAACTCTGGCGAACACATCGTTGTTGGTAAGAACCGCTGGACCGATGGCATCGAATCACCCTTAGTTAGAGATAGCGACGGGGGCGTCTTTAAAGTTGACCCAGAGTCTGCTGCCGAAACCGTTAGCGCACTAGAAGCAACCAAAGCAAAACGTGACGATGCCAAAGTTGCAGAATGCTTAAAAACACTGCGAGAAACAGCCATCAAAGGCGACAATATGATGCTCGCCTCCATCGCTTGCGCCAAAGCCCGTGTAACTACCGGTGAATGGACAGCCACGCTACGTGATGTTTATGGTGAATACCGCCCACCAACCGGTGTTGAAGGCCAATCACTGTCCATCGAAAACGAAACCCTTGATACTGTCCGTGAAAAAGTAAAAACGTTTATGGACACTCGCGGCCACCGCCCTCGTATCGTTGTCGGGAAACCAGGATTAGACGGACACTCAAACGGCGCAGAAATGATCTCGGTAGCCGCTCGTCACGCTGGTTTTGACGTTATTTATTTTGGTATTCGTTTAAGCGCAACCGACATCGTTCAATCTGCTATCGAAGAAGACGTAGACGTGATCGGAATTTCATTATTGTCCGGCTCTCACAACGAGATCATGGATCAACTGTTTGAAGAACTGGATTCCGAAGGCGCAAAAGGGAAGATCCCCGTTGTGCTTGGTGGCATCATTCCTCAAGCGGATGCTGAGGCATTAAAAGAAAAAGGCGTAAGTGCGATCTTTACACCAAAAGATTATGATCTAATGGAAGTAATGAATCGCATCATGGATATTATCCTAGCCAACGATTCAGAATAATTAACATAGCAGCAACGGTAAGAAACCAAACAACTGCTAAATAACAAAAATCTCGCGACAAGTCCTGTATTGGTGATTACCTTTCAGAAACGTCTGCGGCACGGACGCCGCAGTCGAGCACACATGGATGTGATCTTTTGCGATTTCTGAAAGGTAATCACCAATACAGCACGCTCTCAACCAACCGCGACTAACCAAAAGCACCAAACAAGCGGTATGCAAACAAATCCACTGGACGAAAAACGCCTACAGCAACTTACCCAAGCAGCCAATCTTAAAAAATTGCCACTTGCCAAGCTGATCTCGCTATTTGAAAACCGTTCAGAAAAAGCAACCCAAGAACGCCACGATATTATTCATCATATCACCAACAATCCCAAAACCTTCACCGGCAAAGGCGTAACCATTGGTTTCACCGGAACCCCAGGCGCCGGAAAATCCAGCCTAATTGCCGAACTCTGCAAAACGCTGACTCAAAACAACGACCTACGCATCGCCGTTCTCGCCATTGACCCCTCAAGCCAAAAATCCGGCGGAGCCATTCTCGGCGATCGCACACGAATGCATTCAGGAAGCAAAAACAAAAACCTCTTTTTCCGCTCCCAAGCATCAAACCTAGAACTCGGCGGCATCACTCACAACACCTTTCAAGCAACACGCCTGCTTCGGTATCTATTCGACCTGATCATTATAGAAACCGTCGGCATTGGCCAGAACGAAATCGACATTCAGTATATGAGTGATCACACGTTTTTAATGATGCAGCCTCTGGCAGGTGATCAAATTCAGTTTATGAAAGCAGGCATCATGGAAATCCCAGATAGCTTCATCGTCAACAAGTGTGATGAAGAACGCCTAGCAAGAACCAGCTACCACATGCTAAGAGCCAGTTTAAAGCAATCAAAACTTATTGTGCTCAATGCTAAAGACAGTTTTGAAAATGCCGCCAAGGACAATATATTCCTTACCAGCGCCACAAAACATAAAGGCATTCAGGAGCTAGCGGGATTTATTCGATCCATTCAACGTAACGATCAAAGCAAAAACAAGAAACCCAAAGATATAGAAAACTTCTACCTTCAGAAAACCATTCAAGAGCTCTACGGAAAATTTGGCCTAGATATCCTCAGCCAAGAGCAAGAGGCCCTAAAGCAACTCACGGGGTACGAAGAAAAAATGACATTTGCCACTACCGCCATTGAACAACGCATTCTAGAGCGCTAACCCTACAAACAAAGACAAACGACGCTAGCTACTTTACACTGTGCACACTTCATTCACAAAAAGGCATAGACCTCTGTGGCAGACAAAAAACAAATATCCCTTGCTGTAGTATTGATGGCGCTTATAGCCCTATTCTTCTGGACACAGTCACGCTTCCCTGCCCTCGACACCAAAGCTCAAATGGGCCAACGCACAAGCATTAGCGCCATTGCTTTTGACGTGATTTTACCCGTATCACAAGAACAACCTTACATTGAACGTGTTGCAAAATCCGCTATCAACTGGGGGTATACCAACTGGAAAGGCATGACCTTTGGGCTTGTTTTTGCGGCAGCATTTTTTACCCTGTTACGCCTACTACCTCAACTCCCCCCCTCCCGTTTCCACATTATCAACTCTCTAAAAGGTATGGTAATTGGCGTTCCCTTAGGAGTATGCGCCAACTGCTCAACACCTATTGCACACGGCATGGTTAAAGCAGGCACCCGAATTGAAACCGCTCTGGCGACACTCACCAGCTCACCGACCTTAAACATCTTTGTCCTTTCGATGACATTTTCGCTACTGCCATTTCATTTAGCCATCATAAAATTAGTGGGAGTCTTTATTTTTGTATTGCTTATCATTCCATTCCTAGTAAACCGCTTCACCACACAATCCATTGATAGCCATATAAAAGCAGATAATTTACAAAAAGAAATTCCCACCCACCCCCTGAGCAACAACATTGAAGAATGTGAACTACCATCGAACAACTGGATTCAAGCAATCAAATTAGTTTCAACCAATTTTATAAGCAACTTATGGACGATTGTAAAAGCCACGTTACCACTCATGATCCTTGCAGGCCTTCTCGGCGCCATCGTAATTGAAAGCATTTCATTTACATCCATCGCCGAATCAAAAAGCTCTATATTAGCCCTCATTGCAGTCAGCATCATCGGAGCATTTTTACCCGTCCCAATCGCCTTTGACATCATCATTGTCACTACATTACTAGCAGCAGGTTTCCCGGTTGGCTTAAGTATGGCCCTGCTTTTTTCATTGGGGATTTTCAGCATCTACCCTGCCATGGTGGTCGCTAGAAATGTATCTGCAAAACTGAGCATGGCAATGTTTGTTGGGGTAATCGGCGTAAGTTGCATTTCCGGACTTGTCGCGGAGCAATACAACCAATCGTTAATTTTATCAGCAACTAATACTGTGTCTGAACTTACATTGAAAGCTGAGGCAACTAAACAAGCAGCCACACCCAACATCCAATCAATTGCTGAAATTCAATGCGCATTATTACAGGACCCACTACTAGAAAAAGAATGTGTACATGAAGCATCCACAATACCCAATTCGTCTAGCATCAACAAAGAAGAGATCGACCCTTTAGCATGCAACAACCTTACTGTCCCTGCAGAGCAGATGCGATGTTTTTCTCGCTTAACAAGCCTGTTCGCAATAAAGACCAACAAACTACAACAATGTAACCCGATAGTTTTAGCCGACATTAAAAACACCTGCAAGAAAACCATTGTCCTCAATAAGATACGAACTCTATATGACATTGAAAATGTGCAATTTTCATTAGCCTCTAAAAATACCGATACGACCAAAGGCAACACCGAACAAAAAACTGCACCTCACAGCATTACCACAGATAACATTGTACAAAACCCTAAAGCCCTAACCATAAAGCAATGGAAAAAACGCCACACCCAAGACGAAATAAGCATATCATCCATAGATCTACACCCCAAAGCCCAAGACTCTACGCAAGCTGATCAACCAAACATCACTCCAGTATTTAAGCACGTAGATGCGGCATCAATGGGCATTTCATTACCAGCCAATTTTTTCTTATCGGATTTCTACGAGCCCTTCAAATACGGTAGAGGTATCGCTTCTGGGGATGTTAACAACGACAACTACCCTGATCTTGTATTTGCCACGCCAGCCGGGCCAATTCTCTATACAAACACTGGCGGCGCTTTTTTACGTACCTCGCTTCACTTACCTAAAAGTATTGAAAAAAACACCTTCCTTGTAAGCTTTGCCGATATTAATAACGACGGCTGGCTTGATTTGTTTTTTGGCACTTATGGTGGCAAGAATTATGTTGTTTTTAATAATCACTCCAATCTTGAGTCAAATCAACAATGGGACATAAACTCCATCATTGAATTGCCCAACACTCAAACTAGCTTAACAATGGCTGCTGGCTTTATCGACAAAGACCTCGATGGCGACCTTGATATATATTTAGGAAATTGGACAGCAGGTGCTGAAAATAATTTCTCTACGGAATACTCTCAAAATGCTTGGTTGATTAATAACATTGGCATCAACAATACCAATAAACAGGCCTCATCGGAGACTATCCCTTTCACACTATTACCGGAAACTGGCGTAAAAGGAGAAACCCTCTCCGTCTTATTCTCAGATTTTTCAGCAGACAATATTACTGACCTCATTGTTACCAACGACAATCAAGCACCCGACTTATATTACCGCAATTCAGAGCTCATCCCTGTCAACGACATCATTCCTTCTACGTCTCTTACAACAATGAGCGTGGATACCGCAGATTTCAACAACGACCTACTACTTGATATATTTACCGCTGACATGTCCTTTGGTGAAGGTGAAACACCCTCCTATTGTGATGCAATATTCCTCACAAGCCAAAAAGTACTGTGCCATCAAAATCTAAAAAGCTGGAAGTCGATTAAAAGGATGGCTCCGCAAGAATGTAATAAAATAAGTGGCAGTCATGAACAGCAGCAATGTGTCATTGCGTTTATCATTCACATAGCTAAAGTCAGTAGTGACCCTTCGATTTGCACAAAGATAGGCCCTCAATACACCAATAAAAAATTACTCTGCCAACGAATGGCAACCAAGCTTGCACAAGAAACATTGGTGTTAACGGAGCACATACCTCAAATACAAAGCAACAAGTTAATGCTTGCGACCGAGAGTGGGAAGTTTATTGATGCTACCGACGCTTTTAACGCGAGCGCCAGCTTTTGGAGCTGGAATTCAAAAGCAGCAGATTTAGACAACGATCAATGGCAAGACATTTTTATTGCCAACGGCTTTGGCTTTGGTGAAATTCAAAATGAAATCCATAGCAATGTATTTTTTCACAATCAGAAAGGGTTACACTTTAAAGAATCCACCAAAGAGTTTGGATTAACCCAATATTTAAACACGCCCTCCTACACCTATTTGGACATTGATCTTGACGGTGATTTAGATATCATATCAACTGCAATCATGGCCCAACCGCAAGTTTATCTAAACCAAATCAGTGACACCCCCATTAACTACAGCACTGGCAACAACATTTCATTTAGCCTTAAAGATTACACTCAAAATCGTTTCTGTATTGGTTGTAAAATCACTATTGAGTATGGAGACAACTCACACCAAATCAGAGAAATAAAACTCAGCGGTGGGTTTTTATCATTTGACGAGCCCGTTACGTATTTTGGACTGGGAAAGCATAAAAGCATTCGCAATATTCAAATAACGTGGAGCGATGGAAAACACACCAAGATAGAAAAGAACATTCTTGCCGGCTCACGGTACAGAATCGAACGACGAGCCAACCCTTAGTTCGAAATCACTCCTTCGTACTGTTTGTTTTTCGACAATGATGTTTTATCCAAAAATTCAGCACATAATGTTCGAACAGCAATAGGCCGCTCAAAAAAACACATATGACCGCAATTATCCAAATGGATATGCTCGCAAACCGGTATATGGGTATTGATCTCCTGCTGAAGCCTTTCTGAAGACCACCCGTCATACTCGCCTGTCACTGATAATACCGGGCATTCTATTTTACCTAATAACGTTAGAATCAGTGGCATCGTTGCGGCCAACTCATCTAACATTACTAAATACCTGTCTTCATGTTTTTTAAAACTTTGATAACTAAATTTTTTGATAATTCCAGGTATAGAGGGAAGTTTGTAGTAAATATTTTGGAAATAGTTATCTATATCCTCAACCGTTTTAAAGTATATGGATTCTTTAAACCTCCCCCAAAGCTCAATCTTTCCTGAGTCGCCGGGCAATAACACATCAGGAAAAGACAGTAACGTTAACGATGTTACGGCAGAACAACGAGTCGCTGCGTAGTATGCAGCCATCGTACACCCCATTGAATGACCTATAAGGTGGCACTTGCGAACATCTAACTTCTTTAGAAAAACATCAAACCACAACGCAAATTCTCGCAGGTTGTTCTTTCTATTTTCCAACCCCTGTTCCAAATATAGGCCTGGAACATCAATCGAGATTACTCGGTAACCCTTAATGAGATGACGCATCAAACTACGCCACTGCGTTTTGGAACCGCACAACCCATGCAAGAAGATAACCGTCTTACCCTGACCACCGTCGAGATAGCGCCACCGCTGATCATATATCTCAACTTGGTAGTTTTTAATTGAACCTAGGTAACTATTGAGGTGAGATGTGACGTATTGATATTGGCCGTCATTGCGCATAAGTAATATAACTGAAGTGGTGGGTTAATATCCGGGGATGTTATTAACCATCATGTTTACACATATAAAAAAGCATTATATATCAATTTTTTTGCAATTATGCACAAATAACAACCACATACTGCATGACGATTAAATCACCTAATATTCAGCCAAAAAAAATGCCCCTTAAAAGGGGCATTTTTCATTACAGTTTAGAACTTAATCTACTGGCCAGCAGACTGGTCCTATTCCGTTATAACCTTCGTCACATTGCTCGTAACAAAGAAGTCCGCTCTTATCCCACCCATCTCTACATGTGTGGATTGGTACACCAACACCACGACCATAAGAGAGAGATTGGTTAGTCCAGCACACTGGGCCAATACCGTGGTAACCAGAATCACACACTGGGTAACATAAACCAGCATCTCGCTCATTACCTGAACCGCAATCCTTAGGTATGGTACCAACACCACGACCGTAGGATGCATTTTCTAACCAACATACTGGGCCAACTCCGTTGTAGCCAGAATCACAGTACTTGTAACATAGTCCAGCATCATTTTCTTTACCGCTTGGACAAGCACCCGTCCAAATGTTGCTTGGAATAGTTCCTACACCACGACCGTAAGATAGAGATCTGGTGCTCCAACATACTGGTCCAATGCCGTTATAGCCACTGTTACAGTTCGGGTAACATAGACCAGCATCATTTTCATAGCCAGATGCACACTTTGTTGCGATAGTTCCTACACCACGACCGTACGAAGCATCTTCCTTCCAACAAACTGGGCCAACACCGTTGTATCCGTCTGCACAAGGGGTGTAGCACAATCCAGCGTCATATTCTTCACTCGAAGCACAAGATAGTGGAGTACCTACACCACGACCGTAAGCTACCTTCGGTGGATCAACAACTTCGTTGTCACACGCATCACTTACCTTAACAAGAGAACCTGCAACGTTTAAGTGAGCGTTAGTTCCACCTACTGCAGTAATATTGTCAGGGATAAGTGCAAGACATGCGAATGATGGAAGCTCGATGTTCGCAATAGGTTTGGCTAGCTCTTGAAGAACTGCACCGAATGAAGTTGCAATCAAGTCACTAGCAACTTCGTTAACACCACTAGTAATCCATCCGCCATTACCGATACGAATACCAGTAATAATAACCTGAGGAGCTGATGGGAAGGTAATATCCAATGTATTATCTTCTGCAACACCTACCGCCAAAGCAACTTTTGCGTCAAGGCGAACGGCTAGATCATTGCTATATATGGCTGCACCACTCTTCTTAGATTCAACAGCCATTTCTAGACCGTAAGTAGACAGCATGATTGCAGCAGCGCCATTGAAATCATCAATCTGAACCGTAGCAGGAGTTTGGTTGTTAACTAAGATACGGTTAACAATCGTCTCACCACCCAAATTCTCATCACGAGGAAGGCCAAACTGTAAGTTTGTTCCCGCCATATTCATTTGAGTTAAACCAACAGAGTGAGCAGAAGCCAAGGTCTGGTTGATCACGTTAGTGTTAATAGACACTGCGAAATCAGCATTGCCAAGGTTCGCAGCTGGTAACGCATCAGAGGTATACAATGTTCCTGTTAAAGGCTGAGGAATATCCAAATCAGGGTTGATTGGAATAATGCTTCCTGCCATTGACGCTGACAACATCGCTTCTGTTGTTGTAATGCTCGCCAAGTTAAGTGCCATTGCCATGTCGTAGTTAGAAATACCGTCATTTATACGAATGGTGTAGCTTTCTTTGATAATGCCCGCTAACAAATCAGGAATTGCATTATTCAACAATCCTGCGATTGCACTAGAAATAGGGCCATCAAATAAGTTTAGGATACCAGTAGAAAGACCAGACAAGATCGCTTGGAAAACAACACCTACATCATCAATAACAATCGCGCCGATATTGAAAGACAAGCCAGAAATATCAACAGTAGGCATCCTATCTTCAACACCCAACTGTAAGTTACCCGCTAAATCAACAGGACCGACGTTTGCGCCAACATTAATAATCGTTGGAGGAAGGAAACCGTTGTGCATACGCAATGTTAGCTGAACATGGACGGTGTTAATGATGCCGTCAAAACCAATGTTGTTACCAGCAGCAAGGTCTAAGCCGAACTCTTTAGTAGACATCGTGATGTTGCGAACAAAACCATCAGCACCATACGTTTCGCCAAACAACCCCTGCCACGTTGCGTCATACAACATAGAACCAGCGATAAGCGAATTTAAGTCAAGGCCGTTCAAGGCGTTAACCACTTGATCCATTGCAGAATCAAGACCATTCTGAGTTACTTTAACTGTTAAGGAAGGATCGTAGTCCAAACCTAAGCTAGCGTATTGAGTGTTGCTAACGTGGCCTAGCGTATCTGTTGCTTCATAGTTATAAATGTCTGCTAAAGGAACCTCAGCAGTAAAAGTACCGTCTTCTGCAACAGTAACATCAGTACCGTTAACAAATAACGAGGTTACCCCCATTTCATCAACGGCTATCCCGTCAATAGTTGCAACGTTATCAACAGTAGCACCAAGAATAACCACTTCAGGCCCTAGTTCATCATAGATAAACTTAACCTGTGGGCCAGACGGTGGATCTACTTGAAAAGTGTTGTAACCCTCAATGAAGTTTACAGCGAAATCTGCACCGTCACCAACTGCCTCAGTTGCTCCAGCCACAAAGTGGGACTCAACACTGAATCCGTTTAACGTCATTTTAGGCAACGTTTCTGGCTGTTTTGTATAAGTCACTTTAAACGTCGCAGGGGGCGACGTATGCACAGAGTCTTTAAGCGGTTCAGCGATCTTATAATCACTGCCACATGCCATTAGACCTAGGCACAGAAGAGCTATCACGGCACGGTGAATTAGCTGTTGAGGCATAGCAGGTTCCTTTATTTTTATTGTGAAGCGGAACTCAATGGTCACTATATAGTCACTATTAGGTTCCAGGAGCGTAGAAAATACCACACCAGTACTACATAAACAATTTATGGTACGGTGTTTCCAAAAGGTACAAAAGGTAACCAAACTCTACATATTGTTGTGGTTGTTAACCCTAAAGAAGCTGTTTTTTTATACACAAAGTAGCATTTATACAGCCATAAGCTTGCTTTTATTGGTCTTTTAGTGGGATTTAAGGTCCACTTAACTGTAATTCAGCACATTTACGCAACACCATTGCAATATTAATGCTTATTACAGGATGTTACCAAACCACACGTTACCCATGCGTGCACGGGGTATTTGCTATAAGTTGCATACTGGTTATAACCAAAGAAAGTAAAAATAGTTTTGTTTCAAATTGTAAACAGCAACCAAAACAACCTAGTTTTTATAATGTAATCAGTCACATATACACTGGTAGAACGCTTCGACGGTGGGTGATAGAGCATCTTTTCGCCAAACTGCATACGTTATTGAATCTGCGATTTCATTAGGTAATCTGTGCACTTTTAAGCCAGAAATAGCCGGATGCGCGGCAATAACTGATTCAGGCACAATCCCCACCCCCATACCTGCAACAGCGCAAACCATCAGTGCATGATACGAGCGAATTTCCATTGTACGTGGTACAACATTCGCCGCGTTAAACCAGTTTAATAAACGTTTTCTGTATGCGCAGCGCTCACTAAAAACCAAAATGGTAGGGTCAGCACCAAAATCATTTCCAGTACCAATATCTACGACATCAATGCTGGTTATCGCAACCAGGGTTTCTTCAAATACAGGTTGTCTTGTTAGTCGCTCATCATTTAACGGATCAGCAACTAGCGCTATATCGAGCTCTCCCATGATCACCCTTTCTGTTAATACTCCAGAGGGGCCCGTTGACAAATCAACGCTAACTGCGGGGTGCTGTTGATGATAACGAACTAATGGTTCAGCTAAATGTGTAGCCGCGACAGCCTCCATAGTGCCTAATTTTAATGTTCCTTGAGGGGTATCATTATTAAATACATCAATCACATGGTCTGCCAATTTCAATATCTTATCGGCATATTCCATTAACAATTGCCCAGACGACGAAATTACAAGGCGCTTTTTTTCACGAATGAATAGTGTTTTCCCAAGCTCTTTTTCAAGCTTTTGGATTCTAGCAGTAACATTTGATGGCACTCTATGTAGTTTTTTTGCTGCATAGGTCACCCCTCCTTCTTCAACAACTGCCTTAAACACCCTTAAATCAGACAATTCCACGACATTCTCCAAAAATGAACAATGCATTCATTATTTTTCATTTTTAAAGAACAATCAACTACTTTAAAATGCACGCATATTCTTCAATAACACACCACTTAAGCAGTATGAGAGCATTATGAACAACCACACTGTACGTAGAAACGGGTACTTATTTGCACTAGGTGCAGTATTGATCTGGACGGGATTCATTATTGTGTCTCGACTAGGGGGTATAAGCCCTTTGCTTCCAAACGATATTATTGCAATACGTTACGTCACTTGCGCCCTGTTACTACTTCCCGTTTGGTGGTTTAAGTTTCGATTTAACATTCTGAATCCAAGAATTATTTTTTGTAGTCTTATCGGTGGCATTGCGTACGCTAGCTGTGCCTTTAGAGGTTTTGAGCTAGCCCCAGCATCACATGCGGCAGTCCTACTGCCTGGCCTGATGCCACTTTTTATTACTCTTCTATCACGGTTTATTTTTAAGGACCAGATCAAGCGCTCTAGCTGGCTTGGTGTGGCCGTTATCACACTTGGGGTATTTGCCCTGCTTGGTCAAAACCAGTCGCTAAACACCGCTGATACTATAGGCATTGGTCAATTTTGGTTGATAATCGCTGCATTTTTCTGGGCCCTGTTCTCTGTATTAGTGAAGCATTGGAGCATATCGCCCTGGGAAGCTACCATAAGCCTGGCACTTGTCACTGCAGTGATCTATTTACCCATCTACCTGGTTGCCTTACCCAGCAATATCAGCATTTTATTGTGGAGAGATGTTCTCACTCAAGCGTTTTACCAAGGTTTTCTAGCAACGATCATTCAAATGCTACTGTATGTTCGAGCGGTACACATCATTGGGCCTACCTCCATGGGTACTATGATGGCATCAGTCCCCATCCTCGCCAGCATATCAGCAATTATTTTCTTGAAAGAACCGTCAAGTATTTTTCTCGCTACGGGTGTTGTACTTGTCAGCATCGGCAGCTGGATAAGCTACGCGTCCCCAAGTATTAAACAGGAGCAAACCAATGCCTTACGTGAACATTAAAATTACCGATGAAAACGTCACCGCACAGCAAAAAGCAGACCTTATACAAGGTGCCACTCAATTACTGGTTGATGTGTTGAATAAAAATCCAAAAACCACGGTCGTTGTGATTGATGAAGTAAACACTGATAACTGGGGTGTTGGTGGCGAAGTTGTCACAGCTCTTCGTGCAAAAGAAACCCGTTAATTGCCTCAACCACGGGTAAGCATGTATCTTTTTCTAAATGAAGGTGGTGGTTACCCGGCAACGTTGTTAGCGTGAGGTCAGCAACAGCCTCAACCCTCAGTTTTAACGGCCCTATACTTGGAAAGAAGCCCTGCTCTGCTCCTATCAGCAAAGTAGGTGCTGCGATTTTTTTAAGATATGCCATTACCATATCTTCGGTAAGACGAATAGCTGACCCCATTTTTAATCGAGGGTCGCTTGACCAGGTGACTCCATCAGAGACTTCAACGAGTCCTCGCTCACATAGGTGAGTTGCCGCATCAGCACTTATCGCTCCAACCACACCCTTTCGAGCATTTACAGCATCTGCTAGCTCACCATACACAGGCATATTAATTCTATGCGCCCTACGCATATCTTTAATGGCTTTTGCGAGCACATCAGGCGCCTGCTCCGCTGGGGATGTGTGTGTACCAATCCCTTCGATTAAAATCAACCGATGAATACGCTCAGGTGCAATCGCTGCAACATAGGTGCTTATACCTGCCCCCATGGAATGCCCCATGAGATTGAACTGCTCAAACCCTAGTTCATCCGCAATAGCAAAAACATCATCCACATTATCTACAAGGTGGTAACGCACACCCACAGGGCGATGAGAAGACGATCCGTGCCCCGCTAGATCCACCGCATAAATATCCCCATGTAACGCTGGGCCTAGTAAATTATATGTGGCGCAATTATCCAACCAGCCGTGTAAAGCCAATGTAGGCAGCATCCCCACCCCCTCTTCCGAGGCAGGCCAGTGCTTTCCCTGTATTGTTAAACCATTAGCCAGCTCAAGAGTAAACGCATTCGGTTGGCAGGTACTATATTGACTTAATGGCATAGACAAACTCTCTTTTGGTTAAACAGACTGTTTTTGGCAATATACGCGAAGCCAAAGCACAAGCCAATCACGAGCCTACCTACTTTGATACCTTTGTCGGTTTTAGCCATGTCACAGGCTGGTTAGGCCTTTTATCATCCCCTACACTTAATCTATAATCCCCGTTTTTTAGTCCTGCAGTAGAGGCACCTTTTCATGCGTACGTTTGATGATTTTTCACTTAGCACTCAGGTGTTAAAACAATTTTACACAAAAAAAATATCCATAAGCCCGACTTCAGAAGACCTTCGCGAGATACTTAATGAGCATCATAAGTTAGTGGTTGCACTTAACCACGGGCCAATCTTAGCTCCCGGTGTGGTTAACGTTGCAATTGCAGATATCTTTCTAAAAAATGGCGGTGCAAACCGCACTCCGATGGGGATTATCTGGAAACACTTTTATAAAGTACCGGGTATCAAAAAGGTTGTTGCCTACATTACCCAGGTCAAAGAAGCTTACAATTTAGACGAGTTTGTTGAGCAATTTGTATCTCATGACTATAACGACCTAATGGTGATGCCCGAAGGAGAAAACTGTTGTTTTGGTGACGGTATTGAAATCCAACCGTATTTGAGTCCTCGTTTTGTTGAAATAGCGATTAAAGCGAACACTCCAATTCTCATTGGGGTTCATCACGGTACCCATGTTTTGGCATCGCCTTTCGAGGTTTCTTCTCGCTACAACCGCTGGCTTAAAAAGATCATGCCTGACAATAGCTACAAGCGACTAAAAGATACTCAGCTGATAAGTTTACCTAAATTTACTGGCGGTAAAGTGAATATTGAATGGAGCTTTAAGCTTTATCAACCAACGCTGAATCTAACGCAACTTGCGGACAACAAAGAGGATCGAATGCATCAGCTATGGCAAGAGTCCGACATTATTCGTAAGCATATGCAAACAATGATTGATGATACACAAGCAAACCAGTAAAGATCAAAAGCACCATCAAAAAAGGCGCGATTCAAAACATTGAATCGCGCCTTTTTTGATGGTGCTTAAGCTGTTCTTAAACTAGGTTTAAAGCTTTGCTTATTGTTCCCACTGCACTTCAATCTTGGCATCAAACCAAGACTCAAAGTTATCTTGATAATGAGCTTCTAAAACATTGCGCTTCATCTTCAACGTAGGTGTCATAAACCCATTTTCTACCGTCCAATCATCTTTAACAATAATCGCTGTACGTAGTTTCTCATGAGGATCAACAACCTTGTTTACTGCCCGAAGAATATCTTCAATATTTTTGTGTATTTCATCTTTTGATTTACCCGCAGCCAAATGCTCTCGATCAGCTTCAGATAACATCAACAATGCCATTGGTTGTGGCATTCCAGACCCTACGACACAAATCTGTTCAATATGAGAACAAGCCATCATTTTCCCTTCAATAGGAAATGGCGCAACGTATTTACCCTTACTCGTTTTAAAGATTTCCTTAATACGTCCCGTAATCTTTAAACTACCATCTGCCTCAACATGACCGACATCACCAGTGTGAATAAAACCTTCATCATCCAGGGTCTCAGCTGTTTTTTCAGGTTCTTTATAATACCCCAGCATGGTCGCAGGACTCTTGACCAATATCTCGTTACCATCACCCAACTTAACCTCAACACCAGGGTTAGGTTGACCAACAAAACCAACACGCGATTTACCGGAACGCGTGCTATGGGAGTACCCCATATTTTCAGTCATTCCATACACTTCTAAAATTTCTAAGCCCAGTTTGCCGTACCACTCCAACAAACTGTTGGGTATTGGCGCTGCACCACTTAAACAGAATCGGGCATCAACCAACCCAAGCTGCGTTTTAACTTTCTTTTTAACAATGCTTGAAACAATAGGGATCTTAAATAATCGATTGAGTTTTTTCTCTGGTAACTTAGCGAACACTCCAGACTGAAACTTTGCCCATATACGAGGAACAGCAAAGAAAATGGTAGGACGAGCACGCTTTAAATCAGATGCAAATGTGTCCAGCGATTCTGCAAAAAAGACTCTAACACCCTGATAGACAGATACGAGCTCAACACACATTCTCTCAGCAACATGAGACAACGGTAAATAGGAAAGTATTCGGTCATTCGATGTTACTTCATAAATATTCGATGCTTCACTTGCTCCAGCAGCAAGACTTGCAAAATTGTGCATCACACCTTTTGGCATTCCTGTCGTGCCAGACGTATAAATAATCGTCGCAAGCTCTTCATGATTACGCGTAGGATTATCCGTGACTGGTGCACTACTCGCGATCACATCATTCCACGTATCATAATCTGTAGGTGGGCTTAATGGGTATGAAATACATTTAACATCGGTAGGGATACCAGGCTTCATATCCTCCCAACCATCTAACTTTCCTACAAACAATATTTTTGTATTACTGTGCTCTACAATTTGCTGAATCGTTTCAGGGGCGAGCGTAGGATACAACGGTACAGACACGCCACCCGCCATCCAAATTGCAAGATCGCTCATAATCCAATGAGCACAATTCTTGGACAAGATACCAACAGGTGTACCTTCCTCTACCCCAATAGATTTAAGGTGCCCAGCCATTCTTCGGATTTGGTTACCGATTTCGCCCCAGGTATAATCAGTCACCTGGCCATTGCCTGTAGGCTGTGTAAAGCAAATTTTATTGGGGTGGTTACGTTCCCAGTAATAAAACCGCTCTAGCGGCAATGGGGTTCCTGTTTTAACCATACTTGAACCTTTTACGTTTATTTCAGCAGAAGCAGTCATTGGGTCTTACACTCCGTCTTCAAGTTATTATCCTAGCGCAATGTTAATCTTGCGTTATAAAAAAACGGCCCTTTATGCAGGGCCTGTATCGCCTGGACTATGACGTAACACAGAAATAAAGGCAAGGTTATTTACGGACATAACGTATACCCTAACGGCACACTTATAGAACTAGAAGTTATAAGGAGTTAATTTACAAAAGTTATATCTCGGAATGCTTAATCCACTTAAGCTCAGCCATCCCAATACCTGCGGTTGGCATATCCAAGCACACAATACTAGCGGTACCCATTGGAGGCCCCTCATGATAATGGCCAGACACCAAGCGGCCAATCAACGCGCTAGCCAGAGGCTGATGACTTACCATTAACACAGAACCATAAGATTCATAATCCGACAGAAGCTTGATAACACTATCTGGAGCATCATTGGGGGTAATTTTGTCACAAGTAACCACGTCACTCGTATACCCAACCCCCTCAACCACATGCCGTGTAGTTTCCTGCGCTCGCAAATAAGGGCTTGCTAAGACAAGCCCTATTGCGTTTCCTGCACCATTATCAGGCGTGGGACATAGATGTGAGTGGAGGTGCTTTGCAGTATCTATGGCCTGATCATGACCCAACTGACTGAGCGGACGTAAACTGTCTCGAGACGCTCTCATCAATGCGTCACCGTGGCGCATAACATATAACCGAAATGTCATACCTTAATGATCCTCGTCGTTATTCGCTGACGGCCAGTCTGAGAAAGGAAACGGCTTTTCATCACTGGACCAAAACAGGTAGTTGGCTATTTGAGCGATATACGCGGCAAGATTCCGACCAAATACCGCGAGGTCTGCGTGAGGTTCACCGATAAATAACTGATGTGCAAACTGTACTACTGTGATGATGATAACCACAACATCAAGCAACCTATAAACCACAAAGAAACCTATGGCATAAAACAAGCGCAATATAATGGGGTCTTTATCCATTTTCAATTTATCCTTCCTTATTTTGTATGTGGGCCAGGAAGTACAAATTCAACATCGGAATTGTGCTCTCCTAACATTAGATTTTTCACAACCGTAACAAGTTCTCCACCCTCGAACAAAATCTCGTTCAGCCCCTGTACTAACGGCATGTATACACCCAGTTCGTCTGATTTCTCTTTCACCAGATGAATCGTATTCACTCCTTCAGCGGTACCACCTAAGTTCTCTAAGACCTCATCAAGAGATTGACCTTTGGCCAACCCTAAACCCACCTGAAAATTTCTACTTAATGGGGAGGTGCAAGTAACGAATAAATCCCCGACTCCAGCTAAACCAAGGAATGTGTATGGGTTAGCCCCGAGTTTTGATGCAAATCGACTCATTTCTGCGAGGCTTCGGGTAATCAGCATGCTTTTGGTATTCTCCCCCATACCCATGGCGGTAGCCATGCCTGCAGCAATCGCATAAATATTCTTTAGCGCACCGGCAAGTTCGACACCGAACATATCACTATTTCCATACACCCTAAAATATTGGCACGACAGCATTTCTTGTACGCGATTTCGAACATATTCAGATTCACTCGCAATCACGGACCCTGTTAACATTCGTGCTGCAACTTCTTTTGCTAAATTCGGCCCACTCAACACGCCAATATTTGAGCATCGTGTTGTGTCTCGTAACACTTGGCTCATAAAGCGAAACCCGTCTTTTTGAATACCTTTTGTCGTACTAACCAATATACGAGAATCATCCAGGTGATCGTTACATTGCTCAATGACGGAGACAACGGATTTACTGGGCACGGCAACAAAAATAACCTCTGCATCGGCAACAGAGCCTACAAGGTCTGTTGTCGCATTTATTGCGCTATTCAGTTTATATCCAGGAAGATAGCGAGTGTTTTCATGATTTTCGGCAATATCTTTTACGCTTTCCTCGCTGCGCATCCATAACGCCACATCATTTCCATTATCCGCTAAAATATTCGCAATAGCAGTACCAAAACTGCCACCACCTAACACCGCTGCTTTACCTTTGCCATTCATAAACCGTTACACCTCTGCATTCTGAGGCAACAGTATACCAGCGAAAAAATGTCCCGCTATGAAAACCAACGACTTAACGCAAATTCAGTCTGTAAGAAACTCTTAGTCCCACTGGGGCCATCTATCTCTAGTTTTATGGGTCCTGCGCTGGACTCGCTAATAAGGTACAGCCGAAGAAACGGGTTCACTTTTCGTTCAACTTCAATTAACTGTGATGCAACATGGAGTGCGTCATCATTGCGCCCAAAATCAAACAAATAACCATCTTCTGTTTCAGTTACCTGTTTAATAAGATCCAGCACTATAGGTAAAATCTGTTCCCTCACCTCTTTGGCTGTTTCCTCATTTAATGGTCGCTCGAATGCTGTTAACTCCATAATCAATCCTCTGACTCGATGTGTGACTTTAAATCCCTCTTACATCCAGTTTAGCAATAGAATGACAAATCAAAACAACTCTATAAGATTTTTTTGTTATGAGCGGAGAAAAGAAAAAAGGGTGTCAAATGACACCCTTTTTTGGATTTAAATACCGTTTATTTGCTCACAGGCTGAACCTTGTTGCCTGCTATTCAAACAAACCCTATTTAAACAACTGCAACAATAACTTATTAATACGTTGAACGTATGCAGCAGGATCTTCTAACTGGCCACCCTCTGCCAAAGCAGCTTGATCAAATAAGATTGCTGTCAGATCAGCAAAGCGATCTTCTTGAATCTCATCTTTCAGGTTTTCAACCAAAGGATGTGTTACGTTGATTTCTAATGTTGGCTTTGTTTCAGGCATTGCCTGACCAGCAGCTTCCATTATTTGACGCATTTGAGCACCCATATCATGAGCACCAACAACCAAACATGCAGGAGAATCGGTTAATCGAGTAGACACCTTAACATCTTCAACTTTAGCTTCTAACGCTGTTTTAATGCGACTAACTAAATCTTCGCTATCTTTCTCTAGCTTTTCTTGAGCCTCTTTATCTTCCTCTTCTCCAATTTCTGCAAGATCCAAATCACCTTTAGAAATATTCTGGAAGTTCTTACCATCATACTCAGAAAGATAACCCATCATCCACTCATCAATACGATCAGACATGATAAGGACTTCGATGCCTTTCTTTTTAAAGACTTCTAAGTGCGGGCTACAGGCTCCCGTTGTGTGAGATTCAGCAGTGATATAGTAAATCTTATCCTGCTTCTCAACCATTCTGCCAACATAATCATCAAGAGACACGGATTGCTTTGCCGTTCCATCTTTGCTGCTCGCGAAACGGAAAAGCGCTGCAATTTTTTCTTTGTTAGCATGATCTTCTGCAGGACCTTCTTTTAGCACTTGACCAAATTGTTCCCAGAAAAATGCATAATCTTCAGGCTCATTCTTCGCCGTCTTTTTAAGCATATCAAGAATACGCTTTGTTAAGGCTCCTTTGATGTTTTCCACTTGCTTGTTGCTTTGAAGAATTTCACGGGAAACATTCAGAGGTAAGTCTGCTGAATCTAAAACACCTTTAGTGAATCGTAAGAATAACGGCAAAAACTGTTCTGCATCATCCATTACAAAAACACGTTGAACATAAAGCTTTAGTCCACGCGGAGTGTCGCGATTGTACAAATCATAAGGTGCTTTACGAGGTAGATATAACAAACTTGTGTATTCTTGCTTTCCTTCCACACGGTTGTGAGACCAGTTCAAGGGATCTTCAAAGTCATGAGAAATGTGCTTATAGAATTCTTTATATTCTTCGTCTTCAATTTCATTACGTGAGCGTGTCCAAAGAGCCGTTGCTTTGTTCACAACTTCATCTTCTGGCTCTTTCTGCTCTTCGCCTTCTTCCGCTGGAGCCGGCTCAGCTTTCATAATGATTGGCAAAGAAACATGATCAGAGTACTTCTTAATGATGCTCTTCAAACGCCAAGCATCCGCGAACTCTTCACTGTCTTCACGTAGGTGCATGATGATTTTAGTACCACGAGAGGGCTTATCAATCGATTCTACGGTGAAATCACCTTCGCCTGCTGATACCCAGCTCACGCCATTTTCAGCTGACTCGCCTGCTTTACGTGTTTGTACTTCAACTTTATCGGCAACGATAAAGGAGGAATAAAAGCCAACACCAAATTGACCAATAAGCTGAGAATCACTTTTTTGATCCCCTGACAGCTTTTCCATAAACTGCGCAGTGCCCGATTTAGCGATAGTGCCTAGGTGTTCAATAACGTCCTCTCGGTTCATACCGATACCGTTATCTTCTATCGTTAAGGTTTTTGCTTCTTTATCAAACTCGATACGGATATTAAGGTCACCCTCACCTTCCATCAAAGATCCATCAGACAAACTGGCAAAACGCAGCTTATCCGCAGCATCGGACGCATTCGATACAAGCTCACGTAAGAATATCTCTTTATTACTGTAAAGAGAGTGAATCATTAGATGTAATAGTTGCTTTACTTCAGTTTGGAAACCTAACGTTTCTTTTTGTGCTTCAACGGTCATTTTGTTTGCTTTCTCCGGGTGCAGTTAACTCTGAACATTATTCAAACAAATGGGGCTAGAAATTAGATTTTCAACCACAAGAACGAAAAAATGTTAGTATTTCATCACTATATTGAATATCAATGGCTGTACAGAGAACATGGCGTCAGTACCTAACACACTTCAATCAACCACACCAAAGGTCGCACTCTTTGTTACCTGCCTAGTTAACCAGTTTCGACCAAACGCTGCTTTTGCGGCCATATCCCTGTTAGAACACGCTGGCTGCGATGTTATTGTTCCAGAAGCTCAAACTTGCTGTGGTCAGCCTGGTTATAACAATGGACTACGAAATGCGGCTAAGGAAACAGCAAAATCAACAATAAAGCTCCTAGAGCACTATGACTACGTGGTGCTTCCATCAGGTTCCTGCACCGGAATGCTGTCCAAACATTACCCCACATTATTATCCGATGATAAAGCCTGGAAAAAACGTGCCGACAACTTATCGAATAAAACCTGGGAACTGTGCCAGTTTTTAGTGGAATGTCTCGATGCCGAGTTGCCCCCCCACTCGGGGCTAGAGGGTAAAACTATCTCCTATCAAGATAGCTGTTCCTGCAAAAGGGAGCTTAAAAATACCTCAGCGCCACGACAACTCATCAATCAACTATGTATTGGTAGCAATGTTGTGGAGTTGAATGATACGGAGTCGTGTTGTGGCTTCGGTGGTACTTTTTCGGTGAAGTACCCCGACATATCTAAACGCTTAGTATCTGAGAAATCTCAAGACATTAGGTCAACAGGGGCTGATGTCTTGGTCTCAGCTGATTTAGGCTGTTTAATGAATATCGCAGGATATACGTCTCGAACGGCAACATCACCTATCGAAATCCGGCACATTGCCGAGATCCTAGCAAACAAGCGGGATGTTCCAAGCATGGCCACTTGTTCTCTAGCGGGTAGTGGCGTTTCAGGTAGTGACGTTTCAGATAACGGCGCTTCAGGTAGTAAAAAATGGTAATGCATTACAAACCTACCTCGCAAGAAACCCCATCAGATTCAGAGTTGAAAAACAGCTCACATCAAGCACTATTTTTTAAAGCACAATCTTCCGATGCGTTGTTAGACGAAACACTTCAAGAGGCACTAAAAAAAGCCAAAGGCGGTTTTATAGAAAAACGCTCCCAAGCCATTGCGGACGTTGAGAGTTTTGATTCATATAAGCAGCAAGCACAACTTGTAAAAAACCATACTCTCGATCATCTTGCATATTATTTAACGCAATTCGAAGAGAATGTAGTAAAAAATGGCGGTCATGTTCACTGGGCATCAACACCTGAGCAACTTAACAATATCATTTTACACATTTGTGAGCGAAGAGACGCAAAATTTGTCACCAAAGGAAAATCGATGATTAGCGAGGAAGCTAATCTTAACGAGGCCTTGGAAGCGGCCGGGATTGATGTCACAGAAACAGACCTCGGTGAATATATTATTCAGCTAGCAAAAGAGCCGCCCTCACACATTATTGTGCCAGCGATCCACAAAACCCGACAACAAGTTGAAGCCCTTTTTCGAGAAACTCATGACCTTGGTGAAAGGGATCTAGACAAGATTTCAGCACTCGTGGATGAAGCAAGGTTACAGTTGCGTCAGAAATTTTTAGATGCTGATGTAGGCATTACTGGTGCCAACATGCTTATCGCTGATACAGGTTCAGCGATGCTAGTTACCAACGAAGGCAATGGTGACCTAACAGCAACACTACCTAAAGTACACATAGTCACTGCCAGCATTGAAAAAGTGATCCCTGACTTGGAAAGCGCCTCAGCGATACTCAGAGTTCTAGCCCGTAGCGCTACCGGGCAACCCATCACGTCCTATACATCGCTATTCTCTGGCCCTAGAGACATCGAAGACCTTGATGGCCCCGATGAATTTCATGTTATTTTACTCGACAACCAACGCTCACAAATGCTCGGTAGCCCGTTCGAAGAAATGCTCAAATGTATCAAGTGTGGTGCTTGCTTAAACCACTGTCCCGTTTATTCTGCTGTTGGTGGTCATGCATATGGCTGGGTCTACCCTGGCCCAATGGGTTCAGTACTAACCCCCCTGATGACAGGGTTAAAACAAAGCAGCGATTTACCCAATGCATCCACCTTCTGTGGTAGATGCGAAGAAGTCTGCCCAATGGGGATACCATTACCAGAATTGCTACGACAACTACGAAATAGAGAACATGAGGAGCACCTAACCCCGTGGAAAACTCGGTTTTCCTTACAAAGCTTTATGTGGACTATTCAACACCCGCGCTTATTCCATTGGCTAACAAAAATGACACGTTTGATACTGTCGAATTCCACGTTGACTCACTTTTTTGAAAAGCACCTCTTTACAAGTTGGTATAACTCAAAAGAACTGCCAAAGAACCATTCAAAAGGCACCTTCATGGAGCAATACAAACAGAATTCAAAGCAGAAAAAAAAATGAGCATCAATTTAAACCGCTTTAATCGAGTCAACCGAAAAAAGATTTTTAATCGAATCGAACGCACACAAAAAGCAGCGATTCCACAGGCACCTAAACGCCCCCCTTTGTTGCACCCTCAACTAGACATTTCAGCGTTAACAGACATATTTCTATCAAAATTCTCCGCATCATCGTCCACCTTTCAATCTATTGACTGTCTATCACTTGTGCCTCAATTGGTTTTGCAATACGCAGAAAAACACAGCGCTAATAAAACCTTGGTTACTAATTTACACTCTATTCTTACTCTGGATGAAACCCCTTTAGACTGGCCCGAAACGCTATCTCTATCACCACCTCCAGCAACAGGTAATGAGGCGATTGGACTAAGTTACGCAACTACAGCCATAGCAGAAACAGGTTCATTAGTGCTCACCTCCAGCGAGAAAAACCCTACCACGGTTAACTTTCTGACAGACCACCACATCATCATCCTTAATGAACAAGATATAGTGCCTAATATTGAAAGTATGTGGGAACGGCTTTCGCTTTCTGCGGGAAACATGCCTCGGGCAGTCAATATTATTACAGGTCCATCAAGAACCGCCGATATCGAACAAACAATACAGCTAGGGGCTCATGGTCCTCGCAGCTTACATTTATTATTACTAACTCAACGTTAGAATTCCTAAGACAAATCAGACAAATTAAAGCGCTTTAAAAATCATCCCGAAGCTTTGCTTAACGTCAAACGCACCGATTCAACTTCTCGCTTTCCAATAGAAATATCAACGTGACCCGCACCAATAACATTTCTAATCACGATAACAAACGGCGTAATTTCCTGAAGTGTTCCTTCTCGTTCTTTTCCACCACGAAGCAAAACCACAACACTCTTCCCTAACAATTGTTCCGACTCTTCTACCGATACTTCTAACGGCACCTCCTCTTTAAGCGAGCCTGCAGCCGGAGGATTTTGTCGCATCTGTTTAACCGCAGCAACCAACTCACTGGTTGATTGCTCCATCACTGCCCAGCCATCATTTGAATAAAATAACATTACGGTTTCTGACCGATTCATCCCACCAAACAGTGTAAATGATACCGTCGAACGACCCTCCGGATACATGCCGTTAAGATCAAATTTCGTATTATCAAATCCGTTAACAGCAAGCAGCTGATCGCCAAGTCGTGCTTTTAGGTGTGTCGAAACGACATGTTCAAGCGTTGCATTAGAATGTACAGCCCTATCTATTTCTCCATCATCATAACGAAGTTCATCGGTAAAACCGTCAAAATATCCCGTTAAAAAACCCTGATCACTACCAGGCAACAACAGCCGAAGGTGCCCAGAAACGGCATTCAATGCTCCTCGCTCCAAGGTCAAATCCATCCAATAACCAGATGTAATAATGTCAACATCAGGTAACTCATCACCAATATTTTTGGTTAACAAATAAATCTCAGGGGCATCTTTGGCATCAGGCGTAATCAATAAGTGCTGACGCGGCGCGTCACTCTTCTCCCCCAAAACAATTGAAACCTGCCTCTCTGCAAAAAAACCACTGCCTTGCGTAAATCGAATCACGCCATCAATTAACGTCACGGTTTCAACAATCATTTGCTGTCCCGCCAACTTACCGCCAAATTTGCCACCACTCCAAGATTCAAACTTCTTTAAATCATTTTTAGAGGGAAACCGTTGCTCATCTAGCACCAAAGGCTCGCCATAAGATGCCGGAGCAAAAATAATCCGTAAATTGGATAACAATGGTGGGCTAAACGCAAAAGGATGGGCTCGAACAGCCATTACTGTACTTAACAACATTACAGAAAATGCAACAATATGGAAACAAGCTAATTTCTTAGACCTTTCCCAATAAACGGCGTAATAAATAAGTGCAACAGGTGGAAACAGAATACTCATCCATCCCCACACAGGAGAGCGCTCAAAGGCACGCCTTAGGTATAACAATGTCGCAGCAATACATAATGAAATGGCGAAATATAGCAGTACTTTTTCCATGGCTCCCTCCGTTTGGCGTATTATCCATGTCTACTTGAGTGATTGCACGTCATTGTTCACATTTCACACAATCAAATCGGGGGTATTTTTGTCTCTGATGATCGAATCAGCGCCTTCAGTACCTTAGATTTAAATTCACGCCGATAGAGCACCCAAACAACCAATGTTGCGGCACCAATAAACGCCAACGAGCTCACAAACCAGACGATAAACGCCAATGCAAAATAGTATGACCTAAGCCCAAGGTTATAGGCGTTTGCAGCTCTAGAGATCACTTCAGCCGCTTCTTTATCAAAGTTACTTCCGGGAGAGCTTTTGGTTGGTGCACTGCCAATCATCACGCACGCAAACCCGTATTGCCGCAAAGACCAACTAAATTTGAAAAATGCGTATACAAATATCGCTATCAATAGCAATAGTTTCACACCCCAAAGGCGTTGCTGCTCTGGGCTAAGCAGAGGCAGGTTTTCTAAATGCTCCAATGAGCCTAATAAGGTTAACGTTCCGGCGATAATAATCATTGTGGTGGATGCAAAAAAGGAAACACTTCGCTCCAAGTTGGCTAACAACGCGGCATCAGCGATACGGTTGTCTCTCGCCAGCATGTTGGTCATCCAGATTTTACGATGATGGTGCAAGGTGTTGTGAAGACACTGCTTTTTCTCAGCTCTCCATTCTGAATAATAGGTATACCCTATCCAACACACTAAAAACCACACCAAAGCAGATACTTCAGATAGCGGCAATGAAGCCAACATTTCACGCTCTATACTCACAGCACACTCCTGTATTGTCGGGCGCCCATAATACCAGACTACTGTACCTCTTGCGCAAAACCGTCCTTTATACAAAGTAACGACAACTTACAAATTTATACCGTTATAAACGCACTTAGATCTACTCAAATTCAGATTCTTATGGTACGATCGTTCCAGTTATTTGATTGTAGGCTCTCATGCTCAATAATAAGGCGCATAAACAATGACAAAAGCACTGCCAAATTACCCCGCTTACCAACAAGCATTTAGCGCTGAGCAATTACCCTTTGCATGGGTCGACCTAGATTTGCTAGATCAAAATATTCATGATCTAGCTCTTCGAGCCCAAAACACCCCTATTCGGATAGCCTCAAAATCCATTCGATGTCGCTGGGTCATGGAACGCATTCTCAATGCCAACAAGCAATTCCAAGGACTTATGTGTTTTCACCCAAATGAAGCGGCTTTTTTAGCCAGTAAAGGCTTTGATGACCTTCTTATTGCCTACCCATGCATGCAGCAGGAGGCGATTAGAGAAGCCTGTAAACATGTAAAAGCTGGCAAAACTATTTACTTCATGGTTGATTGCATTGAGCAAGCCTCCTTGGTCAACAAAATAGCCGACAGTAAAAATACGAAAGCGTTACTTTGTTTAGACTTAGATATGTCAGTCGATTTCCCGGGCCTATACTTTGGTGTTTATCGCTCATCTGTGCGCTCCCCAGAAGCAGCCGTTTCGCTTTATAAAAAGATACGGTCATTGGCGAACGTTGAGCTGTGTGCAGTGATGGGTTACGAGGCACAAATTGCAGGCCTAGGAGATCAAGTCCCAGGGAAACTTATTGAAAATCCCGTTGTGAAAAAATTGCAGGAAAAAGCAATCCCGATCATTGCTGAAAGACGAGGCAATACCGTTGCAGCTCTTAAAAATGAAGGCGCCGATATACGTGTTGTTAATGGCGGAGGCACTGGCAGTATCGAAAGCACTATATTAGAAGCTGCGGTTACAGAAGTAGCTGTTGGTAGCGGCTTTTTTGCTCCCCACCTGTTTGACTACTATTCTCATTTTCAACACAAACCAGCCGCAGGGTTTGCATTAGAAGTTACTCGTCAACCACGAAAGAGAATTTACACTTGCTCAGGGGGTGGCTATATTGCATCAGGCTCAGCAGGTGATATTAAACTCCCCAAACCTTACCTACCTAAAAGATTATCCTATATAAAAAATGAAGGTCCCGGTGAAGTACAAACACCATTAAAATATAACGGGAAACTACTTCAAATCGGCAGCCCAGTATTCTTCCGACACTGTAAAGCCGGTGAGCTGTGTGAACGTTTCACTCAGCTTGCGGTAATGCAAAATGGCGAGGTCATCGACCACGTCAGTACCTATCGTGGTGACGGACAATGCTTTGTTTAATGAAAATAAAAATAAAAGGCCTGTTATGAAAAAGTTTTACGATTATATCATTGTTGGTTCGGGCGCATCAGGCGGTGCATTATCCTATTTCCTGAGCCGCTCAGGAGCCAAGGTGTTAATGTTAGAAGCAGGCAAACGTTATGCCGCCGATACTTTTTCTAGCAATGAAATGCATGCAAACTCGCGATTAATGTGGGGTGGTGGTACAGAAATGAATACCGAAGCAGATCAAATTTTCCTAAGGGGAAAGGTGGTTGGCGGCGGAACAATCATTAACCAGTGCCTTCTGGATCGATTTGATGATGTTGCCTATAACGACTGGCGCACTCAGTCAGGGGTCGGGTTTCACGATTTGAACACCATGAATCGGCATTATGATGAAGTCGAAAGTCACCTCAGTCTTTATACCATGCAAAAACAAGACTGGAATGGCAACGCTGAATTATACGCAAAGGCTTTCGACAACTTAGGTTTGGAGCACTCGCCTCTTCGTCGCGGACAATCCAACTGTAATAACGATAACGACTGTATTGTTTGCCTTGGGGGTTGTTCACGAAAATCCAAACAAAGCACTTTAGAAACCTTTATCCCAAAAGCAGAAAAAGAAGGCTTAACGCTTATTTCAGAATTTGAAGTTGCTGAAGTCATTCATGGCGAAAAATTTGTCACTGTACAAGGCAACCACAAAGGTGAAGCAACGACCTACTACGGACGAAAGTGCATCATTGCTTCTGGTGCAGTAGGGACAACTAAACTTTTACTTAAATCCCAACTACAAAAGAAACTTCCCGCACTCGGAAAAAATTTCCACTGCCATCCTCAATGGATGACCCTTGGATTTTTCAACGAAAAAGTTGATTCACACAAAGGATTTTTTCAAACGTTAAAATCATCAGATCCTCGTTTTCGTCAATGGGGGTTTAAACTTGAAAATGTATTTGCAGGACCTATCGCTCTTGCTTTGTTGAAGCAAGGTTACGGCGGCGACCATCAACAATTCATGCAACGTCTTCGCAATATGGCCTGCATAGAAGTTGCTGTTAGAGACCAGGATCCTGGTAAAATATCACTCAACAACGCAGGCAAGGTTGTCATCAAAAAACCTTTATCTGACGGAGATAGACAACGAGCCAACCACGGTAACCGTTTAGTAAATGATATGTTTAATTCTCTTGGAGCCTATGAAGTGATGACTTCACCCATGCGAATTGGTTTACATTTAATGGGTGGTTGCACCATTGGACAGAATGCGGCAACGTCGGTCGTAAACGAAGGTTTCGAAGTCCACGGAATGAAAAACATCTACATAGCAGACTCATCTACATTCCCTAATGCTCCCGGCGTAAACCCAATGTTAACAATACTTGCGCTAGCACATCGCGCCAGTGAAACCATACTGGCAGAAGCTGGCCAACGAACGTCCATATCTAAAACGACCAAAAAAATAATAACAAAGGAGATAACTTCGTGAAACTTGGAGCCTCAGAGTATTATTCAGAAACACAATTAGAAGGTCTCAATAAACTAGGCGACTTGGTCATCCCTCGCAACGGTGCATTCCCATCATTTTCAGATACCGGCTGCTGCGATTATATTGACGATGTCATGGCCCCTGCTGATGCTGATGACACGACAGCATTCGGTTATTTGTTACTGTTATTTAAATACATGCCAACAGCCTTTATCTCATTACTTTTATGGTTGGCTGATAATGCCGAGTCCATGCCAAAACTTATTGCCCCACCTTTTAGAATGCTCAATATTAGCCTTCGGGGTGTTGTTTTCAGTCTGTATTACTCAAACCAAACTTCATCTTCTTACACTGGACCTATGGTTCACGATGTAATTGATTACAATGTTACCTGCACACCAGATCAGCAAGGATAATGTCATGAGCACAAATACAACAAAAGCCAAAAAAGCACATTCAAAGCCAGCAACGGTAGACAGTATATCGCTTGATCAAATTACTGAAACTAGTGAAGAGCAGGTTAAAGATACTTATATAGCAGCAAGAAAAGCATTCCAGCGCCTACAGAAAGTCCCTCTTAAAAACCGCTTAGAAGATATTGAGCGACTGATTGACTATGTGCGCGACCATAAAGAAGAAATTACAGACATCATTTGCAAAGAAACTCGAAAAAGTAGAACCGATGCAATGGTGTCAGAAGTAATGGGTGTTCTCGATAATTTTGAATGGCTTATTCACAACGCTCCAAAAATACTAAAAGATAAAAAAGTCGCAACCCCAATTACATTAATGGGAAAGACCTCCAAAATTTACCAAGAAGCACTCGGTACTGTGTTAATCATTGCCCCTTGGAATTACCCGTTCCATATAGGTATTACTTCTATATTGTCAGCTTACGTAGCAGGCAACACCGTAGTATTTAAACCATCTGAAGTAACACCTATGACAGGATTAATGGAAAAAATATTCTCTGTTGCTCCAATGTTGGAACAAAGTGTATTTGTTACCTACGGTACCGGTATCACCGCACAGCGGCTTATCGATCAACGCCCTGCCAAAATATTTTTCACCGGCAGCGCAAGAACAGGCAAGCGTATTCTTGCACAAGCAGCAGAAAAGCTAATCCCTGTAGATATTGAACTCGGTGGAAAAGATCAAGCTATTGTGTTTGATGACGTAAACTTGGATCGCGTCGTTGCCGGTGTCATTTGGGGGGCGCTCACCAATGCAGGTCAATCTTGCAGCTCAGTTGAGCGCATCTATGTTCAAGACAACATATATGATGAGTTTGTTGAAAGAATCACCACAGAAGTCAACAAGTTGGTACTTAACTCTGGGGATTCTGGCAATGCAGACATCGGAGGTATGACCGTTGACTTCCAACTTGATATTGCCCGTAAACATGTTGAAGATGCTAAAGCAAAAGGGGCAAAGATACTCACAGGTGGCGAAATACTGCATGAAAACGAGATGTTCTTCATGCCTACGGTACTAACCAATCTAGATGAATCGATGGATGTGGTTAACGAAGAGACCTTTGGCCCCCTCCTCCCCATCTTCAAATTCTCAACTGAAGAAGAAGTTGTCCAGATCTCAAACGACACTAGCTTTGGGCTTTCCGCCTCCGTTTGGAGCAAAGATTTAAAACGCGCTGATCGTGTTTCGAGACAGTTAGAGTGTGGAGCCGTATCGATCAACAATGTCATGCTGACAGAAGGCAACCCAAACCTACCTTTTGGCGGTTGTAAAGAAAGTGGTTTCGGCCGACAGAAAGGTGAAGAAGGTTTGTTAGGGTACTCTCGTAGCAAATCAATTCTTGTCGACAAAGACAGTAGTATTATCGAGCCTAATTGGTACCCTTATACACAGAAAAAGTACAATTTGTTTGTGGACTTAATCAATGCGCTCTTTACTCGTAGCCCGCTGAAGCTCCTAAAGTTAGCAGTCATCGGCATGAAATTAGAGTCTGTCGCTAAAAAGCCACGCTAAACCTGTAAACATTACACTTCCAGCTACTCTAAACAGGCACCCTAACAGGCTTGTTTAGAGTAGCCTTCCCGTTAGCGTCTATTTGTTCATTTTCCCTACATATACTTTTTAAAACGAGGAGTATTGTCGGCGAGCTAAGCCCGAACACCTCATACAGCATTGGAGCAGCGCCGCTCCCCGCCCAAAGAACATTCGGATTTCATGCCTAAAAGGCCTTGGACAAATCCGCTTTCAAATCCATAATTAGCATTCATAAACAACAAGGCTAATAGGAAGTGAAGGTTACGATGTCGTTGAGGCCACCGATGGCATAACTGGGATAGAAGTAATCAGAAATGAACTGCCGGATCTGGTTATTTGTGACGTTCAAATGCCAAAATTGAAGGCAATAAAATCCCCGTTTCTAATCTCTACATCAGCACACAAGCTGCAAAAACCACAACTCATGCTCGCATTAACTCCCTTATCGATGATGGTATTTTTCAAAAATTAAATGATTTATCTGACGGCCGT
>MAAL01000181.1 GCA_002163245.1 Gammaproteobacteria bacterium 42_54_T18 | reverse complement strand
CAACCTCTAATTCAGAGAAAAATTCAGCAAAAACAACACCGCCTACACCTTCCATTGAACCAAAAAGGTCGAATGAAATGGTAATTTCGCTATTAGGTGTTACTTCGCCAATGCCTAAGTTAGCTTGCTTGATTAGCGGAAATGAACCAGCACCATCAGCAACAAGGTTACCTGAGAAACTGCCGCCATTAGCTTCTGCGTCTGTTACTGCAAAAGTACCGTTGTTATCGCTGGCGTATGAAGTCCAACCTGAACTATCGCCGGTTTCAAAGTCACCGTTGATGCTGAGTTCGATGCCTGTATCACCACCGCCAGTGTCACCACCGCTAGTATCGCCATCGGTATCAACTGATTCTGTGCTATCTAATGGAAAAGCATCATCGCTGTCTGATACACCGTCATTATCATCATCGGTATCGGCATTGTTACCTGTGCCATCGCCATCGGTATCAACTGATTCTGAGTCATCTAGCGGGAAAGCATCATCGCTATCTGCTACACCGTCATTATCATCATCGGTATCGGCATTGTTATCAATGCCATCGCCATCATTATCGGCAATTAATGTCGCCGGAGTGTATGTTGTCTCTGTGGTATCTTCAATAAAAGCATCAAGTTCAACCTCACTATTACCCGTTACTACGGTTTCTGAGATCAACAGCTCTTTAATATCTGCTAACGTACGTTGTTCATCATCACCAGCAATAACGATATCATCAGGGTTTACCTTAAACAGCGTTAGAACATCAGCATTGTATTGTGTAATGTCGCTTTGATTAATTTTAGCATCGATAATTCCATCAGCTAAATCTTGAGAAAGCAGTTCAACAACTTCATCAGTAGTTAATGAATTATTATTGGCAATATCCGTCATAATAGAAGCTGCAGCTTCAATCGCACCACGATGTATAATAACTTGCTGTTGTTCTTCTAAACTAGTTTGCGAATCTAACAACAAAGGGGCATCTGTAAATAAATTAAGCTCACTACTGACACCAAAACCTAAAGTTGATTTTGTTAACGAAACTGCCTTTATTATTTTTTCTTCAAATGTTGCGGTACCAGTCTCATTTGTCGCAACTTTTATTGCTATAGTAGAAAGAGGAGTTGCAAAAATCGCTTCATTTTCCTCAATTTGTTGTTTACTGATAAAACTAACCAGTTGCGTAATAACGGGTGTTTTACCCGTAGTTAAGTCAATTGTTGTATCATCGGCAATCACTTCGACTAAATAATTTTCTGATAAAGGTGATTGTAACTCTAATCCTTCAAGTTTAGCTTTGGCACTTGTTCTACTCGAAGTAACTAACTCACCTTTAAAATCAATTTTACTTGCATCTAGCTCGTATACATTAACTAATGCAAAGGCTAATGGCCCTTTCACAGCAGCACCTGAGATGCTAAAGGTTTCACTTGATGGTGGCTGAGGGTTCGTAGGAGTTGTAGGAGCTGTCGGAACTGTCGGAATTGTAGGGACTGTAGGAACTGTAGGAACTGTCGGAGTTTCAGGGGGTGTTATGGTTTCATCTTCTTTCTGATCTGAGTCTGAAAAGCAACCCGTTAGACTCAATGTCACAATTGCAGGTAGAAGACAGCGAGCAAAATCTAATGTGATACGCTTCATTGCATTTTCCTCATTAATAGTGGGTATAAATTTTTTATGCTGAACATAATTTTATTCCAAGTTATTTATATAGTTATTGGTGTTTGCTTGGTTCTTTGTGCCTGATAAGTCATTTTTAGCGTTAGCTTTATTACAACGGCCTTGTTAGCCGTAGCTTTCAATGGCCTTTCTTCAAAGCAAAAATAAGTTGCCATTGGTAATGGCTGCGCCTAACGCTTGTGGAGCACTGACTAGGAACGCACCTAGTAGTGCAATTTGTTTTATTGCTTTGTTCATTTGTTACTCCGAAATTTAATTTATAATTTTATTTGCCAATTATTTGGCTATTTTAAATTTCGGTTTAAGAGCCGATCACTGTGATTAATAATAAAATAAGCGTAAAGCCAATTTATTTACAATGACATGTAAGCGCTTACATTTCCATATAGACTAACTTTTAAAATAACGATTAATCAGTAATTGATGACTAATTGTTTTTTTACGCATCCTTTTCTTAAACCCATTGTTTACTATTCATGCTAAAAAGTAGTCAACAAAATATTTTTGTTAATTTATTTTTAGCATGAATAGAATATATCTGTTCTTATTAGTGCTGCCTGCCTTTTATCGTTCAACCGCCCATCAAAACAGCTTAGATGGAATTTCACTGGTTGAGTTGTCCGATATTGATGATGAATGGGAAGGGATAATTAGTCGAAGATAGTTTATTTAATCGTCACTTTACGGCCCAACTAACAAGTAAAATAATCGGTAATATTTTGTTTGCTAAAAGACTTCATTTGAGCACGAAGTAAGCCGATTATTTTTGTGAGGGATTGATACCATATTATTGCTTGGTTATTGTGAAATAGGTAAGCGTTAATGTTGATATTGAGTTAGTTATGAATTACTTGGTAAATAGCGGGAATCTTACGCTAGTCTACGACAGGTATAGGGTTTGACGTATTATAGGCATATAATAGACAAGCCATTTTCAGTAATTAGTCTTTAAGGACAATAACACCATAGCAGTAATAAATGGTCTTGATGTTTGTTTGGATAATTAGGTTGTTTAAAGAGGTGATTTTTGAGCTTAAATAAGCAATTATCAGTCTTGATTGTAGGTTCATTATTTAAACAAAGTTAGTGTAAAAATCGACAGCAAAAAAGTAAGTGAATATTAATCATTAAGACGCTTTTTTTCGGCTTAAATATTATCCTACGATGAGACGAAAATAGGCGGCTAATTTGTCATATGAAGCTTGTTATATCTTTTTACTAAATGACTATGTTGGCCAAATATTCTCTGATGACATCACCATAACTACGACTCACCTTTAGCTGTTCACCACAACTAAGGTCAACAAAAAACTCGCCTTTTATATGTGCTTTAGCTCGCGCTATTTTTGTCATATTAAGAATGGTTGAACGATGTATACGTTTAAAAAAGTTTGGATCAAGCTGTTCAAGCAGATCTGTCATGGTGCTACGCATAATATGTGTTACTCCTTCACTATGAACACACATATAATCACCAGCAGCATCTATCCAATCGATATCTTTCATGCATACTAAGGTTACAGTGCCGCCGTCTTTAATGATCAGTTTTTCGGGATAAACATTACTCTCATCTTGAACTGATTCACTGGGTTCACTTGTTATTGGGGCAGGGGAAGTTGTAGGTAAAGGACGGCTGTCAATTTGCCCTAGTGCATCTAATAAATGCTGTTTAACATCACTAAGGGCACTTTTTGACGAATACTCAATAACGGCCCTTTTTACAGCTCTTTCCACATCCTTTTCATCCAATGGTTTTAATAAATAGTCGACGGCATTAAGATCAAACGCTGATACTGCATATTGATCATAAGCGGTAGTGAAAACAATCATCGGCATGTTGTCAATCGGCAAAGCCTTTACTACTTCTATGCCATTCATACCGGGCATTTCAATGTCTAAGAAAATCAAATCTGGCTTATGGGTCGAAACCGCTGCTAACACCTGGCGGCCATTTGCACACTCTGCCACTACTTCTACATCTGCGAGATCAAGTAGATTAGCCTTGAGTAAACGTCGTGCTAAAGATTCATCATCGACAATAAGCGTTTTTAATTTGATCATATTTTCACTACCTTTTTTGGTATGGCAAACTCATTACAATTTGCAATCCATGAGGGACTAAATTTTCTAAAGAAAATGTATACTGCTGATCAAATAAAGTTTCCAGGCGTTGTTGAGTATTGCTCAATCCTATACCACTCGGGCTAGGTAGCTTGCCGTTATCTAAATCTGCACCAGGACCATCGTCACTGACAGTAAGTATAAGCTGTTTTTTTCTAACACTTGCAGCGATGACAATAGTACCACCATTTTCTTGTTCAGCTATAGCATACTTAATCGCGTTCTCAACTAAAGGTTGTAAAATCAAACTAGGTACCAAACATAAACCAGCCATTGGCTCAATATCGGTTTTAACGATCAATCGATCATCAAAGCGAACTTTTTCAATGTCCAGATATAAGGTTAGGGCATCAAGCTCCTGAGATAAAGTGACCAACTGCTCATGGTCACCATTGAGTGAATACCGCAAAAATTTTGCCAGTTTAGAGACCATGTTTTTAGCCAGATTTTGATCGCCAAATTTAATTAAAGCGTAAATTGCGTTGAGCGTATTAAACATAAAATGTGGGTTTAATTGATAACGTAACATCTTCAACTCCGCCTCTTTTGTCGCTGCTAACGCTTGTAAACTTAATAGTTTAGCTTTTTGTGCCTGACCGGTTGCTTCATCTCGTTGGAGCTGAAATAACATTGCGTATTTAATGCCATGATAAGAGGTCGCCCAACATAAAAATATTAATAAGGAAGTAAAATACCAGCCACCAAACTCTTCCCAAATTTCATGAATGTTCCCATCTATATGAATTGTTGCGGGAATATTAAAATCAAATATCAAGCGTTCCCATGTATTAACTTTTGTTGTTTTTGTTTCTGTCTCTGTACTATGATTGCTATTCGTATGATCTTCAAGTTTCAACCGTACGGGAATTCCTGCGTCTGGAGAGTAAACCCAGACGCTTAGTGTGCTATTTGAGGTGTTGATAGGTATATCACTAGCGAAGCCATTAGAGGTGCTCATTGTGGTTCCTGCCCATGTTTCAGCATATGCCAGCTTAGTGGTGACGGCTACATTACCCATTTTTCCACTGGGGTCAGGTTCGATGGTTGTGCTTGCACCACCAAAATCTATGAGATCATAGTTAACATCAACTTTATCGAAATTTACAGGCAAATCGATTTGTTGCAACTTATTAGTCTCTGGTAAATTTACTCCTGATACAGTAAATCGAGAACTTGATTTTCCAAAGCTTACATCATCCCAATAATATTTTTTCTCGCCACTACTCGCACCATCGACGCCAAAATTGAAAAATATAGAAGCTTTATCAAAACCCCAACCTGGAGTTTCAAGGTTCACTGGAGGTGTCACTACAATCGATAAAAACAGTTGCATTCGTATTACTGTCCACAAAAACGCGATAACTATGATGGATAGTGCACCAATAATTGTTCTGCCAATATATGTTTTATCCCATAGATATAAAAAAATTTGTCGAAGAATTAGACTGAAAAAAATGCCTAAAATTGATTGCAATAGACCGTGAATATTGTTTGGCCAAAAGTTGCTAGATGTATACCAAAGAGTAAGTGTCAAGTATGTGAGTACGGACAATACTAACCAGCCAAAAATTTGCAAACCCCAAAAAAGCCTGCCTTTAGAGGACGTGGTATTATTTAAAAAAGATGACCAAATACTGATAATCGCTCCCGCTTTTTTATGAATAATTTCTTTTAGTATTTTCTGTTTGACAGATAACAAAAATTAATAATATTTGAATTTTTTAGTAAAGTAATAGACTGCCATGGAAGCGCTTCCAATTCTTAATAAACAATCTAAATAAAATGTCTTAGTTGTATGATAATAAGGTGTTATTGATTTATTGTAAAACAGTAAATTTCAGCAAGTCAGTATATTTGAATAACTTATATTTTAGTCGCTTTGAGCTACAAGCAATGGGTGAGCCATACCTCTTATGAATGCCTTTAACCCATTTATCTATTTCATTAACATCATGCTTTATTATGGAAAATTCACGCTTACCAGTGGAAGGGTATTGAACGCAAAGATCGTGTTTATCATTTGCCCAATCAATGCCAACAAATGCTTTGTATTCGTTAATGAGTTTGAGACACTCATAATATCGATAAAGTAGTTGGTAATAGACCCATTCAGCACGTGTATTAAGCAGGCTGTTGTCATTCGTCAACCTCAAATAGGAGGTCGACATGTTTAAAGTTAGCTACTTTAATCAGTGATTTTGAAGACAAGCTTCTCTTTCTGGAACGAAAGAACCAATCCGAGTGTAAGCTTGATATTAAAGACTTATAAGCTTATTTTTAGTTTTAATACTTCGCCATAAACCGTTAAGATCTCAAACCTATTTATCAGTAACAATGACCGATTGGTTGTTAACTCATTCTATGGTGAATACTTTGTTTGGATTTATAAATAACTAACTTTTATGAACAAAAAAACACTGACCATTACAATCAGTGTTTTTAGAGTTTATATAGGTTTAATGACTAAAATTATTTCTTAAATTGACGAGATGCTAAACCAATAAGACTTAAGGCAAAAATAGCAATGGTTGAAGGCTCTGGAACCTTAGTACCAAAAAACTCAATTTCACCTAACTGATGATCTGTTCCACTTACAACAGAAGTTGATTGATAGCGGAAAATGCTATAAGCAGTATTAACGTTATAATCA
>MAAL01000091.1 GCA_002163245.1 Gammaproteobacteria bacterium 42_54_T18 | reverse complement strand
TGTTAGCGGTTGGAATGAACGATCATATTGCTAAACCTATTAATGTTGATGACATGTTTAAAACAATGGCCAAATGGGTCACACCAAAAAACAATTCACCGTTACCCAATAAACCGACAGCACCACAGCAAGAGACCGACACTGACCTAATACCGCTAGAGTTACCCGGCATAGATACCGAAGCTGGTTTGGCCATTACTCAAGGCAACCACAAACTGTATTTAAAATTACTCAATAAATTTCATGATGGTCAAGCTGATTTTGTGGAACGCTTCACAAAGGCTCGACACCATAAAACTGATTCCATGGCAGCTGAACGTTGTGCCCACTCCCTAAAGGGGGTAGCGGGTAATATTGGCGCCAATATTTTAATGAACGCCGCCGCTGACTTAGAGCAAGCTTGCATGCACAATCTAACTGACATCGAGTTGGATAAGGCATTGACTGCGGTGCAAACACCTTTATGCCAAGTATTAACCAGTTTATCTTCAGCGACCTTATCTAAAAAACGTAAACCCGGCTCTGGCCAAACACTCGACCAAGAAGCCTTCAAGGTTTTGTTACACAGGCTCAGCCAACTTCTACAAGACAATGACACCGATGCCATTGAAGTGATTGACGAGCTACATCAACTGCCAGGCATTGAACAATATTCATCCATTTTAAACAAATTGACCAAGGCCATTGAAGCCTATGATTTTGAGCAAGGGTTAAAGGTATTAAATAAGCTGGTAACACCTTAACTTTTCACCGATGGTGTGGATCTGGATTTTTCAATTGATACGTTCATCTATGGAGTACTTTTTATTACCTTCTCACCATTAAATACCTGCTAGTAATATAGGGGGTAATATATTCACTTTTTTGATATATAGCCTTCATTGCTGGTAGAACTGTTATCTCAAGCTAGAGTTTAAGTAATATTCACGAATATTTAGCCGTTATTAGGTGGGAATTTAGATGGCCAAAGAGGATAAAAAACCCATTATTTTGGTGGTAGATGATGTTCCAGAGAATATTGATTTACTCAGTGGCGTGCTACGCCCTTTATATAAAGTTAAAGCGGCGCTAAATGGCGAGCGGGCGTTAAAGATTGCTAACAGTGAACCTAGGCCAGATCTAATTTTACTTGATGTAATGATGCCGGAAATTGATGGCCATGAGGTTTGTCGCCAATTAAAAAATAACTCGGCTACAGCTAAAATCCCCATTATATTTATCACCGCAAAAAACCAGGACGAAGATGAGAAACTGGGGTTAGAATTGGGCGCGGTTGACTACATCACCAAACCGATTAGCCCACCTATTGTATTAGCCAGAGTACACACCCAACTGGCACTGTATGATCAAAACCGTTACCTGGAATCCATCGTTGAACAACGCACCGAACAACTCCAGCAAACCCGATTGGAAATCATACGCCGTCTTGGCCGCGCTGCTGAATTTAAAGACAATGAAACCGGTTTGCATGTTATTAGAATGAGTCATTACTCTCGCTTAATGGCTGAAGCCCTTGATCGAGGGAAAGAGTGGACGGATCTCATCTTTAACGCGTCTCCCATGCATGATATTGGAAAAATAGGCATTCCTGATAATGTCCTGTTAAAGCCGGGAAAACTGGATGATGATGAATGGCATATTATGCGTACTCACCCTCAATTAGGTGCGTCTATTATTGGTGATCACGATAATGAGCTTATGAGAATGTCCAAAGAGATTGCCTTATCTCATCACGAAAAATGGGATGGCTCGGGCTACCCTAATGGTTTAAAGGGAGAAGAGATTCCTTTATCAGGGCGTATTGTGGCGGTGGCCGATGTGTTTGATGCATTAACCACTGAGCGCCCCTATAAAAAGGCCTGGGCCGTGAGTGATGCGGTTAAATTTATTGATGAAAATTCAGGTATTCACTTTGACCCTGATTTAGTTTTATTATTTCATGAAGTAATGCCAGAAATACTGGATATAAAAGAGCAGTATGGGGAATCCACTTATGAATCGGAATGATGGCGCCATGTAAGG
>MAAL01000081.1 GCA_002163245.1 Gammaproteobacteria bacterium 42_54_T18 | reverse complement strand
TTCTATATTAAATAAGAAAAGACCGTTATACAGACTTTCATTACATGAAGAGTTGATTAACTTTCCTGAGATGCCTTTCTAATGAGAGACCAACGTGTTGAGTTAGCCACGCTTAATTTATCAGGTGTGGCTGTTGGCATTATCAGCAGTATTGATGATGTGCGCAATTATAACTTTTTGGCGCTGGGGTTAAGTAGAATGCCCATTCCGTTGCAAACTCGCATTGCAAGGGATTATGTTGCCCGTTATAACCGCGGCAATAGCAAAGCCCAAATAAACGCTAATGTTTGGTTACGACGTACCACTGAAAAACTAAAACCCCGCTTTGGTGCTTTATTCAGTATTACTCAAAATATGCCATTACCATGGCATATTTTAAGTAATAAAGACAAAACCAAAAAGCACGCTGAAAAAGTCGCTATAGAATGCATTGGTATTTTTAATGACTTAAGTGATCAAGTTATTGGTGAGTGTTACGAAGATGACGTAAGGCATGTTTATGAAAAACTAGGTCAGTATTGTCAAGCCATGACCGTATCTCTTGATTATTGGGAGTCACGCGAAAAAGAAACCGTTGAAGCGCTCGAAATTGCATTAAAAAAAGTACAGTGCGAAAAATGGTGGGCTCGCAAACTTAAAACGGTAAGAACTCGTTATCTAGAATTGTTAGAAATTGCCACGGGCCAAGTAGGTAAAGACATTTACCGCAGCAAAAACAAGAAAGAAATAAAGCGCAAAGGTATTAGCCCGTATTCAAGCAAACAAGCCCAATGTGAGTTTATTGAATCGCAACGATCAGGGCGTGAATTTTTAGGAAAAATGGAACTTGAAAGTGACAGTGGTACGGTAATTGATTTAGTAACCGCCGTTGATGCTGGCATGGCTAACCCCATAAACCGCCGTAATGAATTAATGTTACGCATGCGTGAAACTGAAGAACTCGCCACAGAAATGGGCTATGTCGGTATTTTTTACACACTGACTTGTCCAAGTAAATATCACCCCAATTCTGACAAATGGATTGGCTCATCGCCTAAAGACTCTCAGGCTTACTTAGTAAAAACATGGTCACGCACCAGAACCAAGTTAAAACGGTTAGGTCTTGGTTATTTTGGTATTAGAGTAGTCGAACCACACGCAGATGGTTGCCCACATTGGCACATGATGTTGTTCATGCCAAAAAATAAGGTGCAGTGGATTAACGCCATTATTCGCAAGTACTTCATTTTTGAAGACCGGGAAGAACTATTAAATAGATACGGACCTGTATTTATTAAGCACAAACAAAAACTTATTTTTGAACCTAACCCTAATGGTTTAGGTGTTCGCGTGCGTAATATTGAAATGGGCGTGCAAGCACGTAGTAATTCAGAAAAAACAATACTTTTTCAAGCCTATAAAAAACAACGTCAAAAGTGGGGCTATAAAAAAAGCCAAGGTATTAAAGCCAAAGAGCCTGAAAAATTTTACCGTACTTTTTCACCACGTTTTACCGCAATACTTATGGACTCAACTAAAGGCAGTGCAGCTGGGTACATTGCAAAATATATATCTAAGAATATTGATGGTTACCAGGTAACTGACCATGAAGATGATGAAACGGGCGAAAACATAACCGTTAACCCTGTTCTTTGTTGGGCCAATACGTGGGGCATTAGACAATTTCAGTTTCAAGGCTCACCAAGCGTTACCGTTTACCGTGAGTTACGTAAAGTACGTGAGCCTATTGAACAGCTTGATTTAGAGCGAGTAAGGCAAGCAGCTGATGTAGGTAGTTGGATTAACTTTGTTAAAGAAATGGGCGGCATGTGCATTGGTCGTTTAGCTAATTTTAGAACAGCCTACGAGGTAACCCCTTTTGGTAATGCCTATGGTGAAGCAATTCGCCGAGTAAAAGGTGTTGCTACTTTTGCGTGCCCAATTGCACAAGCTGTTCGTGAATTGCGTGGTGTTTACAGTGTGTCGAGTGATGCCTCGTTATTAACGCGCGTTACCCAATGGGTAAAACAATTGAAAGGCACCGCTGCTGCAATGGCAGAGGAGGCGGCTTTTGTCGGCGCAGCCGACCAGTCTTGGACTAGTGGGAATAACTGTACGCCTTTGGGTGCAGCGGCTAGAGAGGCGAGGAAGCTTTTTAGTTTAGGTTTAGGTAATTACCAGGTTAATGAGCTGAAAAAAGGAAAAAGGATCAGGGTTGATGATCGGATCCTCTCTATTGAGGGTCAAAAACTAATCATCTTAGAAGATGAAAATCAGATTGATTTACAAAAACGCAATGAAATTGACCATTGGGCGCATATTTTTGCGCGTACCGAGGGGCGAAACCGACCATTTGAAGCAGATTGGCAGAAATCACGTGAAATGGTAGCCACAGCATTTGTTAAAGCAAATAACGAGGGTAGGGCGATGCCAATTGGCAGTGATTGGGTTTATGCCAGGGAAATAGCAGACGGTGAAGCTGAAGCAGATTGGTGGGATGCCGGCTTAATGCAAGCTTAATACCCCAAGCGGTTTAAGTTTTGGCACTAATAGTGGTTAGTGCCAATATTCACTTAATGCGCTTTGGAGGCATTAGCCTCAAAATTTTTGCCCTATATTTTCTAATGAATTATTCGTGTCATATTACTGATAAGTCTCAGTAAATGACCATTAACGTGATATATCCCAAAAGTTCAAAGCTTATCTTGCTGAATATAAACATTTTTTAATTTTTTGTCTTAGTAGGATATTACTGAGACTTCTTAGTAATAGTTAAACACAAAACTTTTTGGCTAGTTTAACCGTTATAATTTGTTGAAATTTAGGGATATTGAGCTATAACTAATCAAAAGTATGGAGTGGACATTACTGAGAAGTATCCATAATAATTGTTAGGCCTGACCAGAGTGTATAGTCAAAAATGGAGGAATTAATATGAAAACGGAAAGTTTAGTGATTGCCTGTGGAGATCAAAACTCTCTTAAGCTATCGTCCTTACTCGCGGATTATATTATTCCAATAGAACTAGACTCGAATTCCAAAGGAGGATATGAAGCAACTAGAAGAGAATATCCTGCCTCAATTATACCTCCGGAGTATAGAGTTAAAGGAATTAAAGAAGGACAATTAATAGACCTAATTCCATATTATGGGGGAACTATTTCCGAGCTTAGTCAAAGGTTTTATGAGACATTCTATGGCTATGTAAGGTCAAATCTATTTGTAGATAATACCACCGTAGACAGGTTTACAAATCACGCAATCTCCCTATTGAATGTTGGGAGTTCGAGTTTATTTAAGAATGCAACTATAAGTTTACCCATAAGCATAAATAATGCTGGTGATGGTGATACTACATCTATGTTATTCACTTTTGAGAATTTAAATCTAATAGACACCACTGATGTTGAATGGCGGCATGTAGAAGAGTTTAAAAAAGATAAAGAATCATTAGCTAAGTTAAGAGATTTAAGATGGTTCTACAAAGACAATTATTCGGGAAAGTCTCTTGAAGAAATAAAGGATCGATTAGAAAGTTTAGTAGATTCTCATGACAGAGCAATGAATGCATGGGGATTTCGTTTAACCCCCATTATCCTAACTGAGCTTATTAGTTCTCCAGCAATAATGAACTTCGCAATTTCATTATTTGCAATGTCACAGGGTATGCCGGTAGGAAGTTCTGTCTCAGCTTATATTTTTTTAGAGGCAGTGAGAGTTTATTTTAAAGTAGAAGAAAGTAAAAGTAACTTATCTACGTTAGCTAGAGCACATCCCTTAGCGTATATAGATGACATTAACAATATTGGTAAGTAGAACAGGCATATCAAGTCATTCAAAAGGAGAGTGGAAGGTGGATGAAAAGGCACGTGACTGGAAAAGTCTGATTTTTCAGACATTGGTAGGAGGCGGCGTTTTGGCAGTAGTCGTTGCATTTGCTTTACCCAAGCTATTTCCCGACCCAGTGAAAATCACAGAGAACATCTCGCTAAATACGGATACTGCAATCGGAAAGAAAAATGCCGACTGTATACTTCCTAAATCAATTACAACAAACGGTTATAACTTAGATATTTTGTGCGATGAGGTCATTGCAAGTGATACGAGCATTGTTACTGGATTTAAGAAAGCTAAACCAGCCAACAATAATGGAAAAAGTAAAGATGGGACTAAGGGAACTGACGGAACTGGTGAGAAAGGTGTTAATGGAGTCGATGGGATCTCTGGCGTGAGTGGAAGTGATGGTAATAATTCTGGCCGGATATTAATCGAGGCAAATTCATTAGTAGGTAATCTCTCTATAAATAATCTCGGACAAGCTGGTGGTGACGGAGGGCAAGGAGGATCTGGTGGGCACGGAGGTAAAGGGGGTCAAGGTAAAGCCGCCAAGGGCGTTGATTGCGTAAACCTAGTAGTAGGGAAAGTATGTAATTGTAAAGGTGGACCTGGCAGAGGTGGAAAGGGAGGTGATGGAGGTGACGCCGGCGTCGGAGGAGCTGCAGGTAGTGGAGGTGATAGTGGAAATATAAGTGTAAATCTCGGTTCGACAGACGGAATAATTACCATACTTGCACGAGGTGGAAGCGAGGGAAAACCCGGCATGCCAGGAACCTCAGGTGATAAAGGACAAGGGGGAGCAGAGGGAGTTCTTCATGGTTGTGACTCGGCGAATAGAGTCGGTTCTTCAGGCATAGATGGAATCACATCAACAAAAGGAGCGGTTGGTAGCCTTGGAAAAAATGGGATGATTAAATTACGTATCGATGGTAAAGAAATAAGTGAATCGGGTGGTACAGTTCGGTACCCGAGTAGTATCTAGTGAGTGCTAACAAGGCCAGCCAGAGGGACCAAAAAACTGCAGCTTCGCTCTGTTTTTCCCCCAGTGTATGCGGCGTTATCGATACAAAAGTGCGACACGAAGTCGCCTGCGAAGTTGTTTGACTTAAACAGAGGATGTTGATCAAACCACCTGTGCCATCAGGTGACTCTACGGGCATGAATAAAGAGCTGCTCGGACAATGTAACGAAAAATCAATGGGGTCAGAGCGATTGATTTCTTTCCCTCACCAAAAGCTAACGTCAAAAAAGTGCTAAGGCGACATTAGCAATAAATGTTTTGCTATATATTTTATAATGAATCTATTATGACGCTGACTCAGTGAATGATATATATGTGATGGGGGCTTTACCCCTGATAGAAGGGGGGTTAAGTGTGATCGTTGTAGATTGTGTTTACTTTTCATATCCCCTATAATGAAATCGTGCTTGTATAAGATAATATTTATATCAAAGTCAGGAAAAATATAATGGGTTATGTCAATCGTAATGAATATAAAGAGTTAGATAATCTTTTGTGGGACACCCGTAAAAAATTTATAGACCCAAGAGATGCTTTTGCCTTATATGAAAGGCGTTGGGCTTATGTTGATAAAAATAAATTAACTCGTGATGAACTGGCTCTTATTAAATTACTTACAGAAAAAATTGGTAATGGGTATTTTATGCCTACTGCTGCATAAATGTCAAAATACAAACTTTCTCACCACCAAGCAATATCTTCCGCTCTAGATAACTTCAGCACCGAATACCTTTCCGAGAATAACATTATCTTTGGTGGAGGTACTCGTATAGCTTTGGAGATCAATGAATATAGGGAATCAATAGATATAGATTTTCTTTGCCCTAACAAGGCTTCTTACAAAGCTGCAAGAAGTCAAATAACCAATGTTACATTAGGGAAGTTAGTTACAAAAGATTTCTCATATCTAAGAGATATCAGAGCTGATAGATATGCCGTTAGGACAATTATAGAGCACAAAGCTACTGCAATTAAGTTAGAGTTTGTTAGTTTTGATAACTATAATTTAAAGTCGTTATTAGACGACTCATTGTTCCCCGTACCTTTCCTAGACCGTTCCTCTTGTTATTATACTAAATTATTGGCAAACAGTGATAGATGGACTGACTACCCTTATAAGGATATATTAGACTTACTTGCCATGCGCAGCGAATGGGGAGTAATACCTGATGATGCAATTAACCTGGCTATCGAGCACTATGGTCGTTTAATCGTAGTAGGTTCTCTTATAAAGGCTCTAGAGGATATAGGGAATAACACAGAGAAGTATTTTGAAGCTGCCCACGAATTAACTATCACCCCAAAATATGCCAAAATATTGCTCGATGAATACGCACCAATCTTGCTTGCTGAAGCTAAAAAAGAACTATAAGTTTTTCAAAAGGAAAGAAAGCATTTGGCTGTGTTCGTTCCTCTTAATTATAGCCAACAATTTTTAACAGCTTAATGTGATGTTATTGATACAAAACCTAATCCAATAAATTTTAAGTCTGCATTAGCTAATGTCTCGAATGTGGCAAAAAAATACTATTAACAAGAATAACCAAATCAATTCAAACCAAGTAAATCAAGTTGCTCATGCCTGGGCAATCTCTTAAGAAAAGCAGCGGCCATTTGTTCGTTGCTCATTTTTGGAGGATTCAAGTAATGATCGAACCCTATCGTAA
>MAAL01000109.1 GCA_002163245.1 Gammaproteobacteria bacterium 42_54_T18 | reverse complement strand
CAGTTCTATAATGCCAAACGTCTACACTCAGGTATCGGTTATCACTCTCCGATTGAATATGAGCAGATGGCAGCATGAAATAATTGGTGTCCGTTTTATCGGGGGAAGATCACAAACCAATCGCTCTTTGTTTTTCTACCCATAGTCACACCTCACAAAACATACCCTATGGTATGGTATGTTTTGTGAGACTGTCAAGGGAGATTTATGGAGATTTCCCCTCGTAAACAAGCAAAGACTGCTGTAGCTCACTGCATTCTCGGCCTAACGCTTCTTCTCTACACTTGATGATGTTGAATGAAAGGAAAGCCAGACATCCCTGGTGGAGTCTTGGAGGAAAGCGTAAACTGCGCCAAGTATTTAGGTTAGAGATCCGCAGCATGTCATTTTTTCGTTCATTATTTAAGAAAAGTAAATCTAAGCCCTTAGAAGGCGCATTACGTGAGTCTGTCGAGCAAGTGATCGCTCGAGCTTATATTGATCCTTATATAGGGAAAGATCTTGTATCTGGAAAGGCGATCACGCACCTGGGCCAGTGCGGGGATATATTGCAAGTTCATGTGGAATTAGCGTACCCCGGGCAAAAAGTTAGCGCTTCGATGGTTGATATTCTGACGGGGGCATTAGAGCAGTTAAATGACTTTGCTCAGGTAGAAGTTAGCGTCAACTGGAACATACGGGCCCACAAAGGCCAGCGAGAAGAAGTTAGCCGTATAAAGAACATTATTGCGGTTTCATCCGGTAAAGGTGGCGTAGGAAAATCAACAACTACAACCAATTTAGCGCTGGCTTTGGGTGCTCAAGGGGCCAGCGTTGGTATTTTGGATGCCGACCTGTACGGCCCTAGCCAGCCATTGTTACTCGGGATTCCTGCTGGCTCAACGCCTCAGACACGCGATATGCGATTTTATGCACCAATGCTTGCCCATGGAATCAAAGTCATGTCCATGGGAGTAATGGTCTCGGAGAAAACGCCAATGATGTGGCGTGGACCCGTGGCTAGTGAAACCATTCAGCAGTTGATGCTGCAAACGTTGTGGGGGGATTTGGATTATTTACTTATTGATATGCCTCCGGGTACGGGAGACATCCATATTACCTTAGCGCAAACCCTTTCAATCGCTGGAGCAGTGGTGGTAACCACCCCTCAAGATATTGCGCTCCGAGACGTAAAAAAAGGAATCGAGATGTTTACCAAGGTTGGCGTACCTATCATTGGTGTTATCGAGAATATGGCAACCCATACCTGTAGTGAGTGTGGTCAAGAAGATCATATATTTGGTCGCAATGGTGGAAATAATATTGCTAGAGAATATGATTCTGAATTGCTGGGATCGCTACCGTTAAATATGACTATTCGGCAGCAAGGAGATGCAGGAGCTCCTATCGTATTAGTTGATCCTGATGCCGAAGTGTCGCTAAAATATCGGGATATCGCACTACGTATGGCGGTAAATGTTGCACAACCAGGTTTGATTACGCCTTTACCTAATATTAAATTTGTTAACGATTAGTCATTTTATACGGTAGCCAAAGATGAGCGCAGAGTTTTCTCAACAACATCAAAAAATGGATCGCGGAAAAGTACCTGTCGATATTATTTATCACCGCATTTCTCAAATACTAGAGCTTGTATATGCTGATGATACCTCAGTGAGTTTACGTGCAGAGTATTTACGAGTACTTTCTCCGTCTGCAGAGGTGCGAGGGCATACTTCGGAGCAAGCCGTGCTCCAATACGGAAAGAAGCTGGTGAATATTTCTGGAATTTCTCTACAGGGAAGTTACGCTATTCTAATAACCTTCGATGACAAACATGATACAGGGGTGTATACCTGGAATTATTTATGGGATTTAGCCAAAAATGAAACGGTCTACTGGCAAGAGTATCTGGACAAATTATCCCGAGCAGGTAAAGCTCGGGAAAAATAATTGTTACATATTAGGATATTGATATAAAGAATAATGATAGAAAGAATACAATACCAACTGTGCATAATCCTATACTGTACATTACGTCGATTCTTCTGAAGGTTTATGCAAAGTCATATGAGCCTCCTGCTTTCAAGCCTTTTTGGTAGGCTGGGCGTGCTTGGAATTTTTTAACAAAAGCAATGATATTAGGATAAGATTCCACTCCTTGCTGTGACACCATCGCCTCCAACGGAAAGCTCATCTGGATATCAGCACCCGTTAGTTGGTCACCACAAAACCATTCGTTAGTGGCCAAATGTTGATTAATAAAGTTTAAGTTAGACTTAATGTTTGGCCCAGCATAAGCGTCCATCACCTTATTAGCGATACCTTTAGCGATTGGCTTAATAAAAAATGGCATCGGACTGGTTTTTACTTTATCAAAAATTAATTTTATCACTAACAAAGGCATCAATGATCCTTCAGCATAATGCATCCAGTAAGTGTAGGATCGTCCAGCGTCAGTCCCGCGTTCTGGCGAGAAATTTTTCCCGTATTTTTCCACTAAATATTCGATAATCGCGCCTGATTCTGCAATGGTTATATCCCCGTCAGTAATCACCGGAAATTTGCCTAATGCATGTACTTTTTTTATGGCTTCAGGAGCAAGGTCTGTTTTTGAATCTCGCTGATACTTTTTAATTTCATAGGGAATATTGAGCTCTTCAAACAGCCATAATAAACGCTGTGAACGCGAATTATTTAAGTGATGCAAAACAACCATAACGCTTCCTTTTCAATTATATTATCAAATTCAGTGTAGCAACAGCATAACGAGTCTTAGAGAACTCGACAAATTTTTAACTCTGCAGCACCTTCAATGGCAGCCCTAACATCGCATCGCCGGTACCAGCGAAATACCAAAGAACAGCCACTAAACCTGCCACCGTTACCAAATACCAAGCGATAGAAAATAATTGACCGTATCGATCAAGAGGAAACAGCCGGCTTTCATGCCTCGATCGCCATTCCACTAAAATTTCAACACTGCCTATCAATAATAAAAAGCCCAACAAGGCCAAACCCAGTTGATAGCTAAGAAATACACCCAACGCAGCCCCAGCAGCGCATAATACAATGCCAATTTTACTATCCATGGAGAAACTAATACTTTTTAAAATATGACCTCCATCCAACGGAAGAATTGGCAGCAGATTAAAAAGATTTAGGAGCGCATTAAATGCCGCCAAGCCTGCGAAGAAGATCTCTCCAGTGACGACATACGCGACTAAGAACGCTAGCGATAAGAACAACCCGAAACTAGGCCCCATAATTGAAATAACGACGTCTTGCCAACGTGTATTGATCTTATTGTCACCCAACGCCAAACCGCCCATAAAGGGTATTAGGTAAATACCCTTAGTTTTCATACCGAAATACTTCATAGCACGAATATGCCCATATTCGTGAAATACTAAACAGGCGATCAACGCCAGAGCGAACTGAAGAGAAAACAGCCAAGAATACGCAGCCACACTCGCACCGGCAAAAACCACCTTTATCACCTTAGCACTCTTCAGCAGCTTAAGCCCCAGCGACGCAAGTCCCACCACCCCCACTTTTCTCTTCTCGGGAACTATTTCTGACGGAGTAGAGTGCTCCAACTCACTCAAGCTACGCCCTCCCTCTTCTACAACCTGGTCATTAACCGTAACGTGGTAGCTCAATTCGAAAGGCTGCCAGTTCACTGTTAAGGAGACACTGCAGCGAATCACCTCTTCAATACCCCCGTCACCACCTTCGTTGTTAGCATCAACACGGCCGCGCAATTCAAATACATGCTGCGCTTCTTCCTGAGATGCTGAGGCAGATATTTCTGATACGACCTGGTGATCCCAATATAAACGCTGCCAACCTGACATCGTTCCCTCTACGCGTAACGGACGCCCCAACAGCTCTAACTTTAGCAATTCCACAAAGCCACCTCTTACTTAAAAAACAGCGATTATGCCTGTTCTCTGAGATGCTGCAACTCACGAGGAAGAAAATAGATAAAAAAATAGGCACTATAGATAACAAACGGTTCCGTCGCATCCAGCGAATCCATCCTTCGCGATACTTGTCTAGTACAATCCACACTTTGTCTGTAGAAGTTACCCCTGTACCATCTTGACTGATTATCGCTTTGATTGTGGTGTCTCTTATGCTTTGACCTGCATATATATTATTAATGTCAGGCCAGTATATTTGGGGTCTGATCGCGTACGACCTACTGCCGCTTCCTGCTAAACCAGACATACCTATTGAATATCTTTAAGAAAAAACCCATTGGATAATTCGTTAATTTAGAACTTGAATTTTAAAACGTTATTTTCATGGTAACCGCAAAACCATCTTGGGCGATATCCATATCATAATGAATTTCTTCAGGCTCTTTATCCAGAGACAAATTTGAAAAAAATGGAGAATCTATACCAATTTTGGCAATCACCACTTGCATACCTTTCATGATATCACTTACGGATACTGAGTCACCCATGCCAACATCTTTTGCAGAGGTGAAGCTATCCACATAATCAAAAGAATCAAAGTTTTGAATTTGTTGTTGTTCCATTTGAGCTGCTGAAAACTGAGTATCAACGCGATGGTCTTTTGCTATGACCATTTGAAAAGGAGCGATGGAAAGTAATGCGGTGACAATAGTATTACGCAGAAGCTTTTGACGCCTCAACGAACGATTTAGTTGAGGCCTGGTAATTATTTTCTGCTCTATTAATATCTCGCCCAGCTGCTTATGAGTAGCACATTGAATCTCGATTGCTGATTGCAACTGGTCGTTGGTTATTAAACCTCTATCAACTAGCAGGGTGCCAATGCGAATTTCTTTTCCTGAGTGCTTCATACTACTGGTCCTGTCGTTTTGTTGTTAGCTGATTTTAATCCGCCATAACAAACCACGAACGATCTATTAATTACAATATCGAGTACATTTTTAAATGACAAGAAAATTTTAGGATTTTGTTGTTTTATGGAAAATTATTATTTCAAATAAATTTTTTATATCTATAATCACTAACGTATTTTATTAGTTCAATGATTACAGTGTTGATATATCCTGTGGGAATAAATCCAGATTGCCGAATACAAGCTTAAGACGCTTGATGTGTCAACACTTTGGCGGTTATAAAAGTAAGGGGCCAGTGGCGCTACTATTATCGGGCAGTCGATACAGAGGGGAATACTATCGATTTCCTTCTTACCACTAAGCGCGACACCAATTGAACAATTTTACGCTTTAGCTGCGTAAATAAAAACTCGCCCAACTTTTTTTCACGTCAGATAGATTATTTGCGACGTATATGAACCATCCCTTTTTGATGTTGGCGATACCGTGCAGGGCTTAATCCGGTCATCTTTCGGAATTCTCTTGAGAAATGAAAGCGGTCAACAAAGCCAGTCTGTTCAGCGATTTCAACGATATCGAGATCACTGGTTTCCAGCAAAAGTTTGGCCCGCTCGGAACGTAAGGTTGAATAATACTTATAGGGCGTTTCGCCGGTTGCTCGCTTGAAAATTCGGATAAATGCAGCGCGTGTCAGATCATGCTGCTTTGCGATAGCCTCGATTGAAACCGGTGCGTCGATATTCTCTGACATGTATTCAATGGATTCTTTTACGCGATGATCAACTTCATCAGCATGAAAGGCTGACTCAGGTAACTGGCATAGCGCGTGCGCAATCAGATAAGTGCACTTTAGGACGCCGGGGGGCTGGTTTTTTTGCAACACATCCAAAGCGATTAATTCGTTTGCAGTTCGCTGTGTGTTTTCGTCAATATTGATCTCATATACTCCCGGTGCGGCCGATCTAAGTGGTTCACCGACATAAAAATGCATAAATAGCTGGCCGGTAGGCTGACTCAATACAGCAGTTGCTTTGGTGTTTGGCGCAATGAGATAGAAGTGTTGGTTATCCAATCGGGTGATGCGGGAATCTTCACGCAACGATGCGCCTTCTCCGGTGTGATAGTACAGCCTCCAGAAATTGGCAAACATCGGAAAGCCATCCCACTCTCTTGGCAGCGGCATAAAATGACACACTTCGATATGTATGTGACTGCTACGGGTATATATATCACTTTTGTACATGCCGTGAAAATTACATCAATACCTCAAATTGGTCAAATACTATATATTTCGTTCCTCTATAGATTCATAAAGGCGACTATACGCTTAAAACACTGAGTAAAAACATAAATTAAGTTAGACAAGAAAATACAATTGGAGTGACGGATGATTATCGGGGCTGGATCTGAATTTACAATGAGGTTTATTTTATACATATCTGTGATACTGCTGTTAGGTGGTTGTAATCCGCTGACAAAAGAACAGCGAGAACTGATCGCTTCGCTGAAAGAGCGCGAATTGCCAGCGTGGTATGACGACGCAAAGCTGGGCATATTCATCCACTGGGGGCCCTACACCGTGCCAGCTTTTGCGCCTACAGAAAACCACGTACATGACACTTTTCTGAATCATTATGAGAACTCCTCAGTGCACGTGCCCTATGCGGAATGGTACTGGAACGCCTTGCAGAACGGAGAAGGCGCAACTTACGACTATCACATTGATAACTTTGGTGAAGAATATCCCTACCAGCAATTTGGTTATGATTTTCAACAAGCCGTTAGCCAATGGGATCCAGATGCCTGGGCAGAGCAGTTCGCGGCGGCTGGCGCAAAGTACGTGGTACTCACTACCAAACACCACGATGGTTTTCTTCTTTGGCCTAGTGCCCACCAGAACCCTAACGATCATCAGTGGTATTCCGAACGAGACCTTGTTGGTGAGCTTGCCGCCGCTGTGCGTGCTCGCGGAATGAAATTCGGTATCTATTATTCAGGTGGCTTCGACTGGATGTGGAATCAAGAAGGCTTTGGCCGCAATATTACCGAACTCATAGCTGGCACGCCTACTGATGCAGGTTATGGGAATTATGTTGAAGCGCATTTTCGAGAATTGGTGGAGCGTTATGAACCTTCGGTGCTCTGGAACGATATATCCTATCCTGGCGGCGGGAATCTGTGGCCACTCGTTTCTGACTACTATGAAATGGTGCCCGATGGGGTGATCAATGACCGTTTCTCGGATATGAATCCTATTGCGTTGATGCTACGAAACCCGAGCCTTCGAGCCCTGGCCGACAAGGTGATCAAATATATTCTTAAACTCAATGGCGGTGATATGACCGCATTTATGGCTGTAGGCCTTCAGCCGCATTACGATTTTAAGACACGCGAATATGTGGACATATCATCGATCGACCATCAAAAGTGGGAGGCCACTCGTGGGCTGGGTCTTTCATTTGCCTATAACCAAAATGAGACGGAGGAAAACCTCCTGAGCGACAAAGAACTAATCGAAGGCTTCATTGATACGGTATCAAAAAACGGCAATATGCTGGTTAATATTGCTGTAAAAGCCAATGGCGACATACCGGATTCTCAGACCCAAAGGTTGGACGCTCTTGGCGAATGGTTGGCGAGCAATGGTGAGGGAATTTATGGCACCAGGCCTTGGGAACGCGCCCAAGGCGAAACTGCCGAGGGCGAAGCTGTTAGGTTCACGAAGCGTGATAACGTCCTTTACGCCATTATATTCGATGTTACCCGTCGCGATGAGTTACGCCTGCTGGACATCAGCGAATCCAACATCAGCTCCATTTCTCTCTTATCCTACGGTTTAACCGAATGGCGGCAAGAGCGCGGTGACCTTATCGTAGCGTTGCCCAATGAATTTGATTTCAATGGCCCTCTCACGGTTGCGATCGAACTTGAATGATCCTGTATGAAGGGACTGTCAACTTAATCACTGTCGATATAATTAGTGCCATCAATAAAAATAAAAATAGAGTAAACACTATGACAAAAAAACACCCAGGGGCCTTTGTAAGGTCCGCCGTCTTTTGGGTATACAGATTTATTTTTATGCTGCCGCTGCTTTTTTCAGGGCAGGCTATGTCGGCGGAAAATGAAGAATACACCGGCACCACTGCGCCCGATGTTATTCCATTTCTTCCCGCGGGCATTGAAAGTGACGTGCTGGGGGTTGCGACTGGGAGTTTTTTGTCGATACCCTCAAATGGGCGTGAGCCGTTGGGTCAAATAGGCGCATACGTTCCTGGCATTGAACCCTCTCCACCACGGCGTTTACCCGGCTCTTGGGACGCAACGTTGCCAGAAATACCTGCTAACAACCGCAACGTAACAGGTATCGTTAATAATGAATTTGTACGCCCGCACATTCCACCACATCGGTTTAGCGCCGATGCGCGCTTGGGCATCAACAGCCAGGGCGGATCAAGTCTACAACTTTATTTATATTCGCCTGAAAAAATACAACAACCTTTTGTGGAGAGCCCTAGTGGCCCGCAAATTCTTGGTGAGAGCCAAGGTGACAATTTACGCGTTGATTTACCTGTGAGTACCTTAACGGGTGGTGCCTATAATAGTGTGGCGCATACTAATATTTGTGAACCTTATACCAATAAGGATCAGGAGAAGCGAAACCCTTACACCTGTGGTGTGGATGGAAAGGACGACTGTTACGATATAACGATTATAAGTTCAGCTAATCCTACTAATGATCTTATTGGACAGTATTTATTGGCTAAGCTGGTTAGCTCACCCATTACTGTGCGTGTAGAAAAGCCTAAAACAACTCAGGCTACGATTGCTGAAGTGACGTACGGTGAATCGAAAATAGGTAATAAACAGCACGGCGTTATATTTGAAACCATTACGCCGGCGGATGGTCGATTACTCTTTGGCAGGCGTAGTGGTGAAAACCTACCGCTAACTTGGACCAACCACAACACCGGCCTTACTCAAGCGGGATTGTACGATGTGATTTATGCCGTTGCACCTGAAGACGCTGAGCCTTGTGATGTGACCTATTGGGATGACCTTTATCCCTTATCACACGCACCTCATGACCCTCGTCTAAAAGATCGTTATGATTTTGCGAAATTTCCTTTTAGAGATCCTATGGGCCAAGTGATTACTGACGGGGTTGATATTAAAGGTTCTTACCCATGGATGGATAAGGAAGCGAAAAATTTATCGATGACAGTTTCGACGGCTCGATTATTTCCTGAGTATTTTCACACCGGCAGTGAACAAACACGTTACCCAACGCGCTCCGCTGTTCCGGGTGGAAGTACTGGATATCGTGCCGATTTCCAGCCTTTAGCTCGAGACATAGGTTATGTGATCATGGGTGCCTGGACACATGGAAAAATGATACATATGGATGGCTTGCTAAATGACACTGATTTTATGTTGGGGATTAATGACAAGCATCACAGCATCGCTAAACTTTATCAGGCCGATGGCGCTGACGCTGGCGAAGTAAGAATGGGAGCAACTCGCGGCACTGACTACACTAAGCTTACACGCCCTAATGGTGATGAAGCCAACTTTCTTGCCAATAATATCTCAATGTTTGATTCGGTAGAGAATCGTTTTAATTTTTGGGAACACTTGAAGCCCGCCACAGCAAAAGATGTGGTCTGGACAATTGGTTCAGGGCATTCAACGGATGAGTTTGCTTTTGATGATTACCTAAACCCAAACGGGTTTATCGTTTCAAACATGGTGGCTGCTTTAAACTCCTATAATTACCACCCTTTTCAGATGACCTTATACAATGGTTGGAATCATGAAGATCTAGGCTTTACCAGCCAAGTGCGTGTGCAAAACGGCGCAACCGCCACCAAGGACAATTGGAATATTCCATCCCATGGCCAAGTGGTTAATGGTCGCATGGAGCCCGTTGCCAACGGTGGAGTGCATGGTAAAGGCATGTGGTTAAATGGTAATCATGCCTTTGTCTCTTACGGCATCGGTTTACAACCACAAAATGTTAATAATTCAGATTGGTATAGCGGCATCTTTGTTGATCCTCGATTTGAAGATGACAACACTGAGCGAGCGATTATTAATTTCCCGGATCACACCATGATCACTTTGCTGGGTAAGCGAGCGATTCGTTATCGCCATCCAAGTTACGGTGTGGTGAATGAAATCACTTTGCCTAAACCGATTGCTGATAAAGAATGGGTACATTTAGGTTTTCAGTTAAGCAATCAGGGCAAGAAAGTACGATTTTTATTGAATGGTTTTCCTTATCAAGAGTGGACCAGCCCTAATATTCCTATTATGGAATCGGTGGCAGTTACGGCAATGGTGCCGATTAAAGAAATGGTGGCAGTGGTGGAAACAGTCGCTGTGACGGAATCGGTTGCTGTTACAGAAAAGGTTGCGATTACCGAAACGGTGCCTGTTTACCAACAGTTTTTTTCCTTGTTCTCGTCTTGGCTAGGTATAACAGGATACGTCGAAAAAGTGGTGGGTTACTTTGATAAAATTGTTGGCCATGTCGAAAAAATTGTCGGTTACGTCGAAAAAGTAGTGGGCTATAACGAAGAAATTGTTGGCTACACAGAAGACGTTGTCGGTTATGCCGAAGAGATAGCGGGTTATACACAGCCGACGATGTTTCAGATGAACCCAGGACAATTGCTCGTGGGCGATACGCTAAAAAATGCGGTGGCGCATAGTTTAACCGGTTCACTTGCAAACTTGCTTAATATCAATGACCCAATGCCCGAGTGGGGCGTGCAACCTTTTCGTGGTTGGATTGACGAGTTTAAAGTATTGGCGCACTCACCTGATATTGAAAGTAGCTGTAACCATGCGCAAGGCACCTTGGTTGGCTTACCCAGTGACTCAGAATTAGACTTGATGAATGTTGCGAATCAGTACTCGGATAAAATGCATGATGTGGTTGCAGAGCAGCTGCGTATGCGTGGTCAACAAACTTACGACAGTTATGCTTGTTATCATGATTACTCAAATGATTTTTCGGCGCATACCAAGAATATCCCTGCTGGCGCTGCAAGTTTACGTACAGCGATCCAGTTTCCTGAAGGGCCAATCTACCATGATGCACCTCGACCTGAATCGCTTTACAATGAATTCTGTTTGAGTTGTCATCATGACAAAGGTGAGCTTGGATTAAATACTGTAGCACTGCTGCGTGACAAACAAACCTTGGCTAAGAACGACCCTCGTCGTCAACCATCGCAACCTCCACGTTATGTGTCGGGCAACTTACCTGCGAATTGGCTCCCAACTTCACCCAATTACGATGATTCAACCGATGATTATGGAATGTTGTTTGATGAATTAAATTTACCAAGCAGTGTAGATGCATCCTCTGAAGTAAAAGGCTTTACTCTGGTGCATGCAGACACAGGTAAAAACATTCGTTCATTAAGCAATGGCAGTGTTTTGTCTAGCAGTGAAATGCAAAGTAATAACTGGGTGATTAGGGCAAATACCAACGGCCTTACTACGGGAGTGAAATTTGAATTGAATGGATCGGTTAGCAGCAGCAATGGTGTGCAGTTTACCCATTCAGTGAGCCATCTTGCTAATGGTTGCCATACACTCAGTGCACAAGGCACGGTTAACGGTGGCCTAGACTCTAATGTGGCGAGTTTGTCATTCCTAATGAGTGATGTCTCTGCTAAAAACTCAACAGAATGTACGAGCGAATCAGAAGTAACGGTGAACTGGATACTAATGTAATGAACCGCCCCGCCCACTAGTCTGGTATTTCAGGTTTTGTCGCAATTAATCTATCTGATGTGAAAAACAGTTGGGCGAATTTTGATTTACGCAGCTAAAGCGTAGAATTGATCTGCTATCGATAAAGAGTTCGCCAAGTTTTTCTTCATTTGACCTTTCTTGAGCATCGCGACAAGCCCAATACCGGCCAGTGTACTTTGTGCTGAATGGAAACTTTTGAAGCCTAACATCGATCGTGTGATGCGCTTGACCCGCCGGTGATCTTGTTCAACTATGTTGTTGAGATACTTACATTGGCGGATTTTCACTCACCTTTTACTTTTAAACAGGTTTCATCCATTCGCCAACGATTACCTGGCCGTCTCTTCTTTTTATGAAAGGCCTTTTCCAGCTTTGGCGCGTAATGAACAACCCATCGATTCAGTGTACTATGATCAATCTTGAGTCCACGCTCTGCTATCATTTCTTCAATATTACGATAGCTAAGCGCATAATAACAGTACCAGCGAACGCATTGAAGGATGATGGATTTCGGTGTATGGCGGCCTTTGAAGGTGATCATGCATTGCTCAGTTTGGTATGATGTGGAAAGACCATTCTACCATGCGCCTCTCTGACTTCTCGGGATGCAACAGAACCAAGAATCCAACGGATGGCAATACAAATTGAAAAAACCTAAAAAGAGCTAAACGGACTAGCAGGTCTAAGCAGTTAAATATTCCTCGAAAAGAAGAGCACAAATTAATGATTCGCTCAACACCTCCTGAGCATAAAGAGGAGCGCCCTATAAACCCACGGTTACGAATTCTGTTCTGGACTGTTCTTGCATGTATTTTTATCGGTTATTTCGGTTTTGATTTCATAAATAGAGGCATTAAAATCAAAAATGCTAATGAAACAATTATTAGCTGTTCTAAGCACCCTCCTATTAAGGGGGCGGCCCCCAAAGTCAAAAAATGCAACTGATTAGATACGGAACAAAAGAGAGAGCGGACAGGGACACGCTTTCAAATAATAGGCGTCGTGTGGTTAATTATATTTGGCGGAGGGGCGTTAATCATAGGTATCGCTGCAATAATAAGCGAGCACCAGTGGATAAATGCTGAAAAGGGAACCCCCTAGTAGGGTCTCCAACAATATACGTCATTAAAGTTTAATTCATGGAAGGCCGAACTTATCCACGGAAGCGATTTATTAATGGCCTAGCAGCGCAAGGGTTTAGTGAAGATTGGGTCTTGAATAATATAAGGGCTAAAATCGGGTATATTGTTCAAGACCCATTATATTGAAACGCATAAATTAAAAAACCTCGTGTAATCCATATAGAGGATTACTTGTATCACTTTTTATTTTATTATCAGGTGATATATATCAAACCCATGATATTCTATTGGACGTGTTCATGAGCAACTTAAAATTAGTTTTAATTCTATTTCTCACACTCTCTATTCTAGGGTGTACACATAAACTTTCGGATCAGGCTCAAAAAAAAGCATCGAAAATGCCAAAGAGCCGAGCACTGTTAACGCTCAACAAATATTTCTCTGGTGTAGAACCAGGGGTTGGGATTTGCCCTTCCCAACCAGGCATCCTTGAAGGTGCGCTAGAACCATTCCGCGGAATTAATGAATCAGGATTTTCTTACGATACATATTATCTGGATAACTGTACTAGGGAAATAACTAACTTGGGAGACTCAATTCAGGTCCAGACAAAATGCAATAAGATACCTTTCATTCAGGACGTTAATTTTTCGTCTCCTCAAACCATTTTCATAGTAAGGACAATTGATCTTAAAGGGTGCAATTTAGACGATGGAGCAATACAAATATCCATCCGTAATCCGCAATCCATCCGTAATCCCTACGGTCTTTTGAGAATTAGCATCCCAGAGGATGAACTAGAGAAATTCTTAATTGCTTACAGAGCAATTAACCCCAACACTAGCTTCAAGAACGCGTACTAACTCCCTATAGGGGTTAGCGTTGAGGTGTACAAAGCAGGGTTAACGCTTGGTTTCCCGCCTTCTTATTATTCCGATAACCATAATTACCGGAATATTAGAGGGGCTTACACAAAACGCCTAAGAATGTGTAACCCGCCTATTGCCCCAAAGCCTCGAAAACTCCACTGTCGCGCTGTAGACCATAGAATAAAAGGCTTGTAGCGCACCCCCTCTTTTTATGGTGAGTCGGCTGAAAAACACCTCTGTCTCTACAGCCCACAGAGTATATGACGCGCAGAGGATACTGCGGCTTTCTGGATAGTAGGTAAGAGATGTTTACTCGAGTAAACACCTCTTGTAGTTGAACCCTATCCTCCGCAATTAACCATAGGACTCATGCCAGAAATCGTTAAAGTATCCCTAGACCTGACCTTTGGAGAATTAAATAAACATGGACAATACCGAACAAACAGAACGCGACCTTGAAGACAATCCTTTTTGGAAACTCTATCTAAAAGGAAAAGACACTTGGAATCAATGGGCCACGAATCAATTAGCGGCTGATCCGTTAGCCGAATTAGAAAGCGAGGTAGGGGAACTTTCCCAAAATGAGATTGATTTCAGTCACTCCGTATTTAAAGAGGCGGTGACTTTTAGGGGGTTCGTATTTCCATGTCGCGCTAACTTTGAAGGAGCCACATTTACCCAGGACGCTGACTTTGAAGGAGTCACCTTTATCAAGATCGCGTTCTTTCCAAGAGTCACCTTTGTCCAGAAATCTATTTTTGAAGGAGTCACCTTTAGCAAGATCGCTGACTTTTCGGAGGCAACCTTTGCCTGGATCACTAAGTTTACGGGAGCCACCTTTACCGAGAACGCTCTCTTTTTGGGGGCCAACTTTACCAGGCATGCTGATTTTCAGAGTACCACCTTTACCAGTCACACTTATTTTGACGGTGCCACCTTTACCGACCATTCCATTTTCAATAATTGTAAATTCAAGTCATCAACATCGTTCAAAAGCACCACCTTTCAGTTTGCCCCCAAATTCCATAGTGCCGAACTGCACCAGGATACGAGTTTTTTGAACACGACCTTTAAACGTGACTATAACGCTATCATGTTTGATTTTGATGGGGCAGCACGCGCGTGGGGCAGCCTTAAAGTCTTCATGCACGATCACCATCGCCACGATATGGCACATAAATTTTTCAGCTATGAAATGGACGCTATCCGAAAACGGGATGGTTGGAAAAGCCCTAAAAAGTTCACTGAGGCAGTGCTAAACCTGGCCTACAAAGGGATGTCCAATTATGGCTATAGCTACCGTCGACCGTTGCTACTTTTGTGCATATTCACCGCATTGTTTAGCCTCGCCTACCATGAGTTCTGCATGGATTGGGGGAACGCTATTAACCTTTCTCTCGCCAGCACCATTCCTTTTGCTGGTCTCAGCGGGGCTGTTTTAAAATCCACGACACTTACTGGAACGCTTCCACTTTTCATCAACATTGCACAAAGTGTTATTAACGTAACACTCTTGTTTTTAGCGGGTTTAGGCTTACGAAACCGCTTTCGAATCAAATAGCGCCAAGAAGAGGTCTGGCCACGGGGTCAACGGCATGTAGAGCATTTCCTCTTTTATAGCGCTTTCGCTGAAAAACACACCTCTGCCTCTACAGCCCATGGCCTGTAAAGCACACAGAGGAAAGTGCTATAAATTACGGCTTTCTGGATAGAAACCTTATAGTATTCACTACCCACTCAGGTGTTTCTTCCACTGGGGCTCATTCAATGAAGTAAGGTAATCGTTTAACAAGCGCAGCCAATGCGATGGAAAAACTTGCGCTTGCTACGAACGTTAGAATTACCTATAACGGAAAAAGTATGGAAACTAAACATAAAACCTATAACCATAACGATAGCTTTGATCGAATAGATGGGATTCTAGATGAGTCAGATACCTCCTTTCCAGAAGTAAATGAAATACCAGCGAGAGATAAGCTTACCTATAAAAATGGATATTATGTCAACTGTTCAGCATTGTTTGTCGACATTCGTGATTCATCGGAGTTGCCAAACAAGCATCTAAGGCCGACTCTGGCGAAAATATACAGGAGTTATATATCTGAAGTCGTAGCGATAATGAATGGCAACTCCGATTGCTCAGAAATACGAATTGAAGGAGATTGTGTTAGTGGTATATATAACACACCAAAAATGAAGCAAATTGACGGTATGTTTAGTGATGCCGCTAGAATTAGTTCACTAATAAAGGTGCTTAATTGTAAGTACAAAAAGCGGGATATTACTGAGATTGAGGTTGGCATTGGCATGGATTACGGAAGGGCTTTGATGATTAAATCAGGTTATAACGGAAGTGGGCTGAATGAAATCGTTTGGATGGGTGATGTTGTAAACGGCGCTTCTAACCTATGCGGCAATGCAAATAAAGGCTATGAAAATGAAGTGATTTTTGCCTCCAATGTTATTTATTCGAATTTAAATGAAGATAATAAAGCGTTACTCTCAAAAAATCACAATCATGACTGCTATCACGGTAACGTTATTAATAACGCTATGGAAGAGTGGTACAAAGAAAACTGTAAAGCACAGGCGTAAGGGTTGTATTTATGATAGATACACTTAAAGATACCCTATCCAAGGTAAATGAATGGGTTAAGTTTGCAGAAGCAAAAAATGCAGCGAATATTGCTTTTTGTTCAACCGCTATTTTTTCTTTGATGAGAATGGTGAGTGGTGAAGATTGCTTGAATGGGTTTCTACTGTATTATTCTATAGGCGTTATAGTTTGCTTTTCGTTATCTTTGATTATCTCACTTTTTTCATTTGTGCCAAAGCTTGAAGCTCCTTGGTTGCATATTGGAAGTCGTGATGAAAAGGATAACGTTTTGTATTTTGGGCATGCATGTAAATATTCAGCAGCTTCTTACCTAGATAAACTATATTCTGGTGAGCCTCATAAATCAAAAAATCATGATCTTGAAATTGCATACTCAAACCAAATAGTAGTTAATTCAAAAGTGGCATTTATAAAATTCAAGCAGTTTGATTTGGCGTTGTGGTTCACTATTACAGCGATCTTGTCACCAATTGGTACTTTAATCGTTGCAGCTATGAGATCCTCCAAATAGGCCAACGCCCCGAAAACCTAATTGTCGCGCTACAGGCTACGTAGTAAAGGGCTTGTAGCGTAAACCTCTTTTATAGAACTTCTGCTGAAAGAACACCTCTGTTGCTGCAGCTTATTAAATACGTGTCCTACAGAAGAGCTATCACTTAGAGGAAATCCAATAGAATGTGTATTTGCTATGAAGTATGTGTAGGTGTAAATTTAACCACACATATTGAGGGAGAGCGCCCAGGAGGAAACTGATGTTTAGCTGGGTATAAGTGGCCTGAAACCGAGGAGTATGGTCATAGAGTGAGGATAAAGTAAACTAAATGAGTGACAACAATTATCGAGAAATGTTGGTTTTAGCACAGCAAAAAGCACAAGAGGATTATGACAAAGCGATAGTTTCACTGTCTGGGGGGGGACTTGGGGTTTCTATTATGTTTATAAAAGAAATTGTTGCTAAGAATACGCCCAAATTGATGGAGGCTGCATTAGCATCATGGGTTTTTTGGGCGATAAGCATTGTGGCTGTAGTCGTATCCTATTACCTCAGTTACGTAGCAATGGAAACAGCTATTGATCAGTTTGATGCAAATGAAACCCCGTCGCAACCTGGGGGCATTGCTGCCCGATTCACAATATTATTAAATTTTGTGTCTGGAGGGTGTTTTGTTCTTGGAATAGTATTTTTTGTGTTTTTTGTAAAAAATAATGTAGGAATATAACGCATGAGTGAAAAGGAAAAGTATACATCGCCATTTAAACCTCATAATAAAGAGTTACCGAAGAAGAACGTTGTTGGCTTGGTACCACCAAAAGCGCCCCCTGAAGTTATACTAAAACCGAAGAAAAAACGATTACCAAAAATTGAGAAAAATAAAAGAGGCAATAATATATGAATGATAAAAAGGGAAAGACAACCATCTATGCTCAGGACGGTCAAGTTCCTCGCAGGGCTCCGCCACAACCAGTCATTGCCCAAAAACCAAAACCAGCACCAAAAACCAATAAATAAGGGTTATATGATGAGTGATCAGCCGAGAGATACGCAAGAAGAGAAAGTTGAAAAAGGCTTTGTGCCACCAAAGCCACCACCACAAACGCCAGCCCCACAAAAGCAATCAGAACAAAAATAATAGGTTTAGCCGTCGTGCGGGGTAGCGCGACGGCTTTTACGTTGTCACCATCTTATTTATCGTTGTTTTACACAAAACCCTCTATTTTGTGTAATCCCTCTTTTGCCCTCTCTTTTTCGCCTTGTTGTTGTACGCTTTTTAGTCTTTTGGTTTTTGCCTTCCAGACCCATTGCTATCATTGAGCTGCCGATGTGTTTTAGCCGGTGTCACCTAGTCTTTTGAATTTCCGTTCTGCAGAAACGCCCGGAGCGTGAGCGGCAGGGATAGTTTTTCTATTTGAAATAAATTACACAAATATATGAGGAAAAACAAAAAATGTGTAATATTGTACTTCAACCATAGGGAATTAAACCCCGTTTAGGACTTTTCAGGCTACGGATAAAAGGAGCATAGGATGACAATGGATAGGGCTATATCAAAAACATTGCATTGGAAAATGCCACAGCTAAAGCGTGCGGTTAAAAGTGGTGATGTTGTGGGGCTGGCGGCTAAGATTGATCACATCGAATTTTTGTTAACGGGCGGGATTAAGCGTGGGGTATTGGTTAAAAGTGATGGAACACTCAAGACCTTTAAATCCGAGCTTTTAGCGTGGGAGGCGATTGAAAATATCAAAGGCGACTCTTTAGAGTGGTCGGCGGAAAAAATACGGTTTTCCCCTCCTCCGATTCTACGACGAGAAACACCGGAAATATCGCTAGAACCAGGGCGGCTAGATTGGAGCTACTGGTTAGAGCGTCGCCCCCTAGTATTAGAGTTAAACCAGGATGTCCCTAAATATTTGATGTTGCCTGAAGTTCACACTGTTCTACATCATGTAAAAGATTTGGAGCTGCATTTCTTAATAGATACGCTCTGGCATACAGGGGCTAGAATCAGTGAAGCATTATCATTAACACGTGAAAGCTTTACTCTCGATACCACACATAACTCCTATGTAGTGATTCAGACGCTTAAACAAAAAGTACGAGGGCGGCCCAAAAAAGAAGATAAAAGCGCCAAACCACGGCTAGTAGAAATTGTTGACCCTGCCTATATAGAAGCAGTGAAGCGCTACATAGCGACCCAAAAACCAGCTAAGGGAGTGCCCATTTTTACGATGGATAGGCACAATGTGAGTTATCGCTTCAAAACGCTGAATAAGATACTTGATTTGCCCGTTGGTAAGTTAACTCCACACACACTTCGTCATTCTTTTGCGGTGAATGCGTTGATCCAAGGGCGCTCTTCAAGCGTCATTCAGCGGTGGTTAGGTCATCGGAGTAGCGAATCTACGCAAGTATATTTAAAGGTGCTGTCTGGGGAAACGGGACATTTAATGTATGGGATGCAATTTTGATGAGGTAAACCTAAAACGGAGATTGAAGTCTACGGGGTCTGAACTATCTTACAACCTTCGGCACACCCATTATCGTCACCCCATAAACACCCTCTCCTACCACCATACACCCTTGTATATGACGATGCTCTAGAACCATCCATCTAGGATTGAATGATTCCTCAGCATAAGCCGTCACTTTTATCTTAACCGGCGTGCCCTTTCCACCTTTTGCTTTTTCAACGTCCAAAAATCCTAACCAACGTACATAACGATACTCACCTGTTTTCAATCGAACCGGTAACTCTTCCCCCGTAGTATCTTCATCTATCTGGACATTTCGGTAGTTAATTTGAGAAAGTAATACCGGCATTATTCAAGCCATTCAACGACAGAATCGCCAGCAAGGTATCGTTTGACTATTTGTTGTTGCCGCGTTGCTGGGTGAGCGAACAATACGTGTTGATTAACATCGATTAGCTGCTTGGCTTTCCACAGGTAGTGAATAACTTGTGGCTCACTGTAGTGCTCTCCTCTGTCTTTAGCCAACAAAGTAATGGCACCGGCGATAAGCGTTGCATAGGGGCGGCCTAGTTCGGATTCGACCAGTGAAATGACGGTGGTCATGATATTTACTCCAACGACTGAGAATGCGTTGGTTAATTATGATCCAAAAACAATTAGCTGTAAATATATACAGTGGTTATCGTAAAATAATTAGATGATACGGGGGTAAAGAAAACGTAGATTTTCTTTACCCCCGCACCTCTCCCTCAATACCTCATTAATCAGCTCAAAATAGGTAAACAAACTTGGTAAAGTTATCTACGTCAATTTATATTTCAATATGACGAGTTTATTTACCTTTTCAGGCACTAAAACATGCAAATTGGCTACGCGAGAGTTTCAACAGGTGATCAAAATCTAGATTTACAGAAAGATGCATTGAATGAAGCTTGGTGCGACTAAATTTTTGAAGATCGAATAAGCGGTGCCAAAACAGAACGAGAAGGGTTAACGACCGCTTTGGAATACGCCAGGGAAGGAGATGCTATTGTGGTCTGGAGGCTTGACCGGTTAGGCCGTTCGTTAAAGGGTTTGATTGAAATGGTCACTCTTTTGGATTCGAAGGGTATTGGCTTAAAAAGCCATTCATGAATCCATTGATACATCATCAAGCACAGGAAAATTAATATTTCATATCTTTGGTGCGTTAGCAGGGTTTTGCCGCATGCGACAAAACTCCATTGGTTACTTAAGTACTTTTTGAAACCATGCTGAAATATCTTGAATTTGTTGTGGGCACACACTATGAGCCATATCATACTCTCGCCATTGCACAGCATAGTTATGCGATTTTAAAGTATCAAAACCTGCTTTACCCATGGTCAGGGGAAGTACCTCATCCTGTTTGCCATGACAAACTAATATTGGTATTGCTGCATTGACCCGAAATTTCTTGGTACCTAGCGCTTCAGCGACCGGCAAAAATGTTGACAGTGCAAGAATACCAGCAAGTGGTTTCCGATAGAGAAGAGCGGTATTCAACGCTATGGCTCCACCCTGTGAAAAACCCGCGAGTACAATACGTTCGGCAGGTATACCGTTGTCAATTTCTTGTTGGATAAGATCTTTTATTTGGAAAGTGGATTTTTTGATGCCGTCGACATCGAAGCCTTGGGTTTTATCAATATCAAACCAAGCACGTATAGAATCCCCACCCATCCTGGTGATATTACGCATTGGAGCATGCGGAAAAATAAACCGTATAGCCATACTTGCAGGCAAATTTAGTTGGGGAATAATACTTTCAAAGTCATGCCCATCAGCGCCAAAACCATGTAACCAGATAACCGCCGCTGAAGCTGTTGTAGAAGGGTTCACTTCTACGGTAGATAAAGATGTCATGAGCATGTAGCGTTAGTTCTCCAGGGGTTTAACTGTCAATCGTCGTTTCATCACAAAAACAGCAGTTTAACGAAACTAGTTTTTTCAAGCAAGCCGAACACGGCATGGCTTCATTCAAAGCTCGATATGCACTTTGCTCCAATTTTCGAGGCTACGAATACAACACCACATTCTAAACAGAGGGACTCCTCTCGGAGCCACTCCATCTTATATGAATACCCGAACCAGTCTGGGTTAATGAATCAGTTGATAGTCTCGTTCACATTCTTCAGACAAACAACTAATCACATTATGCTCCTGCAAACCCATCAACTCCATAAAGCCGCCTCTGTCTAAATGGATTAGCGTCTCATGATCACCACTTTCGAAATAGATCTCTTCCATTTCTCCCAAACGCTGATCCCAGACCACAGGCATACCATAAACCTGCCCTAATGCCGGCACTGCTCCCATTTCACAGTCTTCAAATAGGTTTTCTAGCTCATCTTCTTCCACAAGGCGAAAGTTACCGCTCGTATGCTCATTTAACAATGTCATCACCAAGCGGTGCGTAGACGGTATTACACAAAGCCTGTAATTATCGCCGTCGTGTGTAATCACTGCTTTAGCTAATTGACTGGCAGGCACCCGAGCTACTCGAGCACTCTGCAAACTGGTTTCAGAATGAGGATGAGATAATATCGAATAATTTACGCCAACCTTGTTTAAATGGGCTTCAATTCTTGGGGCCATAGACATAATAATCACCTCTTTATGTAACGTGAGTGACTAGAATAAATCCGCTGCAGAATAGGAGCAAAGAACACTTAAGATTAAAAACGCTATTTAATACTTCCCAATAGCATAGTGCACCGACTATCCCAGTTAAAACCCTCCTTAGTCGTGGCCCAATATAACTAACAACAGAGCACAGATTAACCTGTCAAAAACACGCTTCAAACGCGATAAGGTATTCTGGAGCTATTGCTGATTAGGAACTAGGGACTGGATATAGAATCATTTGCGTACAGCGAAATAAAGCAATTTTTTTCCCAGACTGCTTATGGCTGACAACGGCATCCCAGACTTGCGTGGTTCTTCCCGTGTGTACTGGCGTTGCAACACATTCAATGGTGCCATCTCGCGCCGTTCCCAAATGATTGGATTTAAGCTCTATAGTTGTAAAGCCTGACGCACCTGCTGGCAAATTCACAATACATCCATTTCCACATGACGTATCCGCCAAAGTGACAACGGTACCTGCATGCAGAAATCCATTAGGCGCCATGTGTGATTCTTTAATCTCAATTTCTGCTCTGACTTCGGTGTTGCTAATATCCGTCACAACTATGCCCAAAAAACCGGGTAATTTATTAGCACATATATCATTGAAATGATTTGGGTCTTGCACGTATTTCTCCTAGATTCTAGCATTAAAAACAGCCAAATTCGGCGCGAATATTTTTGTTATGCACAACTATTCAGGTACCAGACCGACCCCGTCGATTCAGGCTATGCGTGTTATATGATTACACTAATTAATACGCTTAGAAATAGCCAATTTACATAAGTTGCCTTGCTTGGTAAATCACACTGCATTGAGTGGCTTTGACAACTAGTATGCTCTGTACACCTAAGCCACTCACAATACGATCATTGGATAAGACCTCACATGTCTTCAAGAAGCATCTCATTTGCCTGGATCACCTTCGCCTACGTAACGGCGTGTGGTAGTGGCCTTCTATACCTTGAACTCTCTGACCGGCCAAACCTTCTCATCAACAGTTTTATCGCCGATATAATTGCTACCCTTGTGATCTTTGCTTTTAGTCGTTTATTTAAAAACTCCAGCTTTTATGATGCTTACTGGAGCATTATCCCTCCGCTTTTTTTACTCTACTGGTGGAATGCACAGGGCGGCGACGGTCAACCGTTACGTTACTTGTTTCTCTCTATCGTGGTGTGGTTTTGGGCAATACGGTTAACCTGGAATTGGGCCAAGCACTGGCCAGGATTACAACATGAAGACTGGCGTTATGAGCTGTTACGGAAAAAGGCACCAAAAATGGAAATATTCACCGATTTTTTTGGTATTCATTTCTTTCCAACCATCCAAGTCTTTCTGGGTATGCTGCCCATGTATGCAGCAACCCAGTTCAGTAGTAACAGCATTGGTATACTTGATTATCTAGCTTTGTTTACGGGTATTTCTGCTGTATTAATCCAACTGATTTCAGACCGGCAGCTTCATCAATTCATAGCAAAACGAAAACCAGGAGACATTATCCAGCACGGCTTATGGGGCTGGAGTCGACATCCAAATTATTTCGGTGAATTTTTATTCTGGTGCAGTTTAGGTTTGTTCGGCTTAGCCGCTTACCCTATTGGTTGGTGGTGGCAAATACCAGGGGCAATTGCCATGCTTTGCATGTTCCTTTTCGCCAGCATTCCCTTAATGGAAACAAGAAGCCTGGAACGCCGCCCACAATATCAAAATATTATAAACACCATCCCTATGTTAATCCCATGGCCACCTAAGAGAAAATTAAAGTAACAATCTGCTAGAAATAATACTCTAGGCTTACATTAATAAAATCATCTTTCTCTATTGCAGTAATACCGGTTTGCTTGTCCTCATCAGCCTGCAACAACCAAGCATCAACACGCCATCGTAATGCATGGTTGATACGCGCAGACGCCTCAACAAACACACTTCTCTCGCCTCCATCATTTACGTTCTGCACCAAACCAACTAAAAATTCGCTACCATCTTCATTGTTCAATACCCAACGATTCCCCAGGAATACATTATCTTTGGCCTCTAATAAAAAATTTTCACTGCCATATTGATATTCCATTAATAATCCAAGATCTGAGTCAGTCTCAAATATACCCACCAAAGTATATTCAAATCCAACATTGGCGGCGACACCTTCATTGGCATTTCTGATCAGCACAACATCGCTATATTTTTCCGCATCAAACGTATCCAGCTTTCTGTGGATTACTTCTAGCTTCCATAAAATGGTATCCAAAGTTAACTGAGCATCAATACCAAACTGTTGAATTTGACTGTAATACGGTACATACGATGCGATAGAACCCGGCTCTACGCCACGAGTTACGGCAAATTCAGCATCACGTCCGGTGCCTGTAAAATATGACAATCCGATATCCAGAATATCGATGCTGTGGCTCCAACGTAAAGCATAATCAACATGACGATCTTCTGTACTGGATTGATAGATCGCATTGCCTCCATCAATAGCCAGCGATGGGCGTAAACGTCCGTCTTTACCCGAAAAGGTACGCTCTCGAAAATAGGGTAAAACAAACGCTTCAACAACCCCCCAGTCTTTAATTAATTTAACACTTAGCATTGGCTGACCCAGTTTTGTCTCACCATCGATGGATTCAACCGCATCCGTTTGGTTAATGATATCCACTAGATGCTGTGATTCACTCACGCCCCAAAACACCTGGTCAATACCCAACGTTAACTCCCAATCGCCCTGAGCATGCAGCCATACTAATTCACGAATATCTCCATGCTGGCGTTTATTATCAACGGAGTCTATTCGATAAAACGGACGAAAGGTGACAACATCATTACCTCCATTCCACTGGCGGTACCACTCTGGGTTTAGCGCTATAGAAAATTGACTGCCCCACTGCTTTCTATAATCTTGCTGCTCAACATAACGGGCCTGCTCGGTGAACAAACGCGTTTCCAAAGCAACAAAACCCGTCATTTCAAGCTCATCAGCAACACTGAATACAGGGAAGAGTAAAACATTAACCACTAAAGCCAGAACGATTCCTGTAACGTTGATTGACTTGATCATTTTAAACGCTTTAACACGGTACGATTAAAATCTTTTAAATCAAGACCCGTATTAAACGTATAATTTGTCCATTCAAGCTGGGTCAGCTTTCCATTAATATGATTCTCCATCTTCTGACTGTGAGAGCGCCAGTATTGATTCAGATATTGCTTATAGTCATTAAAGGTTTGTGTTTTAAATAATTTATTTTTCCGGTCATAATAAGCAATTTTTACCGGTACATAACGTTCTTGGTCAATCCACGTTATGAGTCTGGTATAACCTGAATATTTATATTTGGGTGTATTTTCTATAACAAACGCAGGGCGACCATCAACGTCTTCATCACGCAAATAGGTATAACTGAATTTTGCGACTTCGAATGAGCTAATATCTTCATACGAAAATTGACTGCCGATAAAAGGCCCCGATTTATTATTAGACGCTATACGTTTTACCCTTGTTAATGCCGGCAGAAACAACCATTGCTCATCTGCATCAATAGCATGGGTATAGGATAAAAACCCTGTACCCTTGATATCTCTTGGTGCATCAAAGATCGTCAGGCCTTTGTCACCGTCTCCTTCTACTTCTAACAAACGTTGGCGGATTTCGCGAATACTTTGCTCTCCTTCAGCATTGGTTAATATCATCTGCATATTTGCTTTTGCATCGTGCCAGCCTGTATCACGACTCTCAACTTCCTGTGCAATGGCTAACCCTCGCAGCTCAGGGTTCATTACGACGCCTGAGGCTATGCTTTGAGTTGGTAGATAAGCGGCTAGTAACAAGGTAGTTAGACTTCCCATTAGCGTACTTTTATTGCGAAACTTATTCATGTTGTACGACCTATGTGTAATAAAGATTAAACAGAATATCAGTGATTTTTTGGATTTATCATTCAGCGCTGGCCTGCATATTGGTGCTGCTAACACTGGCTGACACATTATCGACTGCGGACTTTTTATCTTTATCAAATACAAGCAGCAATACCGGCAATAATAAGAAATCTAAAATTAGTGCGGCATTAATACTTAGTGTGGTGATCAAGCCCAATTCTGCATTCAACTTAAACGGTGACGAGGCAAGAATTAAGAAACCTGCAGTTAGCACAATAGATGTCACAACAAGTGCCTTACCGACATGTTCAAACGCATAGGTAATAGCGCCTTCTGGAGATAACCCTTTCTCATTCCGCGCATGCATATATTTACTTAAGAAATGTACGGTATCATCAACAATAATACCAATTGCCACAGTGATACCTACTGCCATGGCAAAACTTACTTCACCATTAAAGTAACCCCATAAACCAAAAGCCATTGCTGCTGGAAATACATTTGGCACCATACTAATTAGCCCCATTTTAATAGAACCTAGCGCTAGTGCGATCAATACTGCAATCATTGACATCGCAACCACCACACTAATCGCCATACGCCCTACTGCACGTTGTGCGATATGGCTAAACATAAAGGGTGGACTACTGTAGGACACAGAATAGGCTGGTGCATTTTCTGCAAACCATTCTTCAACACGATCAGTCAGGCCCAACATATTTTGCGTAGAGATATTGTGTAACGATGCCAATACGCGAGTAGACGACTTTTTGATGTTAATTTGATTACTTAAATCCATACCGTACGGCAACGATAAATCATAAAGTAGCAAATACTGTGCTGCCAATTCTTGACTCGTCGGCAACTTGTATTCCGTAGCCAAATCAGCATGAAGGTTTTTATTGAGTCGTTTCATGGTATCACTCAGTGATAACACATGAATAACCTCATTTTGGGTATTTAGCCATGCGGTAAACTCTTCAAGATTACGCAGAAATTCTGGGTTACTCACACCATCAGGGACACCACTATCAACAGAGAAATCAAGAAAGAATGCTCCAGTAAGGTTTTCAGCGGCGTAATCCGTATCAATTCGAAACTGAATAGATTTTTCAAAATAGTTAGTAATTACCTCGTTCATCTCATTCTTTGCTATGCCCGCGCTCATCACACCAACCACAATCAAAGATAACGGTAGAATAATAACGCGCTGCTTAATAACTATGGAACTAAAGAAAGATGCAACGGTATTTTTATCATTTTTTTGTTCCCGAGCCTTAATGGGAAACAACAGTATCAATGCAGGTAACAAGGTAATTGATAATAGAAATGTTACTACCACACCCATGGCAACCATATTACCTAAATCATGAAACGGTGGAATATCAGAAAAATGCATGGAAAGAAAACCAATAATGGTGGTAATACTCGCCAACCCTACGGGTTTCAAATTGGCGGTAAGCGCTCCCGTCATCGCATCTTTTTTACTTTCACCGCGTCCATAAGCATAAAGAAACGCAAGTACAATATGTACGGTATTTGCTACAGCAATCGTCATGATAATGATAGGAGCAACGGCAGAAGGAGGTGTTAGAGATACACCTATCCACCCAGAAAACCCCATAGTGGCTATAATTGCAAACACAATAATAATGAGTGTCGTTAACGTCGCAAAAAAACTGCGTAATAGCAACAGAAGCCCTATTAAAATAACAGCAAACATCAGCGGCGTAAGTGTTCCCATATCATTTTGCGATGCTTCCATAAACGCATTGTCCAGCATCGTAATACCACTAAGGTGAACGTCAATATTACTATCACGGCTCTTTAACTGTTCTGCCAAATCTCGCGCATAAGCTGCAATTTGTGGTGTACCATTGGGTTCATTTTTAGGAATATGAATAGTCACTGCTACTGCGGTCACCTTTCCATCGGGAGATATAATCAAATTACGTAATGTCGGTTCATTTAACGCGACATCTTTGACTCGCTGCAAATCAGTATCACTGAACCTTTCAGCCTCTAACACCAAATCCTCCACAACCAGCTCATCTTCAGTTGCATAGGTATGTTGATAATTGGTAACAGAGTTCACACGCGTAGAAAATGGCATTTGCCAACCCTGTTCAGTTAACCATTCAACACTGCTTAGTGTTTCTCGTGTAAAGACATCTCCTTCTTTTGGGGTTAATACAAAAACTACACTATCGGATTTTTCATAGGTACGTTGCATACTGAGAAAGGTTTTTAGCTGTGGGTTATCCGGAGAAAACCACGCCTCATAATCTCCTGCAAACGCGATAAAACGAGCACCACTGGCAAGAAAAAATACAAAAGCTAAAGCCATGGCCACCAGCAGCCAGCGCCACTGAATCAGTTGTTCTGAAATTGTTTGAGATAGTGTTGAATGAGATTTAGCTGGGTTAAATTTAGCTGGATGAGACATGCGCGGCCACCGATAAATAGTTCATAGACATACTGCTTACTAAGTCTAATAACAATATGCTCGGTGGCCTAAAACGACAATAACCGTTAATCTGCAATCACTAGCAGATCGTCTACAGTTGATTTAATCGATAACTAGAACGATATTCTCCTGGAGATTCACCTCGTTGTTTCTTAAAAACACGGCTATAGGCAGTATCCGATTCATAACCAACAGCATTTGCGATATCCATTAACGGTAAATTAGATTCACGCAATAGCTTAACCGACAGGTCCATCCGCCAACGGGTCAAATAAATCCCAGGACTTTCTCCCGTTGATTCGGTGAATTTTTTTGCAAATGAGGCTCGTGACATTGAAACTTCTTTTGCTAATCGATCAATTGTCCACTTTTCTTTGGGGGAGCGGTGCATCAAAGATATAGCTTCACCTATTTTGGGGTCTTTTAGCGCGACAAGCCAACCCGTATTTTTCTCTGACGTACTCCTAACCCAAACCCGTATAATGTAAATCAGCAACGCATCCATCAATTTCGACAAAACGATGGATGAACCCACTTCATCATTGGAGCCTTCCCGTATTAGTAAAGGCAACAAGTCCCGCAGGTTTTTATCATTTTTTGTCTGCTCTGCCGGTATATGTATTACAGGGGGGAGCTGAGAGAAGAACGGGTGCTTCATATCCCCGACCAATTCATACGCCCCACAAAACATACAGGTCGAATCTTCACGGACCGGCCCATGTTCAGCAGAAATATTCCCTAACGTATCCTTCATAACACTAATATGCTTGACTGGATTTTCCATATGACGGCTGATTGCATGCCAAGGGTTATTCGAATAAAAAACGATGTCCCCCTCTTCTAGCAATATCGGATCTGTACCTTTATTGTGCCGTGCCCATACTGTTCCACGGCGAACAATATGAAATGAAGCCATGTTAGGGTCATCAAAATAAATCCCCGTAAACTCTGGAAACTCGGAATAACAAACCAGTTGATTACTGACTTGGCCAACGGATAACACATCTGCCAACACATCTATGGTCATGATTTCACTCGACTGATTAAAATAACGTTTTTTAGATAAAGCCTTAAGAAGGGCATCCCTTATTCCCTAAAACACCGTGTATCCCTAAAACAATGCCTCTAACTTGATATTTAATAGGTATTCCATCGCATATTCAAACATCAAAATCGGGATACTATGTTCCTTATGAGAGACTTGCGTTGACGTATTTTTACACGGTGATTACAATCACGCCTCAAACCCAATCACCTTAAGGCCATTATTATTTCTCACCCTAACGCTAATTCCCTGATAGTACTCGATTTTGAAACCACCGGTCTTTCCCCAGACATGGGAGATCGTGCCATTGAGATTGGCGCGGTACGTATCGAAAACGGAGAAGTCACCGAAAGCTTTCAGGAATTGATGAACCCTGGTTTCCCTATCAGCGGTTTTATTGCAGATTACACCGGTATTACCAATGATATGTTAGTTGATGCGCCCTCTTGTAATGACGTTATGTCTCGGTTTGCAGATTTTATTGGTGACAGCAACTTATTGGCACACAATGCATCGTTTGATAAACGGTTTCTTGATGCAGAACTCAACAATATCTCTCGGCAATATTATGGAAAGTTTTCTTGCTCCCTATTAGTTGCCAGACGGATATACCAAGAAGCCCCGAATCATAAATTAGGCACCTTAATTAAATTTAAGAACATTCCTTCTAACGGGGATTTTCACCGAGCATTATATGACTCTGAGATGACAGCCAAACTGTGGTTAGCGATGTTAGATGATATTTCTGATCAGTACGATATTCCAACAGTATCATTTTCGTTAATCCAGAAGCTGAGTAAAACACCCAAAAAGTCTGTACATAGATTATTAGAAAAATCCGGCCTATCATAATATAAACCGCCATTCTCTGAAAAAACACTGAGACCCTACATGTCATTTAGATACCTCACTCCCCTATTATTGATTCTATTACTCTCAAACTGCGCGGTGATGAACGAAAGCGAGTGTGTCGCCGCTGACTGGCGAATGGTTGGTATGGAGGAAGGTCTTAAAGGCAAAAGCGCCTTGACCATTGGTGGCTATCGAAAAGCCTGTGCTGAATACGGCATCACTCCTGATTTGCATGCTTATCAAGCAGGGCATTTACAAGGTCTCAAACAGTATTGTTCTCCACAAATAGCGTATCAAATCGGTACTCAAGGACAACCGCTACCAAGTGTTTGTCCTAGCAATATCCACCCTAACTTTTTGAGCCAACATCACCAAGGCTTAAAAATATATTGCACTGCAGACACGGCTTACAACCTGGGCAGAAGCGGCTCTACATTCCCCAACATTTGCCCCCAAAATCTTAATAGCAAATTACAGTTTTCTTTTAATGAAGGCTATAAGCTATTACAAGAGGTAAACAGCTATCAAAGTGAAATTGACGATGTCAGCTCTCACCTAGAACATATTAGCAATGACATCACTGATACCGAAAATACGATAGCCACGCTAGAGCACGACCTGGAAATTGCACGAGCAGGCATCACCAGTAGCAAAACGAGCAACTTAGAAAAAGTCATTTTTTATAAACAAAAAGATCGCTTAAAAGATGAAATAAGATCAACAAAAAATACACTAGATCAGCTCTACCATGAGCAATCAGCAGACCAATCTGCCATCAACGGCTTACTTGAAAACATCAAATATGCTGAAAAAAGACCAAAACGCTATCTAGCAGACTAGATAGCGTTTCAATGTAGACTTACGACTCTTGCGCAGGGCTCCATTTCAGGTCCAACTCACGAGCTGCTTTCACATCATCTAAACGTCGAACCGTTTGATTATACGGTGCAGCTTTTACCATCTCCGCATTTTCTTCCGATTCTTTCTGAATCTTAATCATTGCTTCAACGAAACCATCTAACTCATCCGGAGATTCTGTTTCTGTGGGTTCAATCAACCAACACTCAGGCACCAACAATGGGAAATAGGTGGTTGGCGCATGATAGCCGTAATCCAACAAACGTTTTGCAAAATCCATGGCGTTAACACCGAGATTTTTTGCCTGCGAACTTAAAGTAATTATAAATTCGTGGGTTGCACGTCGACCGGGATACGCCAATTCAAAACCAGCATTCTCACATCGCTTCATCATGTAGTTTGCATTTAACGTAGAGTATTCCGCTACACGATGCATTCCTTCACGACCTAATAATCTTGCGTAATAATAGGCACGCAATAACACACCGGCATTACCCATGTACGTTGATAAACGACCAATAGTTTGTGGAATATCTTTTTCATCCAACCAACGATAAACATCCTTACCGTCAACCGAGTCTTTACCCACAATAGGCGTTGGCATATAAGGCAACAATCGATCACCCACACCAATAGGTCCAGCACCTGGACCACCACCACCGTGAGGTGTGGCGAATGTCTTATGTAGGTTCATATGCATCACATCAAACCCCATATCTCCAGGACAAACCTTTCCAAGGATTGCATTTAGGTTTGCGCCATCGTAATACAGCAGCCCACCCGCATCATGTACCGTTGATGCAATTTCTTTAATACTGCGTTCAAACACGCCACAAGTTGATGGATTGGTCATCATCAAACCGGCTGTTTCTGGCCCTACGGCTTCTTTTAGCGCTGCTAAATCTACATCACCGTTTTTATCTACCGGTATTTCTCGAACCTTATAGCCACACATAACTGCCGTAGCAGGGTTTGTTCCATGAGCTGCGGATGGAATCAATATTTCCGTACGCTCAAAATCTTCACGAGAATCATGATAGGCACGAATCATTGCGACACCGGCAAATTCACCCTGCGCTCCTGCCATCGGTGTTAACGATACACCTTTCATGCCGGTCACTTCTTTTAGGATTTCTTGCAAGTCATACATACATGACAAGAAACCTTGGCTTTGTGATTCAGGTGCCAGGGGATGACGACCTAAAAATCCAGGTATCATGGCAGACTTATGAGCGCCACGAGGGTTGTACTTCATGGTGCACGACCCCAACGGATAAAATTGGGTATCAATAGAGAAGTTGCGACGAGACAAGTTGGTGTAATGACGAACAACCTGCATTTCACTCACTTCAGCTAGTGCGGCTTTTTTCTTACGCAATAATCCCTCAGGGATATCACTTACCTTTGTACTTGTAAGTGGCGCTTGAGATATTGAGCGACGACCGGCTTGGCTTTTTTCATAAATTAACATAATTATTATCCTCTCTTAGGATGCCAACACGGATGCTAAGGCTTTCTGATAAGCAACCAGGTCATCGTTCGTTTTTGTTTCAGTTGCACAGAACAACACACAATTTTCTAATTCAGGATAGTACGTCGATAAATCAATACCACCTTGAATTCGAGCTTCTGCCAGTTTCTCTAACACCGATGCGGAAGACGCTGGTAATCGAATAACTTGCTCATGAAACACAGGGCGATCAAATGCCGTTTCAACCCCATCAATGGATGTCAGTAGTTTTGACAATTGATTGGTGTTTTCATGGCAGTTTTCTGCAACAAGCGATAAACCATCAGCACCTAACAGCGCTACATAAATCGTTGACGCAGTCATTACCAAGCCTTGGTTGGTACAGATATTGGACGTTGCCTTAGATCGACGGATATGTTGTTCACGAGCTTGAAGGGTTAATGTAAATCCTTCTTTACCTTCCATATCAACGGTACGACCGATAATTCGACCAGGCATCTGTCGAACAATTTTTTGCTTACAGCAAATAAAACCAAAATAAGGACCGCCAGATGACAAAGGCACACCTAAAGGTTGGCCTTCACCAATAGCAATATCAGCACCAGCCTCTCCCCATTCACCAGGAGGTGCCAATAAAGCAAGGGACGTTGGGTTAACAACCGCAATCACTAACATGCCATTTGCATGCGCCCAATCCGTTAGCTCATTAACCTCTTCTAACACACCAAAAAAGTTAGGCTGAGCAATAATCAACGCGGCAAAGTCTTCACCTTCATACTGCTTAAGACTTTCTAACGTGGTGTTGCCACCTTGTTTATCAAAATCCACATCAACCAATTCAATATTTTGGTTATTCACAATATTATGAGCCGTATCACGATACAGTGGATTCACAGTGCGAGGCACTAATACTTTTCTAGACTTGGACTTTCGATTAGCTCGAATCGCCATTAACGCCGCTTCTGCCATACCAGAACCACCGTCATACAACGATGCATTTGATACATCCATCGCCGTTAGATTAGCCATATTAGTCTGGTATTCGTAAATGACCTGCAACGTACCCTGACTTGCCTCTGCTTGATAAGGTGTATAAGCCGTGAGGAACTCTCCTCGGCTCACAACATCCCATACAGCAGCAGGGATATGGTGCTCATAAGCACCAGCCCCAATAAAGCAGGAAACATTACTATCCGCAGCTGCGCGCTCAGACATCAAGCGCATCATTTCCATTTCACTGATGCCTTCAGGAATATCAAAATTCTTGGCAAGGATATCTTTGGGGATTTCATCAAACAAATCGTCAATGCTATCAACACCAATAGTGTCTAGCATAGATTTTACGTCTTCATCAGTATGAGGGATATAGGGCATAGCAGGCCTCAATGCACGTTACTTAGGTGCGGGTTATAGTGCGGTTTATACAAAAACTGTTATTGGAAAAACAAGAACGCTGAATCGGCTTTTGCCCACTCAGCGTTCCTTTAGATCAGATGTTACTTGGAACTTAACCGATCTTAATGCTCTTCTTCTTCAACTTTGGCAACATAATCATCTGCAGAAAGTAATTCTAGAGATTCTAACTCTGCGGGATCAGATAGTTTGATTTGGAACATCCAACCATCGCCATATGGATCGTTGTTAACCGCTTCAGGGTTTTCTTCAAGATCTTCGTTAATTGCAACAACTTCGCCAGAAACCGGTGCATAGATATCGGAGGCCGCTTTAACAGACTCAACAACACCAGCTTCTTCTCCAGCAGTAACAGTGCTGCCTACTTCAGGAGTCTCCACAAATACAAGGTCTCCCATTGCGTCTTGGGCGTGATCAGAAATACCCACAAATGCGGTTCCATCAGATTCCACACGTAGCCATTCATGGCTAATAAGGTATTTTAGTTCAGGTCGAATCTCGCTCATTCTTTGGTCCTCAAAAACAGATATAATCTAGGTTATTTAATGTACAGTTATTTGTAAACACGCTCACCGTTACGCACAAAAGGAGGGCGTACTACTTTCACGGCGTGTAATTTACCACGAATCTCTACGTGAGCGGTATCCCCTGTGCTTTTTGGCACTCTTGCTAGAGCAATAGAATAGCCTAAGGTCGGAGAAAAAGTACCGCTGGTGATTTCACCCTCGCTACCATCTTCAGCAATCACCTTTTGGTGGCCCCTAAGCACACCACGAGTTTCAAGCACCAAACCAACAAGTTTAGGCAAATCACCCGCCACTTTTTGCGCTTCAAGTGCTTGGCGACCAAGGAAATCACGATCTTCCGGCTCCCAGGCGATTGTCCAGCCCATGCCAGCGGCTAATGGTGAAATCGACTCATCCATATCAGAGCCGTATAAATTCATACCCGCCTCTAAGCGCAAGGTATCACGGGCACCCAGGCCACAAGCGACAACACCTGCATCTAACAACTGTTGCCAAAATGCTGGGGCTACATCGTTTGGTAAAACAATTTCCAAACCGTCTTCACCGGTATAACCGGTTCGAGCGATAAACCAATCTCCAGACTCTTTACCTTGGAAAACCTTCAAATCACGAATCAATTCTGCCTGTTCGCCGCCGAGTAATTCAGCTACCTTTTCACGAGCATTTGGACCTTGAACTGCCACCATGGAGAATTCTGGTCGCTCATTAACGTCTACTGAAAAACCCTCAGCTTGTTTTACCATCCAAGCCAGATCTTTTTCACGGGTTGAGCAATTGACAACAACTCGATACCAACCGGGCATACGATATACAATAAGATCATCGATTACGCCGCCATCTTCTTTTAACATGCCGCTATAGAGTGCTTTTCCGTCTTCTTTTAAGCGGGCCACATCGTTTGCTAACAATTTCTGTAGGTATACTTGGCTATCATCACCAGTAACATCCACAACGGTCATATGAGAGACATCAAACACACCCGCAGCCTGACGCACCGCTTTGTGCTCTTCTATCTGTGAACCGTAGTTGATAGGCATATCCCAACCACCAAAATCTACAATTTTGGCGCCAGCTTCTACGTGTTTATCAAATAAAACGGTTTTATTTGCCATGGAAAAATTCTCTCACTCATCATTTTGGCACGAGTGTACCAAATAGATTGATCAAATGTTATCCCTAATATGGGAATTTGTGGGTGATTTTACATGGAAGAAGAGCAATAAGCAGATTTAATAAAAGTATAACGAGCATAAATACGATGAATGTATCAATGAGCCATCCTTAGCCCCTGCCTGGAAAGTAGGGTGCCACTTAGGATTTAGTGTTTCTTGCCAAAATAAGGCCCTGTAGGAATTTTCTGATAGCCCTTTCTAAACACAGCATCATTTGCCTTTTCTGTTAATGGCATATATTTTGGTGCCGCATTATCAATGGCAGCAATAATCACAGAAGCGAGTAAATCTGCTAATGGGCTACCGGAACTATTATTTCTCTCAGGCGTATATTGCATGGTTTTGTTCGCCGTCCAAATCTCTTGCCCAGCACTTGATACCATTCGATAACTAAAATCCACCGTCACCTGAGTTGAAAGTACGATATATTGTGCATCCCAGCGGTTTATCGTAACGTATAAAATCGCGTCAGCCCCAAACAATGCGGCAAGCGCTACCGGGTCTTCTGCATGAACCATATCCGGCTCATAAAAACCTTCTTGCTCCAGCACAATTTTGGTTGTATTCACCGGAAAAACATAATAACCACGTTCAGCCAACGGTATCGTTAAAGTGGACAACATATAATTTGGCGCGTCCACGTCCAGAGAATGATTAACCACTGGAACAATAAGTACGGATGAAGGAGCAGCCTCGTCAAATGCACTTTCAGCATAGGCCACCTCAATAAAAACAGGTGCCAGCATCGAAATCAAAAAGGCCATTAGAGGCACTTGAAATCCTACAATACTATTTCTAACCCTCACTATTTATCTTCCACCCTTTGACTCAAATTTTTAATCAGTGCCTCCATAAAATACTGGCTTTCCTTCCAGGTATCATGTTCTTTTTGATAAAAATAAATAGCTTGAAGTTGATCTCCTTTTTGCAAATACAACGTCCCAACTTCGGCATACAATCCTGGTGCCGGCTTACCCCCCTTCTCTTCGACGCGCTGAAGGTGTGTTTGCATTTTTTCTAAAAATCGACCAGCTGTGGTCGGATCTTTATAATAATCATAAAGATGATCATTATAGCCATCCCAGTCATACAAACGATTGGAACAGCCTGTCACCATTAACAACACTAATGAGATAAGAAGCAGTTTTTTAGTAAGTATTCTTTTTCTAGGCCTGGCAATACTCAAGCTCACTGAGAGACTACCAATACTTTATTAGTTCCCGCAGACACATAAATCTTTTCTTTTAGCACTTCACGGCCATTTTTTTCAATGCGGATAATATGACTACCGGAAACAATTTTCAGAATATTCTGGTCTTTTAGAAATTGTTTTGCATTACCCATCGATAAACCATCAACAAAAACCTGATAATCATTGCCAGGGGCATCAACAGAAAAACTGAACGACAAGCCTGCCGAGTTATCACTCACCACCCGCGATTCACTGGGCATCTGATGACAAGCAAAAAGCATTAACGATATGATTGCGATTGTAAAAAGTTTCATGGTTCTCAGCTCTCTTTTAGGGATGTTCAGTAACAATCAATTTGTCGATATTATACGATTTTATTGAACCGGAAATTACTGTGGCAACAGCACCTTCATTTGTCACGCTGTCGCCAAACACACTGGATACTTTAATGCTGGCAATTGTTTTTCCTGGCAAAGTAATAGGAAAACCGGTTTGTTTTGATACAATAGTTTTTCCTTCTGTTTTCACATCAAAAAGCATTCCAGGCTGAATCCCCTGATGTTTACCGCCAGCGATAAATATCTGACCTTCTTCTTTCGATAAAATGTAGGTATGCCATTTGCGAGACATTAAGGTTTTAGAAAATATATTAACCGCTTCAGAAATCGCTTGGTTAATCGCTTTATCATTTAGCGTTCCATCATAGGAAGCCTTTGAGCCAAAACCTGCAATACTACCGGATTCAATCGACGCCTCACCAGCACCACTTGATGTATGGAAAGAGTGTCCCGTTTTAACATCTACTAAACGAAAATCAACCTTAGCAAATGCGACTTGTTTTTTTGTCGCGGATAAAAAAGCACGCTCTCCCACCGTTTTACGCCCAAACTCCGTCAACGACCCCAGTATAAGTGCATCAACACCCACCAAACTCATACTTTGCCCAGTAAGTTTGCTCTCTTCTTGTAAACGCCCAATATCAGGTCGCTCCAATACAATAAAATTACCGGATTCCGTTAAGGCCTTACTAAGCATGTCCACGAGCTGCTTTCCTACGACGTCATTATGCTTATCTCTTAATAGCGAACGCCCATAAGATGTCTCATTAGTTAAACGACCAATGGCTATTTTTCGTTTTAGGGCAAGTGTTTCTTCTTCTGCCTCAGAAAGTGCTTGCTGCTGGGCGACTCTTTGGGCTTCCATAGAATGCTGGGCATCCACACGATTAGGTACTGGCGCTTGGGTGGCACACGCCGCAAGCAAAGCGACCATAGGAAACAATGCAATCAGTTTCATAAACATTACACTCGTTCGTAGTTATAAAATAGTAGTAAAGATGGCGCTAACTGGCGAATCTCCTGAACCTGCCAACTAACGTTACAATGTTCCCTATATTACGAGCATTCTCCAAGGAAGTAAAAAGGGATTCCCACACATCTGTATGGAAACCCCTTAAAGATAACACTTAACCACTTATTAAATTCAATTGCGGCGGCGTATCACCAACAACCCTAAGAATCCAAGTAATAATACATTAAGTGCGCCACCAAACTTTTGCGTTACGCTGTTATCATCCAAATCAACCTCAAGCTCATCACTGCTTACCTCTGCAGTAAAATCAAACTTAGTTAACGTCTTGGAGGTCAAAACCGTCAGCGTTACCGTAGATTGCTCAGCCGCCTGCAAGTCAGGAAGCGAACAGGTCAACGTTACACCATCAATTTCACAAGATGCTACCTCACTAACATATTCTCCGTATTCCACGGCTTCCGGTAATGTGATAACAAGAGCAGGGTTATGAGCGACTGTTTCACTTGCGTTCTCTACAACAACATCAATGTTAATTTTTCCGTTTTGCCACTTCCCTGTTACTCCAACCATGGACACATTCAAGTTAGTAATTTCCTGGTTTTGCCCCTCAGTTACCGTGAATGAAACATCATTCATATCAAAGAAGATATTGTCTGAACAAGCCACTTTAATACGCGCTTGATTCACGTCATAATTCGGAACCAGCACACTCGCATTACCATCATTGGGTGCAACGCTTAACAATACTGTTGGGAATGTAAAACCATTGTCATCAGAAAAAAGGATATCGACATTGTCACAGTTCACAGGGCTGTTATTTGTGTTTGCAACATTCCACTGAACCTGTTGAATAGTGCTACCAGTCCAGTTTAACGATGCATTGGGAGATGTTACTTCAAATGGCCCCGCGTTAGTTGTAACAGTAGCGTTCGCATCATCATTAACCACACCACCTTTACCATCCCTTACCGTAAGACGAAAGGTTAACGTACGGTTAGTCGACGGCAATACAGACCCCTTAGCAGGAGACGTATTATTAATTAATGTCGTCAACGCAGGAAAAGTGCGCACTGGATCCGTTGTTGCCGGAAAGGATCGAAAAATTGGACCTGATCCAGTATCAATTCCAGGTGCTGAACTTGCGCCTAAATTATACTGCTCCCAGTTATACGTTAAAGTATCGCCATCGGAATCTGTTGCTACTCCAGTTAATGCAAATGCCGTTTGTTGTGGAATGGTATAGTTACTTCCAGCATTAACATCAGGAAGTTCGTTGCCCGTATTACTATGTGTGCCACAGCTACTGCCAAAACCACTGGTAAATGAAGCCACTTCTTGCTGACTTTTTGCATGAAAATAATCATCACTATTATTTGCAATATTATCGCTACCACAAATACCAGCATACCCCATAATGGTGGATGCACTACCGGGTTCATACGCCGTCGATGCTGAACGATTACCGCCAGAACAGGAGCCAACGTTACCATTAAAGGTATGATTTGCCCCCATTTGATGTCCGATTTCATGCGCTACATAATCAACCCAAAACGCATCACCCACCGGAGCATTATTTCCAGTAACACCTTCAGCTTTTACAGAAGAACAAGGGGCTTGTAACGCGGCGATACCACCACCGCCGGTGCTAAACACGTGACCAATATCATAATTTCCGCTACCAATAACAGAATCAATGGCGGTTTGATTTTCTGCCAACATGTTATAACCATCATTATTGGTATAAGGATCTGTTGAGGCGTTGGTATAGATTAGCTGATTATTATTTCCTACCAAGGTATAACGTACCGAAAGTTCACGCTCATACACTTCGTTAATTCTATTCACTGCTGTAACAACTGCAGCCATCCCCGAATTTACAGTACCACCGTGAAATTGTGTGTATTCACCCGTTGTTGCAACAGCCAAACGGTAAGTATGTAAGACACTCCCTGATACTGATATTTTTTGTGCTGATATTTTTTCTGCTAAAGAACTTACAATGGCATCCTGGAATGGACTGATATTTTCTTGTTGATGCTTGCCATTAACAACAGTACAGGTGAAATCTTTCTCAGCAGTTTTACCAATATATTCACTACGGGCGTAACGCTGATATTGAGATGAGTTCGCTGTAGATGCCGGATCAAAATAATAGGTTTCTCCGTCACTAAAGATAACCGCTCGAAACCCTTTTTCCGTAAAATCAAATCGTGCACTGACGGATGTATCACCCACTCCAAAACCTTTAAAGGTTTTAATATTAGGAAATTTATCCGCAAGTTCCGGTGCCATGATTGGTGATTCAAAAAGTTCAAGATCAACAGACTTTCCGTTAGATAAAGGCACATTAATCACAACACCGGGTACACCTGAATTTTCTAACGGAGCAGTACGCAGGACTTTTTGCATAAGCTCTTGGTTTAACGACACACTTTGCTTAACGCTTGAGGCTGCTATTTTGGTGGCAACGGTAGTCTTTACTTCAGTCACGCTCCATAACGCGTCAACAGCAAATGCTGATTGACTACAAAGGAGTATTAGTGAAGCGCCCGCGATGAGATTTTGTGGTTTGATCATACTGACTCCAAATGTTCTTCCAGTGAAAATATACATTCCCTGTATTACCTTCCTACATTAGGGAAAGCAGTACATGTAAAAAAGAGTGAAAGAGTAAACACCTTGCCATGGAATATCAATAGTGGGATATCCGTTCCCATTCACAAAAACAGAATTTGACAGACCTATAAAAACCTAGCGACCAACCCACAACGCCAATACGTTACGAAACGGCTATGAGCGTAACCTCTTATTGATGCCAAACCCTGACCTGAGTGGTGAGCGTCAGAGGCGTGTCAGGTAGCTGTGATGAGGGGAATGTAATTTCCGCAAAAATAGCATGCCAACCAGGGGGAAGTATTTTTTTATCAATAGGAATTTGATAGTGGTAGGTGGAATTTTCTGATTGCGCTTTTGACTGAAGGTCTGATCGCACTCCTAACCTTACTTCTGGCAGATTGTTCCATGGGGTCGCCACCCAAGCTTCTCCAACACTCTCTACGCGAAAATCTCGAGATTGTGCATTTGTGGCATGCCATAACGTGACAGATATAGGTTTTTCGCTTAACACTATACTAAAAATATCTGGCACACCTGGAGCCCGCACTATATTTCCCTTAACACTAGGTAAAGGAGTCTGGGACAAAATAGAAACATAAAACTGCGTTAAACTATTATACGCAGTTTTATTTAAGCTGTGATTTGTATTAGGAATAACCCGAAAATAATTTTCGCCCAACAGCTTCTCCAAATAAAACTGAGATGAATCGGGTAAGAAAAATTGATCGCCGCTAGCATTAATTATGAGCTTTGGCATCGTAAGCGAATTCTTATACGTCAGCGGATCAATTAACTTACTAGTGCTATCGGCAACACCTTCCTCTAAAGCAGACATAATACCTTCTCTTACGTAATCTCGAATAGCAGAAGAATATTGCTGGTAAGCCTGCTTGTGGTGCGCCATGGATGGTTTGATATTCAATACGTCGATGACCAAAGGTACAATACCAATAACACGAGGATCTATTGCCGCTGTTAACCACGTTGTCCAGCCACGTTTGGAGGCACCAGACAATACAAATTTATTAATAGGGGAAGCCGATACGTCAAGTTTTTTTGCAACCTCAACAATGCTATTCATTGCTTGATGGGCACTCTTAACCATCGGAAATAATACGATGTTAGTGGGATCATTATTTTTCATCGCCTGTGCCCAGCTATAGGCGACAATCGAATCTTCATAACGCACTATCTTATCTTCATCATCTTTAAAGATTGCGGGTTGATTGGGCACCTGATACAGCTCTGCGGTAATAGACTGTGTATGGGTAGCCAAAGCAGAAAAATACTGACTACTTTTTATTCTAGAGCTATTATTTCTCCCATTAATAAATAACAACGCGGTAGTTTGCGTACGTTTATTCGGCACATACAGGGATAAATCGTGCCGCCAAACGGGGTGTTGTGAAGTGGACTTAGGTTGCCACCGCTGAGATGTCATCGAAAGTCGGTATTCAACCCCATGATCAAAGGGTATTTCCTGAATGATCTTCCATTGAAAATAAGGATCATCGGCAAACACATAGTCCGATAGCGCAGAATCTGAGAGAGTGGCATTTAAAAGGGTGGAATCTAAAGGGGGCGAGCCATAGAGGTTGGTTACTGACAGAGGAAGCCATAAGAGGGTCACGAAAATACATACTCGTCGCAGAAACTTTAAGAATTGCATGATGTGATTTTCCCTATGATTTAATGATTTGATTTAAAAGAATGCTGAATACGTTATACAAATTTGAAGCCGACAGTAGCACAATTTTATTTTTACCGCATCCGCTATAAAATCCAAATATTCTGTATATTTAGGTCACATCCCTAATCAACCAATAATGCATTTTTTCAAAAACAAGATCCTTTTTAATGGGCTTCCTAATATAATCATCCATACCGGACTCTAAACACCGATCGCGGTCACCACTCATAGCATTTGCTGTGACTGCGATAATATGTGTTTCTGAGTTTATACACCCCATTTTTCGGATAGATTTTGTCGCTTCAAATCCATCGAGAATCGGCATCTGACAGTCCATTAGAATACAGTCATATTCTTTTTTATTGGCCATCTCAACGGCTTCTTGCCCGTTGCTAGCCTTCTCTACACGACACCCGAACTTTTCAATCATCGCAGTTAGTGTCATCTGATTAACAGGATTATCCTCAACTATCAGTATCAAGGGGTTTCCTAACAACAAATATTCATCACTCTCCTTTTTGTTTTTTTCAAGCGCACTCCCTTTATAAACGTCAATCGCTATAGTAAATGCAGTCCCTTCGTGTAAAACAGATTCAACCGAGATACCTCCCCCCATTCTATCGACAATCGCTTTACATAACGATAGGCCAATTCCCAAACCACCATATTGACGAGAAAACGAACCGTCCATTTGGCGGAAGCTTTCGAATATATCCTTCAACGTATCAGTAGCAATACCAATTCCTGTATCACAAATAACAAAAGATAGTTGGTATCCACTCTCTTTCTCATGACTATCAATAGTTAAGGTAATACTACCTTGGTGAGTAAATTTCACCGCGTTATCTAACAACTGAAATAACATATGATGAAGTCGTAATGAATCTCCTATTAATTGATATTGAAGATTCGTATTATTGATAACAGAAAACGTTATTCCTTTTATAGAACAATCGCTTTCAATCATTTTTCCACATTTCCCCACAAGCTTATCTAAAACAAAAGGCTGTTCATGCAAGTGCCAATGTCCAGATTGAATTTCTGAATATTCTAATAAGCTATCTACCAACTGCGTCATTCTATTTGCACTTTGAGCCGCCGCATCAACATGAGGTTTCACAGAACCATCAACATTCCCGTCTTGAATGACCTGTAACGATCCTTCAATGCCATTCATTGGCGTACGCAGTTCATGGCTAATAGTTGCTAAAAATTCATCTTTTAGGGCATTACTTTTTTTCAAGAGCTCCATCGCAGTATTTAGCTCCCTATTCTTTTCTTCCAGCTTTAATTTTGATTGTTTTTCAACAAAACGTTTCTCTGATTTTATGCGATTTATTCTATCCGCCAATGCTAACGACAAAAGAATCACCTCTAGCGCCGAGCCAAACTGTGCAACATGACGCGTAAAAATATTGGCAGGCAAAACCCCGGATGCTGTTAGCCCCATAACAAACGAAGCAAACAACAACGTCACCCACGCTACCAAAAATAATTTCGCTCCTCTAAATCCTGTCAATAAACTATTAACAGCAGCAATAAGGATGGATAATACTGCACAAAAGCCAACCCATACGGCTAACAAGATGCTAATTCGATAACCTACAAAAAACGATAAAAAAAGACTAACAGAACAGAATAAAATAATAACAAGAAGCATTATATTAATACGTGGATGTTGTTTATCAATCTGCAAAAAAGATCGGGAAAAACTCACGGCAAACATCAAGCATAACAATACTGAAGCCGGTAAAACCAATTCATTTAATCTCGGCATGGTCGGCCAAAAATATTGGTAGGCATGACCAAAAAGGCATGCCTGAAATACCGTAAAAGATGCAATATACCCAACATAATACAAATAAGAGCGATCTTTAATACTGAACCCAATAAACATATTGTAAAACATCATGACAATCAAAATGCCATAATAAATACCATACGCCAGCAAACGATGATTCTTTTCTTCTATGTAATTATCTTTGTCCCAAATAGATATCAACAACATCATGGAACTGGTGGTTTCGAGCCTTATCCAATAATGGTACGTGTCATTCATCTTTATCACATCAGGAATGACAAACACGCTATCAGATATCATACGTTCGGCAAATGGTCGATGATCACCTAATGATGAATATAGCTGAGGTTTTCCCTGCCCTATAGAACGGTATATTTGAATGTCGTCGATGTGCGGATAATTGAACTCAAATAGAATGTCTTTCCACTCGAATTGGGGTTTATCCTCCTCTATAGAGAATGCAAGGTATACCCAGTAGGGTGAATTTGAAAAGCCAAAATTAAAATTCGCACTGGTAATACCAAATTGCCCTGATTCAAACAACCTCTGTGCCTTATCAAGGGACGTATCTCCTTCTTTATCTTCGAAATACCAGACCTGAGGCCTTAGCGCATGATCGGCCAATTCCGTCAGTGATACAGTATTTTTTGTAAAGACATCAGATAGGGGTACATTTGCGAAACTCGCAACGTTTACACTTAATAAAAAAAACACCCAGATAAAGCGGAAAAACATTCTCATTATTGCTCGGATAAGTGGCATACCAATAGGCTTATCTACTCAGTGTAGTAAAAGGGCCTGATACCACTTATCCCATTAAACAATAAGGAATTTCTTAATATGCAATTCAGTCATAAAAAACATCAACACAGATTACACTTTATCAACAACCTCTTCTGATTCTACTTTTTTAGGAGGCATTCTCGGTTCAACATTAAGAGGTCGAATAAAACCTGAAAACTTCTCTGCAGCGCTCTCTCCTGCCTCAGAATTCTCTGTCGCAACGTCCTCTTCAGCACCTTCAGCACCTTCAGCACCTTCAGATAATAATTCTGGTTGCTCCGGATCTGGGCCATACTCAAGCACGATAGGTTGACGTTTTTCACACAATTCCAACTCAACAATGGTGCCACGCAGATAAATATCCTTAGCATTGACTTCAATAAGCTGATTTAGAGCCTGGTCGCCATGAGCTTGATGATAAAGCCCTTTGGCTTCTTTGCCAGAAACCCACTCACCTTTTTTAGTAAGATACTGTCCATCTTGATTGCGGATTACAAAGGCCTTTGCCATCGGTATTCTCCTTGGTTTTGCAATATTGATTATTAATGCTTTAAAAAAATCTGTCTAGTATTCTTCTACAACGCCACGTCCACTGCTACCTCCAAACTGGGTTTGGCGACTGCTGGCAAATCACCCCCAAAACCCATGGCATGCTGGAGTATTTGGCCTTTCGCCAAATAATGGCCATTTAATATTCCCATTCCGGTATTCCGTAATAATCGCACCGGCATCGGTTCCGCGCCAAATAAACGCTTAAAGCCTTCCATTGCACTCATCATGAGCAAATTATGACCCTTTCGGCGACGCTGGTATCGACGCAAACCCATAACTTCTGCAGGATGTAGATCCTTGGCGACATTGCTACACACCTCTTCAGCTAATACTGCAACATCCAAAAAACCCATGTTAATACCCTGTCCCGCTAAAGGGTGCAACGTGTGAGCCGCATCAGCAACAAGAGCCAAACCAGGTAACACGTAATCAATGGCGTGCCGTTGGCGTAACGGAAAACTAAATCGTGTATCGCTTTTAATAACATTACCCAAACGCCCTTCCATCGCTCGGGTGAGTGCCTGGTTAAACTCAGCCTCATCCATAGCCATTAACGTTTTGGTATAATCTTCTTTCGCAGACCATACGATCGAAGAAAGGCAGGATTGTTCATCCTGTGGATTCGCCCGTAATGGTAGAAAACCCAATGGGCCAGATGTTAGAAATGGCTGCCTGGCAATGCCCTCATGAGGTTTTTCTGTCTCAACCGTAGTTACGATCGCAACATGGCCATAATCCCATTCTCGCGTTGCGAACCCTGTTAACGTTCTTACGGATGAATTTGCCCCATCTGCTCCCACAACCAATGCAGCCATTAGTTGCTCGTCACTTTCTAACTCGATTCGCCATAAACACTCAGTTTGAGTGTCACTGTTATGTGGTTTAATTCCACGCAGACCTATCGGCTTAATCTCAATATTTTTATGCTTCTGGCACGCTAAGTACAATCCATATTGAGTGATACGGTTTTCAATAATATGACCCAAATATTCCACATCGGCATCGCTGGAATGAAATTGTATATTTCCCGTCCCATCACTATCCCAAACATCCATATCTGTATAAGGAGATATGCGCTGCGTTTGAATAAAATCCCAGGCACCACATTGGCGTAAGATATTTTCCGATGCACGGGTAATAGCACTTACCCGCGGGTCAAAAGCGTCACCCCAAGTGTCCGGCCCACTTGGCAACGTTTTTTCTAACACAATAATTTTTTTACCACTGGCAGCCATTAAACAAGCCGTTGCTAAACCTGCCATTCCTCCGCCGACAATCACAATGTCTGTGGACAGGTTCGGTACATCACCCACCCCATCGGCCTTGCCTTGCTGATTTTGCTTTTCCATATTTACCTTTTGCGCCGTTGTTTCTTGGCTGCTGCCATTAACGCTTCAATATCATCGGCCTTTTTGGGAACTTTTGCGGTCAGTACTTTATGATTTTTTGCCGTTACCAATACATCGTCTTCTATACGAATGCCAATTCCACGCCACTTCTCATCAACACTTTTATCATCCGGTGAGACATAAATACCCGGTTCAACCGTCAGCACCATGCCCTCTTCTAATACACGCCATTCACCGCCAACTTTATAATCACCCACATCATGAACATCCATACCTAACCAATGGCCCGCGCGGTGCATATAGAATTGTTTATAGGCCTCGGTTTCGATAAGTTCATCCACCTTACCGGTTAACAACCCTAATTTTACCAACCCTTGCGTAATGACCTTTACCGTAGCTTCGTGAGGCTCATTCCAATGATTACCGGGTTTTACGGTCTTAATCGCAGCTATTTGCGACTTTAACACTAAGTCGTACAACGCCCGTTGAGGTTCTGAAAACTTACCATTCACCGGAAAGGTGCGTGTAATATCCGCAGCATAATATTGATACTCAGCTCCAGCATCAATGAGGACTAAATCGCCATCTTTTAGCTCTGCATTGTTTTCTATGTAGTGCAAAATGCAGCCATTCTCACCACCCCCAACAATGGATGTATAAGCAACAGAACGACTACCCCGACGGGCAAACTCGTGTAAAAATTCTGCCTCTAATTGATATTCCATCAACCCTGGCTCACACAATTCCATCGCCCGAATATGTGCAACAACCGACATATCCGCAGCGGTTTGCATTAACTTTATTTCGCCTTTGCTTTTATACAAACGCATATCATGCAGTAAATGGTCTAAGTCAATAAACTCACCAGGAGGTTGCGCCCCCGTGCGAACTTTTGATCGAATAGTGTTTACCCAGCTCATCACCTGACGATCGAACGCCGGCTTACTGCCCATCGCATAATACACACGCTCACGACCTTCGATTAAGCCCGGTAAAATGTCATCCAAATCACTAAAAGGAAACCCGTCGTCTGCACCAAAATCTTTTACAACCCCATCAGGGCCTGATCGGTAGCCATTCCATATTTCCATTTCTCGGTCACGATCTCGACAAAATAGAACATATTCACCATGATCCCGACCTGGCGCTAATACCAATACAGCTTCCGGCTCTTCAAAACCTGACAAATAGTAAAAATCAGAATCTTGACGATAGGCGTAATCACAATCGCGATTACGTACCTTCATGGATGCCGCCGGCACAATAGCAATGCTGTTTGGCTCCATCATGTCCATTAATTGTTGACGGCGCTCGGCAAACTCTTTTTTGGTTAACCTCGGGGTAGGATACGGTTTCGTCACAGATAATCATCCATATTATTTAGATTTCGGATTGCAGATTTCGATTACGCACATTACATCTTATCAATGCAAGGTTTGGTCGCCACGGCGATCTGCCGCAGATTCAGTTGCCGCAGCATCAGCAATATCATACTGACCAACAAATTCGTTATAAATGAGAATAGATGCCATTCGAATATACTCAACCACCTCAAAGTAATCCTTCTCTTGTTCTTCCGTTATTTCACCATCATCTTCCGGATCAAGCTCAGATTCAACCTGGCTAATAGACACCAAATCACGAAAGGTATTACGGATATCCTTAGAGAAGTCCTTTTCGTTACGCTCCCCTGTACTACCGAATCCGGCCAAAAATCCTGAACACCAGTTACCTATACCTTCTAGTCGCTCGCTCAAAGACTCATCATCATCCAACAATAACATTTGGAAGATAAATTCCGGGTCTTTTAAATCTTCTAACGTCCACTTACGAAATGCATAAAACCATTCACGGGTGTCATCCCATGGGTCCCGTTTTACCCCAACATCGGGCAAATATTGCTTTAACCAACTCAGACCCTCTAATCGATTGCCACCACACAACTGACCAACCAAAATACCATGGGATTCCTCTGTGCTTGAGGCTGCGTCCATTTTTTTCAATTCTGCCTGTAACTCATAGTAATCAAGCACCTGTTCTTTCACTAAATCTTCGCTCACGCCGCACACCTACTCTTCTGATCGATAAAAGACACATTCCCTACTTACGGATTACTTACTTAAAGATAGTTTTCATGCCTCAGGGGGTTTTCTGGGATTGTATCATGACAACAATCGATAAACTGCTTCACGATTTGCTACTCTTTATAGATGCAACCCTTCTCAGTTCATAGTCGCTAGGTTACCATGGCAACTCGCACTGAAAAGCCCTTCACACCAGTGATAACGAAGTGGGAATATGAGCCTAAAAACACGATTAAATGCCATAGAATCTCGAGTAGATGAGTTAGTTGCGCTATGTAATGAATACAAACGCCACAACACTAGCCTTCGGACTCGCGAAAGCCAGCTCAATGAAGAGCGATCCAATTTGTTAAGGAAAAACGATATGGCAAGAACCAAAGTAGAAGGCATGATTACCCGCCTTAAATCCTTGGAGCAAGATTCATGAGCAAGGATCAAAAAGCCGTCAACATTAAGATTCTTGACAAAGAATATGGCGTATCTTGTACACCTGATGAAGAGCTAGAGCTACTTAACTCTGCCCGTATGGTGGACAGTAAAATGCGAGAAATCCGCCAATCTGGCACTATTGTCGGAATGGATCGGATCGCCGTAATGGCCGCGTTAAATATTGCCCATGAACTAATCAAAGTACAAAATGAACTTGCACAACATACCGATGGCACAGAAAAACAGCTTGAGAGAATTCAGGAAAAAATCGAACAAGCATTAGCTCAAGCTCGCCAAATGGAACTATAACCACCTGATTTAATACGCCTTATTGACTGTACAGTAAGATATTTTTATTTTTGTCCTAGCAATTCAACTTACCTATAGAGCAATCAGATAATAATTAGGTATACTGTAATTGCTCCCTGGGTCGCTCGTGATTCTGCTACGTCCCTGAGCCGATGTATTACCTTTGGAGGCAACGCGTTTTGCTGGCGTGCATGTCCGCTTGACGGAAAGCCCGATGCTTTACTGATGCCACCACCTTGAACCTCTGGGTTCAAGGACCAAGCTGATAGCGACTACTCGGGGAGCTCTTTTTTGCCTTCATCAAAATCATCATTACGCAAATCTTTACGTCTTGCTCGCACCGAACTTACTCACCAAGAACAACTTGCCGCATCCATCGGGTTATGCCGACAGCTGTTATTGCACTCACGTTTTATCAATAGCCAAAAACTCGCTGTTTACATCGCCAATGATGGTGAGATTGACCTTCAACCATTGATTCACCTTGCCTGGTCTCTGCGCAAAGATGTTTACTTGCCGGTACTACACCCCTTTCGACAAGGTGAGCTGGTTTTTATGCGCTATGAGCCAGGACAAGCCTTAGCCAAAAACCGCTTTGGTATACCTGAACCCCTCTCCCCCCATGACACAAGAGTACCCTCTTGGATGCTGGATCTGGTATTAACACCTCTAGTTGGTTTTGACGAACAAAGAAATAGAATGGGAATGGGCGGCGGGTTTTATGATCGTACCTTTGCCTTTGTTAAAGGTAATACACGACCACGCAGACCTTATCTCATGGGTACAGCACACGAGTGTCAAAAAACGGAAGAGTTAATGCTAGAATCTTGGGATATTCCGATGAATGGAATAGTGACAGGAGAGCAAACCTACGGCTGTTAACTCCGCAGGTTAAAAAGATGTGTTCATTCTTAGCGAATTGAAAACTGGCTCGCAACCATCTCAGGATCTGGCTGGTCGAGTGTATAACCACTCACTACAACACCCATTCCTAAAATAAACATCAGTACTACCAATAAATCAGGCTTCTTTCTCATCGTAACATCTCACAGTTGCGTTACCCTTCTACCAGCTCAATGAGCTTAATTGCCAATTTGACAATCTAATAGCAGCCTTCCTAGCAACAAAGTAACAGTGCGCACGTATTTGTATGTTTCCTTTACGTGTCTTATTTTTATAACGCCTCAGTATGAACCCAGCATATCTCAAATAGCTATAGTATTCTGAGAACCAGGTCAAATGATTATTTATTAATCTATAAGGGCAAGTAAATAATCACAGTTTTTCACTTTCGCACCGAACTGTTCATTTCTTCATCGCAAGCACGCTGATCAAGCCATAAATCGCAATGCTCTACTAAACAGTGTAGTGCAAGAATCCACCTACGCTAGCGGGTATGTGAGTGGTAGCTCACATTTTGTACATAAAAATGACTAATTTGTTGTTTTTCTCATTAAATCAGGCCACTAGCCGCATAGCTTAAGGTGTGGCAGCAAATTAACACGCCAAATAAGAAAAGGAAAGTGAAACGAACCGTTACAGAATAAACTGATCTCAATATAAATTCCCATTATAGGGAATTTATATTGAGATCATAAACAAAGCTCGCTATAGTAAGAAAAAGTAAAGCAAAAGAACGAGTGCTAATATTTCCAATAAAGCAACGTTACGATTTCAGGACAGCCCTATATGAAAAACCCAACCCCAATCTTTATCGCCAGCCCTAAACCCCAAGGCCTATCCATTAAACGAGACAATACCGGTGTTCCACACATTCAAGCAAACAACACCAAGGGCATAAGCTGGGGCATGGGGTACTGTCACTCCATTGATCGTGGTACTCAATTATTGATGATGCGTATTTTGGGGCAGGGACGACTCAGCGAATTGCTGTCCGATAACGATGAATCAGTAGCTATCGATACGTTTTTTCGCAGTGCCAATTGGGGTGGGCATATCGATGAACAGATTGGCCTGCTGGATAGCACCACATTGGAAGCCTGCCAAGCATATTGTGATGGTGTCAATGCAGGGCTTCAGGCCAAGCGCGCTTGGGTATTACGTTTTTTAGGTTATAACCCAGAACCCTGGACCATCCAGAACTCCATACTTATATTACGCATGGCAGGTTATCTCACCCTTGCGCAATCACAAGGCGAAGTGGAACGTCTATTTGTTGAAATGGTGCAAGCTGGTATCGATTCCGAGAAACTAGAATCCCTATTTCCTGGCAGCACAGAGCATCTCAACAGAGAGCAAATCGAAGCCGTTACCTTAGGCGAGCGTATTGTACCCAAAGATGTTCTTTGGAAATCATCCATTCCTCGTATGATGGCATCGAACAGCTGGGTTATCGCTGGCAATAAAACCGCCTCCAAATCACCCATTATGGCAAACGATCCCCACTTAGAAGTCAATCGTCTTCCCAACGTATGGTACGAACAATCAATACAATGGCAAGACCGCCAAATTATGGGCATGGGTATGCCCGGTGTTCCTGGCATCATTATTGGTCGTAGTAAAAAAGTTGCCTGGGGTGCGACTTACACCTTTATGGATACAGTTGATAGCTGGGTCGAAAATTGCCAAGGTGGCTGCTACGAACGCGAGCATCAATGGCACCCGTTTACTGTTCGAAAAGAAACCATTAAACGTAAAAAACGCACCGATGTAGAAATCACCTTTTATGAAAATCAACACGGTGTGTTAGACGGTAACCCCAACCATGCTGGCAAGTATCTCGCAACACGCTGGTCCCCAGCACAATCCGGTGCACAAACGTTAATGGCAAGCATGCAATTAATTAACGCTGATACTGCTGAACAGGCCATGAAACATCTTGGTGATATAGAATCTGCGTGGAACTGGGTTATCGCTGATACCGAAGGCAATATTGCCTATCAAATGTCTGGGTTAATGCCCGTTCGGCATCCGCAATGGAACGGCTTTAGCCCTGCTCCTGGCTGGGACCCTGCTTATGACTGGCAAGGTTTTGTTAACCCTCGCAACCTACCTCGTAGCCTTAACCCAAAAGAAGGGTACCTGGTTACCGCCAATCAAGATTTGAATCACCTTGGCAAAACAAACCCCATCAATATGCCTATGGGCGACTATCGAGCAAAACGTATTGAGTCAGTTTTAGCGACGAGTAACAATCACACCGTTGAAAGCACCAAAGCATTACAATTTGATGTCTACTCACAACAAGCCGATTTGTTTTTAGATATTTTATTACCACTACTTAAACAAGTAGGGGACTCCAGAGCTAAAAGCATTCTTAAAGATTGGGATCGACAATACGACCTCAAATCTATTGGGGCTCCATTATTTGAAATGTTTTACGCAGCATTACGCAAAGAAATTTTTGGCAATGAAATGCTGGGCTCTGAGATAATTAATCACCTAACTGAAAAGACCGGTATCTTTATTGATTTCTATCAAAATTTTGACCGTGCAATGCTTAATGAAAACTCTGGCTGGTTTGCCAATAAAAACAACTCTCGCACACGGGATGAGACATTCATAGAAGCATTTTCGATAGCTCAAAAAACCTTTGAAAAGCAAGCCAAACCAACTCAGTGGCAAGAACAAAACAAAGTCTCATTTGTAAACCAGATATTCCAGGGCAAGTTACCCGCAATCTTCGGTTTTGATACTCGCCCAATCCCTCTAATGGGTGGTAGAGCTACACCACATCAAGGCCAAATTTATAAGAGCAACGGCAGAAGCACTAGCTTTGCACCATCTGTCCGCCTTATTACGGATATGAGTGAAAATACGCTACATACATGTTTGGCAGGTGGACCATCAGATAGCCGCTTTTCTAAATGGTATAAATCAGGGGTAAAAGATTGGATTTTAGGGAATTATAAAACGCTAAGTTTGAATCCTGAAATTAACAAAGAACAAACCGAAAGGAAAAATGTGACTTCGTCATAAATAAACATAACACCCACCCTTCACCTTACTAAAACACAAGCATGGAAGCTTATACGGCACGACCCTCCGCAAGGGTAAAATGACAGGCAGCCTTTTCTTCTCAACACATTATGTTTCAGTTCCGCTCCAAAAGTTACAAAAATTAGCTGTGCTTTTATTAACCGTTCGCGTATTTTAACGCGGACTGATCTTACGGATGTCAAAAAGATCATATTTGTAAACTATCTTTATAATATTGCTCAATTGAACAGGGAGCTGTCGCTAGATGATGTGGGAGTGCCTAACTCAGGGCCTACACTTTTACCTACAAACCTTAGCCTAGCAGATTTGAATGAGTGCCCAACACTCGCACTAAAGGGCGTCGCCACACCTTCCTTAAAGCAAGTTTTTAAATAAGTAAACATGTAGCCCTACTTTGGCATACCAAAGTAGGGCTACATCAATCCCTGACAAAGCTTACTTCAAAAACAACTGATACGCCGGATTATTGCTTTCATCCCAATACCGATAACCAAGATCAGAAAAGTACGTTTCTACCATTTTTTGCTCCCCTTCCGGAACTTGCATACCGACTAATACCCTGCCAAAAGCCGCCCCATGATTTCGATAATGGAATAGACTGATATTCCAGCGAGAACCTAACGTCTGAAGAAACGCCAATAATGCTCCTGGACGTTCTGGAAACTCAAAGCGAAATACCAATTCCAACTCTTCCTCAGCAGCATTCCCTTCATGATCAGCCACTTCCCTTTTCGATGGACCATGTCCGCCCACCAAATGACGGATATGTAACTTCGCCATTTCATTATCGGAAAGGTTCACCACCGAGTAACCTTTTTCACTCAGTTCTGTTTGTAAAATATCAACTTCTGCAGATGACTTGGTTTGTACCCCTACAAAAACGTGTGCAAGTTCACCGCCGGCAAAACGATAGTTGAACTCTGTAATACTGCGTTTACCCAGTGTCTTACAAAATGTTTTAAAACTTCCGGTTTCTTCCGGAATTGTCACGGCAAAAATAGCTTCTCTTTTCTCACCAAGCTCACTACGTTCTGCAATATGACGAAGGCGGTCAAAATTTACATTCGCACCACTTGTAATGGCCAACAGAGTTTGGTCCAGCACCCCATGATTTTTGACATATTTCTTCAAACCAGCAACAGATAACGCTCCAGCTGGTTCGGTAATACAGCGCGCATCATCAAATACATCTTTAATAGCAGCACATATTTCATCGGTTGATACGGTAATCACTTCATCAACACACTGCCGAGCCAATCGAAAAGTTTCTTTACCAATTTGCTTGACCGCAACACCATCTGCAAACAACCCTACTTCTGGCAATATCACACGTTTTCCAGCATCCATTGCCGCTTTAAAACAAGCAGAGTCTTCTGACTCTACGGCAATGACTTTAATATCTGGGCGCAAATATTTAATATAACAAGACACTCCTGCTATCAAACCACCGCCACCAACAGGAACAAAAACAGCATCCAAGGGGCCGCTGATCTGCCGTAAGATCTCCATACCCACAGTACCCTGGCCTGCAATAACATCCTCATCATCATAAGGGTGTACGAAACAATAGCCATGCTGATCCATCAAATCTTGAGCATAGGCATAAGCATCATCAAAACTATCCCCGTGTAATACCACAATGCCACCCAAAGCCGCCACGGAAGACACTTTAATCTCCGGCGTTGTGGTTGGCATGACAATCGTTGCTTGAATCCCTAATTGTGCAGCCGCTAGCGCCACCCCTTGCGCATGGTTGCCGGCTGACGCAGCAATAACACCTTTGGCTTGATCTTCAGCGGAGAGATTTACAATTTTATTGTATGCCCCTCGTACCTTAAAAGAATATACGGGCTGCAAATCTTCACGCTTAAACAAGACGTGGTTGTTCAGCCGTTTTGTCAAAAAGCGTGCAGCTTCAATCGGTGTCTCATGAGCAACATCATAAACACGGGCTTGAAGAATCTTTTTGATGATTTTTAGAGGCATAGGGCTTTGGATCCGCGTAACGTTAGAATATATCCATTGGCCCGATAGTAGCAGAACAAATAGCGGTTTACCCGCGAATTGAAGAGCTTATAATAGGCTCTTCCCCAATCGATTCGCCAGTTGAGACAGTCATGACACAAGATGAGCTAAAAAAAGCCGTAGCTAAAGCCGCCATAAAATACGTTGTTGAAGATGCCATTGTAGGTGTTGGCACCGGTTCTACCGCTAACTACTTTATTGATTACTTAGCTGAAATTAAGGGCAAGATTGAAGGTGCCGTTGCGAGCTCAGAAGCCAGCAAGCAACGCTTAGAAGCCCATGGTATCCCCGTTTATGATCTCAACGCTGTCGACGATATTCCCGTCTATGTCGATGGAGCAGATGAAGCCGATCACAACCTATGCTTAGTCAAGGGCGGAGGCGGAGCATTAACCCGCGAAAAAATTGTAGCGGCTGTATCTGGCAAATTTATTTGCATCGCCGACGGTTCTAAAAAAGTAGCTATTTTAGGTAACTTTCCATTGCCAATTGAAGTCATACCCATGGCCCGCAGCTTTGTTGCCCGAGAGCTTGTTAAGCTTGGGGGAGACCCGGTCTATCGTGAAGGTTTTGTGACGGATAACGGAAATATTATTTTGGATGTTCACAATATGAAAATTGATGAGCCCATTGCGATGGAGGCCAAAATCAATAACATCACAGGTGTAGTCACTAACGGCCTATTTGCCCGCAGAGGCGCCGATGTGTTATTGCTTGCTACCGAAAATGGTGTTGAAACACTGACAAAATAACACCTGGGAAGTAATACCTACAACAACGTTAAAAAAGCCTAATGTATATTCATTAGGCTTTTTTATTGCAGTTTTTTAGAACAAACCAAAAATGCTTAACACTAGTGTTACGCAATCACGGTTACACCATGATCTTTATCTGCTGTTAGGATTTCAAATGCAGCACGATGTTTTGTTTCGAACACACGCTCTGGTTTTCCTTTTTCCTGCACGACTAATCGACAACTGGCAATTTTGCTGTTTAAACAAGTATTCGAATCTCCGGGAGGATTATAATACTTCAAACCCACAAAATTCTTTCTTGGTCCATAAATACTACCTTGCACTCGCACATTGTCATTACGTGTATCAAAATCCCAATGAAAATATCGATAACTGGCTTTTGCTTTTACGGCTTGCCATATGCTATTAATCGCTATTTCTTTTTGATCATAACGTAATACCAATGTGGTGATCCAAGGTGTTCTCAATGGCCCCACTTTAATTCTCGCGGTCCCACACTCTAGAAACGCCTCCGGATCATTGTCAAAACCCGCTACCTGCCCCCAGGCATATTGATCGGTATGTTTACTGCCCCAATTATGATTCTCTGAACCCACCCATCGATCAACAGTGTACACGTCACCATTTACCGTTATGGTTCCTACAAATGACACCATAGGGTTTGCTACCAACGCTTTGGCTTTGGGTAATGCGGTATCGTATAGATTATCAGGCAGCAATTTAAGTGGCTGCTGCCCACCACCGTATACCAAGTCCCAGGCAATAGTATTGTCACCGCTAGATGCCGCTCCCTTAAGTACGCCGGGTTTTAAAATTGCGCTATCAGCAATACTGACATCTAAACCATTCGCAGAAAAATAACATTGATCAAAAGGAATTTCTTCCTTAGCGGCAACGACACACCCCTTCTCCTGATCAAATACCATTGCCCATAGCTCACCAAGATTTTTTTCGCCATTAACCTGGCTACCTGCTTTGGGTGAAAATATGGTATATCGAAACCAAAACGCTATCGGTTTTGTGGGATGGTTTGCCCGTAAAAAATAACTTTCATAATGCCCAGTTTGAGACCCTTCAACAAAACGAACACCATTCAGTTCCTGACGCTGAGGAAAGTGAATATCATTTTCCACCGATAAATTAACACCCATAATCTTATACTCTTGATGTAGATATTCAGTGGTTGTTGACTAAGATACTTGATAGGGCATAAATGCACTTTCTTCTGAGCTAAAACCAACCGCTTCAAACGGAAATTTTATCAAAGAATCTCTGTAAGCCACCTCAGCAGTACCAATGGCATCACCTTTTTGGTATACCGTTAACGGGCAGGTTGTCATGGAGGTTACCAAATCAAATATGGAATAGGTTTTTTCACCAGCAATTCGTAACAACCCTAATTCTGGGTGATTAAAATCCAAATCATAACGTGGACCTGTTGGCTTAAGGCTCAACTCTCCTTCTACCAAGGTCTCATAATCACGATCTCCTAATCGAGCAACACCCTTAAACGGTTGTGGCCCAAATGGATTTATTTTATTCGCAAAGAACACAGTAATGGTGAAAGAAAACTGTTCTGATTTTTCACCCTCCCCAGCTTGAATCCAACCACTCATTGTTTCATTTAACGTTACACTTTTTGTCATATCAAACACCTCACATACGTTATACATAGTTAAGTTTTTGTTCTGCTATTCGGCTAGCGGCTTTTGTTGCCATTGCCATTATTGTCACTTGAGGGTTTGCCCCTAGGGAACTTGGCACGGCACTACCGTCCATGACGTACAAGCCATCAACACCAAACACTTGATGGTTCTTATCACAAACGCCATTTTTTTCATCTTTTGCAATTCTTGCAGTACCTAAGGGGTGATACGCGGTGACAGCAAAATCCCTAGGTTTCAGTTTTCTGGCAAACAATGCATCTAACTCTGCACGATTAGATACGCTGGGCAACCCTGACATACTGGCAAGTGTTACTTTATCAGCTCCTGCCTCCAAGTGCATAAGCGCTAACATATGCGCCGCTTTTTTAAACAACGCAAAATCCGTTTTATTTAAATGATAAGTCAGTAATGGAAAATCAGGATGTACCCCTCTTCTGACGTTACCTCTTGAAGTATCTTTTATCATAAAGCCAAAATACGCCGTTTGCTGGTAATTTTCTGCAAACTCAACAAATGCATTACCCACAAATGGAGACATCAAACCATGAGCGATAAATGGTGGTGTTCCACCCTCAAACATTACACCCATTTCAGCCCAATCTGCAACACCATACCCTTGTGGTATGGTGGCAGTGTTTTTAAAATTCCTATTCGCGTAATGCCCTAACACTGCGCCAGCGGGGTGAATGGATAAATTACGGCCTAGCCATTTGTTTTTGATGCCATTTTTTGCCAGTAATTGTGGGGTGAAGAAGGTACCCGCGGAAACGATCACAGTATCAGCGTTTACTCGTAAGTGACGCCTAATACCGTTCTCACCAACACCTGTTGCGGTTACACCGCTGATAACACGTGCATTTTTTCCATTGCATGCATCCCCCCCTCTATAATGCAATTCTTCTGCTTTCATTCCGGTAAATAGAAAAGCCCCTGCATCAAGTGCTCGTGGAATATACGACACATTAGTAGACTGTTTGGCGTCCGTTGGACAGCCAAATTGACACAAACCCTGACCATCACAGCCCTTTGCATTCCTCATCAGCGCATGGGAATGCGTTAAACCTACCGCATCAGCACCTTTCTTAACAACCTCGGCAATCTCACCAACAAATTTTATCTCTGCTCGCTCGACGCTAATCATCGCCTCTACCGTTTCAAAATAAGGCGTCATGATCTCTGAGGTAAACTCTTCCAACCCTTCACTTGCCCACGCTTTTAATACCGAATCTGGCGTACGCATACAGGTACCCGAATTGATGGTTGTTGTGCCACCAACACTACGTCCCACTGGAACGGGAATAGCCACATTACCTAGCGTAACAGTGCCACCCCAGCCACGGTATAGTTTTGGAATAACCTCCGTTAACTTACCGTTAAAATCCTTGCGCCCGTAATACAGTCCCTCTTCTAAGATCACCACCGCCAAACCACGACTAGCCAATTCATAAGCCGCCGCACCACCGCCCGCTCCTGTACCAATAATAACTACATCGGCATCAAGAGTTTGCGAAGGCTCCAGGTCATCGGCTTTGCTTACTTGTGATTGCCAGTGGTGCTGCTCAACCTCTGAAGGTACTTGTAATCCGTTGTGGGTTCCAACTCGTTTTAAATTTTGTTCATCTAATAAATAAGCAGCCCGAAAAGGCGTTTCCAGTGCTCGTAGCAACTTACCTGTAACAATAGAATCGGCCTTTTGGGCAAGAAAGGCCTGACGTAATTCAAGTGGTGCCGCTGCAAAACTTTTACCGTATAACAGTAAAAAGCGAGTATTTAACCAGGTTAATAAGCCCGTTAATCCATGGGACAGTCCTGGGATTGAATCAAAATGCTGATCAACACTATTGGCAATGCTAGATGCTTCAGCTTTGTCCAAACGTTTTCCTTGAGGGAATAAGGCTTCAATTAGCGCCATTGCTGTTAGGTTTTGCTGAAGCCCCATGCAAATACTCCTGCTGTTGTGATATACCAAGAAAAAAGTATAGCTAACAACCGCTGCTATAATGTTGCGCTACAAAGTTCAAATATCCTAGCCCGTGTCACAAGCATGAGTCTTGACCGCAACGGCCTGTTTAATAGGAGGGTAAAGACAATTACTCAAACCAACCAAAAAAGAAACTCTTTGCACTTCAAGTGTTTACTTTGCTCTTATAATCATGTCAGCTTTTTTTACAGCCTCATAATGCAATTTAATAATAAGCTTTAAAATCAATGAGTTACAAACTGGCCCATATATTGCGATGAAAGTGCTTGTGGGATGAATGATAGTGGAAGGTATATCTATCATTCATAAAAACCTTTAATTCTTATGAGAAATATAATGAAGCTTTATCAAAAATTATGTGCGGCCGTGCTTTTAACATGTTCATCGCTAGCAAACGCTGGTGTTATTACGACTACAGGTACAATCGATGCTCATTCAGACGTCGATTACTTCAGCTTTACCATGGACAGCGCAAGTTCATTGGAAATTAACGTCTTGGCATATGGTTATAATGGTACTTACTTGGACCCGTATATCTACCTGTATCAGCCTGATGTCAATGGCTTGTTTGTAGCAGCCAATGATGATTCTCTCAATGGAAACTGGTCTGCAGATGGTTCAACTTCTAGTTTGGATTCTTATCTAAGTCTGAACTTAGCCGCGGGTGATTACACCTTAGCAATTGGTGATTTCTATTTATCTGACGCTGATGCACGTGATGGATTTAACAATTCATTTGGTAGTAGTGCTGTTGGTGATTACCAGATTACCTTCACCGGTACTGGCTTAGCGACTTCAGTATCTGAGCCTGGTAGCATCGCGCTATTTGGTCTAGGTCTAGTAGGATTAGGTTTTGCGCGTCGTCGTCAATCTTAATTCATCGAACAGCTTGTTTGTGGGTTTATTGATTTAATAGCTGCCCCAAATAAGTTACTCGAAAAAAAACCCAGTATTTAATGCTGGGTTTTTTATTGCCAAAAAATGTGCTTTCTAAACAACCGAGATATAACGCTTAAGATGCGGCTCTAACGTCAAGGTTAGTTCATCGCCACTCTCCAACGGTCCAACTCCGGCTGGGGTGCCCGTCATAACTACATCACCTGGTAACAACGTAAACTGCGTAGACATAAAGGCTACAAGATCAAAAACACCCGTGATCATGTCAGACGTATTGCCTTTTTGCTGTAACACACCATTACGCTCAAGCTGAAGATCCAAAGTGAGTGGATCAGTAACCTGACCTGTCGGGACAAATTCCGTTAACGGGCAAGACCCATCAAACGCCTTTGCAACTTCCCAGGGGTGCCCTTTCTCTTTTAATCGATCCTGGACATCCCTTAACGTTAAATCCAAACCAAGGCCATAACCAACAATACCTTCCCTAACAGATTCTAGCGTGGCATTAGTTAACTTTTCACCAATCAGTACCGAAACTTCTAACTCATGATGACAAGTCCCCTTACCCTTAGGGATAACAACAGCGTCATCTATCGCTACAACCGCTGTCGTTGGTTTAATAAACAACATAGGTGTACTGGGTACAGGATTGTTTAATTCTTTAGCATGCGCCGCGTAATTTCTTCCTACGCAAACCACTTTTCCTAATGGTAAATCACAGGGGCCGCCATCAATAAACCGATGTATATAACTCACAGATCAAATACCTTGCCAGGATTCATTACTCCATTAGGGTCAAATACCGCTTTCATCGCTTTCATATAATTGATTTCCGTTTCACTACGGGTATAGGTTAAATAATCTTTCTTGGTCATACCAACACCATGTTCAGCAGACACACTACCGTTGTACTTCTCAACGGTTTCAAAAACTTGTTTATTCACTTTCAAACAGCGCTCAAAAAACTCAGCCTTGTCTAAATTGGCAGGTTTAAGAATATTTAGGTGTAAATTACCGTCTCCAATGTGCCCAAACCAGATAATTTCAAAATCAGGGTATTCAACAGAAACGATGTTATCAATATCGTGAAGGAAATTCGGCACCTTTGATACAACAACGGAGATGTCGTTCTTGTAAGGGGTGAACTCAGAAATTGTCTCACTAATGTCTTCACGTAGGCGCCACAATGCTTTGAGCTGCGCATCACTTTGACTCATAGCGCCATCCAAAACCCAACCTTGTTCCATACAGTATTCAAACAAAGCCATGGCTTCTTCCATCACTTGCTCAGATACGGCTTCAAATTCGATCAAGGCGTAATAGGGGGCTTCGGTTTCAAATGGGCGCTGAACATCACCTCGCGCCGTCACTAACTGAACCGCTCGTTCAGAGAAAAATTCAAACGCGGTAAGGTCTATTTTATGTTGAAAAGCTTCCAGCACATTCATAATGGCATCAAACTCCGACACCCCTAGCACTAACACATTCAAATTTTTCGGAGGACGAGCCAAACGCATCGTTGCTTCAACAATAAACCCTAAGGTGCCTTCTGCACCGATAAACAAATGACGCAAATCATAACCTGTGGCATTTTTAACCAAGTCATTGTTTAATTCTAACAAGTCACCTTTGCCTGTCACCACTTTGAGGCCAGCCACCCAGTCACGAGTAAGGCCATAACGAATAACCTTAATACCCCCTGCATTGGTTGAAATATTACCGCCCAGCTGGCTAGAACCCGCAGAGGCAAAATCCACCGGATAATATAGCTCATTATCTTCAGCATACTGCTGTAATTGCTCAGTAATTACTCCAGGGCCACAACGCACAGATCGATCTGTTTTATTAAAGTCATTAATCTCATTCATTAGATCAAATGCTACAACAACCTCACCGTTTGCAGCTACAGCGGCTGCAGACAAGCCAGTTCGACCACCCGAAGGTACCAAACTCACCTGATGCTCATTGGCATAACGCACTATCGCCTGTACTTGTTCAATGGTTTTTGGGAACAAAATGGCTAGCGGCGCTGGGTCATACATTTTGGTCCAGTCGCAACCAAACTGTTTTAGGCTGTCTTGATCGGTTTTTATCCGACCTTCATCCACTAATGCCGTTAAATCAGTAATGATTTGCTGCTGGTCTGTCATAATGTCTACTCTTTATTTTCTATCAATATCAAAGGGATAAGGGTGTATACACGCTTGGTATCTGTGCAGTCACGAAATAATTTCGCTCCCGCACTCCTACAGGGCAGAATATGATAACATATGCACCCCTTTTTTTCGGTATCGCTAACTTAACGGTTTACACTCATGAGCAAAACTTCTTTGGATAAAAGTAAGATTCGTGTCCTTCTACTTGAAGGCGTGCACCAATCTGCTGTTGATAACTTCACACGTAATGGCTACACCAACATTGAGTACATTAAAACTGCCTTACCTGAAGAAGAACTAAAGGAAAAGATCAAAGACGCACATTTTGTCGGCATTCGTTCTCGCACTCAGCTTACCCAGTCGGTATTTGATGTAGCAGAAAAACTTATCGCTGTTGGCTGTTTTTGCATTGGCACCAACCAAGTAAACCTTGAAGCGGCCTTGGTAAAAGGTGTACCCGTATTTAATGCGCCTTTCTCAAATACACGTAGTGTTGCGGAATTGGTACTTGCACAAGCTATCTTGTTACTACGGGGTGTACCTGAAAAGAACGCAAAAGCCCATCGCGGCGAGTGGAACAAATCTGCGGCTAACTCCTTTGAGATTCGTGGAAAAATCCTAGGCATTGTTGGTTATGGCAATATAGGCTCACAACTAAGTGTGCTGGCAGAAGGCTTAGGCATGAAGGTGGCTTTTTATGATGTCGTCACCAAATTACCTCTTGGCAATGCTTATCAGGTCGGTAGCTTAAATGAATTACTAGAAACTGCAGACATCGTTAGCATGCACGTTCCAGAGCTTGCCAGTACACAAAACATGATTGGCGCTGATCAATTAGCCAAAATGAAGGATCAGTCTGTCCTTATAAACGCGTCTCGCGGTACCGTAATTGATATTGATGCCTTAACGGAAACCTTGTCATCCGGCAAGCTACTGGGAGCGGCCATTGACGTATTCCCTGTTGAGCCTCGCTCAAATGCCGATGAGTTTATCTCGCCCTTACGCCAATTTGACCGTGTTATTCTAACCCCTCACGTGGGTGGCAGCACGCTAGAAGCCCAGGTTAACATCGGCGGTGAAGTTTCTGAGAAATTCGTAAAATACAGCGACAACGGGTCTACAGTATCTGCGGTTAACTTCCCAGAAGTTGCATTACCAACTCACGAAAACGTTCATCGTTTACTGCATATTCACCAAAACATTCCAGGTGTGATGTCAGAAATCAATAAAGTTTTCTCAGAAAACAACATCAACATTTGCGGCCAATACCTGCAAACTCGCGGTGACATTGGTTATGTTGTCATTGATGTTGATGCGGAGTATGGAGAACTGGCTTTAGAAAAACTAAAAGCTGTTAAAGGCACCATGCGAACTCGAGCGCTTTACTAAAATTATCGAGCACAGGCATGACAATAAAAAACCGTTTAATTTTTAAGCGGTTTTTTATTGTTTAAAATTCCCTTCTTCATTAACTGGCCAAGCCAGCTTCTCATTGCTAACATTCGCGTTACAAAAAAATAGTCAAGGAGAATACCAATGCAAGACATCGACGAGAACCCAAAAACAGCCCTGATAACAGGTGCATCCGCAGGCATTGGACAGGCATTTGCCCGAGAGTTTGCAGAGCAAGGGTTTGATGTTGTTTTGGTTGCACGACGAGAAGAGAAGCTAAACGAAATTGCGGCTGAGATAAAAGCTCAATACGGCGCTATGGCATATGTTATTGCTGCTAATCTTGCCGATCCGAAGTCCCCTCAAATGATATTTGATAACCTAGCGTCAAAGGGTATCAACATTGATGCTTTAGTGAACAATGCGGGCTATGCCATCGAAGGTGGGTTTATCGATAGCGATTGGCAAGAACATCTGGATTTTATCCAGGTTCTTAACACATCCCTTGCTCACCTCTGCCATTTGTTCGCCACACCCATGAAAAAACGTCAATATGGGCGCATTATTAATATTGCCTCAGTCGCAGCATTTTCACCTCAACTTAGCGGCAATTTATACGGTGCTGCAAAATCGTTTGTTCTCGATTTCACTCAAGCTATTGATCTAGAACTTAAACCTCATAATGTTTTTTGCACCGCATTATGCCCTGGCTTTACCTATACCGAATTTCACGACACCATGGGTGTACGCGAAGCTGTCAGCAGGTTGCCTAAATTTCTATGGATGGATTCTCAAACCGTAGCCAAAGAAGGTTATAACGCCGTTATGGAAGGTAAACCGGTATATATCAATGGCCTAGTAAATCAAGGCGTAAGCCAGGTTTTAGCGGCCTTGCCTTTACGAGTAAAACAATTTTTAGCGGAAAAGCAGTCTATTTTCGAAAATTAGCAAGAATCGGGTGTAAGCCAACAACCGAGACGTTTATGCTTACACCATGAAAAAAATACAATCTCTTGCAGATGTTCAAAGCCTTTCCCTAGATTACCAGCGTATTGAAACTGCAATACGCTTTCTCTACACCTGCCCTCCAAACACCTCTTTGGAAGATATTGCCAAAGAGGTGGGACTGAGCGAATTCCATTTTCAGCGACTATTCACTCGTTGGGCAGGCATTACACCAAAACGTTTCTTACAGTTTCTAACCAAAGAACACGCCCTTTCTATTATCCAGCAACAACAATCAATTAATGAAACGTCACTATCTCTCGGACTTAGCGGGTCAAGCCGCCTGCATGACCTACTGATACACTGTGAAGCTGTGACTCCCGGCCAGTTAAAAACAGCCGGTCAAGGGTTACATATTAATTATGGTTTTCATCCTACACAGTTCGGAAAATGCCTCATTGCCACAACCAACAAAGGGATCTGCCACCTATCCTTTACGGATGATCAAACCGTAGCACTGACTGAGCTTCAACAACAATGGAAAAATGCTACATTACAACACCAACCTTTATTAACGCAGCAATTCATATCGCAAATTTTTAGTGATACGTGGGACAACACTACGCCATTATCTGTGCACTTAAAGGGGACTAACTTCCAACTGAAAGTATGGCAAGCACTACTCAGCATTCCTTCTGGCACACTAATACATTATCAAGGCCTAGCAACACAACTAGGCAACCCACAAAGTTCTCGCGCAATAGGGTCCGCCGTAGGCAAAAATAACATTGCTTATCTTATCCCTTGTCACCGTGTTATTCAAAAAACAGGGAGCCTTGGAAACTATCGATGGTTAGCTGAACGTAAAGCAGCAATGATTGCTTGGGAATCTGCAAGAGATTAAACAACATCAAAGGTTATTTTTTTCACCTCTGTACCATTCACAATAATCGACAAGGCATGCTTCCCTGGGTAATGCTTTCTTGTACTCATTTCTTTAAATGATTGTTTTCGTTTAATATCCTTGGTTTTTGTTTGAATATCACCTTCCGATATCTTAAATATTTTTCTCGACTGAGAGCCATTCGATTTCATATAGTCAATCGCGTATTCAATACGTAACATCCCTAACTTAGCGCGTTCGCTCGATAGTGAAAAAGTAAAATTCAGCTCTCCACCTATAGCTACTGTTTTGTTTGCTATTGCAAGCGCCAAAACATCCACTTTCTGTCCAGGAATATAACCAAATAACGCCAACACCTCCGCGTCAGCTTTTTTCAGTAAGGTCCGACAGCCGTGTTTAACAATCCAATCAGTATTTTTATTTTCACCCAACCATCGTGACGCTAACTCCTTCACCAGAACAGGGTTATCCTTAGTAATATCGTTTATATTATTTGCTACGCTTTTTCGCACATACTCTGACTCATCGTTCTTCAATTTTTCTAGAATGGGTAAAATCAGAGTTGGATCTTTCTTAAACGCTGGAAGAGCCATTGCCCATGGTAAACGAGATCGACAGCCTTCAGATGATAAACGACGTACATGGTAATTATCATGAATAGACCATCGCAACATCTGTTTCATCATCTTTTTAGGAGATTTAACAATAAATGGCCGAACCGCAAATTCTGAACTTGAAAACTGGGTCATATGCTCAAGTGCAGCCATGGAATCATCCCAATGATCAATACCATATAATTCAATTATATGAGGAAAAAACATCGCCTCATACCCACCAAAATCTTTACACACAGGTTTTAAAATATTGAGTGCAGAAACATAATCAAGCGCTAAAACCTCATAGATCATTCTGGCAATATGATCCATTCGAGATTTCAATTCTCGCTCATTCCAATCTTGATCAAATATTTTTTGATGAAAATCTTTTCCATCAAAATTTGGGACATAAACTAAAAAGCTACCTACTAAACGACTAACGTACGATTTATTGTAAGAATTCTTTAAAGGTTCAGGCATTTTTATTCCGAGGTGAATTTTCAAAAAACTTATCTTTCTGCACACTGCATTAGATTATAATACAAGACACGAACCAAGCACTATACATTCATACAGTACACTGCTATGAAACAAAACATATGTCAATAGAGCTATCACCCTAACTGAAAATTTCAGACATCCAATCAAAAAAACCTGTCCCAACAAAGAGTGATTCACAGCGAAAAACCCGTTATCACGCTACAATTATATTATTCATTCTAAACCTCCTGAGAACACCACCACACAACCATGCCTAATGAAAACGTTACAAGAAAACAATTAACACTTATTTCCTTTTATGGAAGTAAAACTGATGAATTACATCAGCTCATCAACAGCTGTATACAGAAAATACAGAAATCGCCTCTAGGCGAATTATTCCGCCCCTACGATATTAATCAAATCCATGGAACCATTATAGGGATGGAAAAAGTCATCAAAGCCCATACATTTTATAATCACAATATTGCAGCCGAAACCAAAAACAACGTCACCATGGATTTCTCTCATTTTCTAACAACTGTTCATCAGAATTTTCCAATGACGATTCAATTTGGTGGATTCCATCCATCATTTAAAGAATTTACTAGCGCAGGTCAATTACCCAACACCAGAACATTTCAAATCCAATGGATAAATAAAAAAGTAACCTTACTGGGATGGCCTTCTATCAGCGGGGGGGTTACAAATCAACTGAGTAACATTCGTACATCATTTTTAGAAAATTGTAATATTTCCCATAAATACAAAAATGATAACGATTTATTTATGGTACTTGGGGAAATCAGTCACCCGAATAGCGTATCAATATCAGAAAAGTTGCAATTAACATTGGACACGGAACAGCTTGAGAAATCCATTAGAGACTACCTTTATAAACACCCGATAATTACCGCCCTCGATCTAAACGCCCTATCCATCGCACAATATACCAATCCAACCCTACCAATAACACATACCATCAACCATCCTCTTAACAAACCAGGTTTAACGGCTGATTGTATTAGAACGCTATATTCCTAATAAATGTACTCCCCCTCTATTTCCTATCGTTCTCGATTAAATGAACCACACTTCAAAAAATGAATCACCTGCAGAATAACGCCTTTATTTTTCATAATAAAAGGGTGGGTCACAGGCAGAACAATATGATCCGCCATACCTGTCAACTTAGTGTTTTCCACAGAGACTTTCCCATCATTAGGTTTAGGCAACATCGTTGACAACAATAAGTTGATGCTTCGAGTACCAGCAATAATACCCAGCTCAAAATCTACCCCCCGCAAGCTATTAGGAATACTTTCACTCCCCGTCCCTAGCTGTCTGCCTGCTGGACCATTAAACCACGCATATCCAGGGACACTGCCCAACCGATCAACAACCTGACTGCCTTTATTGGGTGGGCCTAACATAACAACACGCCCCATATTCTGGATTGTTTTTTGGCTTAAATACTGACGAACCAATATTCCACCCATCGAGTGGGTAACAAAATGAATTTTTGCACCACTGGGGCAAAGAGATATCGCGTCAGTTATTACATCATTCGCTAATAACTCTATCGAGTGTTTTGTTGATGGATAATCATAATTTACCGTACCAAATCCCGCACGCTTTAGTTCAGACACCATTACATTCATTGATCGAGCATTTCTTGCCAGCCCATGCAGTAAAATAACATAATCCTGAGACATATCATCTTCCTAAAAAGAACGAAATTTGAGCAACACATCGTGCCATGCTACCATTCCCTGATTCACTGGAGAACACACCACCGATGAGCAAAGATCACACGCATGTTTTAGCTTCCCATATTGCTAGTTTTTGGCGGGTCAAACACAAAAGCTTTACCATCAACGGTGAAACTTGGAGCTATTTAGCCCAAGGTGACCCCTCTGCTGAACCCATCATATTCATTCACGGCATGGGTACCAATAAGTCGGTGTGGCGTAGCCAGATGCAAAACTATGATAACAAAGCATATTATAGAATTGCTTTAAATATTCCAGGAGCCTGCTTCACACAATACTTTAAATCTCAAAAGCATTCTATTCACGACCTCTGCCGTTGGTTAGACCAAGCCCTAGAGGTTCTCAATATTAAGACGCCTCATATCGTTGCCCATTCTACGTTAACGCTGCTGGCAACGTTTTATACGGCCACTCGCCCTCAAAATATTAAATCCTTGACCCTTATGAGTATTCCCGACCTATGGGCAAGCAATGGTACATCAACAGCAAGTGAGACAATCCAAAGGTTTCGCTCAGATATTAATTTTCAATCGATCGATGATTCAATAAGTATGCTGAATTCTTTGTTCTACAACCCTCCTCAGCTACCAAAAGCCTTGCATAAAGCAGGTTATACGCGACACCTGGAGAATCTCGATCGCTTTCTAAATGTTATCGATGATCTTGAACAAGGTTTACCATTGGTTATGCCACAAACCAAAAATATCAAATGCCCACTACTAATTATAAATGGCGAAAGTGACACCTATTCAACACCAGAACTAATTAACAGCTTACATTGGCACTATCCTAACGCCAACACCGTCAATTTATTAGAATGCGGCCATTTGATAATGCTTGAAAAACCATCGGAGATTTATAAAATTCATATTCAATTCCTTGGTAATGCACCGATAAAACAAGCAAGTAAATTCGGAAACGTCATTCAATCCTATGAAGTCTGCGCATCCAGTTCACTTTAATCGCGAACCCATCACACCAAAAATCTCTTTCCTTAGTGCTTCAGTCTCATTCACCAACTGATGATGTGCCTGTGAAATAAACACCAATTCCGTACGAATAAATTTTTTCTTGATAACGGCAAGGTTGTGCTGCCACTCAACCGTTCCATCTTGTTGGCCTTGAATAACAGTAATCGGTACTTCACAACTATCTTTACTTTCAATATAAGGCACCCAGTTTTTGAGTGCACCCACCCAACGGGCAGAAAGCATTCTTGATTGCAACGGGTCCCGGGCGCGCAAGAAGTGCAGAAAATTCACATCATTAGAGTTTGTTGCAAAATTTCGTGCAATATATTGTTTAAACAAAATCACGATTGATTGCATAACCCTGCCGGTCAGCCAGCTTTGAGGCCTCACAAGGGGGGCCAACAATACTATTTTCTTAAACGGTGATGTTTTTTGAGTAAATCGCCCTGTTAATAAAAAATCAATAACGACGGCAGCCCCTGTACTTTGACCAACAATATGCCAAGGGCTTGGCATATTCTCTTTTGCCGCGTCCATCACCGAATGCAGAACAATTTGATATCGATGAAAATCATGAATAGCAACATTGTCTCCTGATGATAAACCATGGCCTGGTAAATCAAACGCCACAACGGAAAACCGTAGGTCAATTAAGTATTCGATAATATGATCATATATTCCCACATGATCATAATACCCATGCATCACAAATACCGTCCCTTTGGGATTATCTTGCAAAAAGGTATGGGTGTAGATGCGATACCCTGAGACATCGATATAACCAAGACTTGCGCTTAGGTGTTTTTTCCTATTCTCAAAATCAATACCATAATATTCACGGTACCGCCGAACACTCTCGTGCTCCACGACAGGTTCACCTATCGTTAAGGGCGGTATAGCTTGTCTTACAGTTTCTTTATCAAATGGCATATCGTTAAGCATAGCGTTTTCTTGGCAATAAAAAAGGGGAGTGAAACCTATACTCGACAGGTCCCACTCCCCTTTCTCTGTTTACTGCTGCTAAATCGCTTACTTCACCTGAGGGTTAAGCTCACCATTCTCATAACGTGCAAACATATTTTCTAGGCTAACAACCTTAATCTTATCGGCATTGCCTGCGGTACCAAATGCCTCATAACGTGCAATGGTAATGTCTTTCATCGCCTGGGTTGCTACAGCAAGGTATTTACGAGGATCAAATTCTGATGGATTTTCTGCCAAAAAGCGACGAATAGCACCTGTTGATGCTAAACGTAAGTCCGTATCAATATTGACCTTACGTACGCCATGTTTAATACCTTCTTGGATCTCAGAAACCGGTACACCATAAGTCTCAGGAATCTGTCCGCCGTTTTCATTGATCACTGCCAGCCAATCCTGTGGTACAGAAGATGATCCATGCATAACAAGGTGTGTATCTGGGATACGGGCGTGAATTGCTTTGATTTGATCAATCGCTAATACATCACCCGTTGGTGGGCGAGTAAATTTGTAAGCGCCGTGACTGGTACCAATTGCAATTGCTAGTGCGTCAACGTGTGTCGCTTTTACAAAGGCTGCTGCTTCTTCTGGATCTGTTAACATCTGATCCATTGTAAGCTTACCTTCAGCTCCAATGCCGTCCTCTTCACCAGCTTCACCCGTTTCTAAAGAACCTAAGCAACCTAACTCACCCTCTACAGATACACCACAAGCATGAGCCATCGCTACCGTTTCTTGGGTGACTTGTACATTGTAGTCGTAGTCTTTAGGTGTTTTCCCGTCCGTTCCTAGAGAGCCGTCCATCATTACAGATGAAAAGCCTAACTGGATTGATCGTTGGCAAACTGAAGGCGATGTTCCGTGATCCTGATGCATACAAACTGGAATATGCGGGAACTCTTCAATTGCGGCTAGAATCAGGTGACGTAGGAAATTTGATCCTGCGTATTTGCGGGCACCTGCGGATGCTTGCACAATAACAGGGCTATTGGTGTGATCAGCCGCTTCCATAATGGCGCGCATTTGTTCTAGATTGTTGACGTTAAATGCGGGTACGCCGTACCCATTTTCTGCTGCGTGATCTAGCAGCTGTCTCATACTTACCAATGCCATGGTGTGTCCCCTGTTGTTAATTCTTTACGTGTTGTAAAATATGCTATTTTGCGGATCTTGTAGAACGTGCATTTTGAATAGCTTGAGCTTATCTAAAACTTTACGCTTTTTTTGCACAAGTCTCTAGTGCGGCTACTGCAGGTAATGTTTTACCTTCTAAAAACTCTAAGAACGCTCCACCGCCGGTAGATATGTATGACACTTGTGCTTTAATGCCATATTTATCCACTGCCGCCAAAGTATCTCCGCCTCCAGCGATTGAAAATGCACTACTTTCGGCGATTGCTAATGACATTGATTTGGTGCCTTCACCAAATTGGTCAAATTCAAATACGCCAACAGGTCCATTCCATACAATGGTTTTTGCGCTGTTTAAAATTTCATTAAAGGCTTTCTGAGTCTCGGGGCCAACATCTAAAATCATGTCGTCTTCGACAACATCAGCCACGGCTTTGATTGTTGCTTCTGCATCTTCAGAAAATGCTTTTGCAACAACAACATCCGTCGGTAATGGGATATTTGTTTCCTTCATCAAGCGTTTAGCATCCTCAATGAGGTCTTCTTCGTAGAGTGATTTTCCAACGGGGAAACCTGCAGCCGCTAAGAACGTATTCGCAATTCCGCCCCCAACAATAAGTTGGTCAGCCAGTTCTTTTAAAGAATCCAATACCGTCAGTTTGGTAGAGACTTTAGAGCCACCTACAATAGCAACTACAGGGGCTTCTGGCTTATCAACCGCTTTTGCTAATGCTTCAAGTTCGTTAGCAAGTAATGGACCTGCACAGGCTGTTGTTGCAAATTTTGCAACACCGTGCGTTGATGCTTGCGCTCGGTGAGCCGTGCCAAAGGCATCCATTACATAGATATCACATAACGCTGCCATCTTTTTTGACAACGCTTCGCTGTCTTTTTTCTCACCAACATTAAAACGAACGTTTTCACATAACACTAGTTCGCCTTCTGCTACGTCAACACCGTCTAACCAATCTTTAACAAGAGGAACATCTTTATTTAATAAGCTTGCAAGATGGTTCGCCACTGGCTGTAATGAGAACTCTTCTGCATATTCACCTTCAGTTGGTCTACCTAGGTGGCTCATCACCATCACTTTGGCACCAGCATCCAGTGCCAATTGTATTGTTGGCAATGATGCTTGAATACGCACATCACTGGTAACCTTTCCATCTTTAACCGGAACATTTAAATCTTGTCGAATCAGTACGCGCTTTCCAGCGAGGTCCAAATCCGTCATATTAATCACTGACATATTACTACCTTCTCACTCTTTTAATCGTTGCTTCCGGTTAAACCGTTCGTTCCCGAATGGTTTCCAGTAAATCCAATAAACGATGGGTGTATCCCCATTCATTATCATACCAAGCCGTCAGTTTTATCATTGGCCCTAATACGGTGGTTTGCGTCACATCATAAATCGCTGACTCAGTACGGTGTATAAAGTCTGACGATACTAACGGCTCGTGGCATACCCCGAGGATACCCCTGAAATCACCCTTCGCCGCATCACTCATTAATTCAGTGATATCATCGGCGGTCACTGATGGGGTGCCGACTAACTGTAAAGTTAAATCCACTGCGGCAACGTTAACCGTAGGTACACGCATGGAGTAACCATCAATACGCTCTTGCATAAACGGTAACACTTGCTGAATTGCACCGATACTGCTGCTCGTTGTAGGGATTAAGTTTTGTGCCCCTGCTCTTGCTCTGCGTAAATCTCGATGCATTTTGTCCAATAAGTGCTGATCACTGGTATAAGCATGGATCTCGGTCATTAACGCATGCTCAACACCCCATCGATTATGTAACACCGTTAATAACGGTGCTAAACAATGAGTCGTACAAGATGCACTGGAAATAATGCGATCATGTGGTGAAAACTGCTCATGGTTAATACCATACAACAAGGTATTATCCACTTCATCAAAAGCAACCGCTCCAATGACCACACGTTTTGCACCCGCTTTAATATGCCGACCAGCGTCTTCACGAGATCGAAATACACCTGTACATTCCAGCACAACATCTATATCCAACTGCCCCCACGGACATTTCTCTGGATCTTCAATGCTCAAGACTTTGATAGAGTGATCAGCAATATGTAAAATTGATGCCTCAACGTCCACATCAACAGGCAATTGAAACACACCGTGAGTACTGTCATAACGTGTTAAGTGCGCAACCGAATCCAACGCGCCTAATTCGTTGATTGCGACAATTTCGATATTACGACCAACAGTTTGATCAATTGCTAGGTTGTTACGCCCCAGCAGTTGATCCTCGTATAAGGCACGTAATACGTTGCGCCCTATACGGCCATAACCATTAATGGCAACACGTAATGCTGGCTCACTTACCATTTATTGACCTTTGCCAATAAGACCTTCAACAGTTGCGACAACATTATCAACAGTAAATCCAAACAACTTAAATAGATCACTAGCAGGAGCCGATTCACCAAATGTTTCCATGCCAACAACCGCACCATCAAGACCTACAAACTTATACCAATAATCTTTAATACCCGCTTCAACAGCAACGCGGTTACGCACTGCGGCAGGTAATACCGATTCTTTGTAAGCGTCATCTTGTGCAAGGAAAAGATCCACGGACGGCATAGATACAACAGAAACGTTTTGGCCTTTCTCTGTTAGAACTGCTGCTGCATCCATCGCAAGTCCAAGCTCCGAACCGGTTGCAATTAACAACGCATCCTGTTCTCCATCAGCGAAGGCTTTTAATACATATCCACCTTTTGCAATATTGGCGACCTGCTCCGCACTACGCTCCTGGTGAGGCAAACCCTGTCGAGAGAAAATAAGGCAAGTAGGTCCGTCATTACGTTCAATCGCAGCTTTCCAAGCCACTGCAGATTCAACCGTATCACCTGGACGCCATAGGGACATATTGGGCGTCATACGTAAATTGGCAATTTGTTCAATAGGTTGGTGTGTTGGGCCATCTTCACCCAATCCAATAGAATCATGGGTATACACTTGAATATTTTGTTGCTTCATTATGGCAGCCATACGCATGGCGTTACGTGCATATTCCATAAAGACAAGGAAGGTTGCGCCGTAGGTAATAAAACCACCGTGTAACGCAATGCCGTTCATTGCAGCAGTCATAGCAAACTCACGTACACCCCAGTGTACATAGTTACCAGACGCATCATCAGCCTTTAGACCTTTCGAACCACTCCACAAGGTTAAGTTTGATCCCGCTAAATCAGCGGATCCACCTAACAGCTCAGGCAATAATGGTCCAAAGGCATTTAATGCATTCTGAGATGCTTTTCGAGAAGCAATTGATTCACCTTTCTCTTGCAGATCAGCAATATAAGCCGTTGTGTTAGCTTCCCAGTTTTCTGGCAATGTTCCACTAGTACGACGCTCAAATTCAGCCGCTAATTCTGGGTGTGCTGCACGATAGTTTTCAAACTGAGTATTCCAATGTGTCTCAGCTTCGTCACCTTTGGTTTTACCATCCCAACCAGCATAGATATCATCAGGAATTTCAAAGGCTCCGTGTTTCCAACCCAGCTTCTCACGAGTTAACTTAATTTCATCTTCACCTAAAGGTGCACCGTGACAATCTTCTTTGCCTTCTTTATTAGGTGAGCCAAAACCAATCACTGTTTTACAACAAATCAACGTAGGTGATTCTGTATTGGTTTTTGCCATTTCAATCGCGGCAATGATTTCTGTTGAGTTATGACCATCAACATTAGGAATAACTTGCCAACCATAAGCTTCAAAACGCTTGGGGGTATCATCGGTGAACCAACCTTCTACTTCACCATCAATTGAGATTCCGTTGTCATCATAAAACATGATCAACTTGCCCAAACCCATGGTTCCTGCAAGTGAACAGGCCTCATGAGAGATACCTTCCATCAAACAACCATCACCCAGAAATGCATAGGTATGGTGGTCGACAATATTAAAAGCACCTTTATTGAACTGTGCCGCTAAGGTTTTCTCAGCAATGGCCATTCCCACCGCATTGGCAACACCCTGGCCTAACGGGCCCGTGGTAGTTTCAATCCCTGGGCAGTAACTGTATTCAGGGTGACCCGCTGTTTTCGAGTGCAACTGACGAAAGTTCTTAATGTCATCAATTGAAAGGTCATAACCTGTCAGATGTAATAAAGAGTACAACAACATGGATCCGTGACCATTTGACAGTACAAAACGGTCACGATCTGCCCAATTAGGGTTATTAGGGTTATGTTTAAGATAGTCAGTCCACAGGACCTGTGCGATATCTGCCATACCCATCGGTGCACCAGGGTGACCGGATTTCGCTTGTTGAACAGCATCCATACTTAATGCACGTATTGCATTGGCTAATTCTTGACGAGCTGACATTCAGGCTGACTCCTAAATAACTTTGGTTGATTGGCGCATGGTTTATCAAATAGTTTGAAATGCGCTGGAAAAATGTGGCGCTATTGTCGCTTACCTGACGGCTGTCATCAAACATTTGTTCTGGTTTACCCCTGAAAACCCTAAGGTCAGGGGCAAAAACATAATAATTTGAGCTTTTCCCCAAATCTATATCAAAGTATTTTGATATAGATGAAATCACTGCTATGCTGCTTTTACTCAATCTCATATCAAATCAATGAAAAATTACAGGGTTACCCTTACTTAATGAGTCACTCCCCCCTTCAAGAAGCCAGTAATCCCAATGAAAGCTTCCTGAATATCGCATCACTACTAAAAGGCGCTGGAGATCCCCTTCGCCTAGAAATCTTGCGCGCCTTAAAAACTGACTCATTGGGTGTTCAAGAATTGTGCAATATCTTTGACATCAAACAATCTGGCATGAGCCATCACCTAAAGGTGTTAGCAAAGGCCGGAGCTGTCACCACTCGCCGAGAAGGCAACTCCATTTTCTATCGACGTGCATTAACCGACAATCAGACCATGTTTGGCCAGCTGTTAGAATCACTCTACCAAGCTATTGATTTTGTCAGTCTTTCCAAACCAGTACTCGACAACATTCAACAGGTGAAACAGCAACGAGCCGATGCGGCAAAGTTGTTCTTCAACAAACACGCGAGTCAATTTCGTGAACAACAAGAATCAATCGCTCCTTTTGCACAATATGCTGATAATGCAAAAGATTTATTGCTACATACGTTAAACACCTCGTCAAATAAACCCACATGCATTATTGAAATTGGCCCTGGTGAAGGGGCCTTTTTAAAAATGCTTGCACCTTTATGTGATCAGGTAGTCGCCTTAGATATTTCTGAGGAAATGTTAGACAAAGCCAAGTCTTACTGCCAAGAACAGCCGTTAGACAATGTCACTTTTATGCTAGGTGACACACAAACTGCCCTAAACGAAAAGCTCTCCGCTAACCATATTGTTTGCAACATGGTTTTACACCATGTGCCTTCTCCTGCCGATGTTTTTAATGATAGTGCCCAATTATTACGTAATGGTGGCTCCCTCATTGTGACCGATTTATGCCGCCACGATCAAAGCTGGGCTGTTGATAATTGCGGGGACCTTTGGCTTGGTTTTGAACCGGATGAACTCAGTCAGTGGGCAGCAGCAGCAGGCTTTGAAGACAAAGAAAGTTTATACCTGGGATTACGAAATGGATTCCAAGTACAAGTAAGACGATTTGAAATATCAAAGTAATTGAAAAATAAAGTAAATTAAGTACCTCAAAACAAGGAAACTAATGATGAGCGAATACTCAGTTTTTACATCCGAGTCCGTATCGGAAGGTCACCCCGACAAAATGGCCGACCAAATATCCGACGCGATATTGGATGCCATTATCAAAGATGACCCTAATTCTCGTGTTGCTGTAGAAACCATGGTTAAAACCGGCATGGTTGTTATTGCTGGAGAAGTTCGCACTAATACATACGTTGATTTGGAAGACATCGTTCGTGATGTTATTTTGGACATTGGTTACAACAGTTCAGATGTTGGTTTTGACGGAGCATCATGTGCGGTACTAAACGCCATCGGTAAGCAGTCTAGCGATATTGCAATAGGTGTTGATGAAGCTGAAGATAAAGATCTCGGCGCAGGTGACCAAGGCTTAATGTTTGGTTACGCGGCAAACGAAACTGCTGTTTTAATGCCAGCTCCCATTTATTATTCACATCGTTTGGTACAACGCCAAGCTGAATTGCGCAAGCAAGGAGTTCTTCCTTGGTTGCGCCCTGACGCTAAAAGCCAAGTCACCTTGCGTTACGAAAATGGTAAACCTGTTGCTGTTGATGCCGTTGTACTCTCTACACAGCACAATCCTGATATTCAGTTAAAAGATCTTCAAGAAGCCATTATGGAACAGGTGATTAAACAAGTATTACCTGCTGAATGGCTGCATAAAGACACGCAATATCATATCAACCCTACCGGCCAATTTATCATTGGGGGCCCAGTAGGTGACTGTGGATTAACTGGCCGTAAAATTATTGTTGATACCTACGGCGGCATGGCTCGTCACGGTGGCGGCGCATTTTCTGGCAAAGACCCATCAAAAGTTGATCGCTCTGCTGCGTATGCTGGCCGTTATGTTGCAAAAAACGTTGTTGCTGCTGGACTTGCTGATCGTTGTGAAATCCAAGTGTCTTACGCTATTGGTGTTGCAGAGCCTACGTCTATCAGTGTAAACACTTTTGGCACTGGTAAAATCAGCGATGAGATGATTGTAACCCTAGTTCGTGAGCACTTTGACTTACGCCCCCGAGGCCTAATTGAAATGCTGGATTTACGTCGACCGATTTATCAAGCGACAGCAGCTTATGGTCATTTTGGTCGAGAAGAGCCCAACTTCACTTGGGAAAAAACAGATAAAGCTGACGCATTAAAAGCGGCTGCTAATTTATAAAATACACATACAATAGTTTAGGAAAAGATTATGAGCGAATTTACCGATTATAAAGTAGCAGACATCTCCACCGCCGATTGGGGCCGTCAAGAAATAGATATCGCAGAGACAGAAATGCCCGCACTAATGGCATTACGTCGTAAATATAAAGAGTCTAAGCCACTAGCGGGCGCTAAAATCATGGGTTGTATTCATATGACAATCCAAACTGCGGTACTAATTGAAACATTAGTAGAGCTAGGCGCAGAAGTACGTTGGTCATCCTGTAACATCTTCTCTACTCAAGATCACGCTGCTGCTGCCATTGCCGCCGCGGGTATTCCTGTATTTGCTTGGAAAGGTGAAACAGAAGAAGAATTCTTATGGTGTATTCGTCAAACTATTGAAGTTAATGGCAACGTATGGGATGCCAACATCATTCTTGATGATGGTGGTGACTTAACAGAAATGTTACATGCTGATTACCAAGAGCTACTCACTAAGTGCCACGGTATTTCTGAAGAAACCACTACTGGTGTGCACCGTTTGTTGGAAATGCTAGAAAAAGGTGAACTTAAAGTTCCTGCAATCAATGTTAACGATGCCGTAACTAAATCCAAAAATGACAACAAATACGGCTGTCGCCACAGCCTAAATGACGCGATCAAACGTGGAACAGATCACCTGCTTGCAGGTAAAAAAGCCCTCGTTATTGGTTACGGTGACGTAGGTAAAGGTTCTGCTGCATCACTGAGCCAAGAAGGCATGATTGTTCGTGTTAGTGAAATCGACCCAATCTGCGCAATGCAAGCTTGTATGGATGGCTATGAAGTTGTATCCCCTTACATTGACGGCGTGAACACTGGCAACATCGACTGCATTAACACCCTGCTATTACAAAGCACTGACTTGGTGGTAACCACCACTGGTAACGTTGATGTGTGTGATAAAAACATGCTTCAGTCTCTTAAGAAGTGTGCCGTTGTTTGTAACATTGGCCACTTTGACAGTGAAATCGACACCGCATTTATGCGTAAGAATTGGGAGTGGATCGAAGTTAAACCTCAGGTTCATAAGATCCTTCGCAGTGGTGAAACTGACGATCACTTGCTTCTTCTATCCGAAGGTCGTTTGGTAAACCTTGGTAACGCTACAGGACACCCATCACGAATTATGGATGGTTCTTTCGCCAACCAAGTACTTGCACAAATTTATCTTTGGGAAGCTAAATTCGCTGACTTACCAGAAGCCGAGAAAGCAGAAAACTTATACGTAAGAGTACTTCCTAAGAAGTTAGATGAAGAAGTTGCTCGGGATATGGTTGAGGGGTTCTGCGGTGTCATTACTCAGATGACCTCACAGCAAGCCGACTACATTAAGATTCCAGTTGATGGCCCTTATAAGCCTGAGTCGTATAAGTATTAATAGACCTCGCTATTTAGTAGGGCTGTAAATCTTGCGATAAGTATTTTGTTCGTCATGTTCTGTCAGAAACGTCTGCGGCACGGACGCCGCAGTCGAGTACGGAGCCTGCCCCGCGAGCACAGCGAGTGCATTGGGTGCATGGATGCGATCTTTTACGCTTTCTGACAGAACATGACGAACAAAATACGCTCTCGATGATCCGCCAAGATGGTTATTTCCCAATACTTCAAAGTAAAAGAAAACACAGCGAACCATTATGAAATCTCAACAGCAGTACAAACCTCGTTTCAGTTTTGAATTCTTTCCACCAAAAACCGACGTAGGTGTAAAAAAATTAGGCGCCGTCCGTGAAGAATTTGCCACATTAGATCCCGCATTTTTTTCTGTCACCTATGGCGCCGGAGGCTCAACACGCGATCGCACCTTTGATACCGTTATGGATACTAAATCATCCACAGGTATTAACACCGCACCCCATTTATCTTGTGTGGGCGATACACGTGAACAACTACGAGGCCTTATCAACCAATACAAAGATAATGACATCAACCGCATTGTAACCCTACGCGGCGACCTACCATCAGGCATGGGCTCATCCGTTGGTGAATTACAATATGCTAGCGATTTGGTTTCATTTATCCGCGAAGAAACCGGTGACAACTTTCACCTTGAAGTTGCCGCTTACCCAGAGATGCACCCTCAAGCCACATCTATGGAAGCTGATTTACAAGCATTCAAAACAAAGGTAGAAGCTGGCGCCAATAGTGCCATCACCCAATATTTCTACAACATTGATGCTTATAAATTTTTTATTGATAGCTGTGAAAAAATGGGCATTAATATTCCTATCGTCGTAGGGGTAATGCCTATCACTAACCATGATAATTTGATGCGTTTTTCCAATATGTGTGGTGCAGAAATTCCGCGTTGGATTCGTACACGTATAGAAAACCATGCGACTGATCTAGACTACATCACAAAATTTGGTGAAGAGGTGGTAACCAATCTTTGCGAACAGTTACTCGATTTAGGTGCACCAGGATTACACTTTTACACATTAAATCAGGTAGAACCCAGCTTAAGTATTTGGAACAACCTGGGTCTTAGTAATAAATGACATCCTAATAAGCACCAACGGCTCAACACTTCACAAGTGTTAAGCCGTTGGTGCTTTCTTTTCTATCGGCCTTACTGGTCCCTACCCAGTTTCTGAATACGTTGATAAATAATCTCAGGTAACGCCGCTTTGGTTAACGCTTTGTAGTCATATGCAATTAACAAACCCTCCCCTTCCGCAGCAACCTTCTTATGTTGATGACTAACCACCCGATAATGCATAGTGAATCGATCACCCTGTACATCAGAAACGCGAGCCCCAATAGATACTGTATCAGGATAGGTTAAAGGTATACGAAATCGGCATTGTGTTGATGCCAATATTGGTCCGATTCCCGTTTCATCTTTAACTTCTTTAAATTTTAATTGATCAAAAAAAGCAATTCTTGCGGATTCGAAATATCGAAAATACACCGTATTATTAACATGTTCATAAGCGTCCATATCGCCCCAAATAACAGGACTTTCAACGATCACCGGATATTCTGCTAAAAGATTTTCCACTTCACTTCACCTTTTTTGTCGTTAACCAATACCCGTTTACCAGCGCGAGAACGGATTATTCACCAATTTACTGTTGTAGTACCTTACATCACCCGTCACCTCTTCGCCAACCCACGAGGACAAAGGCACAGTTTGGTCTTCACTCGTCAACTCAACTTCAGCAATCATTAATCCTGTGTTTTCACCTTCAAAAATATCAATTTCCCAGGTTAATTCACCTTCCTTTCGCAGGTATCGAGTTTTTTCAATCAATGGTTTTTGGCAAAGTTTATCTAACATTTCATTGGCCTCAGCTAGAGGAATATCATATTCATACTCTAACCGGGACACACCCACTGTTTTCCCCTTGATGGTTAGTTTTGAGCGATCTCCTTCTAATCGAACACGCACCGTTGTGTCTTCTGTTTTTAAATAGCCTTGTCGAAAGGCAGTACCAACTATTTCATTACCTTGCTCATCTATTTTCCAACCATCACTTTTTAACAGAAATTTTCTCTCAATTTCAATCGCCATAATTACCCTTCCTTTTTATTTCGGCCAACCATAAATACTGCCGACAAAACCAATAACATTCCAACAAAATGTACCCAAGTATAAATCTCACCTAATATAAAGAAGGCGAACAAAGCGGTAAACCCTGGCCCTACACACCCTACTAACGCGGCTTTTGGTGCTCCTAATAACTTAATACCCTCCGCCATTAAGAATGTCGGAATAACCGTACATGCGATTGCAATTATCGTAGCAATAACCCACAATTCTGGCGCGACGTTAAGATTTTCTAACGGCCTTGTAAGCAGAAAGTGCAACACAATTGCAATACTTGCCGCACTCATCGCATAAACAGTAAAACCCATCGAGCCAATTTTCGAAAACATCTGGCCGCTACCGACAATATAAATCGCAAAGGCAACTGCGCTACCTAACACCCATAACATACCCAAGGTAATACTTTCACCAGAAAATTGTGCGTCGTGAACATAGACAATCACTATGCCCAAATAACCCAAAATAAGCGCAATCCATTCCATTTTTTGAATGCGACGCTTTAGAATAAACGCTGATATAACTAATACAATCGTTGGATAAAGAAATAGAATGAGACGCTCAAAACCGGCGGATATATATTGCAAGCCCATCAAATCAAATAAGCTTGCTAGGTAATAACCCGCCACGCCAAATCCAATAATTTTTATGTGATCATTCGCTGTCAATTTTGCCAATTGATTCGCACGTAATACGAAAAAACCAATCACAACATAAAACGGCAATGAAATCCCCATTCGCAATGTCATCAACGTTACTGCATCAATCCCATAACCATAAGCTAACTTAACAAGCACCGCTTTAGCTGAAAAACATATCGTTCCCAGCAACATTAAGAACAAGCCCTTTGATTTGAACAGATGTAACAAACTCTAAACTCCTTTAATCATAAAAATCTAGCAATAAAATGTACAATATCCTGAAAACACAATTTTCAATAAAAACAACAACATAGCAATAAATCAAACAACTACTAACCATACACTTTTTTCACCCATATTCCCACGCTGAACTACACTAACGGTATACCTGCCACCTCTAGGCCACCTTATGGATATTATATGGTGCACCAAACACAACTCTTAATAAAAATACCCATCTGGGGGCTTATAGTATTCTGCATGAATGCTGCATCCAGTTATGCTCAAACGTATCAAAAAATATCGCTTTATGTCAGCGCAGACCGCACAAATGCTCGCTCTTCGGGGAAATCCATAGAACAAGGTCTTCGCACAGCATTATCGGAAGTAGGTTATATGCTAGGCAATTACCCTGTAACGGTTAAAGTATTAGACCACAAAGGCAGCACCCCAAGAGCGACTAAACATTTAAATCAATACTCCCTGGACACCTCAGCCTTAGCATTATTTAGCGGCCTTCACTCCCCTCCGTTACTCGCTAATCTAGAGCTAATCCACAAAAACCAAATTTTAATCCTAGACCCTTGGGCCGCAGCAACGCCTATAACTCGCTACCCACACACACCTAACTGGATATTTCGCTTATCTATCGACGATAGTAAAGCGGGGCATGTCATAACAAAATATGCCATAGAAAAGGCAGGGGTATCAAAACCAGCACTTCTTCTAGAACAAACAGGTTGGGGTAAAGCTAATAAAAAAACAATGGGCGCCGCTTTAAGAAAATTGAACCTTGTGCCAAGTGGTGTCACCTGGTTCAATTGGGGAATTTCAAAAGAAAGAGCAATTGCAAATCTTCAGAAAATAAAACGAGAAGGGGCAGATTCAATTTTTTTGGTAGCAAACTCAACTGAAGGTAAAGTCATCGTTACAGCAATGAAATCTCTTTCACCAGAAAATCGACTACCTATTTTTAGTCATTGGGGAATTACAGGAGGTGACTTTCCTGAAATAATCACACACAGTATCAGAAAGAATATTTCTCTTAACTTCATTCAAACACAATTTTCATTTCTAAATCCTCTAGATGAATTCCAACAAAAGGTATTTGATCAAGCCAGAAAACTATTTCCGGATACGATAAAAAAACCCATAGATATAAAAGCCCCGACGGGATTTATCCATACCTACGACCTTACGAAAATACTGATAGCCGCATTCAGTCAAGCATCTAAAAATGACCTTATAACAGGTGACATAATATCTGACAGAAAAACAATAAGAACAACATTAGAAAATATTAGGACCCCTATTCGAGGACTAATAAAAACATACAAACAACCCTTCTCTGAGTACTCTAAAAGCGACCAAGATGCCCATGAAGCGCTAGATATCAATGACTTTTCCATGGCCTACTACGGAAAATTAAATGGAATACGTCTTCATGCCAATTGAAGAAAAATACACTGCAAAAAAAAGAATAGCCGTTTCACAGGGCATAGGCATTGTACTGATATCCACATTTTTAGCATTTGGAATTTCCGTTTCCCTATTCTTGTACCAATCCCTTGAAAGGGATTTTGGAAAAATACAACAGCAAGATTTTAACAAAAGAATTAAATATTATGGAATCTCTATTAGCGACTTTATAGATAGGCAACTCATACTTATTGATGACATTTCTCAACATCCAATTTTTTCTCAGGCGGTTATGCAACCTGATTCTTTGCAAATTGGACTAAAGGAATACATGAATACGATTCGCTTTCTGGGAAAAACAGTTCAACTAACACTTCTCGATTTCGAAGGCAACAAAATACATTCCACAATGTCTAAGCCATATTTAACATATAATAATGATTCTTGGATTAAAAATATATTACAGTCTAGGAATACTACGAAATATAGAATCCATCAAAAATCAGGGGTAAATTATTTTTCTTTCGCAAAGAGCATACAATACAATAAATCAACTGAAGGTGTTTTACTAACAGAATTCCCTGTTGATTCGGATATCTTTAAAGACGCATGGTATAACGATGAAAAACAAGAAAGCCTTAGATTATTCTATAATAACACATTGGTTCTTTCTTTAGGAAAACAGACATATAACACCGAAAAAATAGATTTTTCTATAACAGGAAGATCATTACGTTTAGATGGAAATCTTAACAATGACAATCTACTTAAAACACGCGACAACATCATAAAACAATTTGTTACAGTACTTTTTCTATTATCGATATGTGCAATATTTGTAATTTTTAGGATAAACAAAGTACTAATAATAAAACCTTTACAAGAAATAAGAGAAGCAACAAACCAGATAGCTAAAGGGGAATTTAGCCAGAACATAAACATCAATAAAATTACTAAATTGAAATCAAAAATATATATTTTTAAAGAAATATCTCGATTAAGCACCGATATTATTTCCATGGCATTTATCATTAATACCAGAGAAGCATCCCTACAAGATACAAATGTTATTTTGGAAAAACGAGTAGGAGAGCGTACAGAGGAATTACAAATAGCACATGATCAAGCATTAACAGCCAGCCGTGCAAAATCAGGTTTTTTGGCCACTATGAGTCACGAAATTCGAACGCCAATGAATGCAGTATTAGGCGTATTAGGACTACTTAAAAAGACTCCCCTTAACAAAGAACAAAAGAGTTTAGTACAAACTGGAAGAGTTTCTGGTGAATTACTACTTACCATTATTAACGACATTCTTGACTTCTCAAAAATGGAAGCTGATAGATTGGAATTAGAAAATAGTGGGTTTAATATTTATACACTTCTGGACTCCACAATAGAACTACTAAAATCTCAATCTGATAACAAAAACATCAACCTTGAACTTATAGTACATCCAGAACTCCCCAATTACGTAAAAGGAGATCCCGATAGATTACGCCAAATACTGATAAATTTGATTAGCAATGCTATTAAGTTCACGTCTTGCGGTAGCATAAAAGTCATCGCCTCTACAACTAGCGAACAAAAGACAAAAGGTGATTTTGTCTTTCTTTGCTCTGTAAAAGATACCGGCGTTGGAATCCCTGATGAAGTCAAAGATACGCTTTTTGACGAATTTACAATGGCGGATCAAACTCATTCAAGACGCTACGAAGGTACAGGATTAGGCTTAGCTATCTGTAAGAAATTAGTAACACTGATGGGAGGAGAGATTCACCTAACCAGTGAGGTGGGAAGTGGAACCACATTCACTTTCACAGCCAGTCTGGAGTCAGCTGAACACCTAAAAGATGAAATAACACGAAAGCACAACGAACTAAAGCTCATGCCAGATGCAGGAACCCGAATACTGCTAGCAGAGGACAATCCCGCGAATCAAATGTTAGTCAAGGATATATTGGAAGACGTTAATCTGCATGTAGATACCGTTGCTAACGGACTTGAAGCCATTCAAGCCGTCAGAAACCGCCCGTATGATCTTGTTCTTATGGACATATCAATGCCTGAAATGGACGGTATGGCTGCCACACAAGAAATTCGACACCTAAAAAGTGACCAATCAAATATTCCTATAATAGCACTTACTGCACATGTTTTATCTGGAGACAGAGATCGATTTATTGAAGCGGGTATGGATGATTACCTAACAAAACCGATAGATAGGTCAGAAACATTACATTGTATCGGATTATGGTCTGGAGCAACGAAATTTCAAAACGAAGGAGAAGAAAATGACACATTCGAAGAGCCAACAACTGCAGTCAATGAAATGAACAATGCACCCCAAAGTGACCTGTTACCCAAACATGATCTTGTATCCGAAGCAACCATATCGCAATTGGTACGAGACACCTCTACCGGCATTATGCCTAAGTTACTCACTCTATATATAAAAGATGCGAGAAAACGCATACAAAATATTGAAGAAGCTTATGCTAAACAAGATTACCAAACACTTGAATTTGAAACCCATACTCTAGGAAGTAGTGCCGGAGCACATAGCAATCTCGCACTATTCCACTTAGCCAGAGAGATTGAGCAACTTTGCCAAGAACAAAATCATCAAAAAGTAGCAGACCTCACGCCCAGTATCTTGTCATTAGCCAGCAAGTCTTTTGAACTATTAGAAGACCGCATTCAACAAGGCTTCAAATAATTTTCATTTATACATATCAAAGGTAAGACCATGCAGGATAAACCCAGCGTACTACTTGTAGAAGACTCCGAACCATTAGCATTACTCTACCAAGAATATCTTTCTGATGAAGCGATTGATCTGGATATCGCTAATTCTGGGGCAGAAGCAATCGCCAAAATTGAATCGACTTTACCCGACTTAGTCATATTAGATTTGATGCTTCCCGACATGAATGGACAGGAAATACTGTGTTGGATAAGAGAAAAACAATTCCCTACATCGGTAATTGTTGCCACAGGTCATGGCTCCGTAGATGTTGCAGTTGAATTAATCCGATCCGGTGCCGATGACTTCCTAGAAAAGCCTATTGATGCAAATAGACTTAAAACAACCGTTAAAAATATTCTAGAGAAATCAAAACTCAAACACCTTGTCAATGATTTTCAAGATTCTTTTAATAGGGAGCATTACCACGGTTTCATTGGATCCAGCCTAGCAATGCAAACCATCTACAAAACAATCGATTCGGCGGCACCTAGTAGCGCAACTATTTTTATTACAGGAGAAAGTGGAACGGGTAAAGAAGTTGCAGCTGAAGCCATCCATAATCAAGGAAACCGAAAAAATGAACCGTTTATTCCGCTCAATTGTGGCGCTATACCAAAGGACTTAATGGAAAGTGAAATATTTGGACATATAAAAGGCGCATTCACAGGCGCCATAAGCGAGCGTAAAGGAGCAGCATCACAAGCGGACAAAGGCACGCTATTTCTTGATGAAATTGGTGAAATGGATTTGGATTTACAAACAAAATTACTGCGTTTTGTGCAAACGGGAACCTTTCAAAAGGTCGGATCCAATAAGTTAGAAAAAGTGGATGTTCGTTTCTTATGTGCAACAAATAGAGACCCTCTACAAGCCGTTAATAATGGTATTTTAAGGGAGGATCTTTATTATAGGCTACATGTAGTACCTATTCATCTACCTCCACTTCGAGATAGAGGTGATGATATAATGCAAATTGCAAATCATTTTCTCAAAAAATATTCAAAGGAAGAGGGGAAAGTTTTTAAGGGGTTTTCTCAAGATGTTGATGCTGTATTTCGTCAGTATGTTTGGCCTGGAAATGTTAGGCAACTTCAAAATGTAATTAGAAATATTATGGTTCTACATAACGAAGACATTGTTGAATTTGAACATCTACCACCTCCGCTAAACACTCTTGACTTCAAGAAAGACACCAATAAATATTACACGGATACAATGGATACATCGGATACAATGGAAATTAACAGTAGCCCCCCAATAGTAACCGATATCTTATCTTCCGAAATACGTCCTTTAGCAATTGTTGAAAAGGAGGTTATTGAAAATGCAATAAATATATGCCAAGGAAATATCCCAAAAGCAGCCGCTATGCTTGAGGTTAGCCCATCAACAATATATAGGAAAAAACAATCATGGGAATGTTAACTATAATGTTAAACATCTCCACATATTAAATTTTTATCAATGAGTGATCGAATCCCCCGAACTAAAGGCTGCTTGGCAACCACCCCTAGTCTAGATATTGACTTTCTTGGGTCGCCAACTGACAAACGTATATCGCCTCGTTCACGCTTTTGGTATCGTATTGGTCTATTCACTGAATTTATCGTCATCATCATTTGTGCAAGGCTATTCATCGAGATAGGCTTTCCTGAACAAACATTAAAAATAGAAGGTGCTCTAGTCACCTTTTCAAGAGCAGTCCGCAAGAAAACAACAGCATCATTTACAAAAACAAAATCGCGTATTTGTTTTCCATCACCGAATATTATGAGAGGGCAGTCATTATCAATACTCGTCTGAAATTTTGAGATAACGCCACTATTACCGTTTTTATGGCCCTTCTTATTTCCGTAAACATTGAAAAATCGTAACCCTGTTGTAGGTACACCGTGCTCAAGGCTTGCAACCCTAGCTTGTAATTCGACTCCTAGTTTGTCAACACCGAATGAACTAAGTGGGCTAACCAAGGAATTTTCCTTTAACGGAGTATCGGCATTATCTCCATATACTTCATAAGAAGATGCATATACTACAGGAGTCCTATTTACTCCCGCTGTAATAAAAACGTTAATACTACCTGCAACATTTGTATTATGAGTTGATAACCAACCCTCATGTGATCGATTTTTTGATCGACATGACGCAAGATGAAAACATCCATCAACGCCCCACATACATGACCTAACAATATATTTGTCTGTCACACTTCCAATCACTAACTCCGCTGAATCTGGAATATTATCTGCTCTACCTACACTGAGATTATCTAAAACCCTAACATTATGTCCATCATTCAATAGATTTTTTACCAAATGTGATCCAATAAATCCACATCCGCCCGTTACCAAATAAGTCGCCATATCATACTCCCTCAGTGTAGCTTTGATCAGAAAATTTAATTGTCTCTAGCTTTTTTTGCAAAGTCCATGCCATAAAAAAAACACCTAAATCCAATGATATATTTAGAAATTAGTGCAAATTGCAATTCAAACTGCAATTCAAACTGCATTTTCAACACAAAAACTTGACAATTTGCAGGTAATTCTCACCATTTCTTTTAAAAAACTCAGGCATCAAAATTGCTATTGATACTTATGAAATATTAAAAATTGTAAAAATGGTGTTAACGATGAAAAATAATGATGAGATATGGTTACTCCTTGATAGCAAGAATAATGGTGGAATTGAAACACACATTCTGCAACTTGCTACCGGATTACAACAAAGAGATATAAAGGTAAAGGTTATATTTCTCAATAATTATGGGCCACACCCACTGAAAGATGACCTAAACAAACAGTCAGTTGAAAATGAATCCTTAGATGGAAAAATATCGACGCTACGCAATAAATTAAAATATAACAGCCCAAAAATTCTCCATACACATGGATACAAGGCAGGAGTTCTTGGAAAGATAATATCTAGAATGGAAAGCATTCCAGTAGTGTCAACCTATCACTCTGGAGACAAAGGTACTGGGAAACTGTATTTTTATGGCCTCATTGATCGTATAACCTCATGCATATCCAATAAAAACTACGCCGTTAGCCAAGATATATCCAGAAGCCTTATAGGACACTCCGAAATACTCAATAACTTTATTAATATGGATAATATCAATATGTCCAGAGGATCTCGTATCGCCTATGTCGGAAGAATAAGTGAAGAAAAGGGACCAGATATTTTTATCCGCCTCGCAAAACAATTACCAAATACCAATTTTTTCTTATACGGCGATGGACCAAATTTTGAGTCGCTACAAGTATCAAAACCTCAGAACACCTACTTCTTAGGTAAAAAAAATAATATGGCCCCCTATTGGGATGATATTTCTCTATTAATCATGCCCTCAAGACAAGAAGGATTACCACTAGCGGCAATTGAGGCGATGGCTCGGGGAATACCGGTATTAGCATCAAATGTTGGGCAATTAGGGCAACTAATCTGTCATAAATCAAATGGTTGGCTTGTTGAGGTGGGTGATATCAAAAATCTAATGAAATATACAACAGAGTGGTTAGCCATGCCTTTGAATGAGAAGAACAAAATACGTCATGCAGCACGGAAAATAATAGAAAGTGAATTTTCATCTGCAGCCATTATTCCTTCAATTATCCATTCCTATAATGAGATTGCATAATGCTAAACCATCATTAAAAGCTGTTTCTACATTAGATAAAATCGAATAATATGATAATTATCAGCAAGTTATGTTCAGCAAAAATATGGAACAACCCTTGCATCCAGTACATAACACTAAACAAAACTGGAATCCAACATGCACGAAAATCCACTTCTACCTACGATACTGTTAACCCATTATGGAAACAATTGGATAAGAGGGAGTGAACGTTGCTTACTTGATCTGATTGCAAATATTGATAGAACCCGGTTCCGAATCGTACTTTGGTGTAATAGTAAGATTGTTGGAGAAGCTGGCGCTGCACTAGGAATAAAAGTCATTACGACAGATTTCACTTGTCTCTTCAACAATACGTCTATATCGCGCGTTAAGGACTATTTCCGAATAGCAAATATTGCAAATTATATTATCAATAAATATGATGTGAAATTGGTCCATGCCAACAGCGCCGCCCCCAGTCTTTGGCTCAATAGAGCATGTCGAGCCAATAAAATCCCTCTTATATCTCATTTACACTCATTTTACACACTAAAAGATAGGATTATATTCAGTCTGCACCAAGCAACTATGATTGTGGGTGTCAGTAAATCAGTACTATATGGACTATCCAAAGATGGTGTTCCTGCCTGCAGACTCAAAGTTATTGAAAATGGGTTAGACCTAAAACGCCTTCTTGCCCAAAAAAAGGTAGATATAAGAGATCAGCTTCAACTTGATAAACAAGACTACCTAGTAGCAACGACTGGATCACTTATACATCGAAAAGGAATTGATATGGCGATATCAGCGACTATCAAAATAAGAAAATCTGGAATACCAATTCATCTACTTATTTTAGGAGAAGGCCCCATTAGATGTGAACTAGAAAATATAATCAGAAAAAATAATGCCTCTAGCTACGTTCACCTCCATGGTGAATCAGATAGAATCTTTGGTATTTTAAGGGGTGGAGTTAATCTTTATATATCAACAGCAAAAGAAGAAGCATTTGGACTATCCATAGCTGAAGCCAGTTTAGCTGGAATACCCGTAATTGCACCCAATTTTGGCGAAATATCAAATATCATAAAACACAACATATCTGGAAAGCTATACCCTAGATGTGATGAAAAACAACTTATCAAAAATATGAAAATATTGTACCAAAACCCAATTAAAGCAAGAAGATTAGGCGTTTGTGGATTCGATCATATTATTTCAAATTATGACATTACGAGATACACCAATAGTTTTGAAAAATTATTTTCTGACACTATCAGCAATAACGTTCAATATTGCGCACTTCATACCAGATCCAAACTATCAAATATCCCCCCATCTATAGCATTTTCACTTTTCAGAGTACTCAAAAATATATTTAGATCAAGGGCTACATCATGAATTCAAAAACAAACATACTTATCATTGATCCCATTAGATTTAGAGGAGGATCAAAAGTATCAACTGAAACCATTCTACGTCAAATTGATCTACATAAATTTGATATAACAGTTTTGTCCGCTGATAAAAACTCATGGAATTCTCCATCCATTCGAAAACTGAAAATTTTTGAGCCTAAATATTTTAGAAAAATGGAGCAAGGTATACCTTACTTTATTAAACATACTATTCTTTCGTTAAATATCGCTCTTGCAATTTTTAGAACACGAAATACAAAAATTGTAATGGGTGTATCTGGACCTGGAGTTGATCTTTCTATCTATCTCATTAAACGTATTTTTAATTACAAAATAGTACAGTTTGTTCATGGTGACGTAGCACATTCAAAAACCATTGGCCGATGCTTATCAAGTTCAGATAGAACCTTTTATCTTCCTAGTGCATATCCATCCATTAAAAAAGCACTATCAGCTGTAGGGTATTCCGATACTACTTGGTCAAAATCAAAGAATGTAAACGAGTTGAAAAATGGAATCTGTAGAAGTCAGTGGCCATCCCCCTGCCAGTATAAAACACCAACAATTCTCTGGGCATCTTCGCTCTTAAAGTGGAAAGGCTTAGATATATTATTGGAAGCATTAAACAGCATTAACGTAGATAATCGACCAAATACACATATATGTTTTATCAAACCATTAGATATACAGCTTCCAATATCTGATTATCTTATGGATATCGAAAAAGTAAAATGGCATGAAGAGCCAAATAATCTCGATGATATACGGGCTTCTAGTAATATATTTATATCTACAAGTAGAAACGAACCTTTTGGTTTATCAATACTAGAAGCTATGGCATCTGGTCACTGCGTAATGATACCCGCTGATAATTCTTATTGGGATAAAACTTTATACCACAATAAAAATTGCATTAAATATACGCCTTTCGATTCAATCGATCTAGGATCAAAAATTCAATTTCTTCAAAAAAATCCGGACATAGTAAAACGTATAGGAATGAGCGCACAGGGTGTTGCATTAAAATACAGGGCTGAAGATCTTCAACTACCTATAATTTCGGCCATAAACAAAATACATTATACTGCACATTCAGCTACGTAATAAATGGAAAAAACTTTAACATGAATAAATTTTCTAATTTATATCGTAAAATCCCACAAGGAGCTAGACATGCTTGTATATATGGATTGAGTATAGCGCTAATGAAAGGGGTATCACTGATAATGCTTCCTTTTATCGCACATCATGTGACACCAACTCAGTTTGGTAAACTAGAAATAATAACAAGTATCGCTATGTTAAGTAGCGTACTTATTGGAATGGGGCTAGAACAAACGTTGTTTAGGTTCGCAGGATCAGAGAGCAACAAAATAAAAAGTAAACTGATTGCATCAGAGTTATTTGGAATAACCATTATCATCTCGTTTCTATCATTTTTTACCTCTTGGTTTATATCTCCGCTTCTATCAACATTTATTCCAGGAGAGTTATCGCGTTACAATATCATGTTGATCCTAGCTGTTGTATCGCTAGAGGGCTGTATATCGGTCCCTTTAGGATGGATGAGAATGAACAATAATATTATATTATTCTTTTTATCAACGACTTCAAGAGCAATTATTCAAGCAATACTAACGGTGATATTAATCCTACTTGAAAGAGGGATTAGCGGCGTATTGGAAGCATCTCTAATTGCCACCTTATTACAAAGCGTAATATTATTTATTTCTCACGTGAGGTCTGCAGGGATTTCTCTAAACTTAAAAACTACCAAGATAACGCTAATTTATGGAGTGCCAATTGTCGGAAGTGGCATATTATCATTTGCTCAAAATGGGTTTGATCGTTGGATTGTTGTAAACACAACATCTCTAATTGAACTTGCTCAATATGGAATTGCACTAAAATTCGGACTCGCCGTAGTACTACTTTTTCAACCATTTACCATGTGGTGGAATCCAAAACGATTTTCAGTTCTCAACAGTATTGGTGGTAAAATACGTTTCGCAAATTCTGTATCAATAGGCACTGTAATACTTTTTATAATCACACCCATAATATGGATGATATCACCAATTATAGTACATAATATGTTCCCAGAATCCTATTATGATTCTAGTCATTACATTATATGGGTCTGTGTATTTATGTTAGTCAAGGAACTAACAGAACTCTACAATGTAGGGTGCTTTTGTGGAAACAGCACAAAAACGCAATTTTATATTAACTTTACAAGCTCTTTTGTTGCCATAGTTTTAATGGTGATATTATCAAAATACTATTTTGTTTATGGAGTCATTGCCGCACTAATTTGTTCCCAATCATTACGATTTATACTTTTCTATACATCAAGTCAATCGATTCTTAAAATAGCCTATCCAATTAAAAATTTGCTATATTTCTCCCTATTTTCAATATCGCTGTATTCGCTAAGGCTATTTTTAGATCACAACATAATTTCAGCCCTAGTCTCAGTATCAATACCTATCGCTCAAATTCTATACGCCAGTAATATTGGATTAATACCAAGAATATCAAATATCGATGGAAAACATCCATGCGAATCTTAGAATCAATATTAGCAACATTCGATATACAAAAAAAAACTATTATCGTAGTTTTGATTTGCTTAGCCATATCTATAGCTTGGTTAAAAATTCAAAATCCATTCCTAATCTTAGCTATATCTATAGCGCCAATATCAATTATTTTTGTTATCTGGAAACCTTTTTTAATGGTATTGCTATTTGTAGTATTTTCATTCTTTCGATTACACGAAGTATTTCCTCAAATTTATAATTTCAAAATACCACTACTTCTTTCACTGGCGTCGCTATTTTCTCTTTTTTGGCATGTAGCCATTAGCAAAAAAATTGAAATATATTGTACCAAAGACCTTGCATGCATATCTGTCTTCTTTTTATTAGTGGCGATTGGTGTAATCGTTGCGAGTAACAGACCTGTTGCTATTGAATATTTCAAGGGTATATATTGGAAGATCGCTCTAATGACTTACGCTATCGCCTTTTTAACTCGGCAAGCAAAAGATTTTTCTCTAGCCGCGAAGATAATTACTGTATCTGGTACGTTAGTTGGGATTACAGCTCTTTACAATAAAGCGAATGGAATAGGCCTAGTAGAAGAAACTAGAGTCACCATAGGTCGCCAAATTGGCTCTGTTCTAGGGGACCCAAATGATCTTGCACTTGTTCTGATGTTTCCAGCGTCGTTTGCAATCAGCCTGATCATAACAAAAGGGATACCCGCTAACTCAAAGATTCTTGGCTTAATAAGTGTTACAACATTATTTAGCGCTATTATAGCCACACAAAGCCGCGGCGGGTTACTTGGCATACTTACCGTATTCGGTATCTATGGTTACCGAAAAACAAAATCCAAAGTTCTTTTTGTATCTATAGCCGCTATTTTTGCAATTTTACTCTATTTTATTGCTGGAATATCTGGGCGCTCAAGTGGTGGCGCTGGAGAAGATGGTATTGATGCATCGGCAATGGGACGTTTATATGCATGGGAAGCAGCCATAGGTATGGCGGTACACAACCCTATCACCGGGGTAGGCCTCGATAACTTCTACTCAAATTATTACTATTATAGCCCTCACTGGGACGGCCTTAACCATGCGGTACATAGCACATGGTTTGGTGTTCTCGCAGAAACCGGATTTCTTGGCCTTACGGTTTTCATTTTCACTATTATCCTTCTACTAAAAACCTCCTATCGTTGCCTAATTAATATTGAGTTACATATTACTACAGTCGACCCTGCTCTTGTGGCCGCATCGCAAGCTATCTTTGCTGGCCTCATTGGTACCGTCGTTTCAGGGACGTTTCTAACCCAAGGCTTTACCTGGCCCATATACATACTATCAGCCCTTGTTGTTGCTATTTCCCGATGGACAGACAACATACTATTAAAACCAACCACAAAAAAATAAGAACTCTTATCACAACTCCTACAAGACATCGCAATTTGCAATAGAATTCAAAAATGCAAATGATGAATCATCATCCGCTTTTTATTAATCAACAACTTAGAAGGAAAATAACCTGGCATATTTACTGCAGTTTTAACTTTGCTTCGTTAAAGACAATCGACTAATTGATAGGTATATCATGCAAATTATAACACTCAGTGAAACTCGACAATGGATTAAAACTAGTGATAACCCATTCGCCAAATTCTTATTTTCCACCATAAAACAACTAATTACCTTCGATTTACCTATACCAAAATTTATCCTTAAATCATTTTATCTGCTGTATAAGACTATCAATTCCATTTTTTCAAATCTAACAAGAGTTTTTATATACACTCCTATTTTTAAGGGAAGTATTTCGAGTATTGGAACCGGTTTGAATTTATATGGCGGAATCCCCTATATAAGTGGCCCGGTACAGATTCACATAGGAAGTAATTGCAGAATATCAGGAGTAACAACAATCAGTGGTCGAACCGCCTCTATTGCAGAACCCGTCATGATGGTTGGAAACAATGTCGACATTGGGTGGATGACAACAATCGCGGTTGGTAGCCGAGTTGAAATTGGAAATAACGTTCGTATCGCGGGTCGCGCATTTCTGGCTGGTTACCCTGGACACCCGATCGACCCAAAAAAAAGGGCAATGGGTTTGCCAGATAACGATTCCCAGGTTGGGGACGTCATTCTTGATGATGACGTCTGGCTAGCAACGGGGGTATCGGTTATGGCTGGGGTTCATATCGGGCACGGTACCATCGTTGCTGCAGGGAGTGTTGTAACACACGACTTACCATCAATGGTTATAGCTGGTGGCTGTCCCGCAAAAATAATACGTTCAATTTCACCTAAGCAGGACCTTTATGGAGATAATTTATGATCTTCTTTCGTTTATTGAATGATCAATTTACCTCTATTTCAAAAAAAACAATTCAATCTATCATTGTTCTACTGTTATTTTCTCTCATGCCCATTTTTTACGGAAATTTTGATAATTCCATGGTTAACTATTATTATGCATTACTTAATTTTCTGGTAATTCTATGCGCACTTACGTTTAGTGGAAAACTGCGAATAACACTAAATACCATTATATTAACCTCTGTCTTTATAGCGGTAATTTCTATAGAGGTATCCGGCGGCATGCTAAGTAACGGGGCATTTCACTCAATATTAGCAACAAATACAAATGAAGTACGAGAGTATTTTTCATTAATAGACGTGGGTAGTTTTTCAGTTACCATTATAATTTCCTTACTGTGCATTATCCTCTTTACAAAATCTGTTATATCACCACACAAACTTATTTTGTGGCCCATCTATATTCTAACAATCACATTGGTTTTTGGATATCCAGCTTTTCGGTATCTCGTAGATGAAAACTATGCAAGAGATGCTAAGAGAGATGCCTTCTCAATACTCTATGTTATACCCTCAATGCCATCTTACAATTTATATCTTACAGCCGCTTTAGCGCTTCACGAACGACACCTAAGTCAGGAATCTTATGGTAATTCTCTCCCTCCTCATATTGATAAACTTCCGGTATTATCCGATGAAAATGGCGATATTATCTTGATTTTGGGTGAATCCTCTAGACAAGGATCATATTCAATTTATGAGGAAATCATTAATAGTACACCAAATTTAAAGACCCGCCTGAAAGAATCAGAACATTTCTATCGAATAAATAATGTATATGCACCGGCACCAAATACCCGGGAATCTGTTGCGAGATCTCTTACTTTCGCTACAAGCAGCACATTTTTACATGATGGCTTACCTTTCAAAACACTTCTTAGTTCAATGTCAGAAGCCGGTTATGAAACAATATGGATAACTACTCAAGACCTCTACACACGATGGGATACATTCAGCGCTAAGGTAGCCAATAGTGCCGATAGAGTTATACTCAAAAGCAATAATGGAACAGCTTGGACTGACAATATTGCTGCCAAAATAGCCGTAAAAGAATTAAAAAAACCTCAAAAATCTTTTATTGTTCTACATCTATGGGGAGAACATAGCGATTATAGAATACGAAATGGTATACCTATTCCTCAAAAAAGCGTTGAAGCAATAGAACAACAGATTGCGAAAGATCAATCGATAGATAGTGATAAACTTCACTATCTTGCTTCTATTCACCATACTGATAGTATTTTGGAATCCATATTCTCTTATATCGAAAACGCCAACCCTAATGATCTCGCAATTTACTTTCCAGACCACGGAGAGGTAATAGGAAAAGGTCATGGATTGATTCCTATACACTTAGAATCCGAGCTATCAATTCCATTTGTTTCACAAGGTAATAAAAGTAGAATATTGTCTAAAGAAATTTCAAAATTTCGTGATAAGAAATTTGGCATATTTAATACGTCATATTTCCCAGAAGTTCTTATCAATACGCTAGGCGGTATCGCAGGTGTTCCTAAAGAGAGTCACAATCTTACTTACTTTTCTATACAAGGTTCACCAATCATAGTTGAATATAATGATTACATTAATCGTACATAAAATGTCGATACGCCACGTTAAAAAAATACTATTAGCCATAATCATACTGATATTATTACTAATTTCTGTATCCAATACTATGAAGCCAATAAGAGTGTTTGTTGCCTATTATAGTTGTCGCATCCTGTCATACCCGAATATCCTAAATATCGATTGCAATAAACTCCCTACGGTGTCAGTTACATTACCAAAACTTACAGATGCAAATAGTTTGGGAGCTGAAGACCCAGCTGAACTGGATCTTTTCTTTAAAAATCATACTATTGGAAAACATATCTACGCTCATAGAACTAACTCTCCAAAGAGAGCAAAAATTTATAAGAAATACTATTCCTCATTTGAATTTGACGCTATATGGGACAAAAAGAAGTCAGCTATTGATATCTATCACTGGCCAGAACGAAAATCCATTTCATTCCTATTTTCTGACCTACTAACAATTATGGATCAAGACAAGTACTACTGGATGGATTTAAAGAACCTGAATAACGATAATTATATAGATATCGTAAAATATATTGAAAATATGACGTCAGAAGGAACAAAGTTACAAAAGGACCATTTAATTATTGAATCCAAAAATCCAAAAATATTATCACTTTTAGAGAAACGAAATTTCTATACCTCATACTATTTGCCAGACGCAATTTTCAAAGATAATTGCAATGATCTTGAATCCGTTACAAAAATTATTGTTAATAATATAGAAGCATATCCAACCCGATATATTTCCTTCCCTTATGAACAACAACCCTATATTGATCATTGCCTATTACCCATAATAGGTGATATTAAACAACTTTCTTGGGGGGGACTCCCCTTCGCCATCCCTCCAGGTGCATCAACTCGCTATAGAGCTTACATTGTTGATCATTCAATATATACATTGGGAAGTGGAATATAGTCATAAAAAGGCATCGCAAATTGCGATAATTATTGCAATTTCTACACCTTCTTCTCCCTTAGCATCATAACCTATTGATTTTACGCTAAATATTTCTTGGCCCAAAAAGTGCAATCTAACTCCATGTCATAGCCGGAGTTATCACAATGCAATCCAAAACAAAGCAAGAATTATTAAATGAACCACGTGATCTCATTGTTTTTGGAGAGGACTGGGGTGGACTTCCCAGTAGTACTCAACACCTTATTAGCCACCTATCAAAAGATAGACGAGTATTATGGGTAAACTCCATAGGTCTTCGCCAGCCAGAGCTTACTGTTAAAGACGTCAAAAGAGCCTTCAAAAAAATATTTTCCGATAGTTTTGTTTCAGAAAAAAGGAACAAAGGCTTTTACACACGCATTCCCTCCGGAAATACCTCTAACATAGGAGAAGACAACTTTATCGTTGTAAACCCGAAAACGATTCCCGCGCCTAAAAGTCCAACTTCTCGCTGGATATCACGCCTTTTATTACTATTACAAATAAAGCCCATTCTTAGAAAAATGAAGCTGCAATCTCCAATACTATGGATATCACTCCCAACTGCAGTTGATTTTTGTGGCTATCTCGGGGAGAGCTCATTGGTTTACTACTGTGGTGACGATTTTAAATCCTTATCAGGGGTTGATCACGACACCGTATCCAAAAGAGAAGTAGAAACTCTCAAAAAGGCGAGTCTTGTTATGACCTCAAGTACGACTCTTCTCAATAATTTTCCAAAAGATAAAACGATATTTTTACCCCATGGTGTTGATTTCGATCTTTTTTCTAACCCAACACAAATTGCGGATGATCTTCCTAAAGATGGAAAACCTATCGCAGGATTTTACGGAAGTATCTCTAAGTGGTTTGATATAGACACTTTAAAAAAAGTCATAGATTATTTACCTACGTGGAATTTTGTCTTCATAGGAAAAGTTGAAATCGACGTTTCCTCTATATCATCCCTCAGCAACACATATTTCTTGGGGCCGAAAGATCACCAATCTCTCCCAACTTACAGTCAACACTGGACTGTTTCTCTCTTACCTTTTGTTAATAATAAACAAATTGATGCCTGTAACCCTCTTAAACTTCGCGAATATCTAGCAACTGGGACTCCTATAGTGTCAACAAATTTTTCGGCTATACAGGAGTACAAAAACGTCGTAAAAATTGTAAACAATAGTTACGACATGGTTGATGCAATAGAAGATTCACTTTTTGACAACAATAAAGAAATAAGAAAAATGTCCGTATCAAATCAAACTTGGACTTTCCGATCAAAACAAGTATCAACATGGTTAAGCAACTTATGAACGAACTATCCTATAGATTTAGCCTCATACTGTCTAGTGCCTGGAGGCAACGCTATATTATTGCAATACCAATACTAATATTTCCAGTTATTGGACTCATTATTGGCGTTACCGCTAACAAAAAATACCAAAATCATACCAGTATGCTTATTCAAGAGACGTCAAAAATGAACCCATTTTTAGAGGATTTTGCAGTTTCTGCAATGCTCAAAGAACGAAAAGATGCTCTCCAAACACTACTGCACAGTCGTCATATTCTTGGTTCCGTAGCTCGTGAAATGAATCTAGTATCAGATAATAATTCACCCCAAGAAATTGACAGAATTATTCAAATATTATCAAATTCACTTATTGTTAGTTTTAAAGGAAAGGACCTTATTAGAATAGATTACACCACAGATAACCCCGTAGGAATGAAAGATACTCTTGAGGCTATTAGCCAACAATTTATCGAACAACTTCTTGCTCCCGAACGTTCATCAATGTCTGACTCAAGTCGATTTCTTGCTCAACATCTAGAATATCGAAAAAAGGAATTGGAACAATCAGAGTCAGCTCTAGCGAGCTATAAAAATATTAACGCAACTGAACTTCCTGAACTACACCTTTCCAACATATCAAGATTAACAAAATTAAAACAGCGTTTATCTGAAAAAGAATCTGAGTTGGCAGGAGCAATTAAGACCCTTGGTAGCATTGACCAACAACTATCTAAGACCAATCCTGTTATTGGTGTTATCGAGGAAAAGATTGTTCAAATCCAAAGTTCATTGGCACTCTATCAATCTCGATATACGGACAGACATAGCAAAATTGTCGGTGCAAAACGAAAACTAAAACGACTAGAGGAAGAGCGTAGAGAGCTAATGTTACTTTCAAAAAAAACTAGAAATATAGATAAACTATGGGATATAGCTAGCATCACGACCATAACCAAAGATTCACCACAACCTCTTCTAATTTCACAATTAGAAAACTTACAATTCAGTAGAAGTCGGGTTGTAGGTTTAAAGGAAGAATCCTCTAGCCTAAAATTAATGATACATATGTTGGAAGAAAAAGCCCATGATTATGGCGAGCAAGAGAGACAACTTTTAAAGCTTGATAGAGACTTAAAAGCGAAAATGGATCTTTATAATGACCTACTAACTCGCCATGAAATGGCTAAAGTTACAGGGTCATTAGGACGTTTTGAACAAGAAAAACGCGTCAAAATTATCGACAAACCGTTTACCCCGAGCTACCCAACAAATTTATCTATTTATCTATTTGTTATATTCGGATTTATTGCAGGAATAGTATTCGGTGGAGGTATAGCGCTCCTTATTGAAATCACCGATACAACACTAAGAACCAGAAAACAGCTGGAAACATTACTAAACGTACCCGTTATTAGTCGTATCCCACCATTACCCTCAAAAATAACATCCTGCTAAAGGAATTTACTATGTCCACTATCATTCAAATAGTTCAACATTTACGACCTGGCGGAATTGAGACCATGGCATTGGATTTACTATCCTTTGGCTCTAAATCCAATACTTGCTATATTATAAGCCTTGAAGATACGTTCGAAAATGCCGTTATACGATGGCCAAGACTAGCCCCTTTTAAAAATAAACTTTTTTTCCTAAATAAAAAGCCCGGATTTCAACCTTCCCTTTTTTCATCACTATTTAGGTTATTCCAATCCCTAGATCCAATTGCTATTCACACACACCATATTGGCCCTCTCATATATGCAGGTATATCCGGTAGAGCTTTTGGAATCCTTTCACATGTTCATACAGAACATGACGCATGGCATCTCGATAACAGAAAGCAACGAAAACTTCAAAAATATGCACTAAAAATTGCTAATCCCACATTAGTGGCTGATTCCGAATCAGTAGCCAAAGACCTAGGTAACTATATTAAGAATAGGCATATTTCCATTATTCGAAATGGTATAAATACAGAATATTTTATTCCTGGAAATAAAAACATTTCGCGCCGCTTCTTACATCTTCCACTTGATAAAAAGATTATTGGCTGCTCTGGAAGAATGGAACCCGTAAAAGGCCAGCATTTTCTGTTAGATGCAATACGTTTGCTTTCAGATGACATTCATCTTGCAATTGCCGGAAGTGGATCTCAAGAAATTAACCTTAAAAACCAAGCTAAAGTATTGAACATTGAAAATAGGGTACATTTTCTTGGTCATTTGGACAATATGAATACTTTCTATCAATCACTCGATGTATTTTGTTTGCCATCATTAAACGAAGGGTTTCCATTATCCCCCTTGGAAGCACAATCCTGCGGAATTCGTACCGTTGTAACAAATGTCGGTGGCTCAATCGAAACCGTTTGCCCAAAAACAGGTGACTCTGTCGAGAAAGAAAGCCCTATAGCCCTATCCCTGGGTTTACTCCATAGCCTGAACATGCCAAAAAGTTTAGTGCCAAGAGATTTTGCAAAAAAACATGGAAATGTTACCAATATGGTAGCTGAGTACTCTCAGCTTTTACTTAAACCAGGCTGTTTATTGTGAAAAATAATTTAGAGCCTCGGAGACAATCATGAATACTTCAATATTACTAATTACTACCCTATTTTTCGGATTTCTAATTGTTTATCACCATATTGGATATCCACTACTTCTTAAATTTTTCAAGAATGATGAGGACAAAAAGAAAAATCGTAATAGTCGAAAATACAATTCTTCTACTGACGATAATTTATTGCCAACAATCAGTTTAATTATTCCAGCTTGTAATGAAGAAAAATGGATTTCTGAAAAAATACGTAATATCGCATCATTGGACTACCCCGAGAATCGCCTGAAAGTTATCATCGGCTGTGACGGGTGCTCCGATAACACCTATCAATTGGCAATCAGTACCGCTAGTGAAGCCGAGTGCTCACACTTAGATATAAGTATTCTCAATTTCAATAAAAACCGAGGTAAAGTTGCGGTTATTAATGAGCTAATCTCCCAGTCTAATTCAGAATTAGTCGCGTTATCAGACGTATCAGCCATTATTTCAATTGATTCCCTCCTTATTGCGGCCGATCGATTTAGTGACGATAAAATTGGTGTTCTTAATAGTCATTATCAAGTCCTATACCCAGGATCAGATGGAGAGGCAACGTACTGGGAATACCAAAGTAATATTAAATTAGGTGAGGCGTCTCTGGGATCAACACTGGGTGCTCATGGCGCACTTTACCTTTTCAGGCGAGCACTATTTGAAGAGCTATCTCCTGATACTATAAACGACGACTTTATACTACCTATGTCTATTGTTTCGAAAGGATATCGATCTGATTATGAACCCGATATTAATGCGCTGGAAATGGAAATGACCGATGACACCATGGAAAATAAAAGAAGGTTACGCATCGCTGCAGGTAATTTGCAACAATTATGGAGGCTCAAGCATCTAATATCACCAAAGTACAAAGGAATCGCTTTTACCTTCTTTTCAGGAAAAGCGTTGCGAGTATTTATGCCTTTCCTGATGATCTACACATTTTTTGGATCTCTAATGTTATCTTTTAGCAGTTCAATTATGTTTTTGGCCTTTTCCCTTCAATTAATTGCTTATGCTATCGGTTTTTTCGGCATTCTATTTCCTTCGGAGAGCTCAAATAAGATCGTTACTTCATTGACGTATCTAATAAATGGTCACTTAACCTGCCTTAAGGGTATTGTTCGTTTTATATTTCGCGTCAACTCAGGCCCTTGGAAAAAATCTCGCCGTCAAGACCAAGACCAAGACCAAGACCAAGACCAAGACCAAGACCAAGACCAAGACCAAGACCAAGACCAAGACCAAGACCAAGACCAAAACCAAAACCAAAATAATGCATTATTCAAAGCACATACTCTAGACCCGTATATTAGAAAAATGAAACGGGTATTTGATATAGTATTTTCCACACTTAGCCTAGCCTTAGCATTACCTTTCTTCCCAATTGTCGCGATTTTTATAAAACTTGATTCACCCGGCCCTGTTTTTTTTACTCAACTACGTATCGGCCAAGCCCGCCCCCATAAAACTGTGTTATTTAATATGATAAAATTTAGGACAATGATTGTAAATGCAGAAAAAACGGGAGGTGCACAATGGGCATCCATAAATGACCCTCGTATCACCACATTTGGTACATTTATGCGTAAAACACGGATTGATGAATTACCGCAATTTTTTAATGTATTACTAGGGCAAATGTCCATCATTGGACCCCGCCCAGAACGCCCAGGGTTTTACAAAAAACTTGAAAATGAAATCCCCTTTTTCTCAGAAAGAACCTATGAAGTTATGCCTGGAATAACCGGTCTAGCACAAGTTAACCAAGGATATGATTCCAACATTGACGATGTTCGTTCAAAAGTTGGATTTGATCACAGCTACGCTCTCGCAATAAGCTCACTCTACGGTTGGATTAAAATGGACACTGGCATCATTATTCGGACTATTTCCGTAATGCTTTTAGGCAAGGGCCAATAATATATGCGTATTTCGCTAAAAATGATCGCTCTCTGCGATTGAAAGTGATCACTTATTCTTCCTAAGCATCACGAGTCTTCTTTTTACGTTAAGTGATCACCTTCCGTCAATGTTGTTAGCAGTTTTCTCATAGATTCCCCTTTTAATTTGAGTTTATGGGCGTTGTGAAGCAACCGATCAAGAGTGGCGTCAGCCAGAGTTGGATCGTCAATAAATTCATGCCATTTTGTTAACGGTAATTGGCTTGTGAAGATAGTCGATTTACTGTTATGCCGGTCTTCCATGATTTCTAGCAAATCATTCTTTTGGCTTTGGGCCAGTGGTTCAAGCCCCCAGTCATCAATGATTAACACATCCATTTTAGCAATTTGGGCAAGCAACTTGAGATAGCTGCCATCACCATGAGATATCGTTAGTTGCTCGAACAATCTAGTCGCTCTGTAATATCGTACCCGATAGCCTTGGTGGCAGGCGTGATGGCCTAAAGCGCATGCTAAATAGGTTTTTCCACATCCTGTTGGCCCCGTAATAACAAGATTTTGGTTTCTAGTAATCCAGTCGCTGTTCTGCAAACCGGCAACCGTGCTTTGTTTTAAGCCGCGAGAGTGACTGTAATCGACATCCTCTAGTCGTGCGGGCGTTTTGAATCTGGCAGCCTTGAGTAAGCGCTGTAGACGCTTGTCATTTCGAGACGTCACTTCCTGCTGAACCGCTAGTCCAATGCGTTCCACGAAACTAAGGCCGTCATAGGTGTTGGGTTGGTTAAATTGCATTTCTAAGGCATCGGCTAAACCGGTTAATTTCAACTGTCGCAGTTGTTGTAGGCTTTGTGTTTCTAACATGGTGAACTTCCTCTTTTGAAGTTAGTGGTAGTAATCCGAGCCACGAACATTGTGATGAGTTTCGGTGTTGTTTTTTTGCTGGGCGAGAGGCAATGGCAGTTGATCCATATTGCTTTCAAGGATCAATTTAACATTCTTAAGCTTTGGCTCGTTGATATGCAACGCACGCTGACATGCAGCCTCTAACCTTGCTGGTGTGTATTGCTTAGATAGGTTGAGCAACCCCAGGCACGCACGATATGCTTGCTCTGGGTGCCTCTTTTTTTGAAGTAATGCAGTCACAAGTTCTTGGGTTGATGTACCTATACGTTTAGCCCAACTGATTAACTTTTCTGGAGTCCAGGCTTGATGCCGTTTGTGTGCTTCAGGCATATCGTTGGCATCGGTAGTGAAACCGCCCAGGCGCTGACTTCTTGGGTGTCTAGCCACCTGTTCACCTTTAAAAAATACAGCCACACCGTCCCGGGTGGCCTGTATTTCTACCTGACTTTTGACAAGGTTGTGAGGCACGGAGTAATAATGCTTATCAAACTCAAAATGGTAATCAATATTGATCCTTGCCAGCTTGAATTCGATATATTCGTAAGGCTTGTCGGGTAACGCTCTGAGTGCTGGTTTGTCTAACAATTCAAACTGGCTTAAACGGCTTCCCGGTAACTTTTTGAAGGGTCGTTGATTGAGGTCATCCAGTAAAATTTTAATGGTGATGTTAAGGTCTGCGAGCGTGAAGAACGTTTGATGACGTAGTCTCGCTAAGATCCAGCGCTGCACAATAAGCACTGCGTTTTCTGCTTTTGCTTTATCCTTGGGTTTGAGTGGTCTGGCGGGAATGATTGCGGTTTTATAATGTGACGCCATGTGTTGATAACTGGCGTTTATCACCGGCTCGTAACGACACGGCTTACTGACAGCACTTCGTAATTGGTCGGGTACAACAATTTCTGGAACACCTCCGAAGAACTCAAATGCTTTGACGTGAGCATCAATCCAGTCGGCTTTTCTTTGTGACCAGGAGGCCATCGCAAAGGTGTAATTGCTTGCACCTAGCGTCGCAACAAATATCTCTGCTGAACGTATTTCACCCGTATCAGGGTTGACGATAGGCATCGTTGCACCGCTGTAATCAACAAACAGTTTCTCGCCAGCTTGATGTATACGCCTCATCGATCGTTTTTGCTTGGTGAGCCAATCCCGATAATAACCACAGTACTGCGATAACTGATAACCCGCATTGCCATGCGCTTGTTTGTACTCTTCCCATAACAGCTGCCGGGTAACGCCTTTGCGCTTAAGCTCCTGGTGGATTAACGCGCAGTCAGGCTCGATGCGGCCGTGACGACCTCTGACCACTGCTGCGGGAAAGAGGAGTTGCTCCAGGTCGTTATCACTCATACCTGGCGACAAAGGCCACGATAGACCAACTTCTGTTGCTCGTCGGCTATAAAGTGACACAGTGCCAACGCCAATATTGAGGCTGCGGGCGATTTTTCGGTGACTGAGCTTCGCTTCAAATTTGAGGCGAAGGATCTCTTTTGTGTGTCGCATTGCTAATCTCTTGTTTGGCATCATACCCTCGGCGCAAAAGCACGAAGCATACAACGCTAGAAATCAATAAAATCAATGCGTAGGAAGGGTCTGCGATTGAACGTGATCAGTGTTTTCAGTTACTTGATCACTCTCTGCGTTAACTACTTAAAAGTGATCATTTTTAATTGCAAAGAGTGATCACGCTCAACTGCAAGAGGTGATCACTTTGGATCGCAGAGGGTGATCATTTTAGTCCGCAATATGCAATATATCCCTAACATTCCAATGGGACATTTGCAAATGGAATTGCAAAACGCAAAATACGCAGATTACCCCAACTCCAAGCGACCTATATCGTTGATTTTATTATAATTTAAAACCATTTCTTTGCTGGCATGGTACCTGCATTCACTTATGTATCTTTAAAACATAAGGTGCATATCATGCAACAGCAATCAACCTTCTCAGCTAACGGCGACCTAATACTTTCTCTTTCTGGAGAGATGGATGCCTATGGTTGCAGCCAAATTAAACCAACACTTGAAGAAATAGTGTCATCAGTTCAAAACAATAATGTATTACTTGACCTAAATAATGTTGAGTTTATTGACTCCTCTGGCATAGGGGCCATTGTTTACCTTTTTAAACGCCTCAAAGCACAACAACAGACGCTGGTAATACGTGGTGTTCACGGGCAACCAAAAGAGCTGATGGAGCTACTACGCGTTGGCAGCGCTATCCCCATTAGCTTTAGTACAGACCATACGCAATCATCAGGCGATAACCAATGTACCGTTTGATTCAACTCCTTATCCTCATAATGTGCCTACCCGGTTGCTCATATTGGCCTAAACAAGGTTTTGGGGGCATGGCAGAACATAATATTGGCAATATCTCCCCTGTCATGGCTCACGAAGCTCTTGGGCCAGAACACGGCCTTAGGTTCGACTTAGAACTGACCAGCCGACACCTCGACATGCTTGTTCTCGAAGGGGCAGAACTCTGCTTCCCAGCGACGGTTTTACAATCAAAGCAACGACAACATCGCATCGAAAGGGAAGTAGTGGGCGAACTTCATTACGATGCAGCCAACGACCTTATTGTACAACGAGGCATTCTCGCGAGATTAGAGCGACAACTCAACTACGTCACAAGTAGAGGGCTTTGTCGCCTTCCGTTCAAAAAATCTCAACCGAAAATAGCGACGCCAGTTACTGATTACAAGAATAATATTGCTGATATTACGAGTATCCTCAATAGCGACAATCAATTTGCAACCGACTCATCTGAACTAAATCCAAAATATGTTGGACGACTATCTGAAGCGGCTGCTCTATTAAAAATCGCTCCAAATCTGAATATCAATATAACCGGACATGCGGATACCGAAGGTACCAATATATACAACCACAAACTTGCGCTAAATCGAGCAAAAATGGTTGGCCGTTATCTTAATATATTTGGTATAGAAAAAACGCGAATTCACTATGATGAAATGGGTGAAGAAAGCCCCCTATTTGAGGGTAATGCGTCACATATAAGATTAGTAAATCGTCGAGTCAGGATTGATATCATCCCAATGAATATTTCTCCGATTGCTAGCACTATAAACAAAGAATAATACTACTCACTTTTTGTTGGGGATATTATATGCGCCTACCATACAACGATATAACATTGCTAAGAATAATCGTATTTTTCGTATTCTTCCTTTCTTGTTTTCAAACAATACACGCTAATGGATACAGGGTTCAAATAGGTGATCAAATAAAGATTTCCCTACCTGGAGAAGATTCACTTCAACCCCCATTTGATGTAGACAAACAGGGTCGTATTATTCTCCCTGAAATTAATGCCGTATTCGTTGCAGGGCTAACCGAAAATGAACTTCAACAGGTGGTTTCTGAACACCTTTCCTCTGCTTTCAAAGATGTTAGTAACCTGCATATCTATGTATATAAAAAACAGATGATTGTAACGGTTCATGGTTATGTAAAAAGTCCCGGTGAATACACCCTTTCCGCTAGCAGCAGTATTCAACTGGCACTACATGCTGCTGGTGGTTTACGGTCAGGTGCTCAACTTGACCGAATTCAATTGATTCGTGACGGCCTTACACAAGATTTTAACTATAAACAATACCTAGATACAGGTTCAATGAAAGCGCTACCAAGCCTTAACTCATTGGATATTATTTTTGTTCCTTCATCGCCCATTACTGGCAATGTAGAAATGGAATTTGATCCACTCAAAGTCGCTGATTCCGGTGATGCTGCAGAAGACAAGGATGCGATTAAAGTATTTGGTGAAGTGAATAGCCCTGGTAGCTTTTCCCATCGAAGGTCTATCAACCTTATTGATCTTCTCATGAGAGCCGGGGGCGTTACACGTTTTGCTGGCGTTGAACAAATTAGGGTCATTACCCAAGGGAACCCGAAGCTATTTAACCTGAAAAAATATCTTGATACTGGCGACAACTCACTCCTACCCCTGATAACCAGGGGCGCGACAATTTTTATACCTAAACAAGAAGAAGAAATAAAAAGTGGGTCTAATATGGTTTATGTCATGGGTGAAGTATCACGACCCGGTGCCTTTGAGGGAAAAAAAGGAGCTACCTTTATGGATATATTGGCAAACGCCGGAGGACCAACTCGATTTGCTGAATCTCGTCAAATACGCATCATCAAATCTGATGGTACAGTACACCCATTCGATCTAACCGGCTACACAGAGGGCTCAGTACCAGGACTTCCCCCCGAAATAAATCCAGGCGATGCCATATTTGTACCAGAAAAAACTGATTTTAATGAAAAATCATGGCTAAAATTGCCACCTAATCGAACCGTTCGCATAATCGGCTCAGTGGTAAGACCCGGGCGCGTGGAATGGTCTCAAGAAATGTCGCTTATTGATCTTCTAGCACACGTTGGCGGGCCTACTAGAAAAGCAGACACCACTAATATCGAAATTGTAACCTCTAGCAATAAAGGAGAAAAAAAGCATACTGTATTTAATTTAGATAATTTTATTAACCAAGGAAAAGATGACTCCAAATTACCCACATTGCAAGCAGGAGCTATTGTTCGAGTTCACGACTTACCACAAGATCCTAGCGATAATAAAGTACAATGGGTAAGACAAGCATCAGATAAATCTATTTATATTTTTGGCCAAGTTGGAGCACCAGGAAGATATAGGTTTACCGATTCGATGAATTTTCTTGATATTCTTTCAGCAGCGGATGGACCCACACGCAACGCAGACCTTCACAGTATAAGAGTAAGTCATAGGGACAAAGGGCATGCCCTAGTGAGCAGGATAAATCTTGCTCTCTATTTTGAGACAGGTGATGAAGCAATATTACCTCAGGTAAAAACTGGCGATACTATTTATATCCCTGAAAAAGATAGAATTTGGATTGAGAACAGCAAAGAATCAACCATTCGTGTTCTTGGCGCAATTAATAAACCCGGACGATATCGATTTAATGACTCAATGACAATTTTGGACCTTCTTGCCCAGGCCGGAGGTACAAGCGCGAATGCATATCATCAAAAAATTACGGTTGTAAATTTATCCTGCTGTAAAGACCAAGCGCAAACTTTTGATTTGTCAAAGTTCAGCCGCACCGCGTCTTTTAATGACCTTCCTGTATTACGAGCAGGTGACACGGTGTATATTCCCAATAAAAGCGAAAGTAGCATAGAAAAAATGCGACTCGTTCTAAAAGACGTTTTTCAACTTGTTTCTCTTAGTTCCCTATTAGGCCTAATATAATGAATATACCTTCATCAAACGTCGAAATAGAAAGAATCTACGCTCAGTTATTTAACAATGAAAAATGTTCGATATCAATTACATCTGCTAATACTAATGAGGGTGTATCTTCTATTGCATTTTCACTAGCACAAAGAAATCTATTAGCTGGGAAATCCACGTTACTGGTTGACCTCAATTTACATCATCCATCCCTACACCAACTATTGGATATTAAAAATCCTGACTCTTCTTCTGGATTACTTCCCACACCACACCTTGTTTCTACATCAAAAAATCTATCGGTCTTAACAGGAATCACCGCGCCCCGGTCTAGATCTTCTATACTTAAATTACGTAAGCCGGGGATATTAGAAGAGTGTATCGAATATTGGCAATCTCAATTTGATAATATAATCATTGATTGCTCCCCTATTAATCGTATCAACGCGAATAATATCCCCGCCGAAAGGGTGGCTGCTGCCTGCGACGGCTGTATTCTTGTTGTGCTCGCAAGTAAAACAAATGAATCCATGCTACTTGAAGCCGCCCGCACACTACAATCTAACAACGCTATATTACTGGGCTGTATATATAATGATCGAGACAATCCTCCACTTAAAGATGAATTGCTCAGAGAAATTGATCGATTTCCCGAATATCTTAACCCTATCTCCAATAAATTTCGGTCTTGGATTTCAGAAAACAAATTACTGTCACTATGTCTATAATACACAGACAGGCTAATCCATTATGCAAAGAATAATATTCTCAGACCAATTCCCAGTAACGCTTTCATCGATTACAAAAATGCGGGGAAAACTACAGAAAACATTGATTGCATCAAAGATTGAAAATAGTCTAGTATCAAAAATTCTGCTAGCCTTCTCTGAATCCTCAACAAATATAATTATCCACAATAACGCGATAGAACCTCTCTTTATTAGTTTTTCGCAATATCAGCAAGAATATCATTTAGCTATAATGGACAATGGATTTCCCTGGGACCCCACTACTTATAATTCCCTTGAATCGGATCAACTCTCTATATATTCTGAGAATGGAAGAGGTATATCATTACTTCACTCAGTTACAGACAATATTACCTATAACGATTCTGACTCCTCCTATATCAACCATCTAACGCTTATTTGGGAAATACCCTCCACTATATACACCCCATCAATACTCATTGTTGATGATGATGAACCAACGTCCCGGCTATACTCCGCATACCTAGAGCCGTTTTTTAACGTAAGTTTTACTACCAGCGGGCGTGATGCTATTGAATGGCTAAAACACAATCATATTGATCTCATTATTTCTGATATCAGAATGCCTGATATAGACGGAATTTCATTACGAAAGCATGTGAACCAAAATCCAAAAATTGAACTAATTCGATTCATATTTATGTCTTCCGTTAGAGAAAAAGATATTATTGATAGGGCATGTGATTTGGGGGTTGATGATCTATTGCATAAACCTGTATCTAGAGATACATTGCTTCAATCAATAAAACGCGTATTAAGCAGAACAGAACAAATTGAACAATTAGCTTCTTCAAAAATACAACGTAAAATAAGTAATTTGCTTAAACCACAGATACCATCATCCTTTGATATTTGGAAAATGTGCTTTAAGCATCGTAATACCGGGCGGGGAGGAGGTGACATTTTACTTTCACATAGAACCGCAGACTCAATAAATATTACTATCATCGATATAATGGGCCATGATGAGATGGCTAAATTCTTTTCTTATGCTTATGGTGGATATGTACGTGGATTAATGAAATCATACACACCGCCCTTAACACCATCAAAACTCCTAGAAAAATTATCTAAAATTGCCTTTGATGATGATTTACTTTCCCATGTAATATTAACATGCTGCTCACTATCTCTAAATGTAAACGGACAACTTACAATTGCAAGCGCAGGTCACCCCGCTCCTATTTTAATATCTAATAATTCTGCATCTTGCGTGAATATTGGCGGAATATTGCCAGGACTTACACCGAATGCATCCTACGACGAAATGACTATTGATTTCGATAGAAATCAAAGAATCGCTATTTTTACTGATGGCTTATTTGAATCGGCTGATACTCCAGATAGACGTCTACACCTGGAAAATAAAATAGTCGATTCGTTAATCAACACATTGAACGAGAAAATCGAAAATGCAATTTCAACGATAATATCTACATTTGATAATCTTGCAGGAAAACCACCAAATGATGACACATTACTTTTACTCATCGAAAGGTAATATTTTTATGATTAAAGTAATACATCATTTAAAACAGCACATAAACGCTTTTTAAGTAACGCCGATACAAACGGCTTTTGGATAAAGTCACATGCTCCAAGCCTAAATACTTCCTCAATAATTAGTGGGTTATACGCTCCTGAAATAATGATCACCGGAATATCTAGCGTACCTACATGATGCGTCACAAAATCACAGCCACTTACTCCATTTCCATCAGGAAGATTTATATCTAATAGAACCATGTCATATCCTATAGATCCCTTCCTATCCGAAGATGTATAGTGCAGTTTTTTAAGGCCTTCTGATAACGATGATGCAAATTCTATTGAATTTACACCAAATTTAGTAAGCATTGCATGTGTTAAATTTTGGAACGGTAACGAATCATCAATGACGAGTATATTGGCATCCTTTAATGGGCTGTACATATCATCTTCTATCATATTTTTCTCCAAAGAATAATTTTCTTGCTTAGAAATAAAAAATCAGTTTATCTAGGTCAAGCAATATTAGTGCCATCTTTAAACTTCACAATAATTCCCATATAAACAATAACTTAAATACAAGCTATCTCTTTAATATCAATTAATTTATATAGGATCCGCATTTTGCAACGCAACTTACACAGATCATGGTAAAGAAAATTATTTCTCGACCCCGCCTCAACAGAAAACACTCACAACCGATTGTTTTTTAACAAAAAAATATTTATTTTATAATTGGTTTAAAATTTGCACCTCTAATAAAAATAGAAACTATCCGACTTATACGAAGAGTTTATATGAATATATTGAAATTTTTTAAGACACCTAAAAAACAGGTTTTAGTAATTGACGATGATGATTCTATTCGTCGCCAAGTTTCTTTCCGCTTAGAAAAACATGAAAATGTAACAGTCTTTAAAGCAAAAAATGGGGAAAGGGGTCTTATTTCTGCAATAGAAAAAAAACCCGATCTAATTATTCTTGACTGGATATTGCCTGACATTCTTGGCCCCGCGGTACTTAAGAAACTTAAAAATGCCGCAACAACCAAAAACATACCTGTTCTCATGCTAACCGGAAAAGACAAAATCGGCGATATTGAAGACGCATTTAAGTTAGGTGCAGAAGGGTATTTAACCAAACCCTTTCAACTTAAAAGGCTCGGCGAAAAAGTAACAGATATGCTCGCTTTTGAATAAAGCTTAAAGATACATTTACAGCGAACAATAAAATGAATAAAAAATTGCTATTTCTCCTCATATTTTCGATATCATTATCCGCAAAATCTGACATTGAACTTAATTTTGGTGTGTATACATCAGATAAGCCTACATCAATGGTAAAAATGTTTCGCCCTATACTTAACCACCTTGAAGAATCCATTTCTAAGAAATTAAATGACACCGTTACAATACACCTGCAAGTATCTAATAGTTACGAATCTGGAATTCAATCTTTAGTATCAGGAAAAGTGGATTTTTCAAGAATGGGCCCGGCATCCTACATCATTAGTAAAAAACGAAATAACAATATCCAGCTCCTAGCCATGGAAAATAACAATGGAAAAAAATATTTCTGGGGTATTGTTTGCGTTCCAATTGACAGTGAAATATACAAAATTGAACAACTATCCGGAAAATCCTTTGCTTTTGGAAATGAAAACTCAACCATTGGCCGGTATTTGTCACAATATTATTTACACATGAATGGAATCAATAAATCCGATCTATCTCATATGTCCTACCTATCTCGTCATGATAAAGTAGCCAGCGCCGTTTCATCTCACAGATTTTCAGCGGGTGCAATTAAAGAAAATACATTTATAAATCAAAACAGAATAACACCAAAATTAAGAGAATTATTTAGATTTAAGAATTCAACCAAACCATGGATATCTAGAAAAGATTTACCTCGTCATATATTTATCGCACTCAAAAAATCTATTATCTCTATCCATTCCAAAGATATTCTAAAAAATATAAAAAAAACAGGTTTTTTTCCTTCTTCAGACTCAGACTACAACGATATTAGACTCGCAATGGAAAACAATCATTTATTTTTTGATTCTAAATTTAAACCCATAACATCTACGTTAGATTCTAGCTTATGATAAAGGAAACACACCCTAGAAAAGAGATTAATAGACGTTACCCGTTATGGTTACAGGTATTTATAGCGCTAATTTTATGTCTAATTATCGTAAACATGCTAACTTCTGTAGTTTTACGAGAAGTAGGTAGTGGGTTTCTTTTTCAACAAGTAGATAATCAGAGTAAGGATTCATTTTCACTTCTAGCGGCTACGGCCTTAGATGCTGTTATTTCAGAAGATCAACCTATACTCAACTCCATAGCTAATCAAACCCTTTCTAATTCAGAAAACATTATTGAAATAGTCATTAGAAATGAAAGTGATAGTATTCTTGTTAAAAAGATACAAAATATTCCTTATCCCGTGCATACTATAAGAACCTATAACTATCCTATAATTTATGAAAATGAAGAATTTGGGTCTATCACTATTTCGTGGAATCTTGATCCTATCTATGCGGAAATCGAAAGACAAATAACATTTGTTAGATACTTTATATCAACCTTACTTATTATTTTATGCGCACTAATTATACAAGCATTTTATTGGTTAACCATACGACCTGTAAACCGAATTAGTCGCTATCTAACATCATTGAAAGAAGGGGATCGCGAGCCATTAACACTATCCTTTATCGCTAGCAAAGAACTGGAATTCCTTGCCAATGCCGCAAATGATTTATTTTCTGAAATAACACAAAAAGAAATACGGGAAGAACAACTTATAAAAACCAGGCAAGAGCTACAAATTTCACACGATAACGCATTATGTTCTAGTCAATCTAAATCAAACTTTCTTGCCGTCATGAGTCATGAAATACGCACACCAATGAATGCCGTTCTTGGCATACTTGGCTTACTTAAAGATACCCCCCTGACACCCAAACAACGTCTACTTGTACAAACAGGAAGATCGTCTGGAGAATTACTCCTGACAATTATCAATGATATACTTGATTTTTCAAAGATGGAGTCAAACCAGCTAAGCCTCGAAGAAACCAGCTTTAATCTTCATGAATTATTAGAACAAACAGTACAACTATTATCTCATCAAGCACGAATAAAAAGCATTGATCTTATACTATCTATTACCCCCGATCTTCCTATTTTTGTAAATGGAGACCCTGATAGAGTCCGGCAAATTCTCATTAACTTGATAAATAATGCTCTTAAATTTACTCCTAAAGGTAATGTGACTGTAATCGCATCCAAAAAAAAAGAAAAAACAGATTTCTGGATTATCGATTTTTCCGTAATAGATACCGGCATCGGAATTTCAACGGACTTACCCTATAGTCTATTCGAACACTTTACCATGGCGGACCCATCACACTCTCGCTCACATGAAGGAACAGGGCTTGGCCTCGCCATATGTAAACACTTGGTTTCATTAATGAAAGGTGACATATTTTACACTAGCCAGCTAGGGGTGGGTACAACGTTCACCTTCTCTTGTGAATTTGGAATATCCAACGAAATTCCAAATAGCATATCTAACCAACAACATCAGGAGAATTTCTCCTTTAACGCCAATATACGCACTCTACTCGTAGAAGATAATCCAGCCAATCAGTTTGTCATCAAGCAAATTCTTAACCATGCAGGACTCAACGTAGATCTTGCATCCAACGGTCAAGAAGCGTTGGATATTCTTTCTTCTCACCCTTATGATGTGATTCTCATGGACATATCCATGCCGATTATGGATGGTATCACCACTACTCAAAAAATCCGTCAATCCAATTCAATATATTCAAACATTCCCATTATTGCCCTCACTGCTCATGCATTGGCAGGGGATCGTGAGCGATACTTACATTCGGGTATGAATGACTATTTACAAAAACCGATTAACAAAAACGCTACTTTACGCTGTATTGATAAATGGACAAAAAATATTAGTAGCATCAGCAGCTCCCAGCCAATCATGCTTGAACAACATAAAGAAAAAGACATCTATGTCAATTACAATACCGTTAACCGCCTCGTTAAAAAAACCTCCGAAAGCCACGCCTTTGAACTTATTACGTTATATATATCTGACACCCACCAACGATTAACACAGATGGAAAACGCGCAAAAATCACTTGATACATCTGAATTTACAGAACAACTAGAAATCATTTATCACAGCTCTGTTACCCATGGGAACACTGCATTACATTCACTGGCTAAAAAGTTTCTAGACCTGCATAAATCTAATAACCTGGGAAGCCTATATTTAGCCAACATGGAATTCCAACAAACTGCTGATATTTCGCTTAGCGAGCTCTCAGATCTCATCTTAAGCAGATATAATCAATCCAATAATGGGTAAACATTAGCTCAAGGTAACAATATAACTTTACCAATATTTTTACGTTGCTCAATATACTGATGTGCATCTGCAGCATCAGAAAATGCAAATGTCTTATCCACATGAGGATTAATCCAGCCTTCAGCATGCCCTGCTAACAATGCTTCCATCCATATATTGATTTTTTGATGTTCATGCCACAAGTGACCCATGTTAACGCCAAACACGCCTTTGTTTTCATTCATTAATCCAAAAGGGTGAAAAAAGGGAGTTTGTGCAACCATTTTTAACAAATTTAGTTTTCCCTTCATGCCCGTCTCAGACACCGTAGAAATACCAAACATACCCAAGCGTCCAGTATTACTGAGCGCTTTATAACTGTCTCGCAGGCTTTTTCCACCAATCGGATCAGAAATTAAATCAACACCTCGGCCATTGGTTAACTGCAGCAACTCCTGCTTCCAATCGTTATTACGATAATCGATAGCGTGATCCAAACCTTTATCTTTCAAGAAGCTATGTTTCCCGGCACTCGCCGTACCATAGGTCGTGGCACCAATGTGTTTAGCATGCGTATTTCGGCCCATCGTGACCGACCATTTCGCTCTACCGTGACCGCTAATTACGGACGATCGTGAACGGTCATTTCGGTTGATCGTGACCAATTTTACGCCCTTCAGCGTAA
>MAAL01000178.1 GCA_002163245.1 Gammaproteobacteria bacterium 42_54_T18 | reverse complement strand
GAAGATATGGTTAATACTGGTCACTTGCGTACCGGTTTGTTTTACGCATTACTTTCCATGACAGAAAAAATTGGTGGTGCGGTGGCCATAGGGATCACTTACATGGCGTTGGATCTGATAGGTTTTATCCCGGGTGGGAATAATGACAAGGATGTTATTTCATCGTTTGAAATGCTCTTTATTATACCGCGCATGTTGTTCAATCTGATGATTGCTATCATTATCTTAGGTTTCCCCATCGATAAAGCTCGGCAAGAATACAATCGCAAGGTCATTGAGGGGCGGTAAAAAGGGGCGCTATGCCCCTCAGTTATTACAGGGCAGAAATATCTGCGTATACCAGGTAATCCTGAATTTTATCTCCCTGCATTTTTAGTATAGTGGCAAAGGGCGCCGAATATTCACTGCCGTCTAGGCGCACGTAATTCACTTGCCCATGGCAAATGACATTATCTTGTTGTGACCATACCCGATCGATGCTGTGCTGCATGGATTCGATGCTGGAAAAAAATCCATGGTTGGCCGCTAGCGCTGCGTCTATTCCTTGAATAGCATCGTGGCTGCCAATACGAAAGCGCACATCTGCAGCTAATATGTTTTGTAAATAATTCAGGTCCTTGGCATCGACACTCTTGTACAGATTTTCAATTAGTTGATTAGCGTTCATTGTTGATCTCCGGTTTTTAATGGGTAATTTTACGATTTAACTGTGTTTAGGTTTAGGTTGTAGGGCTTGCACGTTTTAGTTCACCACGTTCACCGCCATACTGATTTTTCTCATGCGGTTGGTTCGATGTATATTGCATAAATTCAAACTGGAAACCCGCCGGGTCGATGAAATATGCGGTTTTCCTGTGGGGATGGTCGCGGCCGATAATATCTACCTTGTAGCCTTTTTGAGTAAGCCGATTCATGAGCGGCTCTAACTCGTCCACTACAAAACCCAGATGGGCAAGGCCAGGGGTAGCGCCTGCTAAGTCTCGTATCTCTCCCTGCCCGTTATCATTAAGGGTTAGATAATAATCATCGTCCCCCACGTGTAACCAGTTACGTTGTTTTTTTCCCCAGGTCCCTTGTCCTTCACCGCGAATGCGCCAGGATGGAAAAGCGGTTAATAAAAAATCCAGGGTAGGTTGAATCTCTTTTACAACTAGATTGGCGTGCTCAAGTCTTA
>MAAL01000159.1 GCA_002163245.1 Gammaproteobacteria bacterium 42_54_T18 | reverse complement strand
ACAAAAAAGTGAGAATAAGGTGGTCAAAAGCCGATGTAATGCTTTGAGAATGTGGTAATGGTGCCAATATCCGACTAAATCAACAATATCCCAATAGTCACTCTGTGCGCATTGTAGACTTTAGCTGAAATTCATTTTGCCATATATTTCTAATGAATCACATGTGTCATGTTACTGAGAGGTTTCAGTAATATCCTTGTTCATCTATAAATAACGCCAACAAAAAATATAATAATACTTTGAAATCAAATAACATTGAGTTATTTTATCAAACAATCAAGTAGATGGGCATTACTAAGACGTCTACATATATAAGCTGTTAGTCGAACCTAGAGTTTGCATCACAAGGAAGTTGACATGAAGATATTAAAATTACAAATAGAAAACTTTAGATCGTACAAAAGTGAAACTATATCATTTACAAATTTTAACTGTTTCATAGGAGCAAATAGCTCAGGAAAATCTACAGCAATAAACGCACTAAACCTATTTTTCAGAGAAAATAAAAATACACAAACTGATGTAATTAAATTAACAGAAGATGACTTCCACCATAAAAACACTAAAGAACCGATAAGAATAACGGTTACTTTTGGGGAGTTAACTGACGAAGCAAAATCTGATTTAGCTGCATATATACGTCAAGATGAACTAACAATTACCGCTGAAGCTACTTTTAATGATGATACTGGCTTTGCTACCGTAAAGCAGTATGGCCAACGAAAAGTTATTTCTGATTTTGCTCAATGGTTTTCAGCAGCTAAAAATGGTGAAAAAGTTGCAGAATTAAAAAATATTTATGCATCTATAAAATCTCAAGCTAACTATGTAGCATTATCCAATATTAATACTAAAGCTGGAATGGAGGAAGCTCTAAGAAGTTTCGAAGAATCAAATGCCGCCTTGTGTACAGCAATGCCAAGCGAAGATCAATTTTATGGAGCTAGTAAAGGTTCCAACCGGCTAGCCCCACATATACAATGGGTATTTATACCGGCAACAAAAGATATCTCAACTGAAGGTGAAGAAACTAAAAACTCAGCTTTAACTATTCTGCTTGAGAGAACTGTTAGAGCGAAAGTTAATTTCGATGATGAAGTATCTAAAATTTATGATGACGCAAAAATAGCTTATCAAAAAATGTTAGATGCTCAACAAGGTGTGTTGTCTTCTGTGTCTTCTTCAATTGAAAGTCGCTTACAAACTTGGTCTAAGCCAGATATAAAAGCTAGAGTAAAATGGAATTACGACGATCAGAAAACCATCAAAGTAGAAGAGCCAGCAGCCCAAGTATTAATAGGTGATAACGGTTTTGAAGGTGAATTGGCTAGGTTTGGGCATGGAATGCAACGGTCTTATATTTTTGCCCTCCTGCAAGAACTGGTAGGAATGGATGATACAGGAAGTCCAACCTTATTAATGGCTATCGAAGAACCTGAACTCTACCAGCACCCGCCTCAAATGAAATATCTAGCGGAAACCCTTTTTAAACTTGCTGATGAAAAGTCACAGATAGTTTTATGTTCTCACAGCCCATATTTTGTTCCATCTGACAATATTACTGCTTTAAGAATTGTTAGAGAGCATGGTTTACCTAGTGAATCATTAGTATCTCAAATATCTTATGAGGATATTGCAGCAAAGCTAAACACTGTAGAAACTAAACCTATAACACCCTCGGCTCTTGTTGCTAAGGTTAGTCCTGCTTTAAGTCCTGAGCTTAATGAAATGTTTTTCTCACAAAAAGTTATTTTTGTTGAAGGAATTGAAGATGTGTCTATTTTAACAACCTACCTTCACTTAATGGGTAAGTATGATGAATTTAGACGGCAGGGTTGTCATATAGTTCCAGTGCATGGAAAAAGCGAAATTATTCGCCCTTTATGTATAGCGCAATTATTACAAATACCTGTTTTTGTATTAATAGATGGTGATGCCAACAAACAAGCTGAATACGATGCTATAAAAGACGATGCAGATGAAACTAAAGTAAAAAAAGCAGCTCATTTACTTTCTGAAATAGGAAAGCATAAGAAAGATAATGCTTCTATTCTAAAGCTTTGTGAGCAAAGTGATCTTCTTAATTGGCCGACAGAAGAACATGTTTTCTTTCCAAATATTACTATTTGGAAAAGTAATATCACGGAAACCTTAAAAACAGAATTAGGTGACAAATGGGGAGAACATAAAGACAAAGCATCGGAAAAGTATGGTCGTGCAAAAGGCTTAAATAAGAACCCTCTTGCAGTATCAGATGCATTAGAGTCCGCATGGAACGATAACTTAAAGTCTTCATCATTAATTAAAATGATAGAAATAATGCTAGGACTAACTGAGGAAGATAGTCTAGAAAGTGAGAAGCAAAACTTAAAGAGTGAAGGAAGTATCGCCTAAGCCATTCAAGCAGTCCAAAAAAAAGTTTGCTGTTTTCGTTCATCAAACATTATAGCAAACTATTTTCTGCCTCTTAACGAGGCGTTTAATAATCAATAATTGGAGTTCTATCAAAATGAAGCAGATAATTTTGCTTTTATGTGTTTTTATAACCTCATGTGCTAATCCCGGAGTTGTTGAGATATCACCAGATACATATGTCTTATTTAGAGATGATCATGGAGGTATTTTTGGTAATGCAGGAGCATTAAGAGCCGATGTGATTAGAGATGCTAATAAATTTGCTAAATCAAAAGGAAAAATAGCCGTTCCTGTTTCATCTACATATACCCCTATAGGTAATGGTCCTGGACAATGGGCATCTTTCGAATATCAATTTAGAGTCGTAAATAAAGAAGATGAAGAAGCAGTGAGAACATCATTAAAAAAGCGTGCTGATCATGTAGTTGATCAAAATGTCAAAATTGATATCAATTCGAAGTCTTCTCATATAGCAAAAGATACTTATTCTGAGTTAATTAAAATTAATGACTTACTTGAAAAAGGTATCATTTCCAAAACTGAGTTTGAAACAATGAAAGCTAAAGTTTTGAACGCTAACAATTAAACATAACAAGCTGTTAAATAAGGACAAAATACCGATTATTGTGTTTCGTTCCTCAACAATTTTAGCCAACTAAATTTTGCCCATTAACGAGGGCGTTATGTCTCTAGGAGTTTTATTGCATGGATTTGAGACCTGCATTACAAGAAGAAGTTTTTTTAAGTCTTGCTTACAACAGGTTCTATGATCTAGCCGATGAAATAATAGAAGACTCATTTTGGGAAAAAGAAGACTGGTATCGTTTTAGTAAAGTGATTAACCTTTTTTCAGTTTATGCAGAATTATTGGCTTATGAACCATTTAAGCATGTTCTTGAAGCAATTAAGAAACAAAGACCTCCAATGGAATCTGAAACTGGTGGTCCATTGTTTAAATTTATTAGAAATACTTTTGCTCACTTTCCCTTGTTTGAGAGTTGGAATGAGGTTTGGTTAACAAAAGGGTTAGTAAATTGGCAAAAAGAAGGATTAACCATTGACCGCTTTCTCAAAAAGTACGCTGGGCATGCGGAAATAAAGTATAGGTTTTGGGAACCAGAGAAGAAACAAATGACATACATGAGTATCAATTTCCCAAAACAATATGACGATAACAAAATCTTTTTAAGCGAGATTCTCTCTGAAAAAGATGGTGTTAAATTTTCGCTTATAATGATGCGGAATATATTGAACACACAAGTAGAGTCAATTAAAAACGAGACATAACAAGCTAATAAACAAGGACAATCTCAGAGTATGGAGAAGAATCAAGAGTATGAATATTTCTTTAATTTATGGAGTAAATACGAAGATATAACAAATCAATTTAGTAACTTGATAATTCAAATTCGTACTAAGGCTTTGGCATTAATTGCAACTATCTCATCTGTTATAACCGCCTTCGCTAAAAATACTGAAGGGGTAAACTGGGAGCTTCTTTTTGTAGCATTTCTATTTCAAGCCTTTTTTTGGGTATCTATATGGATACTCGATTTAGGTTATTATAACAAAATGTTAAAAAGCAGTGTTGAAGCACTGAAAAAACTGGAAGAATCTGCGCCAGAAATCAAAAATGATATAAAACCAACTTTAAGCACTTTTATTGACCTTCAAGTGGGCGGCACTAAAACTGTTAAGTATTTTTATTTTGTTGTTATGGCGGTCTTAACTACAGCAAGTGTTGTTTCTGCTCACAACGCATATTGTGGCTAAATTTTCTAACAAGCTGTTAAACAAGGACAATAGAATCAATGGGGTCAGAGCGATTGATTTCAGCTAGTGACCTTAGAACAATGAACACTGGTAGTTTTGCCCTCATCAAAAGCTAAGGTCAAAAAGTGCGCAGAGTTGACGTTAGCAACCATAAGTTTGCCCTATATTCTCTAATGAATCACTTACGCCGTGTTAGCCACACTTTGTGGACTTCCATGATTTCAGGAGTCTGCGGCATACAATATCTCTAATCCATTAACCTAACTATACTGTGTTTGGAAACCCAAAAGAGTGGTCTACACCACTCTTATTTGATGTCGTGCTGTCCCGCGGATTGGGTGCTAATAACTGTCATTCGATAACGCCAGCCAAAGCGACTTGTGAAGATCGCAACGGAACGAAAGTCCGAGCCAACGTTTTTTGCTGGCTGCATGACGCATTTGTTAGACATGATTTATCATAGAAACGTATAGCTAGATGACATTTCTCCATAACTCTCGCTTTTAATCCCATTTCTTAGACTACCGCGATGTTTTCTGACTCCAGATTTAATTCGGATAGTTATGATGCCACCGCTTTTGACACTTATTTTTCCAACATGCGCTGCTGCTGTGCATATACTTGAGTCTCTGGTGTAGAAATCTGTTCCCCAAATTCTCTCTAATTTTCCACCTGAATGACATTTAAATGAAAAATCTTGTTCTAGTCTTCCATCATATTCACTAGCCCCTTCTTTCCAATCGATATCTATAACGTTTTTTTGTGAACTAGGTGAAGGTATATCTGGATATGATATGTTTGGGTTCGCTTCAGTATTACCACTTTGAGAGGAAATTTCTGTTTTTCCAGATAGACCAGGATCACCCTTTAATCCGCGAAGACCTCGCTCACCTTTTTCTCCTTTGGGGCCAGGGTCACCTTTTGCGCCTTTTGCTAAAATCATCTTTTTATTTACATCTTCTTTAACCGAGATTAGCTTATCTTCTAATCGAGATGTTTTTGATTTTTGATCGAAGTAACCTGCTACTAAAACAAAAATACAGGTAGCTAAAACTCCATCAAGTATATTATGTTTATTCATTAAAAATCTTCCATATTAAGTTTGCGTAACAGTATATTATTATTCAAATTCACCCCCTCTTTTTACCAAAAGGATTGAGCAAGGAGCCACCCTTAAAATATAGACACTATTTAGTCATTTTATTAGTAAAAAATAAAATCTAACTTTTCAGTTCTGACCGTCTCATTTGTTGCAGCATTTGCCCATTAGTTATCGAATTTCCAAATTAGTTTTTACTTTTGTTAGAAACAGTCCCTTCGGTGCGCTTAGTTGACATAACGAGTTGAAAAAACTAATGTCTTCTTAGGAGCGAACAGCGGAAGTTGGTAATTTGTATCAATGAAACAAATCATATTAAGAACTTTAGGTGTAGTTGTAGGATTGGCTATGATAATTGCAGGTATATCTGTTTTAATTAATCCGATTTTTGACAACCTTAATGAAAAGCTTAGTTATAGTTCACAAATTCTAATTGGAAGTGTTTTTGTTTTCTATGGTGTAACAGGTGCTGAGTCTATACGCCAATATATCAATAAGCGAAAACAAAAAAAATGATGTTTTCGACATGCTACAAAGAGAGAATAATCGACATTAACACAGAGTAATTGAGCATGGATAGCAAGCTAGTAGTAACTATTTTGATTGCAATTATTGGCCTTATATTTTTTGTAAAACCCAATATATATTTCAAAATTCAAAACCCCATAAGTAAGGCTCATGGTCTAGAAAAAACGAGTGAAAGGGTGCGTCCTTTATTTATTCGAATTATGGGGATATTTATTGTGATTATTGCTTTAAGTTTGTATTACGGTTGTAATTTAAGAAGCTAGATATGACTGCCTATTAATGGCAAAAGTTTGACGTAATAGTTTGATTTTTTTCAAGGTCAGTATAGAGCGATTGTTAAACACTGAAAGGAATCATATTAATTAAATGTTTACTTCGAAATATCACAAGTATAGATTTCATTTTCTGTTTCTATCTCTCATTGCTTTAATCCTTATTAATTTTTTTAGTATCGAACTTTCTATTGGGGAAAGACTAGGTAGAAACTTATTCCTTCTTATTCTCTATAGGTTAATTTATGGTTTCATCTTTAATCACGAAATGAAGTTCTCTACCGTGAGATTAAAACGAGATTCATCCTATTGGCAACGTATATCACTATTTGTATTCGCTCTTCTATGTTCTGTGGTTGGGATAGCACTGTTTTATATTAGATAACTGACCGTCTGCTTTTGGCACATAAGCCGTCCTTTTGAGGCGGCTTTTTAGTTTCTATGAAAGGTCTTCTGTGTGGCAAAAGTGATCATTAGCAATGTGCTATACATCCAACTATGAGAGGGATTAATTTTACTCTGTTTTCGTAATTACTTTGTCCGTTAAAAATGTTGTCCAAATGTCCATTGCTTGCCGTTTTTCATTAATATAGTTATATCTGTCGTAATGAATGGTTGATACGTCTGATTTATCATGCTGCTGCAGTATATCCCGCATTTCTTTACTAATACCCGCCGCCCCCATTAACGTTTTACATGTTCGCCTAAAATCACGCGGTGCAAATATTGGCATATCTTGCTTTTTACACCAACGTTGCAGTGACATTCTTAACGTTGACAAACTTGCATGTTCGTTAGCATTATCTCGATGCGGCCACA
>MAAL01000075.1:6958-11035 GCA_002163245.1 Gammaproteobacteria bacterium 42_54_T18 | reverse complement strand
GATAGCACTTTTTGATTCATTCGCCATAAAGAACTTAACTTAAAGGTTTCTTGTTCATTAGCATGTTTTCTTTTTACAGCATTCACTTGGCTATTAACCAATTTATAATGCGCTCCAAGTAAATCTTCATTCATTTGACATGCCTGTTCAGCTTTTGTAACAAAGCTAACAACAGTAAACATTAAGGTAAGAGATATAATGCTTTTCATAAAATACTCCTGGGTGTGCAATTGCTACACACCCTAATTAAAAAGAGTTTAGAGAGGTTTAATGGTTAACGTTAATCGTTAACGGTTAAACCAGCAGCATAATTCATGACATGAAATATCAAGCTTTGCTCATTTGTACCGGTAACTAAATACGCCCCTGGCCCGGAAGCAAAGACAGCAACATCTTCACCTGCATGGGTTTCTGATGAACGCGGCACTAATGCTTCTTGATGGAAGCCCGCAGCGGTGGTATCAACATTTGATAAATCAACACGACCTGCAGCAATATCAAGTTCATAAGTCGCATCAGCATCTGTTTCTGCACCTAAATTTTGATAACCACGACCATTGGTATAACCCAAGGTGGTATATGGCATACCATCTTTCGCTAAACTAGCTTCAGTTTTACCAACACCCACAACTTTACCCAAAATAGGGTTTCCACGTTTTGGATAGCCTGCAATAGTAAATACATGACTATGATCAGCGGTGACAATTATCAATGTATCTTCTGGGTTTGTGCTATCAATAGCCATTTGCACAGCTTTAGCAAACTCAATAGTATCGTTTAATGCGTTATATGCATTACCAGCATGGTGTGCATGATCAATACGCCCTGACTCAACCGTCAGGAAAAAGCCTTTCTCGTTGTTATCTAAGATATCAATGGCTTTACTGGTCATTTCACTCAAACTAGGTTCACCTGCAACATCATTTTCTCTATCTGCTTCATATCGCATATGCGATTCATTGAATAACCCAAGTAAACGCGTAGTTGTTGCTGGGGTTATCGCATCAAATCCAGCTTGATCAATAACGAAATTTCCATCCGTATACTTTGCCTGCCACTCAGCTGTTAAATCTCGTCCATCGCTTCTATCGCCTTCTTTTTCACTTTCAGCGTCAATGCTGTTAAAAGCCGCATCTTTAGGTAAAAAATGACGACGACCTCCTCCCATTACAACATCAATACCATCAACATCTACACCTGTCATTCTCGCTTCTAAATTGGCTTCAAAATTTACTAATTGCGAAGCAATATCTTCACAACCTTGAGCTACAGCTTCACTAGGCATGTCAGAAATATCTTCCCAGTTACGCTCTGCTGATTTCGCATAAGCTGCTGCAGGTGTTGCATGTGTAATACGTGCGGTAGAAATAATGCCTGTTGATTTTCCTGCTATTTCAGCAAGCTCTAGTGCAGTTGTCATTTCATTGCCAGTAACACTTGTACAGTCTCCTCGTTGAATATCCTCATCAACACCTAATACGCCAGCATCTGTTTTAATACCTGACATCATGGCAGTCATTGTGCCTGCAGAATCAGGTGTTTGTGCATCTACATTATACGTTTTAGCGAAACCTGAAAAAGGAAACTTTTCAAAGCTTAAGCTGTTTTCTTCACCTAACATGCCTTTTCGTTGTCCTTCAAGAATGCGTGCTGCGGTTATAGTGGAAACGCCCATACCATCGCCAACAAACAATATTACATTTTTAGCTTTGCCTCTGAGATCTTTTATTGCATCTGCACGTTGCCAATTAACTTCAGCCGTTTTTATTGAATTTTCACCTTGTTTAAACCAATCATTGGTAACGCTTGTTGCTAAGCTATCGCTCGATAATGTCTTTACAGTATCCGCACAAACATAATTAGTGATTGTCACTTCATCACTTGATAAGTTGCCATCATCATTCGTATCTAAACCCGAATCAACGGCGATACCACCATTTTTACAAAATTCATTGCCCAGTGGTAATGTTGTTTGGTTTATAAGGCTGATTTTTCCGTTAGCACCAACAGCACCATTTTCACCGTCTTCACACGCTGCTAAGCTACATACCACCGCGATAGCAACGACTGAGTTTTTAAAGTTTTTCATAAATTTACTCCTATAATTATCAATTGCTATTAAGGTTATTTAGTTAGACCAAGGGCTTTGTTAATGACATGAAAAATAACACTTTGCTCAATATTTCCTTGTACTAAATGCGCACTTGGTCCCATAGCGTGTATTGAAATATCTTCACCCGCATGTGTTTCTGAGCCTAAAGGAATATTGGCTTCTTGATGGAAACCGCTATCCGTCGTATCAATGGTGGTTAAATCAATACGGCCAGTGTTGACATCTTCGTCATAACCTTTATCAGCATCAGTTTCACCGGCCAGATTACGATGCCCTAAACCATTGGTGTACCCTACCGTTGTATAAGGCATACCATCTGTTGCTAAACTAGCTTCGGTTTCACCAACAGATACTACTTTACCTAGAATTGGATTACCGCGTTTAGGATAACCAGCAATAGTGAATACATGGCTATGATCTGCTGTAACCAGAATTAACGTTTCTTCTGGGTTAGTATTATCGATGGCTGCCTGAACTGCATTCGCAAATTCAATGGTATCTGTTAACGCGTTATAAGCACTACCTGCATGATGACCATGATCAATGCGACCTGATTCCACAGTCAGAAAGAAACCCTTATCATTGTTATCTAGAATATCTAACGCTTTAGCAGTCATTTCACTCAGACTTGGTTCTCCAGCAATATCATTAGACCTATCTGCTTCATATTGCATATGCGACTCATTGAACAAGCCTAAAACTTGCGGCGTATTAACTATATCTAATGCATCAAAACCACTCTGATCAATAATATACTTACCCTGTGGGTAGCTTGATTGCCATTGTGCAGTTAAATCAACTTCATCCGTTCGATCTCCTTCAACTTCGCTCATCGCATCAGCGCTATTAAATGCCATATCCTTAGGTAAGAAGTGACGACGGCCACCGCCAAATATGACTTCAATACCATCAACATCTATGCCTTGGTATCGTTGTTCCAAATTCTGTTCAAAATTCACTAACTGTGAAGCGATATCTTCACAACCTTGAGCTATAGCTTCACTAGGCATATCAGAGATATCTTCCCAGTTACGCTCTGCTGATTTTGCGTAAGTTGCCGCGGGCGTTGCATGAGTAATGCGTGCTGTGGAAATAACGCCTGTTGATAAACCCCGTATTTCTGCAAGTTCAAGTAAAGTAGCAACTTCATTACCTTTTACACTGGCACAGTTACCACGCTCTATATTTTCATCAACTCCTAATACGCCAGCATCACTTTTCAAACCTGACATCATCGCCGTCATGGTGCCCGCTGAATCAGGTGTTTGCGCATCAACATTGTAGGTTTTTACAAGTGCACTAAATGGAAATTTTTCAAAACTTAAGTAACCTTCTTCTCCCGATTTGCCTAATTGTTGCCCTTGTAAAATACGTGCAGCGGTTAGCGTTGAAACGCCCATACCATCGCCAACAAATAAGATAACATTTTTAGCTTTATTCCTTGTTTTTACTGCCAGTTTTTGCGTCAGAACTTGTTCTCCTTGTTCATACCAATTATTCGTTTTTTGATCATTTAACAGTTCAGCCGCGGTGGCAGAAAAGCCTACACTCGAAAGTACGGATGCTAATGCCAATGCGATGGGCTTTTTATACATTGCTTACTCCAACCAGATAAATTAAAAATAATAACGCCTGCTAAACTAAAATATTTATATTAAATAAATGTGAATAAAATAAGATGTTTTATTGATATTTACATGACAATCAAATGACAATATAAAAATATGTTGATAAATACTGTGATTAATTAACGAATGTTAAGGAGTATTGAACTTGCATTTTTTGCAATATTTAAACGAGAATTTTTAGATAGTTAGCACACTAAAATATTTGGTGCAGTAATTGAGCTATCGCTATCAATGACATCAGCAACAACATGGAGAACGTTGGGTAAAGAAGAGCACATGGGATGTCCTCAACTCGCAGCAAGAATAACAACAATAAGAGGCATGGAAATCCATTCA
>MAAL01000075.1:0-6947 GCA_002163245.1 Gammaproteobacteria bacterium 42_54_T18 | reverse complement strand
TTAGCAATTTTAAAATGACTAAACTTTTATCCAGAATTAGTGGCCACCCCAACATCAAGGGCTTCGAACCAATCAAGGAAACGCTTTACATTATCTCCTTTAAATATTCTACCGTGTTGCGGACACATCATATCAATGTCAAGTTTTCTAACGCGTTTCACCCAGTCATTTTTAGCCCTATTTGATGGCATCCAACGTTGATGAAACATTTTCATTTTGTCAATATGCTCATCAAAGTCTTCAACATATATTGGGGCATCAACGGCTTCTAGTGCTGCGCCAATATCACCCGACATTAAAATTTTAGCTTCGCCATCATATACATTGAAATTACCCGATGAATGTAAATAATGAGCAGGAATAAATTCCAAATTTACATTATCAATTTTTAATAAACGACCTTCATCGGGAATAGGTGCATAAGTGATATTCTCCATACCAAAATGACGGATAAAACCTTCCCAAATCCAAGGAGAATGAAGTGTGGCATTGGGTAAGGCCTGATCCCACAACCCTAACGAAGAGATAATATCTGGATCTTGGTGGGAAGCAAACAAGTGAGTTATTTTATCAGCTGGAACTTGTTTTATAACCGCAGAAAGCATAGCTGAAAATAACTCTATTCCTCCAGGGTCCATCAACAATGCATTTTTACTAGTAACTACCATATATTGGTTAGTATCAATTATTTTTTCAGTTTTTTCGTCATCACGGCCAAACATTATCCAAGCGTGTGAGCCATTTTCAAAAAGCATCTGTGTCTTCATTTCAATCCCTTTTTTTATTTTACTATTCCAATGTTACACACTCTTCTAGAATAGAAACCTTGTGTTGTGAATACTTGATATGTTCTTTAATTTTAGCTGCAGCTCCTTCTACATTGTCAGCAACATTTATTAACGCATCTTGATATTGAGCACCTGATTGAGATGCTTCTACTCTAGACAGTGTTGCTAAAATTATCGCATTACGTAACTCACTACTTAACACCTTCAATTCTATACTTAACTGGTTTATTTGACGTCTATAGGTCGCTTCTAATTGTTCCTGCTCTAATTTACAACTTTGGTGTTGCTTATCTATGCTATCAATGTACTTAGCTTCTTTTCCACTTTTATAAACAGCATTGAAACGCTCTATTGCGTTATCAGCTCGCATTTTTTTTACCGATGTTTTACTTAAAATTACGGCTAAAGCGTTTATTTTTTTAGATGATAAAATTGTAATTTCCGCAAGCCTATCAATGAAATCAGTTAATGGCCTAATACCGGCGGCTTTTTCACCAGCACGCAGCGCTACTGCTCTAGCATTACTTGCGGTTAATGATAGTTGCTGAGAAATTAATGTAGTTTGATCTAACTTTGCCGCAATCTCAGCCACTGATACAAAATAATTATTATTTGGGTCCGTCATTCTAAATTATTCGATATTGATTCAATTAGTGCTAATAACTATAGGCATATATATTTGCTCTCGCTAGTTCAACTAGTTTATTTATTCAACTAAATCACATTGAAACTCTGTAGACTATTGCATAAAAAAACATTTTATAATTCATTATTTCACTGCACCCTCACTGTGCAATTGCCGTTTTTTCGCCCTGTTAGCAAGCATTAATTAATATTAACCAAACATCAACAAAACAAACAAACATACAAATATCAAACACTTGAAATTAAAACAGTTAGCTATATTTCTTGGTACATTACTTGCGATACCGTTATTAATGTTACGCAATGTAAACGGTATGAAAAGTATGAAAGAAAAAATTAAATTAGTAGTGATTGGAAATGGCCCTGTTGGTCATAATTTCTTAGAGTATTTGGTTGAAAGTGGCGAAAGCGATAATTATCAAGTTACCGTTTTTGGTGAGGAGCCTCTTCCTGCATACGATAGAGTGCATTTAACTAGCTGGTTCAAAAACCAATCTGTTGATGACATTAATATGGTTAGCGAAGGTTTTTATCCTAGCAACAATTTCACTTTACATTCGGGTGATAAAGTAACTCAAATAGATCGTTTTAAAAGAGTTATTACCTCTGATGCTGGCCTTGAAGTTAGCTACGATAAAATAATTTTAGCTACAGGTTCTGTTCCTTTCGTACCGCCTGTTCCAGGTCATGATCGTGATAATGTTTTTGTTTATCGTACCATTGAAGATCTTGAAAAAATTACCGCCGCCGCTAAAACAGGAAAAGTTGGCGCGGTTATTGGTGGTGGTTTGCTTGGTTTAGAAGCAGCTAAAGCACTGATGGATTTAGATTTAAAAACCCATGTCATAGAATTTGCGCCACGATTAATGGCGGTGCAAATAGATGATGGCGGTGGCAAGATGCTAAGTAGAAAGATTCAAGACTTAGGTGTCAGTGTTCATACTCAAAAAAATACTCAAAACATTGGTGACGGTGAAACAGCATTTCATAAAATGAGCTTTGCCGATGGCCAAGAATTAGAAACTGATATTATCGTTTTCTCTGCAGGTATTCGACCTCGTGATGAATTAGCTCGCCAAGCGGGTTTAGGTATGGGTGCACGCGGTGGTGTAGTTATTAACAATAACTGCTTAACCTCAGATAATGACATCTATGCTATTGGTGAAGTAGCGCTATGGGATAATAAAATTTACGGTTTAATTGCCCCTGGCAATACAATGGCAAAAGCAGCGGTGGATCATTTAACAGGAACAGGTAGCAGCGAGTTTGCTGGCGCTGATATGAGCACCAAGTTAAAGCTGATGGGTGTGGATGTTGCTTCTATTGGCGATGCTCACGCTACAACACCAAATTCTCGCAGTTATACTTATGTGAATGACCGTGAAGAAGTTTACAAAAAAATAGTCGTTAGTGAAGATGATAAACATCTGCTTGGTGCTGTACTTATTGGTGATGCTGCGGAATATGGCTCTTTGTTACAATTCATGCTCAATAAAATGGAATTACCGAGTGAACCAGAGGGCCTAATTCTACCAAGCCTTGACGGTTCATCTAGTGGTATTGGTGTCGATGCTTTACCTGATTCAGCTGTTTTATGTTCTTGTATGAACGTAAGTAAGGCCGATGTTATTAATGCAGTTGAGGCTGGTGCAAGTGATATGGCTGCTATCAAGTCTTGCACAAAAGCAGCTACCGGGTGTGGTGGTTGTACTGCTTTAGTTACTCAAGTATTAAACTGTGAACTAGAAAAGCAAGGCGTTGAAGTTAATACCAACCTTTGTGAGCATTTCTCCTATACTCGTCAAGATTTATACAACATCATTCGTGTTGAAAAAATAAAGTCTTTTGAAGAGTTACTTGAAAATCACGGGTCCGGCTTAGGTTGTGACATTTGTAAACCTACCACTGCCAATATACTTGCTTCTTGTTGGAATGATCACGTACTTGATAATAAACTTCAAGGTTTACAAGATACTAATGATTATTTTATGGGCAACATGCAAAAAGATGGTACATACTCGGTTGTACCTCGTGTACCCGGTGGTGAAATTACGCCAGAAAAACTGATTGTTTTAGGTGAGGTTGCTAAAAAATATGACCTTTATACTAAAATCACTGGTGGCCAACGTGTCGATTTATTTGGCGCTCGCTCCGAGCAATTGCCTGATATCTGGCGAGAACTTGTTGATGCAGGTTTTGAGACCGGTCATGCTTACGGAAAATCATTACGAACAGTTAAGTCATGTGTTGGCTCAACTTGGTGTCGATATGGTGTTCAAGATTCAATGGCGCTATCTATACTACTAGAAAATCGCTACAAAGGTTTACGCTCACCACATAAATTAAAGATGGCTGTTTCAGGCTGTACCCGCGAATGTGCTGAAGCACAAAGTAAAGATGTGGGTATTATTGCAACTGAAAATGGTTGGAACATGTACGTTTGTGGTAACGGGGGTATGAAACCTCGTCATGCTGATTTATTTGCTTCAGACTTAAATGATGTTGACTTAATTAAATACATTGACCGTTTTTATATGTTTTACGTTCGCACAGCTGATCGTTTACAACGTACTTCTGTTTGGATGGATAACATGGAAGGTGGCTTAGAATATTTAAAATCAGTCATCATTGAAGACAAACTTGGGCTAGCGGCTGAATTAGAACAAGAAATGTCTGCTGTTGTTGATACTTACCAATGTGAGTGGAAAACCACTATTGAAGACCCTGAAAAGATGAAACGCTTTGGCCACTTTGTTAACAGTAAATTGCATGACGAAAACGTTATATTCACAACAGAAAGAGAGCAAATTCGACCTGCCCTTACCTCTGAACGAACCAGTGAAACAGCTTAATAAGGAGCCAAAAAAATGACAACAGCACACCAACAATGGTTCGATATTTGTAATATTGATGACATTCTCCCAAGTATGGGACGTTGCGCTCTTTTTAATGAGCTACAAGTAGCAATTTTCAGAGTAATAGATCAAAGCGGACAAGAAAAGTTTTATGCCATTGATAATTTCTGCCCTTTTAGCCAATCTAATACACTTTCACGTGGGTTAACGGGTAGTATTACTGACAAAATAGTAGTCGCTTCACCAATTTATAAGCAACATTTTGAGCTATCTACGGGGCTTTGTCTTGAAGATGATAGTGTTAGCGTTAAAACTTACCCTGTGCGCCTTAATGGTTGTACTATTCAGCTTGCAGCTTAAGGAACCATGATGAACGAATCTAAAAAATATACTTATTACACGGTTGATGTTTTTACTGACCAACCTTTCCATGGTGTGCCTTTGCCAGTATTTCCAGATGCCAGTGGTTTAACAGATAGTCAAATGCAGCAAATTGCTAATGAACTGAGTGCCACTATTACAGTTTTCTTACAACCCGCTGACGCACAAAACTGTCGAAATATTAGAGTGTTTTCAAAAGAGAAAGAAGTTCCTAGCAGTATTCATGCAATTCAAGCGGCAAGTTATGTGCTGGCCAAAACGACGATAGTATTGACAAGCAAACATACCCTTATTTCAGTTGTTTCAACATTGAAGGGGCATGAGCAAGTTATTAATAGTTATGTTTCTAAAAATGATGCCGACGAAATAGGCATTGTTCAGCAAACTTATGATACTCATGCAGCGGTCGATTATTACACACCTACCAATGAAGAATTGGCTGCTATGTTATCCCTTAGCCCAGCTGATATTGGTTTTGACAATTATCGTCCATTAATTGTTTCTTGTGGTGTACCATATTTAATTGTTCCAATTATGTCTTACACCGCTATTCGAGAAGCTAAATTTAATGAATCAGCATGGAGCAACTCATCAGCACCAAGTTCTTTGGCTCAAGAAATACTACTCTTTGCCAATAATACTGATGAAAATCCTGCTGATTTTCATGCTCGTTTACTTGGGCCTGCTATTGCTCACCATGAAGATCCACCAATTGGTGGTGCAATTTCAGCTTTTGCTAACCATATTTGTGACCACCCACATGTTCAAGCAGGTACTCACGTGTTTGGTATACAACGAGGAGCTAATGATGCCCGTAAGAGTCTTTTTTACGTTGAAATGGATAACCAACAAAGCAAAGACTTGACTATACGTGTAGGAGGCCATGCTGTATTAATGAGTGAAGCAAACATTAGGGTATGTTAATGAATACTTAAGAATTTGAATGACACTTTAAGTCACTTGAAAATTTTTATTTCTTTTAGTGTTTCATGTTTTTATGCGTCTATCATTATAGGCGCATTTTTTTTGCTATAAATCGAAGTTTTGGTTTGAATATTATTAGCGTACATCACGCTCTCCCTATAATTGCTATCAATTGATTTGTAAGAATTATAAGATAAATTTTTACCTATTTTATAACAAACGATATAATAAAAAAAATGAGCTATTTTATTAGCTCATTTCTAAATACTGCTTTATTTAATACACTTTCAAAGGAAGGTAAATATTATTTTAAGAACCTATAACTCCCTTTGATTGCTGCTTTATATTGCTCACAAAGCTCACCGAGTGGAGCATCAATTTTTAACATGCCATATTCTTGATGAGCTTTACGTTTAATGCGTTCCCAACTAACACCTTCAATAGTCATATAACCTTCAGAAAACGCTTTCAGTTTGGACAATTCTTTAAATTTATTCTTATCTATTTCTTTACCACAATCACGGTTTAGATAAATCATTTTACTGGCGGCTTCCGCAAGTAATGACTCAACTTCACTTTTTTCTGTTTTAGTTAATGGCTCAGCAGCAATTGTTGCACAACTTATTGCTAATAAAGGTAAAATTAAACGTTTCATCTAGGTTCTTCCTATTTAAGTATTATCTGTCAAATTGTTTTACTTATCGTTATACCCAAACCACCTAAAAATGCAGGATTCAGCTGGAATTAGAAACCTATTTATATATGTATATATTAGGTTAATCACTATAGTTTCTCATAGTAATTTTTATCATAGCAGATTTATTGGACAATGTTGTCGTACATTACATTATTCAAATACAACATTGCAATTTACTACAAACACCAACAAAAACGCCCTGTTACTGTGAAGTAACAGGGCGTTTATAATTTAATTCACTAAACCTTAGCTTATACCTTAATTAAAAGGCACTAATTAGCTTCTCTTATTTGTCGCTTGAATAACACGTAATTGTGCTACTGCACGCGCTAATTCAGCAGCAACTGCGGCATAATCAACATCTGCGCCATGGGCGTTCATGTTTTCTTCAGCGCGTTGTTTAGCTGCTAGAGCCGCTTGCTCGTCCAAATCACCACCACGTGTAGCTACATCAGCTAACACGATAATATTGTTTGGTTGAACTTCTAACATACCACCTGAAAGATAAATAACTTCTTCGCTATCATCTTCTTTAGTGATTAATGCCATACCAGGTTTTAGTGAGGTCAATAAAGGTGCATGACCAGGCATAATACCTAACTCACCTTCACTACCTGTGATCTGTAATGATTTAATGCTACCTGAAAATAAGCTTTC
>MAAL01000197.1 GCA_002163245.1 Gammaproteobacteria bacterium 42_54_T18 | reverse complement strand
CCAACATAGATAAAGTAAGCGGGTTTGCGTTTATTTACCCCACGCCATTTATCATTGATGTCAGCAACATCCAATACATTCCACATACTGTTCCAAGGAGTTACTTCTGGGTAACTGTAGACAACAGAGTAATTAAATTGGGGCTTGCTATTCCGCAACTCAGTTGTAGACCGAACCACATCACCATCAGCATTACGTGCCAACGAACCGTTAACCGCTCCTGTTGGACGAGTTAAACTCGCAACCAATTCAGCTTCCTGCTCTGCAACGTCCGGCATAACATTATGTTCGTCAACTGACATTTGCTCAGTCGCTTCTGTTACTGGCATAGCTGATGTCGTTGCCGTTAATTGGCTTAATACATTATCAATCGCCAATACCGCCTCACTTACTTTTAGCTTCACTTGGGCGATAACATCATTCTGCTTATTTATTTCAGGTTCAGCTACTTTATAGGGCGTGATAGTGGACACTGCGTTGTTATATCGCGATGAGACACCACTTCGAGATGCCTTGGGCGAGCGTAATCGATGGTTTTCTCGCTCTAACGCTTCAATCCGTTGTTGTAATGCGTCAAAGCGTCGTAAATAGCTATGTCGTGGCTCCGCTTCAAATTGCCCAACACGAGCTTCACGATGGGCTGTGGGATCCGCTAATTGGGTATACCAGGTACAACCCGCTAATAATGAGGTCAACGCACAAGCGCTCACAATTTTTGACGATGTTTTCAACATAAGGCTTCCAACCATTTCCATAATCCACCTAGTCCCTAAGAAACTAGTACCCACGAACTGTATTTCTCTTATAGAGACTAAAGCTGGTTAAATTTTTCTCAGAAAATGGCAAAATAAATCACAATTTTTTACTTTCTGGTGCCATAAACAGCTCTTTCACAGCACATGCGATAAAAACTGTACAAAGTTTTACGCAGCCATCGTCTTTTTAGGGAATGATCAAGTGCTATGTGAGGCTCAGAGCAAACAATGACAACAAACTTTACTTCTCCAAAAACCTTTATTGCAACTATTTGTGGTGTGGTTGCCATATGCATCAGTGTTCTGGGTAGCGTATTGCTACATCAACAACAGCAATATCAATCAACGCACCTTGCATCCCTCGCTTATTTGGATGCTGCGTTACATGAACTCACGACGTTTACCTCAAAAAGACTGGTTTCAGACGAGAAGAGTTTTCAACGCTTTCGTGAACTAAACAGCTCTATCGTCACCCAATTCCAACGACTAAAATATGGAAATGATTCCCTAGGTGTTTCAGCGCTCACACCAAACGATGATCCTTCAGTGGCTACGCTACTAAGTGATGGAGAGCATCTCCTGACAGGGTTCGGCAAATTGATTCAGTCTCGACAAGACATCAATCAGTACCGCCAATACAACCAGCGGCTGCTATCTGAGGCAAATGGCTTGGTACAGGCAACAGAAGCTATTTCATCTGCCAGTGAACAACAATCCCTCTCTAGCTCTCAAATGAAGGCGCTTGGTGAATTAACCCTTCTCGCCAAAGCGCAGCAGTACGGCATACAACTATCCTTGTTATCGGTGGAGACCAATGCTGAGTCACTTATTCGCAGTAGCAAAACACGGCAACAACATGCTCAATCCCTCATTCAACAACTAACCGCAAGCAATACACAACTCGCTAATCCGGTGTTACGACGCATGATCGTTAATATCTCTGATCAATTAAGTCAGCATCTCAACACGGTATTATCACTATCCAACGCGACAAATAATTATGATGTGCTTGAAAAGAACCTAAAAATGCTCGCATCTACCGTAAAAACCTTGATAACCAGTGTAAACGGGGCAAGTGATAGTCTTTCAGGTGGATCCTATATGGCTCAACTGACCGTAACGCTGGGAGCAGTGGCAGCCTGTTTAGGTTTCTTTTTTACTGGGCTATGGATAAAAGAAGAACGCATCGTGAAAAACAGAGCAACTGAGGCAGCTACCAACGCGAAGAAACAACAGCCCTCATTAGAATACAGCAACACCAACAACACAGGTAAACCTAACGAAAACACTCAACAACGCAAACAAATTATCACTGAAAAAAACCAGCTTATCCACGATATTCAACCCATTGTTGACGGTGTATTTTATGTGGATGCCAATGAGAATGCTGAAACAACAGGGGAAGTCGCAAAAGCGTTTAATGCCGCTCGACGCTCTATCGTTAAACGATTGCAGCTAGTGCAACAAGAAGTGACTCGACTGCAATCGTTTAACCATCCAAAAGCGCTAGAGCCTACGACTAATCATCAAGAAAAGTCGGCTTCACAACGAGACAAGCTACGTTCTATCCCCCCTTCATCACAACCCTCTGTCTCCGCATTCTTTGACATTAAATCTTGTGTCGACATTACCTTTGAAACGCAAACGAAAATTGAACAAATAAAACGTCTTTATTCGTCAGAGAATGTGTCATTAACTGATGCACAAACTACAGCTCACACAACATCTCAAACCAAGCAACAGATTAGCGAGCTAATGGAATGCCAGGATCACTTACGGGTGCGCCTTAGAGATCTACAAATATTGGTTGATCAACACTTTATTAGCCCAGCATCTAACAATCCCGACCCCCAACCCGCGACACCCACAACGGTGGATCTTGAGCGCCTATCCCGCTTGGTTCATAGTTTTCAACTGACAGAAGTTCCGCGTCAAAGAAAAATGCGGAAACCAACCCCACAACCTACGTCCTCACTTTAATACCAGTTCCAACAAAAGGAAAAACCATGGCTACTTCCGTATTCGTTGATACTGTTCGTTATGACGTTGTGGGTTTACACGACAACACACAAACTGATGATGAACAAATGGTAACCTTTCACCATCGCGCGGACATTGAGACCTTTGTCGAAAAAGCCATTGAAACGGATAGCTCAGAGCTGCATCAACTGGCAGGCGATCCAACGATATCCCCCTTCGATACCGCTGCGCTGTTAGAAATCATTTCAACGCAGATAGAAAACGGCGCGTTACGTGTTCAAAGAAATGCAAGCGGTAGCCTTGGTGGTGGGAGTGGCGGCGGGGATGGTTCATCGGCACCGGTTAACCAAGAACTTCTGAACGGCATCAGTGATCGTTACAGCCCTGATATGAAGCACTTTATCGCCAGTCATAAAACCAACCATGAGCAATTTGGCGGCATAAAATCAGAGTTTCTAACCCAGGGTAAGGCAGCATCAGCAGCACACATGACAGCCCTGAGTAATGGTGTAATAGGGTTGGCTAATAACGCTAATGCTTCAATTGATACTTCTAATGACACACCCTTGCCTGCTAGAGCATCGTCAACAACACCTACCTCCTCGTCAACGCCATCTCAAACACCCCTACCACCGAATACCCAACAGGAATTACGCTACAAGATTGTTGTTGAAATTGCCGGGCACCACCCTTGCGCAAAGCAGCTTATTGAGATCAACGCTCTATCAACGGATAAAAGTGCTCCTCGTGAGCAACAAGCACAACAGAACCGGGGGGTTAATCACAATCGAGACAATCACCGGGGCATTGTGGAGTTTAAAAAACTACCTAATACTTCTCGTGATTTAGCCATCGTTATTCCTACCACAGGTTATGGCGCTAATATTCGCCTGCCCCTAAATACCACGGTAGCACCCAACGATAACCAAACTGAAAAAGCGGAATGGGACAACGTTCTGGTACCTGTAAAACCTTTAGCGTATGTCACCAAGGAAAACCAAAAGCAGCAAGCCGATGTGTTAAAACCCGGTTGGATATATCTCTTTTGGCGTGGAAAATTATGGCGAGAGCTAGAAGTTAAAAAGAACCAAGCATTACGCGATGTGAATGTTGAATACTATCGCCGTAATTGGAATGGTGATTTTGGGCAAGAAGCCGAACGTGAAGCGGAAGGTCACTGGCAAACAGCTGTATGGGTGCCCTATAAACTCAATGGTGAAATACAGTCCGGCAATAATGCCCCACTGATGATGTACAGTGAAAGTCAGCTGGACTGGCCCTATGTTGAATCATTAGAAGCGGATAATGCAAAACTGCAAGAAGCAGCCTCCAAGCTTGATCTAACCGCCTATAGCCAAGACAACCATTTTAAAAATGCCAGTGGTGATATGGGAAGTATTGAAGATGCTCTTCTGGATCAGTACTTTGATCCAGAAGAGCATGAATATCAGGTAGTGAGTGAGAAAGGTAAAGACTTGAGGGGGTATCGGGATACATTGGTTCCGGTGGTGTATCTGCCTGTCGCCAAAAACAAGTTTATTCTTTGTGTTCAAGATCCAGCGGGAAAAAAATTACGCAACAGGAAAATATCCATTGACCTGGGTGGACGAAACGTTGAAACGGTGACAGATGTCAACGGCATGATTGAAATTTCATTAGAGGATGATGAAACCGTCAACGGCTCCTTTGCATTATTTGACTCCCCTGCAATACCCGCCACACACCAGGGGAAAATATCAATATCCCAAGGTGTATTAGCAGATGTTTCTACTGTTAAAGGCCAACAAACTCGCCTTAATAATCTTGGATTTAATGCTGGTATAGTTGATGGGGTCAACGGTCAAAAAACAAAATCTGCAACAACAGGTTTCCAACAAGAAAATGGCCTGGGCGTTGACGGAATTTGCGGTCCAAAAAGCCAAGCAAAACTTAAAAAAGTTTATAAACAATAAGAGACGAATCACATGACTCAACAACTACCAGATATGGTGTTTGCAAAGAACAAAGTTAATATATTGGTGATACGTGATCTTGAGATATTGTTGAATTCATCTTTCGCCTTAGATCAACTTCAAATTATCGCGACAAAAGACAGCTTGGCAATATTTATAACATCTTGTATTGAGATATTTGGGCTGGATATCCCAACAGAAGCGTATAAACAGTTCTATCTCGATGCAAAAATAAAAGCGGACATCCTAAATCCTAAAATTCTAGTTAAAAAGGAAATCTCTCAAAGCCAAAGTGACAAAGAAGTATCATCAAAAGCAGCATTTTTTAGTGATGGAAATACACAAGAAATATGGGTAACAGAAAACGCCATCCGTGACGCCGTAAATGATAATGATCTGCGTGGCGAGCTAATGACAATGCTTATTGAAGAATACGGCCATTATCTAGACTATCTATTACGCAACCATTATGCAAAAACAGAAAAAGATGATGCACCGGGTGATGAAGGTGCAATATTTGCTTATAACTTATACAACATCAACCCAATTGAACAGCAAGACCAGCACTTTGCTAACGCAACTATTGACGGTAAATCCGTTCCTTTCATTTGGGATTATTCGGAATTGCATAACAATCTCAAACAACATGTAAATGAAGAGCGTCAGCAGGAAGAAGACAAACACGGAAATCTAGAGTTTTATAAAGCGGGAAAAATGGGACGGCTAGGCAAGTATGGGCATGCCGATGTTGAAGAGGAAGCCTTAACCCCCCTCCTACTTAAAGAAGCCGAAAAAAATGACGATTTAACTCCAGAAAAAAGAAAACTAATTCTAGATACGATCTATCTTGGCAATTGGCTCCGTGATTTTTCACAAGCAGTCGACCCAATGCTTGTTCGCCCACTCTCCAATGCCAGTGATATATTAGGAGCTGCATCAGTAGATTATTATTCAAGCGACGATACCTCTTTAGTAGATACTCTTTATGATCTCGTTGCGAATACAGATCTAGAAGATCTCACTTCAAATAATATCAACGAAAATCAATCATCCAATATGAGATTCCCAACCGGTATTGAATTGAAAGGTTGGTTTGGCCTAAGGACTACGCGAGAAACTACCGCCTTTCACCCGGTAATGCTATCTGTAGAAACACTGACAACCATTGTTGAATTGGCAGCCGTTAAAGAGTTTATTCACACAAAAGACCAAACTAAAGAAGAACTCCAGGACTACCAAGGACATCTTAAAAAACTAAGAACTGATTTTTTACCCATAACACCCGAAACCTTAGGCCCCTATCGACCTGAGGAACATATAGATAATCCATTTGGTTTAGGTCAAAATACCAAAGGTAAAAACAAGGGTGACAAACAAGTCTACAGTAAGTTTGTTGGATATATGCCCGACAATCATGACCTACATAAAATCAACAAAGACTTTGGGATGAAAAACTACATTCGTAGTATGGACTCCTATCAGGTCGAAGGGTCCCCTTACCCAACCGCTTACGAGTTCATTGTGAGCAAGCTAAAAGACGCTGCAACAGGTGGACTAGACAATGCCAAAAGTTTAGTTGACTTCGGTGCCGCTATGCACACCTTAGAAGATTACTTCGCTCACACAAACTACACAGAAATATGTATTATAAAATCAGCCGAACCATTTGTTTTCCCATGGGTTGACGAAGTCGTTCATAAGGATCTGAAGTTTACGTATGATTACAGCCAATTAGTAGAGGGCAAAGGTTTTGATGATCGATATATCATCTTAAACGACATTAACAGTATCAACATTGGACCAAACCAAGCGAATAAAATTGCAAGTTACATCCCTATTGTTACCGGTACCTTTGGCTCAATAGATACAGCGGCAAGCATTCTTCCTGTGATAAACCATGCATTATTCGATCTCGAGATTAAGCCTTGGGAGAAATCTGAGCCCGGTACACGCACATTTACTGATATCTTAATTATGGAGATGTTAAAAGACCTTGATCATGCGCAAGCTAAAGATTCGACCGGTACCAATGATAGCTCTTATGCAGAAAATTACGAAGACTACTTATCAATGCGGGATAACATCAGTAGAATTTCTGACTTTCTAATACCGAATGCTATTAAGGAATCTTTTCACTGGTTAATCCAAAGAATTGGTCTGATGCTAAAATTTACGCAACATTTCATTATAAAAACGGTTGCAACAAATCTCAATGATGCACAAACATTACTCGATAAAGACCTGAATGCTATGGAGCTGGGCACCTTCAAAATTGGGATCAACCCTTCTCACACACAGATTGCCAAAGATGACTTAGAAGCGCCCATGCACCAACTTTCAGCTCTATTGGCGGTTGAGGCAATAAAACGTGTGGGAGAAAAAATGCTAGACGTATGGAACGGTTCAGGAGATGTGAATGACGCAATTCTAGCGGTAGATAACATCATGCGTCACCCCGTCACATCGCAATGGCAGGACTCGATTGTCGATGAATGGGCCCAAAGTAACTGTGATAAAATCACCCAAGCCAGCAGCCCGAGCGCCGTTATCGACAGAGCCTTTCATGCGATAGATGAAATGGATGAATCGTTGGCATTAATCGATCAATATATCAACGATCCAAAAACTATTAACACTATGGAGAAAGTAAACACTTTTTTTACAGATGACGATCCACAATCCACCGGTTCCAGTTTTTTCAAGGATTTTGTAACATCGACTAGAGATACAGCCAAAGCTCAACGCAAACGAGCCGAAGCATTGAAAGTCATATGGGATAAAAAGTACCCAAAGCCTTCCGTTTGTCAACCATCAGTCAAGAATCCTTCAACACCAAGTACCTCTAACACTGCAATTGAGGTAAATGAGGACAAAATCGCAACATATTTAGTCCAATACGGTGATACCCTCACAAAAATTGCAGCACAAAACGACACCAGTGTTAAAATATTACAAGAGCTCAACGATATAAGCGATGATAAGATATACGCGGGAAAATATCTAAAAGTACCAAACCCTAAACAGCACAGCAACTAAGACTAACGGTATTCAAAAGTGAGCATTATTAAAAAATTATTTATTGGTATTGCTCTTTTATTGGGGGCATGCGGTGCTCCAATAGATATTCCCATTACAAAGTTTACAGATACACCTGAAACCAGAAAAATGTTGACTGACTTCGCTAAGCAACAGCATAGGTTTGAATTTTCTGGCTGCGATATGAAATATAATGGAGCACTCTTCAACCTAAACATGTCAATTCAGGAACTTTCAAAGGTTTTGGGGGTACACTCACGAATCTCCCAAACCAAGAAAAACAATGCTTACTTTTGGTTTGACGATGTAATAAAAGTACTCGAAAGCAAGAAAAACAGAGAAATCAGCACTTTAGTCATTCGACTCCGAAAAATCGACACATCAAACAAACCATTTTATTTCTTAGTCGATGGAGCCCCTCTTGAAAAAAAAATGACAATGGGTGATTTTTTAAGCATATCTCACTATGACTTCAATGACTTCCTCATTAGTAATAACAGCTATAAAATCATATTTGATCAATGCAAACACCCAGTCAGATATTTTATGGAATCAAAAGTCAACTTCTCATATATAGGCAACGGGCATATGAGACTAAAAGACAAAGCTGACTTAAAAACAACCTACCCCATAACTTCACTTCAAATATCTGTCCATAAAAATTAACGCGCCAAAACCACAGTCAATTTGGATAACCCCTAACAATTACCAATTACTTACCGTTATCGTGACAATATTATGGCAGAACCTCACTATTCAGGACAGATTGAGCAAATCCAGTTGACACCTCACTCCGCTGAGTTATTCTGAGAAAAATCCCAATTTTGATGAAAAATCAACTCAGCACCGGTTGTAAGTCAAGATTTTGCGCATAATTCGCCCCACACCATGACCTAAGAGAGAATAATAGAATGCCTTTACCTACATTAGATTTTATGAAGAATAACGTGGTAAAAGTCGGCGTTTTTCCGCGCAGTGGAAAATACTCTGCAGTTTGCGTTGAAAAATCTGGTTACTACCAAATAGAGCAAGGCCAAGGTCAAGGGTCTTTTGATATCTATTTTTGTGGTTATAGCCATGATCAAACCCATATGATTGCTTTGGGTAGCGATGCTGACTTCTGTTTTACCCCTAAAATGGATGGTTGTAGCTTCGCTGCCAGCGCTCCATCACCTGACGGTACAGTAATGGTAGGGCACGCTAATATACATGATGGTATTAATAACCCTGAAGTTGTCGCTGTCGAAAATTTAGTCAACAAGGCCCGCGATAAAAACAAATCATTTGAAACTCTCTGCAAATTAATGGATTTGAAGAGAGAGACTATTATGGAAAGTCAGCAAAAAGATCTTGGTGTTGCATTAGGGCCCTTTGGTGTTAATAATTTACTCGACCAACATAATCCAAGCTACACATCACCAATAACAACCTTTGGCATCCGCGACTCAGGAACATGGAAATTTTACTTTCAAGTTGCCAACAGTAAAACAGTGAAAGGTGTTCATGAGTTTTAATTGACATATTCCCGTTCAATTAAAAGTAAAAGGAACAACCTCAATTTAAGTTGCTCCTTTTGCTTTTAATTGAAACTTCTTAAGCTAGATATGACGTAAGGTTTCTTTTATATCTAGTTTTATCAAACTTTAATCTTTAGGAATGCCGCACCAATAACTGCTTTTCAAGCTCGGCCATGCCCGACGGCACATCAACATCAGCACCCAAACTCTGTAGTGACATTCCCAACGCATGAAGCACTCGTAACAGATGATGTGAGCGACACTGCTCTCCCATTTGACCAATTCTTACAATATGTCCACCAAAAGAACCTGATATTTCCACAAGGTAACGGTCAGACATCAAAGCTAACAACTCTTTAGTGTTTATCGATTCAGGTAAGCAAATACCGATAACAGAATTCAACCGCGATTCCGGCTTCACAAACAAATCAAGCCCCATAGACTCTACGGCATGCTGTAACGCATTTGAGCACCTAGAGTGTCGCTCAAAGCGAACAGGCAGCGTTTCTTCACAAATGAGACGTAGCGCCTCATGTAATGCAAGCAGCCCAGATACAGGCGCTGTGTAGTGATAGCCTTTATTATGCCAAAACTCATAAGCCAAACGAGTATCAAAACACCAGTGTGCCATCGGTGCTTCGCGCTTTTGTATGATGTCCCATGCCTTCTCTGAGAAGGCAATCAATGACACTCCCGGCACAGAAGACAGGCCTTTCTGCCCTCCAGTCACAACAGCATCAATACCCCACTCGTCCATAAACAATGGCATAGTGCTTAAGGTACACACCGCGTCAACAATACACAGTACATTGTATTTTTTTGCTAATTCCGCAATTTCAGGCAACTGACAGTTGTATACGGTATTAGATGTTTCACCTTGAACAATGGTAATCACATCGAACGCTTGATTGTCTTGTTGGGCTTTTTTTAACGCAACTTCTACCGCTTCAGCATCAATATAATGATTTTCAGGTGCTTCCAACACGGTTGTTAGCCCACCCACCCTGGATGCCATTTCTTCAAAACGACTACTAAAATAGCCATTTTTGATACTTAAGACTCTACGACCAGGCCAAACTAGGTTGGTAATCGCCATTTCCATAGCCGCCGAACCGGGGCCAGAAACACCAAAAACATAAGGAGTACTGGTTTGAAAGACGTATCGAGCAAGTCGCTTAACCTGTGATACCACCTGGCTCATAGCATCACCAAGATGATTGATCACCATGGAATTCGCCGCTGCCACCTTACTTTGCACAGGCACAGGCCCCGCCCCCATAAGTAACAAAGGCTCATCAGGGAGGATTTTATCAATCGGTTCAACTGTAGGTGGTACGCTGTAGGAAGTCATAGTTATCGCTTAATTAGGGTAAACAGTTGACCATTATACAGTGACTCGTTGATTAGACAATTCTCACGCTAACAGCCCGCTTCTTTTTCCCTGGCACGCTTATACTTAGCCGATTCATCTTATCAATCAGGGTTCTTCTAGGGATCTGCAGAGTTTCTGCTGCCCGCGTTTGATTCCAATTGTTCGCCTTAAGGTGCTGCTTGATAACGGCTACTTCATAAAAACTGACCGCTTCTTTTAACGAATTGTACTGGTTAGGGACTTCAACCAACGAAGTCACATTACTATCACCCCGTGGGCGTGCACTTGAAAACGTTGATGTAGCCCCTACTCCCACTCCTACGCCTGTACATTGTGCCAATACACCTTGGGAAGCCTCGCGAACTTGTTCTGTCAAATGATCAGGCATAATCGCGCCATGGTCATCAGCAAGCAACACCGCCCTTTCAATAATATTTTGTAGTTCACGAACATTTCCCGGGAATCGATAAGCAAACATCATATCTAACGCCAAGGGCGAGAGGCCAGAAAGTGTTTTTTCATACTGCTTGCTATAGAGCTCAACAAAATGTAGAACTAGCGCCTTAACGTCTTGACCTCGATTCCGTAGCGGAGGCAGGGTAAGAGGAAAGACACTGAGCCTGAAATATAAGTCCTCTCTGAACTCTCCTTTTCTAATTTTATCTTCTAAGTCACAATGTGTCGCTGCGATAATTCTTACATCAACTTTATGGGCCTTGGTTGAACCTAAAGGTCGAATTTCCCCCTCTTGCAACACACGTAATAGCTTGCTTTGCAATTGCAAAGGCATATCACCAATTTCATCTAAAAATAATGTGCCGCCATCTGCTATATCAAAGAGCCCTTTCTTTTCTGAACTAGCACCGGTGAAAGCTCCTTTTTTATAACCAAACAATTCACTTTCAAGTAACTGCTCTGGTAATGCGGCACAATTCTGAGTGATAAATTCAAAGTTTGATCGCGTACCATGCTCGTGAATAGCTTTCGCAAAGATCTCTTTTCCCGTACCTGTTTCACCTCGAAGTAATACCGTTACAAACGAGTCTACTGCTTTATCCATTAGCGAAAAGACGTCCGTCATTGCCTGGCTTTTTCCGATAATAGCGTAATTATGGACGCGTTTTTTATTATCACGTAAACGTTGATTCTCTTCTTCTAGCGCTCTGTTATCGCGATCTAAAATATCGATCAGTTTTGTATTAGTATCAATAAGTAATGCGTTATTGATAGAGACTGCAGCCTGTGCAGCAAATGCAGTAACAAGGCTCTCTAGCGGTTTAAATGAAACATAACGTTTGTTATCAACGTCTTTTGCATTGATTAACTCTAACAAACCAATGGTTTGATTATTATGATCACGTAATGGCAACACCAGCATCGATTGTGTTTTTACATGGTGCTGCTGATCATGCTTAAAAATATAATCCAGATTAAGTCCCGCATATTCATACACATGATCAATTAACACGGTCGATCCGGTAACCACAGCATAATACAACGGGTCGCTGGTATTCATATCGCTGTCAGATTGAAGCTCTCGAGTTTGATACCACTCTGTCGTTGTACGTTGATCATCCCATTGGGATAACGTAAGTTCTAGACGACTCTTAGTAACGTCTAACAAATAAACACGTCCCGCCTCAGAATTAGTAAAACGACGAGCGGAATGCAGTACCTGTCCCATTAACTCATTGGTATCGCGAACCGTTGCAAGCGCAGTGATGGTTTCAACATATTCCTCAACAAACTTTAGGGTTTTTACAAGCTTCCCTAATTCGCTGTGTTCCTTTTGGGTCATTGTTTACTCACCACAGGTTAATCAACTATCAACGGCTAAATCACTTTTTCTTAACTAACTCGATATTTAAATAAGTAGACGTGGGTAACATAAAGAAATTACCGCTTTCCACTAATCTAATGGCATATACATCCAAAGCGTGGATCTTTAGTAATATTTTAAAGTATCGCATCGTATACTTCTTCATCTACCGGTTCACCAAGACAGGTATTCCAGCCCATCATTGCGTGCTCACCATCCATATTAGATTGCAGGTGAGACCTACCCGATGCTTGCAAACGGATCTCCACATCAAATTGATCCGTCATTAGAAACTTAACCAATTGTTTTAAGGGCGAGTTCATTGCTCCCCCTGGTAGGAACCCCCCAAATTGCGCTACCGTTAAGTTCCTTAAGTTAATACGTATTTTTCCCATACGATCCAGCACACTTTCCCCTAGCACCAAATCATTACCCATTTCACAATTAATAATACCCATTTGATTCATTTGATCTGCGCTCACCTGAACTTCGCGTAATACACACTGCTCTATATCTACGCCATCAATATCAAAATACCCTTCAATAATTCTTGAAACCTTTTCGACATTTGTAACCTTCAAAGCAATCAAACCGGCATAGGGCATTAAGCGGGACCATTGCAAATCGCTAAATTCGCACAGTTCAATGTGGGTTATTCCTACCAGTGCGAACATAGATCGACTAAATTCATCCTGCCCCCGGTCGTAGACTTGATAGTAACGATATTTTTCCCAAACCCGCTGTAATAGATCAAGAATACGGTGATTAAAAAGATCCAAGAAATCCTGTACAGAAGTGTCACCCGGTTCCGAATGCAGTATTCTTTCGGTAAAAAATGCAGGCAGCGGTGAGGATGGGCCAAATAAGCCCATAAAGTTAACAACCACTTCGGCAAATTCTTTGTCAGACTCAATCCACAAACGAATATCTTGAATGTCTGCAGATGGAAAACTTAAGGACGGATTTGCCTTATAACGGACCGTATGTTTTTTCCTAGAAGACGTATTTTCCCCGCTAAGGTCTGTCTTATTCAAATTCCGTTTATTCAGATATCGATGTAATAACTGATTAATCTGAAAAAATGAATATTGCTTAGCTTCTGAGAATGCGCCCGAATCCTCATTATTAGGAGTATCAACATTCCCACCAGTATCATGTTGACGAATAAGTGTTTCTAACATCGTCATCAGGTTATATCACTGGTTGCTGGCCAAGCCGAGGCTGCCAACGATAAATCTCACCGTTTTCAATCCCCGTTAGCTCCATATGATGAAATGAGTTAATACTGGCATACAAACAAAAAAACTCATTTAACACGGATGAAAATATGTACATATCGCCTTCACTAGAAAAGCAACTTTCACGCATTTTTACTTTAGTTTTAATACCTCGAATAGGCACACCTTGGTATAAACGATCATCACTACTTGCCTCTATCGACTCCAAACCATCCAGGCGATGCTGGCTAGCGCGAGCTTGTTGACGATCATAATAACTACGGTAGTCATAGGTAGAGAGGATACTTTTAAGCGTATCCAAGTGACACAGGGACATATAGTTCAACGACATGTTAGAAATCAATCGCCAATGAAACCCCTGATCTAACGGTGGTGTAAACGATGGCGTTACGTGAGTAATGTTTTGAAAACGTGCGTACTCTGGGCTACCACCTGTAGCAATAGCAATATCCCCTACTCCTAACATCGTGGGAAGGTGACGGTTGGAGCAAGTTAGTTCAATTGAAATGCTTTCCGCTTGGGGTATCACTGTATCTTCATTGTCATTAACAAAAGCCAAGTAACTATCAATCCCGTAACCAGACACCGACGATTTTAACCGCTGACGATAATACATGCGGCTTGCTGCTTCACTGATAGTTTCGGCGTGATCAAAAGATTCAAACTGCTTATATTCCCGACACTGATGGTCTTCATGCCCCCAGCCTTCAACTTTATCGATAGAGACAGTTTCGTAATGCCGGTGATCTGCACCTTCAGGGAGTACTCGATATTCTGTGCGCCGATGATCTAAACGAATAGGTTTTGCATCATGAGAAAATAGGTTCACGATTGGAGTGCAAAATAACCTGAAGTTTTCAGTGCTGGGATTGATATGTTTATCCAGCCCCCTCGAAAACGTAAATTCAAACTTAAGCCCTTGCAAGCCTTCTACATCATCTCGCATTGCAATCGTTTGTTGTATAACATCGAGTCCCGTCAATTCAATAAAATGAAATTTTTCGGGCAAACTAAAATATTCTTGTATTAGCCGATAGCCTTTAAAGGTATGTCGTGAGTAGGGTAATAAACTTTCATCATCTGAAAACCCTACCGGTTTAACCGCATCTTGCCCCAACACAGCAAGTGGTACCTCTTGACCAATTTCATCGATACCAACCACACGAACAGACTCAACATACCGGCTAAACCAAAGATATAAGGCTTGTGCTACATGCACCTCACCGTGAAGAAAAAACCGCAAGGAGGGTATCTGCAATTCATCAATGGTTGTATTGGATGTTAAGCCCACTTCTAGGGATAACGATGTCCCGGAAGGTCGGTCTTGTCGTTCTAAATTCCGTATTTCTAATGGATATATAGGCACATCGTAACAGGTACGGAACCGGCAAACCGTACCATCGACAGGCAATGAGTCGATCTCCACATCCTTTTTAATCACTTGTGCTTCGGTCAATGTCGTTTCAGGTGAAAACTGCAAAATAGACATCGAAGGAATAGGACGCAAAAAATTCGGCCACAATAAATTCATCACTGAATGTGTTAATTCAGGTAGCTCATCGTCCAGCTTTTGTCGTAACCTTCCTGTTAAAAATGCAAAACCCTCGAGCAATCGCTCTACATCGGGGTCTTGTGCTTCAACCGCTAAAAAAGGTGCAATTCTTGGGTTACGTTGAGCAAACTCTTTACCGAGTTCTCGTATAGCGGTTAGCTCATCATGGAAATACTTATTAAACGCCATAATTATCTACTCCCGCTCTCGATTGACGTAATCTAAACGCGCACAGTGGCTTGACCAGATCCAGTTAACACAGTATCAAAGGATACTTTTGATACTCGACCATTAGCCTTCAACTCGCCAGATATAACAAACTTTAATAACAACGGCTGATCTTCATCGTGTACATAATGAACCTGCACCGCATGTAATCGCGGCTCATAAGTATCAACAAATTGCGAAATAGCCTGCTGAATTCGGTGAATCGCGTCAGGAAATTCTTTTACAACATCATTAAAGTCCGGCATACCGTAATCCGGTAATGCCAACACACTACCCTCTCGGATATTAAGCATACGCTGAATGTTATCAATCACATTCTGCAACTGTTCAGTTTGATCAAATTGAGTCGTATAACTTCCAGGAACGATCTCTCGTTCGATACGATCTAATAAACTCAGCTCTCGATGCATGGTTGTAAAACAATTCCCTATCGCTATTTTCTAAATATTACTCAGGATCAAAAAAAATACAGGATTTATGACCAGTTATAATGAACCCGCCTTAATCAAATCCTGTATCTCCTTTCAGGACTTCTCTAATTTTCCAACTAGAGAAAGCTCAAAGTCTGCTCCCATGTACTTAAAGTGAGGTTTAACTTGCAAACCAACACGATATATACCAGGTTGACCATCCACATCTTCTACAGTTACTAACGCAGAACGTAACGGACGACGACTTCTTACTTCACCCGATGGATTCTCTTGGTCCGCAACATAACCAGATACCCACTGGTTAAGTTCTTTTTGAAGCTCAACACGATCTTTCCATGTACCAATATTTTCACGTTGAAGCACTTTTAGGTAGTGAGCCAAACGGTTAATAATAAACATGTAAGGAAGCTGAGTGCTTAAACGAGAGTTTAGCTCTTTCGCTTTCGCTTCTTCGTTATTTCCGAAGAACTTTGGTTTTTGAACAGAGTTAGCCGAGAAAAATGCGGCATTATCACTACCTTTTCTCATGGTAAGGGGAATAAACCCTTCTTCTGCAAGTTCAAATTCACGTCGATCAGATACCAATACTTCGGTAGGAACCTTCGACTCAATCTCACCCATCGACTCAAATAAATGAACCGGTAAATCTTCTACTGCACCACCACTTTGAGGGCCAATAATATTTGGACACCAGCGATAATTGGCGAAACTCTCATGCAAACGAGTTGCGAAAGCAAAAGCGGTATTGCCCCATAGGTATTCTTCATGACTACCAGATACATCTTCTCGATAATCAAATCCCTTAATAGGATTTTCTTCTGGGTCATAAGGTGCACGAAGTAAGAAACGAGGCATAGTTAAGCCTACATATTTCGAATCATCTGACTCTCTAAAGCTACGCCATTTAGCAAACTGAGGGCCTTCAAAAATAGAACTCAATTCTTTTAAATTAGGTAACCCTTCAAACTTATCTAATCCAAAGAACTTTGGTCCCGCTGCCGCGAAAAACGGTGCATGAGATACCGCAGAAATTGCCGCTACGTTTTGCAACGTCTTCATATCAACAGAGTTCGGACCAAAATCATAGTTCGCAACAATGGCTCCAACTGGCTCTCCACCAAACTGGCCGTACTCAGCAGTATATGCCAACTTATAAAGACCCGATTTGGTAACATCAGGTGCATCTTCAAAATCGTCGTATAAATCTTCTTTTGAAGCGTTAATCATCTGAATTTTGATGTTCTGACCAAAGTCAGTACGATCAACAAACATCTTAAGGCCACGCCAAGCAGATTCTAATTTTTGGAAATTTTCATCATGAACAATTTCATCAACCTGCTTACCTAATTGCATATCGAGCTCTGCAATCATACGATCTACAAGATTTTTGTTAACGCGTTCTTCTTTGTTTTCTGGGCGAAGCAACTCGGCAACAAATGCCCCTACACCACGTTTAGCAACATCATAACCATCATCTGATGGCATCATTTTTGTTTTTTCAACAATTTGGTCTAGTAATGAGCCTTCTTCAACTTCAAGTGCGGCCTCACCCATTTGTACCATTCTTTCTGGGCTACTCATATTATTCTCCGTATTGGTTTTATTTGATATTCGGCAGCACTATTCTGCAGTTTCTGTATCAGTAATTTTCAACTCATCCAGCAATTTTTGCTTTTGCTCATCATCTGTAAGTAAAGTTTCAATTGCTTTTCGGAATGCTGGAACGTTACCTAACGGCCCTTTTAGCGCCACTAATGCATCACGAAGTTGCATTAGACTGTTAAGCTCCGGTACTTGGCGAGCAACTGATTCAGGACCAAAATCCTTCATTGTTTCAAAATTAAGACTAACGCTCATTTCTGCTTCTTCATCAGTTGAGAAATGATTAGGAACCGTCATGTCCACGCCAACTTTGTGGTTACGTAATACATCGTTGAAATTTTCTTTATCGATGTTTATGGGCTTTCGCTCTTCCATAACGCGATCATCTTCTTTAAGCGTGAAATCACCTAAAACTAATGACTTAAATGGCAATTCAACTGACTCTGACGCTCCGCCAGATTCAGACTTGTATTTAATGTTGATACGTTCCTGAGGTGCAACGGTTGCATCTTTAGACATAACGTTCCCTTTTATGATTGGTTGTGGTTATTAAAATGGTTATTAAAGTGACTTACTGTTCACGTACATTATTTGGATAGATCAAACGCAAGCGACAAGTCGTATTGACATAGTCGTCCGTGTAGACGTTCCACCCGTTCCTTGGGTATATCTTTTTCCCCTAAGGCTTGATAACACCGCAGTAACAACTCGATTACTTTAGTGCTTACCCCTGGTTCCCAGTGTTCAACGCCTTGCTGTATCAACTGAGCATCCAAGTTCTCTAGAAGTGGGATTGCAAAATCCAGCTTCTGGTGTTCGAAACAAAAACGCGCTTGATAGTATCGCCACAGCGCTTGTTCTCGTTTTGATAAAGATCTAGCACACCCTTCTTGAAAAAGGTGCAACGCTTCGCGTATTTGCTTCTCTTTCATTAATAGACAGGCCTGACGATAGGTTTCTTCCCAATTTGAGGTTTCTGACCCCTCATTTATCGGTAAACTTAAATTTGCCCCACCACCTTCATCAGCCATAACGTCCAAATTTATCCAACTGCGTGTCTCATCATCCGCAAATGCAGTACCATCAACAAAGGACAAATTAACCACATTTGGAAGACGTTTTACGAATTCCTTTACACCATTTTTCACTGCTGAACATGCATCATCGGCACCCAGCTCTTCTAAAGCTTTAGCAACAATACGCTGCCCATCTAACCAATAGGGCGAGCGAGACAAACTGTTTTCAATTTCGGGGATAGCGTCTGAGTATTTCTTCTCTGCAAGCATCGCGTCATAAGCTTGCATTTTTTCTTTTGATAACCCACGCAGCTGCGTTTTACCCCCTGTATCTGGTGGTAACTGATTAACTCCAAGCCATGTTAAAAATCGGTTAATACGATAAGGTTCTGGGTCAGATATTTTCTCTTCACGTAAATGCTGGCAAGCACCACGCAAGCTTTCCTGACATGCTCGATAAAGGTTTTGTAAATCACGATCATTACCCACAGACGTCGGAAGCGCTTTCGAGGCTGTTCCTGAAATAGCGGCTGATGGAGTAGATTTAACAGCCGCGGCAGTTTGGGCTTGCTGAGTTTGTTTTTGCGCAGTCTCATGTTCTGCCTCTAAAGACGCCACATGGCGTTTAAATTGACGAGACAACTCATTCAATGCTGGAGCATTATCTCCCATCAACTCAACAAGCGTGCCATCCAACGTTGTCACCTGTAGAACTAATGCCTTTAAACGATCCAATTGGCCAACATTAGGCGTTAAAGCTTCAATAGAGGGTGATATTCTTTCAGACAACCAATCAAATGCTGCAGCTCGACCACGCATTCGCTTTTTAGGCGGAAAACACACATCCCAAAAATTTTCGACAAGCTTCTGCATTAGCATCAGCCCTGCCTCTAGCCCATCCAGAACATCGACATCACAGCGTGCACGAGTAATATAACAGGCTACTAGTAAGTCTTTTGAATTCTCCTCTAACATCTGCTCGCCAATCGAAATCACATCTTCCCAACGGATCCATACGTCATCGGCCAATGAATCCAATTTAGCAATTTCTCGCTCAATAGTTTCAAAGGGTTCATCCAGGCGAACATTGCTCCCTCCAGGCTTATCACCTGGAATAGGGGTACAACCTAATTGTTCATACTTTTTAGTGATTTCTGACATCTAACCAACCGTGCTACGTGTAATCGGGCAAAAGTGTGCAACTTCTTGCCTATAGAGACGTGGCTTGCGCAAAAAAATGATCGTTTTGATCAAAAAAAAAGGAAAATACACAAAAAAGAATCAAATATCTCCATTCTTTTTCGTGACACCGGTCTTTATTAGTAACTAAACGAATCCTTGTGCAACTTTCTGCTCAATGGCCTACATACCCACGCACCAAGACCTGAAGAATCGAGATGAAAAGTCGAGACATAGTCATTCTGTGGAAGCCCTCCCCCTTAACACATTCACTTAAGCTATTTAGCGCTTTGATTTTAGTAAGTGCCACATTGGGTGGAGTCTCAGGATGTAGCAGTAATACAGTCGTTGACGATGGTCAATACAGATCCATTGGTGGCGGTAGCCCACGCAACCCTCACCCATCTACGGCTGAAGGGCTTGGTGCAGATGGTCTAGGCGCAGACCCTCAATTTGCTTTTGACCCAGAAAAAGGGCTCTCTGCAACTACCGATTTTTCCTATGAAGGAGGAATCCCTAAAGGTTCATTATCCGGCTCTGGCCCAGCTAACTCTGGGCATGTACAACGCTATGGAAATGCAGGGGTGATTAAAAAAATCGCTCAAATTGCTCAAATCCATTGCAAGCCACTCTCTTTTAACATCAACACCAAGAAGCAAAGCTTTTGGGGGAAGCGCTCTGGCACACTGCACCAATGCAGCTACCAATTCCCTGACTTTTGTGGCGGCCACAAATTTTCAGTATTGTCCTATGCCGATAAAGAAGTATTGATTTACGATCAAGAAAACTCTCCCTACTACATTATTGACACACTTAAAGGCACCAATGCGTCAAAAGCAGGGCTATGGGATAAGGATGACAAGCTAGGCTCTAAAGCATCAAACATGAGCTATATGTTCGAAGCCAATTACGAATCAGAATATCAACAAACCCAAAATACACCGCTAAATCTTGGTTGGGTAATTAAAGCGTCCTATCATGATGAAACTCAACATGGGGCCAGTTATCACAAAGCAGTTCAAGATACGGTACAATGTTTTTAATACACTAGCCCACACTAAAAACATTGCATGTTCCCTTATTACTTCCCTCTCTTTTACTGAGGAAGTGTGAGTGCTTTAGCAATGCGAGTATATTGCAGTGCTTCTGCAACTTCATTGGCTTTTCCACTTGAGGACATTTTACTTAACAATACGAATGCAGCTTCGTAACTCACCAAGCTGCCATTTGACGTTATTATATTGCCATCCACAACGACATTTTTATTCCATTGGACCTTTATTTCTGGGAATGCTTTTTCTAAATCACCCTCACCTCCCGCCCACGTAGTGGCTTTTTTCCCACCAAGTAAACCAGCCTTCCCCAGTAAAAATGCCCCTGAGCAATTACTCGCTATCCAATCCACTGTTTTTGCATTTTTTGTAATAAACTCTATCAGTCGCTTGTTTTTCAATATTGGCTTCATGTTATAGGCACTTGGTAGCAATAACACATCCACTTTGGGGTTCTTCAATATAGTAGTATCTGCATTGATACTAATTCCGTGCTCGGTCTTAATAAGAGTGGAATCAGACGCAGAAATAGTAATAACTCGATAATCAGAAAACCACGATTGATGACTTGCCTCCCCAAAGACTTCAATCGGTGCAGTTATATCGGACGTTAACACGCCATCAAAAACCACAATCCCAATTGTTTTTGTTTCTGATACCGCAGTCGATGCTCCAAACATCAGAATAAGTAAAAGCCAATATCTCACCATCAGTCTATTTTTTAGTGTCATGTCTATTCTCCACGCTTTAGGTTATGTGTATTTTAAAAATAATGATTCACTGGCAAGAAATACTAGGGCATGACACCATACGAAACCATCACTCTACGCTCACTAGATACGTGAAACTCTTTCATTAATGGGACTTCAGATTAGTTAATGGACAAATTACACCTTATTCATATTTTTTGTACGGTGGTAAAAGTGGGCAGTTTTGCCAATGCCGCCAATCACCTTTCCATGTCCCCCTCGTCCATAAGCAAAGCTATAAACCGTCTTGAAACCGATTTACAATGCCAACTATTTCACCGCTCAACCCGAAAACTATCCTTATCTGAAGAAGGGAATTCCTACTTTTCTACCACCTCAAAAATCATAGAAGATTTACAGTCATGTGAAGAGATATTAAAGAACCAAACACAACAACCGTGCGGTCTGCTAAAACTCAACCTTCCGGTTTCTTACGGACGAATATACATTCTTCCATTGATATCAAAATTTCAGACAATTTATCCAGAAATCGACATCCATCTATCTTTTGATGATAGTTACGTTGATCTTGTTAACGGTGGTTATGATCTCAGTATTCGTACCGGTACGCTTGAAGATAAAAATCACTTTACCCGAAAGTTAAGCCCTATGGATTTTTTGATTTGTGCCTCTCCCCAATACATCGAAAAAATGCGGGAAACAAGTGATACTGATGAGATATCAATCGAGCATTTAGAGCAACAACCCTGGATTCAGTTTCGTTTTAAACAAACAGGGCGAGTTATGCCAATCTCAATACCGTACAAAGGGGGAGTCCATAAATTCTCTCCCAACAAAGGCATAGTCCTAGATGACGGAGAAGCGTTGGCACATTTATGCAACGATCACTTAGGATTAACACAAGTACCTCACTTTATCGCTAAACCATGGATTAACCGAGGTGATTTAATTTCTTTACTACCAATTTATCGCCCCGAAGGTGCTGGCGTTTTTATTACATACTCAGAAAAGAACCTTCTGCCAACAAAGAGCCGTGTTTTTATCGATTTTATTTCACAAGAGATGGAGTCAATGGGTGAGACAGCAATTACTACTTGGGCTGAAGATTTGCCCGTGGTCATATCGTTTTGATACCAAAACCACGTTATTAATTTTATACCGCTATAAAAAAAGGCCGCTTTCGCGACCTTCTTTTATAAAGCTTAACAATACTAAGCTTTAAGTACACGCCAATCATCATGTCCAGAAGTACCAGATACTTCATGAGTCCATGTGATTTTACGGTATGTGAAAGACACATCTTCAAGGTGAGTGAAGTGTGCAAGACCTGGATCTTGACAGTTATGCATGTAAGACTTGATGTCTACGATAATAGCGTCTTCGATGTTAATTGTGTAGTAATGCTCCTGTAGACCTGTAGCAGAAGTACGGTACCACTTGATTTCACACTCAGGCAAACGCTCACCAGAAGTCAATGAAGAGAAAAGTAGTGGAGAAGCTTTATCAAAAACTTTAGTGATAACGATAGGCTGGTGAACACGCTGACCAGTAGGCTGACCACTTTGTGGATCACGAGGAAGTACGATATCGTGCTTAAACGCTTCAACCAAGATTTCGTCTTCATGACCTTCTTGGAAAATGTTACCTACAGAAGGCTCAGTGAAAGTTCCTGCTGTGATTAGGCCTTGCTTCTCACCATTAATGGTCATATACGCTGGAGTTGGCATACTAAAAAATCCTCAGTTAATTCCTTTACTATTTTTTAAAAAGGGCAGATCCGCCTTCCTGGCGAAATGCGCTTAATCCTATTGGCCCTTGCAGCAAACTCATTCAAGCTAGCAATTTACAAGAACACTTTACCTATTGCAGGGCGCGTGCCAAGTTTTAAAAAAACACTACACATCAGACAATGCGTAGGCTGCATAACAATGCAGTTAAAAAACATCTGATCTACCAACAAAACATATTCATCACAGCACTTTTACAGCAACATATGCGCAGTTTTTTGCTCAACTATTGATACCCAATGCGCAACATCCCACTCTTACTTATCTTGACTTGGTTTTTATAGATTTTTCTACAATCTTCTACAAAAATAGCTGTTAAACACCTCTCATTTTCAGGCTCAACCATACTACATCAGTTTAATGTGGCATATTTTATACGGGTGATATGCGCCGTTAATTGCGCATAATGCGCCAAGGTCTAAAAATATAGTTTATTGATATCAAATATTAGGGGGGGGGGGGAATGCCAGTTAGGACTGTACCTACAACTCTCGAACTAAACGCAAACCTGTTAGATTATTATTATCGCTCGAAGCAAGCGTGTAGTTTATATTGCAATACGTTAAGGGCGTCGCTGCATTACCTCCTACCATTAGAGCGGCTCCTCCTGACAACACCCACTCTTGCACATTTCCCAATCCATTCTTAACACCCCAAATATTTGCAGTGCCCTGGTTAATAGGTCGAACGTTATTACCACGAATAACTTTAGTACCCTGAGTTAATAGACAATTATGATCGTTTATTTGTTGCGTCTGATTGGCACCAACTGCATGCTGCCATTCTTTTACGGTTGGAAGCCGATAGTTAAACCCCGCCATCTGACTCAACCAACGCGCATAACGTTTGGCATCTTTTAAACTGATACTCGAAACCGGTAACGAAGTATCACCGCCCTGGACGTTACAACGCCGGTATAATCGACAGTAATCATTATAATATGCAACACTCAGCTCCTTGGACATTATAGCGAATCGTCGAATATTTTTAGTACCAGGTATAACAACCAGAGACGGGGCAGCCAAATTTCGTGACAACGAATCATGGCATTGATAACGAACGGATCGCCCTTTCCCTGCCCACCCTACTTTACAAGGGTCAAACTTTCGTTTTTTGACACTGAATTCTATTTCGCCTGGATATAGCTGATTAGCCAGTTGCTGATAACGTTTTGCGACCTTCTGCCCTTGCTTGCTAGAATTCCGCCTAAACGATTGGTAACCTTTACTAATAAATTCACGAATAGATATAGATAACACCCTCCCCCATTCAGAATTATCTTTTTTAAGTTGAACAAGGAATTGTTTTATCTGTTCAGGTTTATCTAATAGGCCATCCTGAGTAACACTTTGATAAGCACTTATTAGCCGAGTCAATCCCTCCGATGACCCACTAGCCTTAGCATGATTGCTATTTATTTCTTCTTGGTTTTCTTTTGTCGATGGGTGCATTAATGAAATTGATGTATTAATCTTAGAAAAACGTTCATCCTTTGGATACATGCCTTCCGCCAGCTTCAACATCTTCTCTGCTTGCCTGGTACGCCCTAGATATAGAGCTTCGTTAATATGTTGTGCCAACCATTGATCCAATTTCCATTGAGAAAGCAATGCCTGCCCTCCCTGAACCTGGCCCAACGCATCCACGAGGTCGGGCAACTCAGTCCGAAGCTCTTCTACCGCTCCTCTCTCTACATCTTTATTCAGCAGTAGTTCGCCTTTCTCTTTTAACCGTTGATAATGTCGCAGTTGTGCAACGTCAAGTTCGCTTTGTAACGATGAAAGGCTCATTGAATCAGAATAGAATTCACGCGCTTTTATCATTATTTTTGTCGCAGTAAAGTAAGCATCTTCCACCATCAACGCCTGTATTTTTATTTGATACAGGTCAATAAGATCGCCTCTATTTCGATCCAGAAAACGAAACCTATTTTCAGCATCCATCTTTTCGACATCGATAACACCCTGCGCAACCACATCAACATCAACAGATTGTATCTTTCTTAGAATTTCACGTTCTTTATAGCCACTAAAATAGACGCCCATAAGACCCAGAAAAACAATCACTAAAACACCACTAAACACGGGCTTTAGTTGATTTTTTTTAGGTTGCTGGTTAAACGTTATTTTAAATTTATTAACGTCGCTAACTTTAGGGATCTCAACATTAAGCACATCACACAAGGCTGAAGACTTATGCTTTGGCAATCCCTTAGGTTTAACCAGCAATAGTTTATTATCACGAGCAACAAGAGCGGTTTCTCGACCGTAAGGATGCTCTGATGTTGTGGCCATATACACTACGCAACCAAACGCATACAAATCATCTGCAGGCTTTGCTTTTTCTTCCAATAACATTCCAACACTGGCATAAGCTGGCGTTAAGGCAACTAACGGCTCTTCACGCTGTTTATGATCGCCCGAAGAAACATCATGCACAGCACGAGCAATACCAAAATCATAGACCTTAAAATCACCCTCGCGGGTCATGAAAATATTACTAGGTTTAAGGTCAGAATGAATAATACCTTTAGAATGTGCATAGGATAAAGCACCGCCCACTTGTTCGACTAATTTTTCTACCTTATCTAGCGGCCAGCCAGAAAATGATGATTTATTAATAATTTCATCGAGCGATACCCCATCCAAAAATTCCATGGACATAAAAAGTGTATCGCCATCACGATCAAAATCAAAAACACTCACAATATGCGGGTGTGACAATTGTTGCGTTTTCTTGCATTCCCGCTGCAAAGCACCCCAAGAGAACGCATGTTGGCTAATATTGCTGTTTAATATCTTAATGGCCAGCCATGGGTTTTTCTCGCCAACCTCTTCTTGGCGAAGATCTTTAGCTTTGTAAACCGTCCCCATACCTCCAACACCGAGTATTGAGTCCAAATAAAACCGTTCTTTCAGTGTACAACCCACACCGATTTCAATGAGTGGCGTTGATTCGACTTCAGATAAATGGCCTGATTCAGAGCCTCTTCCCGCTCTCACATTATTAACAACGGTTTTATCTACTAACGTTTTATCTACTAGCGTTTTTTCTACTGGCGCCTTTTCAACAACCGTTCGCTCTTCACTATTATTCGATTTATTTCTTCGAATGCGTGTAACCGCAATAGTTTTTTCTTCACCTACCGTATCTGTCATGCAGGGACCTGGATAACACTAACGCTTATATTATCCCTCGCATCGGTATCAAGTGCAGCACCCAACAATGCTTGCGCTTTAAGCTCACAATCCAATGATCTATCCGAAAGTAAATTACGAATTGTAGCTGCATCAACTTCATTATATAAACCATCAGAGCACAACATCAATACATCGTCGGGCTGTAAATCGAAGGTTACTCTTGATAAATCAAGCTCATCATGGACTCCTATCGCACGCGTAATAACATGACTTTGCGGATGATTTTCTGCTTGATCGGCTGATAACACACCATCGTCAATCATATCTTGAACAACAGAATGATCTTTACTGATTTGATACAACTCTCCTTGTCGCTGCACATATAAACGGCTATCACCGGCCCATAAACACGTACATTGATGGTCATGACATGCTGCAACAACAACAGTACTGCCCATTATCTCGTTACCGATACCTACCGTCATCTCAAAAGCAAGTTTTTGATTCACCTGTTGCAATGCTTCTTCGATATATTCAATCAAATCAACACTTCCCAGCTCGTCCCCATTTACCTTTGTTAGAGATTCGATAACTAACCGACTAGCAACATCCCCAGCAGCATAACCACCCATACCATCAGCCACCGCCCATAGGTTTTGAGTCGACTGAAGTACAGAATCTTCATTTACCTTTCTAACGTTACCCGGATGGGTTACCGAAGCATACGATAAATCCATATCGCACTCCCTCCCTTAAAGCTTACTGGGCAACTGGTACGCCCCTAGATAATCTTTAGCAAATGGGTTTACTGCGCTCATAGCAGAAACCTCATAAACGGCCTTTTTACCATCTTTCGTCATGGTTAATTTATAACTATCGCTATAAGCGGAGCGTTTTAACGGATGTTTGTCGATGAACCGAAACAGCGACCACACACCATCAGATTTAGCGCCAGTTCTCGCTCCATAATAATCTTCAAATTCAAAATGAATATCTGATACCAATTGATCCGCCGGCCAACTCACCTTCGTTTTCTGACTTGGACCATGACGATATTGCATTCTCTCACCCAACATATCTAATTCAAAACGACTAACATTGGCATCAAGATACAATGGTCGTAATGAAAACTGCACAGAGGGCTCATCACCAGAGGTGAAGAATATTCGACGAATTTCTGCCGCTTGTTCAAATTGAGCGAGTGATCTTTTACTTAATCCAATCGTTCTATTTCCAACCCGCTTTAAACGCCAGGGTCTATGTTTTCTATCTATGAAGGCTGCAAGATATTCATCAAAAAAGCTCTGTTCTATCCCCCCTGTTTTAAAGAACTCGCCAAAATCATCCAACGTAACTTCTGCATCTGCCCGTTTTGACAAAGGGTATCGTGATTTCAAGCTTGCATCATAAAATGGTTTAACACTTAACCGATATTCATTAACAATTAGCTGTTTCGCCTGCACTAACACCAATTGCCATGACTGGTCCAATAACGATGTCACCCAACGCTTTACAGGCTGCGGCAGTTTGCGTGACTCTATTGCCATTCGGCCCAACGGGTCATTGGTTGTCTGTTTCATGCGTATTGTTGCCGCCTCAAACGCATTTTCCGGCATAGAGCCACTTGCGGCAATGCCCTCAAGGTAAATTTGCAACCCCACTAACGACTCCGTGAGCTGATCCAACTGCGTTGGACGACTACGTGTAACTTCCACCATCTTATGCAAGGGTCGAAACTGCTTATCAACAAGACTCGCTGGGTTATCTGGTAAATTCGCAAGTTTTTTACGTGCGGCCATATTCGCTAACCGGGTAAATTTAGCTAATCGAGGTGCAGCCATTCGAGCTACTATGGTAGCGTTTTGTGCCTGTTCTTTTATCTCATCAGGGTTAATCATGTTCGCACTAAGCTGTGTATTCGTACTAATTGCATCCAACACTTCACGTAAAGGAGACTGGCCAGACAACAATGCATTCATTACTTCAAGATTATTGTCCATCGACCCAAGAGGTACCAACCGTAACTGATTAATTGCAGCACTCCAGTGGTGAATATAATCTTCCAAATATTGCTTCTCTAGCTTCGCTTGTACTGTTGCCAGATCTAAGTCCGTCAATTCACCAGAACGTGTTCCTACTACCCAGTTATCCTCACTTAAAGATTCAATAAATTCTTCTCTTGCAGGTTTGTAGACCGAGTCGTAACCATCAAAGGTATACAACCTGGGTATTTCATAATCTGCACGTTGAAACACCTGCTCGATACTTCCACCAAGATCAGTATCAAAACGATAATTATCAATATATTTCTCTTTGGCTTCAAGTTTGATAGACGCATACACTTGTTCATGTAGCGGGATCCGGCGGAGTATTTTTCGCGAACTTTCTACCAATTTTTCATCAAGTTCCTGCGCTTGATAGGCTTGATCTAACCAATAAGAAAGATGTCGCTTAAGCTCATCTCGGGTTTCTGGTTGCGTGTGATAACGATTATTCCAATCAATAGTAAGCCAGGTTTCTATAAAACCTCTGTCAAATCGCAGCTCGTTGGACAGCATCAAATAACCTTTTAATGCTTGAAACAAAAAATCTGGATTATTCCGTTCTTGATCCAGCTGTAATTCCAACTGTGTTTTTAGCGATTGAGAAAATTGATATTGAATATGCGCATCGTAATTAACATCAGCTTGGTCATTTAGCTCATCCCCCTGAAACAGACCTAACCCTAACAACCAATCCTTCTCGCCTTCCGGATAAACCTCGCCAAGTTGCTCTACCGCAGCCAATGTTGGTAATAACCCCTCCGGTAATACATCAACCGGTAATATCTCTAATTCTTGCTCATAAACCTCGACGAGTTCTTCAGCGTCGCGCAAACGTAAATCATTTTTCCCAAAGCTCGTTGACCATAGAAGCGCTCCAGTTATGATGCTAACAATGGCAAAAACGATACCTCCATTTTGTAACCAGCGCATTTTTCGCTCATGATTACGATTTGTACCCACCATCTGAGACTCAGGAAAAATCACCTGCTGCATCAGATTACGAATAAAATAACTTCGACCTTGCTGCTGTTTGGTTAACAAGGCTTCTTGCCCTACACCAATACTGTTGGCAAATTGGCTCATCACCCGACCAAGTGCATTGGTATTTTGCGTTCCGCTTGTAAAATACACACCACGTAATAAATACTGATCATGAAATCGAGATTCGGAAAACGTATTGCCGACAAATTTCTGTAATGCCTGCTTACACGATTCTAACGATCGTGGAAATGCCAGAATATCTGCGCGACGTTGGATATCACGTTCAAAATGTAATTTATTATTTAGATTTTCATGTAACCGTAAAATAAGCTGATCAAATTCAAGATTAAATTGCTGTTCATAAGCCTCATTGCCTTCATCAGGAAAGGTCATACCCCATACCTGGGCCCGCTCTTCCTTACCAAGCGAATCAAAGTACGAAGAGAAACCTTCTATCAAATCACACTTTGTGAAATTCAAATAAACAGGGAAGTTAATACCTAACTGATCTGTCAATTCTTGCAAACGCGTACGAACAGCCCTCACATTGGCGGCGAGTTCAGCTTCTGTTTGAGACACAATTTCTTGTAAACTAATGGCAACAATTACGCCATTAATCGGACGGCGCTTTCTGTGTTTCTTTAACAACTCAATAAAATTCTTCCATGCACTTGCATCAATCTGAGCATGACTATCCTGCGTTGTATAACGGCCAGCTGTATCAATGATGACAGCTTGATCGGTGAACCACCAGTCGCAATGACGTGTTCCGCCAATGCCTTTTAGTGATTCCTTACCAAACGTATTTTCAAGCGGAAATTCTAAACCAGAGTTAACCAATGCCGTTGTCTTACCTGATCCTGGTGGACCGATTAGGATGTACCATGGCAATTCATACAGGTAGTTTTTCCCGCGAGGTTTCCCCTCTCCCTTACCCGAGCGGCTTTTACGCAATACACTTAACGCTTCGGTAAAGCGCGATGCAATAATTTCTGCCTCACCCCCTGGCTGATTGCCATTCTGTCCACCTCCAATAGATGGTACAGATTGGCTTTCTTGAAGTTCCTTCTCCAAGTTATCATTGCTTTTCTTTGCCGCCCGACTGATACGTAAGTTATTTAAGCCCCAAAGCAACAACATAACCATTATTATCAATAACCGAATAACGTCACTTTCCAATATTTTGACGTCAGCAATAGCTATCAGTGGCCCAACAAACCAAACAAGGATAGAAAGTGCAATAACTCCCATCAATCCAATAAACCATTTTTCCTTTAAAAAGCTAAATCTTGATTTCATTACTCTGGCTCTTGGTTTGATAGATTGTTATCAGGTTTCTTATTCTCGTCTGATGCTGTACTTTCTAAAGCATCTTCTACAGGCAGGTCAACGGGTAGATATTCTGCAACAGGAGCCTGCAACGCAGCCAACACCTGATCTTTTGATGTGATTAATTGATAAGAAAAACCTGAATAAAGCATCAACAGAACAACACCTGCTAACGCAGAAAACACCCAAACAGGAATATGTTTCATCAAGGTATAACGTTTTTCGGAAATGCCTTGCCAATGAGGTGACAAATCTCGCTCAGCTTCACCTCGCTGTAACCGCATCAGGTGAAACAGATTATCTCGCAAGTTTTCAATTTCAACATTACCCCGATTTTCCAGGGAATACTTTCCTTCGAACCCCAAGCTCATCGAGATATACATTAATTCAAGTACTGGCAAATATGTTGCAGGTTGAGTTTGTAGGTGCTCAAGTATCTGGAAGAACTTTTCTCCACCTCCGGTCTCATCATGAAATTGGCTTAGTAAACTTTGGCTGCTCCAAACACCATTCCCTCCCCAAGGTGTCTTTGTGGCAAATTCATCCAATACCGTACAAATAATATAACGGCCATATAAAATACTTTCTTCATCAATACCCTGCTGACCACAGCGCCATTCAAAATCTCGAATTTGTCGAACAGTCTCGTCTCGAAATAACGATGGGTCACGAACAGCATCATCGCCTCCATTAAGCGCGTTATTTCCAAGGGATGAACATTGCAACGACGCCATACGATCAATGACATCATTTGCACAGTGAACCAATGGGTTAATAAATACCGAAGACACCCTACCCTGGCCAGGCGAAGGCGGAGAAACCCCTTGTATAGACGAAGAGGGCACAGCCGACGCTGGTGTTATCGCAGCTGTAGGTTTCAATGTCGATGTTACAGGGGGCACTCCCATAATTGGCTGAATAGGTGCTGGTTGCTGTAATGCTGACTGTATTGGTTGAGGTTCGGGTTTTACCCCACGGCCTCCCGGCATGGGGCGTTGAAAACCACCTCCCGGAACTGCACCTCCTTTGGATGAAGGCCCATCACGCCGAAAAGTAATAATGGTTTTATCGTCATTGGACATTACCTGTTACTCCTTCACCGCCCAAAATTCTAATTCCAAACCGGGAATATCCCCTGAGAAATGGAACGCAAAACCGCCAGAATTACGCAAATGGCTCCAGTTTTCGGTACTTTTTTCCATCTGAAAATAGGTAAATCCAGAGTTATAGGGTATTTGGCGTGGCGCCATCGGCATTGGTATAAGGCGAATACCCGGTAATTGCAGGTTCACTAATTCTCGTAGTTGTTCTACCCCGCCTGCCTTAACAGCAGAAGGCACACGGGACACAATCATATCCTTTGACCAATCCGCCTTGATAGCCAATATAAAACTTGCATCATCTAACAATCGTCGATCCTGAATAGGGGCAACCCTTACCCCGTAATTTCGCTCTTGAAGATCAATTGGAATCGCAGTTTGCTCAAACACCATGCTAAGTGATTGACGTAGCTCGCCCATAAGCAATGCATAACTTATCTGTAAATCTTCGTGTTTGTATTTCGGAATGTCTGTAAGACGTTTATCTTTTCGGGTAAAGGTAGCAATCTCACTAGCCATGGACACTAGATCTAAAAACACTGGTTCGGGATGTACATTCTCAGCATTTTTCCAATGATCAAATATCGCAGAGTAACGATTCACCATTTGTAACAATAGAAAGTCCGCAATTTCTGACGTACCTGTTCGTGTCTTTTTTGTTAACCTCGACGTTAATGCATCAGCCCGATGATTCAATAACCCAGTTACTTCATTTAATGCTTGAGTAATAGGTTCTGCAGCACGAATATCAATACAGGGAGCAATAAAGGTATTATCAAGAATAATATCTGAATCACCACTTACTTCTTGTACCTTAGCGACTGCTACCCGACTATAATCACCCGTTGCTTCACTTTCTAGCAACAACTTAAAACGTAAACTTCCCGTATTAATGCGCGCTAATTTTCCATGGCCAAGGTTACAATCTTTAACTTCTACTTCTTTTTTCAAATAGCGCGTCAGAGACTCTTTATCATCCCCCAACTCCGCTTCATCACTACCCGGTAAAATAATTGGCAGTGCTAACACTATCTTTTGATCCTGAATACTTTCATTTAAATCGAGAGTCAACGGTAACCCAAAAGCGCTACCAACATGAAATAACGTTCCATCCGATAAAACTCCAGAGCACTTTGTAATTGAGAATGTTCCTTGTGACAACTGCTGTTCGTCAATTTTTAAACTTTTCACCCCCCAACCATAACGCTGCAACACACGATTTCGCTCTCGAAATTGCGCATCAATATGCCTGTCATGTTGCTGCATATGCTGAGGACGAAGAAACATACCTTCCGTCCAAATAACTTTATCTTGGAACGCCATTTTATTCTCACTTCCTTAAATATTGGAATTTATTACGCCTTTCCCTAAACCGAGGGCCTTAGCATGCCCTTAACGGCCACTGGCCATAGCAACACCCTGCCGACCAAACAGTACCGTCATATTATTTTTAGATTTTAGTTGCACAGGTAAAACCATACGCCAGGCACTCTTATCTAACTGTCGGTAGGCCGCCAAAATAGCGATATATTTTGACTCTGGTTTTAATGCAAATTTTATGTCCTGTACATCTCCAGGTTTTAATTCAATCTCTTCGCTAGAAATCAAATCCGCCCCCAGCGTTTCCCCTTCATGACGGTATAAAGAAAAGAATTCCGAATTTTCAAAACCAGCAACATTTTTTAGCTCTAACAACCGAACAACTAGCGGTGATGGCCTACCAGAATCATCAGGATTAAGGTCCCCCCCGGCAACAAGCCTAAGATCAACCTTGGTTAAATCTGACATCAAAAACTGACAGCCAGGTAACGCAACCATCAACCACAACAGAAAAACACTCTGTAAAATGTTACGCATTCTACATTTTTGTCCCAACTTCAACATTGCTCTTTCTCCTTCAAACTTTTTGCTGCTTTTAATCGGTCAACTTGGTCTTTATAGGTCGTTGCAAATGTATCGCCAAAAACAGATGAAAATGTTGATTCTTCCTGCTGAATATCAGCATGATATTCTTTGTAAGCATCCCAATACCGTGCGCGCTTTCCAACCATCGAAAACCCTTTGGTTTGCCCTCGATCAAAGCGTTCCTCTAATCGTTCAGGGTCTAATTTTCCTAACAATTGAGTTAACGAAGCCTGCACTGCGGCCATCACTCCGATTTGATGCTCTTGGATATCACTGAAACTTTCCCGCAGGGCTGCCGGAACCGTTAAAAAGCTATCTCTATCTGTTTTCAAAAAATGCTGTAACACCTGCTTCTCATCAGCAGCAAATTTTAATGGGTTATTCTTCTCTACCTGCACTAACGTCATGTCCATTCGAAATTCATTTTTAAGGCTCGCCCGGCCTTTCATCACATGTACCATTCCTGCAAACGTTTCCTTTAACGCCTCCCCCGCCTGCTCCATTAAAGCGACGGTATCAACGGATGCCAAAGCCTCTTGAGAAATACCCAAACCTCGACTGAATGCGGCCAAATGCTCGTTGGGTTGTAGCAATGCTTGGGGAGTAATATCATGCGAACCCACTTGATAGGAATCCATCACTGACACCGTTGCTGATGGCGTAATTTCTATTGGTGTTTTAAATGGGTCAACATCAGGCTGAGAGCGTACGGCTGAAGAAGCTTCGCGATTTCCTGGCCTCGGTGAAGGGAACTGAGAAAATGCCTGGGATGCTTGAGGTGCTTTTTGTGGTGAGGCAGTCTCACCCAAATCAATAGATAACCAATCTTCAGGTAAACGCTCTGAATGCATCACTGGCGCATCAAAGGTTTCCTGTATTGCCGATAACCCATCGGGCATAGACACCGAGTCCCCATGCCATTGGTCAAGTTGGTTTTTGTCGTTATTTGATGCTGACTGCTTCGGTACATCGTTTAACGCATTTGGCATTTTCTGTCGCAGCATTTCCAATGGATCTAGGATCGGCGAACTCTTATCCTGCGTCTCAGCACTTTGCAACAGACCTCCTGGCACCACACCACTAACATTACCTGTCGGAGCAAAACTTGTGGGGGTAAACCCATTGCGTGTAGCATCAAGATGAATAACCGCTTTAAACTGGATATCACCCATCATTAACGTGTCTTCTGACCGTAATTTATGGGGTTTATTTCTATCCAATGGGTTCGCTGCACCATTAAGAAAAACACCATTAGTACTAAGATCGGTTATATAGAAGTCTTCGCCCTCTGCGCTAATTTGAGCATGGCGACCAGACAGGTGGCGACTTTGATCAGGAATAACCCAATCACAGCCCTGAGAACGCCCAATCACACCTCCCACGGGCAAAAACTGCATTGATGCATTTTCACCCAACAAAAACTGTTCAGAGCTTGTTATTTCGAGAACCAATTCCATCGGTGCCAATACCTACCCTATAACCACGCTATACAACCCAAAAAACACGTAATTCTGCTACGTTCTTGTATAGAGACGGCGCTAAAGCAAAAGATTTGGCGAAAAAATGAATAAAACTTAGAGAAATAGTGCAAAAAATTGCACACTTTACATTGTGAATTACAACCTCAGAAATACTTTCTTTTCAGAACCCACAAACTTCGAATTTGATGCAACAATGTTTGCTGAATATCTCGATCTAATCCATTGAGTAATTTAACGTGAAAGAGATTTTGAATAAAATAGATACTAACGGTGAGCAATCACAGGGCATTGAATCTAACCCTTTGCTGGAATATCAAAACTGGTCGGGGCGAGAGGATTTGAACCTCCGCCCCCTACAACCCCATTGTAGATGAAACACAAACCTAAGTTGTTGTTTTATATCTATATCAGGGTGTTTTAAATGATTCCTCAAAATGGCTATTTAAACCCTAAACCTTCTCTTATCTAAAAATGTTCTTGCAGTACGAATTTGGGATTATATGGTCACCTTATAAAGAAAGATAGGAATAAACGCCAACCTTTAACTCGATAGTTTTGGCTACAGATACAGTTATGGCTTACCTACTTCACTGTACATTTTTCTAATATCAGAATAAACAGCATGAATTCAAGTCAATTTAAATGACAATTCTTCCTGCTATCTATGCCCATCAAATGCCCCAAAAATACTTTCTAACACAGTATTGAAAGCAGGCCAAAGCGATATCTTAATTAGAATTTATGAGACTAATGATAGGCAGCCACACAAATTGGATTACAGTCTTGGACTCATTTGTGAGACATATCTCACAGTAATCAAGGAGGATACCTCTCTTGTTTGTTTATTACCCATATAATACTATTTAGCCGCTTTACGGAACGGCTAGGCATTTCTCAAAAAACATATAATTCTGCCGAAATAATCCAAACTAATAACAACAAAAGGAATTGGATCATGCTCTCCCATCTATATTGCTATACCCGTTACAAAATTGGTTATATTTTTCTAATTGTAACAACTATGACCATATTATCAGCTTGCGGCAGTTCTTCTGTATCAATAGATAGCCCTCTTGATGGTTCAATATTAGACGTTGGATCATCAGGTATTAATATCCAATATTCTGACGAAGACACCTCAAACCTTATTGTTGAACTAAACGGGGTAAACATTACCGATACGTTAGAAATTGCTGCAACCAATGCAACTGGGACTGCTAATGAGCTTGTGGGGGGGCTAAACGTTCTTAAAGCAACGCTTAACGGTAAAACAGTAATATCAAAATTTGACTATTATATGGCGGGGATCCCCACCAATGTTACAGCATTATATAGCGACAAGGCTTACGATGACGCTATAAAGGATAGGTATAACTCACTAGCCCATGATCAACTGTTGGATTTAGCTAAAGAGTATGGATACACGTCAGACATATCAATTCCAACAGAAATTGTTTCTGAGGGCTCCCGTATTTTAATGGCACAACTTCATGATGAAGGCGCACCTAACACCAGCAAAGTATTTTTGCTTGACACTCGCGCAGACTCTGCTGAAGGGGGGTATATAGATACTGCAACTCTCAACATCTTTACTGGAGAGTGTGCTTTGCAGGTTATCACTGAAACTCACAGTCAGAGCTTTGACCTATGCGAGTCTCCTGAAACCACATTATTAAAAAGGCTTCTTGAAAAACAAGATTACAACAAAGTAGCCGAAAAGTGCGGTAATGACTCACCTTGTTCTCCTCAAGTCATCAGTTATGCAAAAACAGTCATCAGTTCTGTGAATGGTTGCAAAGTGTTTTATTCTCCTCATTGTGCAGGTTCAGCATTCAGTTTTACTGATGCCCTATTGGTTTTGGGTGTATGTAATTCGTCGAATATCGATCCTAATGGTGCTGGCAGTGGTGGTGGCGGCGGTTGCTCCCCCGATCCAGAGAACCCTTCTAATCTCCGTTCCTTTGGAGAGCCCCACATTATGACAATGGATGATGTTCGCTATGAAAACCATCTCGGTGGAGAGTTCGTACTACTTAGAGAAAAGTCAGTAGCTGGATTGGAGATACAAACAAGACAACAAATTATGGTCTCCGGCTCATTCAACGCAGCAGTTGCAATGCGCCTAGGAGAGGATGTCATTGAGTTCAGGCGGCTTAGTCAAGAATTACTTATTAACGGTATAAATCAAACATTAAATGAAGGAGACACGCTAACTTTAGCTGGCGGCTCCTTCATTTTAAGAAACAACGGTATATGGATTTCAACCCCCGAAGGCAATCAAATCCAAGCTTTAGTTTCATCATCTCATTTAGACATACATATCGACCTCGCCTCCACATTATCTGGCAATGTAGAAGGGCTTTTGGGTAATTTTGATGGTGATAAGAATAATGACAGAACTCTTCGCAATGGAGGGCTAACTTGGGATATTGCAGTCTTTAAAGAGGATTGGAGACTTCAACAAGAAGAGTCTCTATTCACTTATGAAGAAGGTCAAAGCACAGATACGTTCTATGTGCCTACAGTAGATCCAGCAGCTATTGAAGAAGCTTATCTAAATGAAGCGTCCGATATATACTTTGAACAGTGCGGTGAATCACCTTCCGCAGACAGTACTTTGGTGACGTCTATTGCGATAGATCTAGCGGCAGGAATGACGGTGGAGGATATTAATGTTTGGTTTTCAACAAACTGTGAAAATGGCTCAGTAATCGCACCAGTTACATCCTGGAACGAGCTATATGCGAATTTTAGTGGCAGCTGGGACACATCATACGGTTACCAGATTAATCTGACTCAAAATGAACGGAACATTACTGGGTTTTATTCATCTCACCCAACCCTAATTGAGGGTACCATGACAGGCAATATCTTCACTGGGAAGGCGCTATATGACAATGGATCTGATACCCCACTACTTTTATTCGAAATGATAATTACGTTATCTGACGATGGCCTGTCATTTACGGAAGTTCGTTGGGCTGATGGTTGGTCTACAACATCAACACATACTGGCACAAAGCTATAACCCGCTAGCTTTGAGCACCTTACCATTCAACGGATTGGTAAGGTGCTCATATATAAGTAGGTTTTTGTTTATTACATTAATGACAAGTGAAGTTAAGAAATGAAGAACACGACGTAACGGGCTATGAGTTTGAGATTAGGGCTTTGTATCACGTGCAAAATCATTGGGTTAACTATATAGAAAAGCACGACTTTTAGCAGACAATAACTCTCTAACGTCTTTAGCTGGACTAGAGAACATCCATTCAATTACAGGCTACTTATCTTTATCTAGCAATCATGCCCTATTATCATTGGCTGGATTAGAAAACCCTCAAAGTGTTAATGGTTTTCTAGAGCTGAGCCATAATGCTTCCCTAACATCGTTATTAGGGCCAGAAAACCCAATCTGTTACCGAGTTAAACAATCTTTCGAAGATTGATCAGTATTTTGAAATACGCGATAACGAAGACCTTTGCAAATCTAATATTGATGCACTGCTGAGCCAAATTGAAAGTGCCTATGAGATAACGGGAGAGATTCAAATCACTAACAATAAAGACTGTTAATCCCCTAACAACCATATAGTATATTTAATATTTTCGTTTGAAGTATAATCGTTACACGCCCCCATCATTCTTTAAAGCCATCACAATTTCATTATTAATCCTATCTTGCGCCAAAGATAAACGGCGAACTATTTCCTCAAAAACATCAGGCTGGCGATCAACAAAAAACATACGCCCCTCAATTGAAGACTCATGGTCTTTAGCAATTTCGCTAAGACGCCTTGCGTTAGGCACAAGTTTTAACTCACCCCTTAAAGCTGCCTCATAATCAACGCCCTTTTCCGCCCAGCGCTGCTTTTTCATCTCCACTACATCGAATATTGCTTGTTCATTAGCAAGTGGGTCAACAGCACTTTTTTGCAACATACAGTCAACATCATACCAATGCCTTGCAAGGCGGTGTTTACTGGGTTCTTTTTCCATGGTTGAGTACTGATGCAATGCTGTCAGTTTTTCCCACATGATGTACGAGGGGTCATAAACCTGAACCTTGGCTTGTGGAAACTTTAATTCCTGAAGCTCTGGTATAGCTGACATGTAACTTTCAATCGTATGCTCAACAGTTGGCTGCCCCCTATTCCGGCCACCAAATTCAAGCAAGACATAGTCCAAGTGGTAATTGCTGTCTCCATCAGTCACTTTCGGAAACTGGATATTGATTTTCTCTCCAGCGGAATCAGGCTCAAGCTCAGCGCACAACTGTTCAATGCCATACTCAGCAAAACGCTTATTCAACTTTTCAACAAGTTCGCCAGACCATTCTGTCAGGCGAGTAGTTTGATTCTTACGAAACTTCTGCCGTTGGTTTCCACTTTTTATTGACTGGTCCCATGCAGCAGCCTCATCATCAACCTCAGCCAGATCTGCCCAATGAATCGAAAGATCTATATCCTCTGAAAATCTGTCTATAACCTTCCAACACTTACTAAGCGCCGTACCGCCCTTAAATGCTACCGAATAATCCCCAAAAAGATGCTCATCATATAACAACCTCAAAATTTCGGTCACCCACAAATCTTTTTCCAAAAAGAAGTCAGGCAGGCCATCTGGATGTTTTTGGGCCGCTAGTATTAAAAGCTGTTTCAGCTCTTCTTTCTTTTGGGGATCTCGATAAAATTCCAGTATATGCATTAAGCTACAAGCTCCAGTTGCTGCAGCTTACTTTGCCAGCTTGTGAGCAAAGGGAGCTCGATTAACCTTTTTATTGCAGTTCTGGCTTCTGCGGGAGTCAGGGAAAGGCGCTGAATAGCTTTTTTCAAACCCGAAACCTCCACTGCCTCGGGTGGAGTTACTAAAAGCCCTCTCAGCAAGGCTCCTTCAGGCTCCTTTTCCCAACGCAACTTTTGACTGCTGGTGTGGCGAACTTCAACAACCTGATTTCCGACTTTGAACTCTCTGGACGGACCAGTACTCCAAAAAACGGTTTTCATTGGTGCCTGTGTCTGCAATCCCAGTCGATAAGCTGCCTCTTGCCCTTGGCTTGCCAACTTATAGCCGTGCTCTTTGGCCCAAACCTTGGCAACCTGCTCCGCACTAGCCGTCGTTGTTATTGAAGGCATGCTGGGTAAAGGTTTCGGCCGAACATAATAACCTTTAGAAACACGCTCAATGCCCCCTTCCTGAGCTAAACGACTAATCGCTTTTTGGACAGATGTGCGGCTCCCCAGGGTATAAAACCCCGTGATCGAAAAGGGAGCTCCGCGCTTCATGCGGTTAATCCTGGTGGCCACTTTCATTGAAACAGACATAAATCACCTAAATCCTGACACAAAATCCCTATGTGCTTTTATTGTAACCTATTAATTACAAGGCTTTCCAGCATTTTTATGTCAGAATTAACATGGCCACATAGAAACCAAATAAAGTTAGCTAGCCTGGCGCGTGCCTGATCACCATGACCCAGCATCACCTGAATTTCCCGGAAGCAAGACTGGAAGCTTGGGCTTGAGTTTTTACAAATTGGAATGGACATCAACTTATTAACAGCGATGAGACGAGGCGACATTGTTAATTTAAAATTCGACCAGAATATAGCTGGTGATTATTTATGCAAAGAGGCTTCTAAAGCTATGAGAAAGCTGAAAGGGGTAATGGCACACACCGATACAGAAATGACGGAGCACTATAAATCTGGTCACGAAAAAAAATGGACAGACATACAAATGACTTTGCCAACAACGATTTTAGAGGGAGGTTTTTAAGAATTTAGTTAATGTGCGGTGTTTGTGTACCGTTTCTGTACGGTTAGTAGAACCTAACCGTGGAGACCATCAAAACTGGTCGGGGCGAGAGGATTTGAACCTCCGACCCCTACAACCCCATT
>MAAL01000043.1 GCA_002163245.1 Gammaproteobacteria bacterium 42_54_T18 | reverse complement strand
TTACCAAAAACTGACGGTGATGTTGAGCACTTAATGCCATGGAATATTGAACCATCGGCTATCAAGCCAAATTAAGTGCAGGGGTGTTGGCCGGACGCTTACAATGCTTAAACAAAAAAACGCCCAATGTTCGCCTTGTTCGCACAGCTCAATGGAATTATTTTCTTTTTCATCCAATATGAAAAATGAGAAATACCGTGAGTGTACGTACGAATACTCTGATCAGAATGTCCGTTTCTCTGGTTAGGTACGGAAAAATATATTCCAGTGTAGCTCATTACCAAAGGGGGAGGAGTGGGGTTGTGCGAAAAATTAAAATATGCTGATAATTAGGGGGTAGGCATGATGCCAGCTATTAAAAGAGGCCGAATAGAATTGTCTACTGGATTATTGTCAATAGGAAGCTCGCCAATTTCAGTATGTCGTGTTATTTTTAGGTGTTTTATCTACAGCATAGATCCTAGCAATATAACTAACGAAAATATCTTCTTTGCCTGTTCTTTGAACTCCCAATTGTATCGATAAATATTTTGAGTATCATAAAACTTTCCGCGTGGTGAGTTATGCATCCATCCTTGTCACCAGCAGTATTATGTATCGTATACCATTGCCCATAAAAGGAGGATCGAATAATGTTTTAGAAAACAGTGGTCTTCAAATAATTCTTGGGGGCTGAAAATAGATTTTTCATATCACCTCACTCAATATTGAATTTCTTGTCGAATCGAGATAATTTAAAAAACCTTTTTATATCTTGATTGCTATTCACAATAGTAATGTTTGCGTTATCACCCAAAGTTTTTCTCATACAAAATAACATCCCTAAGGCTGAGGTATCTATGCTTTTCGTAGATTTTAGATCGATAATATAGTTTACATCCATTTTTTCAGCATAGGTTTCTTGGAAGTCCATCATTTGATGATGATTGAAGCGGCCAATAATGCTGATTATTAAGTCTTTATTTCCTGACAGTAAGGTGCATTCTATTTTCATGTTGACGTATACCTTTATTGATTTAAATGTTAGCCGATGGTAAGGGTGCGAGTTCAATAATGGATTCGTTACTAGCCATATAGCGAATTTTATGCAGCCATTTCAAGTGCTATATCTAACAAAGCAGACAGTTCATTTGGCGATGACATCTTACTAAAGTAATCATCTGCGCCACAGCTATCTAATCGTTTGACTTCATTTAATGAGTATTGGTGAGATAGAATAATGATTGGTGTGTCCTGATAGAAAGGGTCGTCTCTCAATATTTCACACACAGCATCAGAAGCCATATCGGGAAGAGCAGAATCTACAAAAACCAAGTCGAAAATCTCGTTTTTCGTAACGTCAACACATTCGTTACCGCTCGAAACAAATACAATGCAATAACGTTTTCCTAGCAGGTATGTTAAATATCGACGGTAGGCTAGGTCATCATCTACACATAGTATTCTTAATTTATTACTCATTTTAGCGCACCTTTTTAGTCAGAATTAAATGCTGTTTAAATAGATTTTATATAGGGGTATCTTTTCATGTTTTATATGCTGCAATCAGTATGCCACCCATTAAATACTCTAGATTTTAGTTTTAAGCGTCTATAAATATAATAAAAACAACAATTTGTAGGGTTTTAAGAGGTTTATCTATTGAGGGTAATAAATGGATGTTTTTGGCTTTGCAATATGAAATTCGAAAATCTCTATTTGCAATATATGTCCAATCAATTGCAACTATTAATCGCATAATGCAATTGCATTATGCGATTTCTTTCATTGATTGCTAACAGGAGATATTAAATGTCTTTTTGCTTTTTGTGAAAATATACTGTTCACTTTTCATCTTTTTTTGTTTTATCCAAGTATTCTTGGGAGCGCCAATCTATGTGGATTTCTGATACCCAATCTGTACCAGGGGGGATTTCAATTGTCTTAATTTTCGGTGGGTTTTCAATGCCAATAACTCTAAGTGAATAGTGGTTTGGGGTTAACCCTTCCACCAGAAAAAAACCATCAGATTCAATGGGTACGGTTGCCATAATTGTTTGATCAGACGTCCGTTTAACTTCAAGTGAAATACCTGGGGGGATTATTTTGTCCGTATAGAGCAGGCCGTCTAATCCAGCTGTCCACGTTAATTTGGGATTTAGTCGAATTCGAGTTCCAGGTCGGAATTGGACGATATCAACATCCTTAACTGTCCCGAAAGAAGCGTCCAGTGAATTCTCGTCAACTTTTACGGAAATTCTATCATAGGGTGGTACCCCTGATAATCGGTAGTAACCATTTTTATCTGTAACTGCTTTTTTTCCGGCTGCCCTTATGGTTATACCTTCTAATGTTTTTCCCGCTTCATCCTTTGTCGGAGGTGTTTTTATAAATCCTTCTAGTGTTCCGCTGGAAAAATTGTTCCATTCTTGACGTTGGTAATGCCATTTAGATTTTTCATGGTTGTAATTGATAGATGCTCCATCCCTTAATGTGATTCCTGCGCTAAAGCTGTGGTTTTCTAATTTTAGTGAGGTAGTAAGGTAGCGGTTGTTATTCCAATTAAGGGATAGGCTATAGTTATTTTCTCCTCCATCTAAGATTCTAGCATTGAAGGAAAACCGCCACGGATAAGCGTATTCTTTTTCGCTCCACGGATTCATTGACTTTCCAACATGGCGATAACGCAAGATCCATCCGGAAGAGGTGTCTTTCTGGCTTCGCGTTACTTCTAGTGAATTTGATTCATTCCATTGGTAATCTAAATTAGTGATACTGCTAAGATCAGTCTTTTCGTTATCTTGAGTATCCTCATAATGCAAATCGACACCTAAATTTAGATCTCGAGTAATACGCCTATTGATAGTGAGATCTAACATGTCCGCATTTTTAGTTTGTGTCGCTCGCGTGGTAAAACTCCAAGGTGCCCACCGTACAATGTAGCTAAGGCGGTTATATTGAGTAAATTCGTAGCTAAATAAACTTGATTTAAAAAAAATGCTAGTTGGGTCGATATTAAGGGATTCAAATTGCATGGTTTGATTGTTCAGACTGTGTATATCCACCCGTAGAGAATGGTCTATTTCCTCCTCACCATTTGAAAGCTCTAGCTGCAGTGATATGTTATGAAATGGACGCCAAGCCACATCAACTGTTATTAAACTTTCGTTTTCCTTATCTTTTTCTATAGGTATTCGATAAAAATGATTGCCTATAGAAAAGTTTTCTAGTAAGCCATACCTACCCTCAATGTATTTAAAATCACCTATTTCTGTTTTTCCAATTAATAAGTTTATATCCCATTTGTTTTTTTTCAGTATCAGGGATTTGTCAGGAGCAATTACGATTGTTTTTTTGTCTTCTGAACCGTCATTAAAGTAATATTTCAGGGTTACCCTGTCTCCGCCGGATACAAATTTCCGTCCGATTTCAAAATTACCTTCTGCATCGGCAATAACAACCTCATCGAGAAAACCATTAATGATGACATCTATTTCAGCGTTCGGGTTGGTTCTTGATCTAAGTTCAAAAACCCCGGAACTTTGCCCGCTTTCATTTTTTTCAAGACGAATACCATTAGTTACATCGATGGCGGTAGCCAAAAGTGTTGATTCAAAACGTGTATGTCCAAGCTCAAAAAGGTGGTAATTTTCTTGGTTTATCTTTTGGAAGCGCCAGAAGTTAATGTAATCATTACTCTCAATTTCTTGTGTTATGTTTCCAGATAGTTGAAAGTACCCATCCCAAAAATCGAGGCCCATGTCGTAATTTAGATCAGCATCATATTGGTTATCTTGTCTTTTGGTGCCAGATAGGCTATATCTAAATTCCGATCGAAATGGGTCGCTAGGGGCGATTGCAATCAATTTATTTAGCTTATCTCGTTTACTTTTTTTGTTCATTTGACTTAACCGTGATTTTTCACGGATATTTTTTTTGTCCTCTTTTGATAAAAAATAGGGCTGGATATTCAAAGAATAGCGTTCAAGAGACCACGTTAGATTTAAAGGAATCCACTCTCCCCATAAGTCATAGCGTAACCAAAAATCATTTTCTTTTAGAATGAAGGTGTTGGGGGGGATAGGAGTGGGTTCTTTTTTGTCAGAACTACCAAATTGTTTTTGTTGACCATCTATCCAATATATTTTACCACTAGGTTGCATGGTTGCTTGACAAATTAATCTCGCAGCATCGCATTCGATGGGTATGTCGAACCACGTATCAAATAATTCGATAATATTTAGGTAGGGTTTCTCATTGGTATCCATCATGACTCGGTAAAACGAATCGCCTTTTTTTTTATATCTGAATTCGAGAAAGGACTCTTCTATTGATAGCCCCCTTTCGTTTTCATTAGCCAGGGCATGATCAATAGTAAAAAATGTTGGTAACAAAATAAATAGCAACAGCGGGTAAGCCCGTTGCATTGAATCATAAAGAAGAGGCATCACTTAATTTTGCAGGTTGATGATCCAACTTCTGTGTTTGTTTCGAAATTAGACCAGCGAACTAAAAAATCTTCATTTGACGATGGTATGATATTAGTGTTTTGTGATTTTTTGCTTTCTCTCAAGCTAACAAGGCGATTTTCGTAAATTGATTTCTCAGGGTTATTTGGATTATAAGCACGGATGAATCCATCGAAGCGCCATAGGCTTGAGTTAACAATATTTAGAACAAGTTTTTCTGTTACTTGGTCTCGTGTGCATGATACCGTTAACTCTGGATTTCTTTCACCTTTACGGCCATAGATCGCAACAGCAGTTTCCATCTTAATGTTAAGTTGCATTCCTAAAGAATCAGCGCCACTTTCACCTCCCTTTATAACTTGCGCAGTTTCGAGCATGCTCACTAAAAGATGTGTTCGGTAATCACCTTCGGATAAAGACGACGGCGGTCTTATGGAAATACGTATATCTCTTCTTTGCCCGGGCTTTAGGGAAAGCGTTCTCGGAGCCACTCTTACAAACTGGGTTATATCTTCATTTTTAGCTGTTTCAGGTTTTATATGAGATCCGGCTGCGAGTGATTTAGAATCAATTGGAATGTAAATCGGTTTTATAGAAAGCCTTATATTTCCATCACCGTTATTGGTGATTATGAAAGATTGTGTAGTTGGTTTGCTAATATCAAAATCAACACGGCCTGGAGCAACTAGAAATGAATTTTTTGCAAAGGAAGGTTGGTTAATAAAGCACATTAATAAAATAATTAAAGAGTGAAAACATCGTTCTGTTGTTTTTGTTTTTCTGAAATACATAAGGAAGTATCCTTAACTGCTTAATACTGAGTAGATATTAGTTGCGGGCCAGTCGGATATAGCTTTAAAAGCTAAACAACACAACGATTATCTATAAGAATAGACTAAAGGTTTTGAAACACAAAAGTTAAAATGGCGCTATAAAACAAAAAGATAGAGGTTGAAAATCCCGTGGTATATAATTAGACGACCTTAAAAATAGGGATCAGGGATTGATTTAGTTGTAGGTTAAACGGAATGTTGCGGTGCTAGAGTAGTCACCAGGTACATCGTTTTCCTCAATATGAGCAGAAGCGCCTATTCGAAGGTTGCTTAGTTCTCCATTGGTATCAAAAATACCGGTTCCATCAGTACTTAGTTCCCCCCCTGTTATGAAGGAATCTACCTGGATTTTCTCCGATTCATCAAGTCCGGAGCCTGTCTTCATTACAACAAAGCTTTCAACAACTGTGCCAGTGACAGGCGCACTGGATTCACCTGTCGCCGAAAAAATAACTGCGTCGCTAGATGCAGGGTGGGTAATGAGGGTTTTGTTTTCACCTGCTATGACTGCAGGGAATGACAAAGAGTTTTGCATTGTCAGGGTTATTGGAGAGAGCAATGTAAGTGAAGTTTGAAATGTGTCTTCATTTGCAAGTACTAAACTAGGTGCAAGAATATAAAATGCTGTTAATATCACTTTTGATGCGGTGGTATAGGTAACCTTTTCTTTGTCCATTATGGTTAACTCTAAAAATTGTATTTTTGATTCTCATAATTTGTGCAAGCAATAGTATCAGCGTTTCGTCAATATAAAGTCGCTTTCAAGTGTCAATTAAGTTACTTAAAAAGAATAAGGTAAAGGTTTAGAAATTGCCACTTAGTTATTAGATGAAATTAAAATAAGAGCCGACTCACAAATTACTCAACGCTATTTCCCCAGATATAAACTAATAAATCAGGATAAATGCTATTTTAAATCTAGTATTAATAGCCAAATTGCATAAAGGGGAGGCTTATTGGTAAACAAGCCGTAAGGTAGTGCTTCCGCTGTAGTCTCCGGCTTGAGTGCCCGCTCCGATATTGGCAGTTGCGCCAACTCTTATGTTATCCAAATAACCATTTTGATCAAAAACAGCGTGCCCACTGTTATCTAGTGTGCCGCCAGTGGTAAAATTGTTAACGGTTATTCGACGCTTTTTACCTTTTGAGCCGGTTTGGGTGTATAGGGTGATGCTTGAGTCAATCACAGTAATAGTGACAACGCCCCATGGGTCACCACTGGCCTCAAAAGTTGCAGCTTTATTATCGGTGGGCGAGGTGGTCAATTCTTGAGTGAAACCTACTAATCCAGTTATAAAACTAAGTCCTTGAATTTCAGTGATCGTGGTAGCGTCAAGTGTAAACATTGGAGGATAAGTTAGTAACAGCGGGATGGCTAGATGTTTGGAAAAAAACGGCAAGTTTCCATTAGGTAATAATGGCAGATAAAGTATAAATTTAAACAATACAAGTATAGCAATATTCATAGTTGTTTTCAGTTTAGACAATAAAAGCCAAAAAGACTTAATTGATAAAAAAAGGGGGGCAATTTCAGGCCCCTTTAATTAGGAGAGAGTCGGCGATGAAAATTTTTCTTAGTTATACACGATACGGAAAGTTGCAGTGCCGGTATATTGCCCCGCAACATCTTCTGATTCTACGTTAGCGACGCCACCGATACGAAGATCACTCAAGTTTCCGGTTACA
>MAAL01000003.1 GCA_002163245.1 Gammaproteobacteria bacterium 42_54_T18 | reverse complement strand
GAATGTTATGTGGAAATGTTCGTACTAAGCAGGTGCATGTCTTGCCTAAAAGGGCGCAATGCCCTCATCTAAGAATAGTTCTAAACAAGACTGAATGACTATATTGTGGAAGAAAGAGCCGATTACGTCGACACCCCAAATGGCGGCTATCGTGATAGAAAGCACCGGTAAAGCGAACACCTGAAATGGCGGCAATATAAACGATCCTGCCCATTCGAGTAGCGAAGGGTTCACTATTCAACAGATTACTTAATGTCGGCTCTGGGGCTTGAACAGCAAGCCAGTAAAGCATAGCACGCGTTATGTTCGCGAGATTATCCAAGGATGCTTCGACAAAGCTTATGATCGCATGGTCAAAGATGGCCTCGAAGAAGACGCTACAGAACTACGCTCTGCCACCGTACACTGGCTTCGTCACACAGGAATTTCTGATGACGTTCAGCTTCGTCCTCGTGAACATGTAAGGGGCGATGCCGGTCATGCAAGCGCCCAAACAACCGAGCGTTACATTGATGTAGAAGATCGTGAACGCCATGCTTCTGGCAAAGGGAAGCAAATTAAAGATGAATAGTCTGCACTTAGCCGCTTAGCTGTACTTTAAAATTTGAGTTTTAGTTTCAGGCCAAATGCAGTTGCTGACTCTAGAAATGCTGCTTGTTCAGAAGATACCATTCCCGCTGCTGCACCATTGCTGCCATTCCGTGATCTGAGATTCGACACTATTATTCAATTAAATTGCTGATAGAGCTGACCTTGGGAAAAATCGAAACAGCTTCTCCTCCGGGCCTATTGCAGTCTTCAATGAAGACCTATTTTGATAGATTTTATGTCTGGAGTGCTCCAAAGCCGCCTTCACAAGCAGTTTAGAAATTGCTTCTAGCCAGTACCGCTCATTGCTCAGAAGCTGTCTGACTAAATGATAGCAGGCTTCCGATGCATTGAACTTTCGTGAGCGAAGGGGACGTAGATTCGCGCCTTTCAAGACAGGATTCAATATAGGTTAATACCTTAAAAAACACCTATTACATACTCTGCATGCACTTCTGCGACCGTCTCGCCGTTTTCATTAGAAATAATGATGTTTGATGTGAAATTGTGCCTGTTATTATTTTTTAGATCGTCGAGCATGTTTTGTCGATCTTGCGAAGTGAACCGGGTCGATGCTGTAATGTCTGATAAGGCCGGCTTTTTATAATTAATGCTGACCGATTTTACGACTGGATTGTACTCCATACTGGGTCGATTTAAAAAACCGATTACTCCGCCAATAGACTCAGCGGCAGCAAATTGATAGGCCGCGTGAATAGAGTTAACATGATTTTTCGTTACCTCGTTCAGTTTGATCAGAACAGTATAATTCTCATCTTCGACACTAAGGATGCTGTATTCCATATCTGAATATAGCTTAGATATTGAGGTAAGCATTTTGCTAAGTTCGGTAATAGCTTGTTTCATATGAATACTCCTTTCGTTTAATATACATTTTAAAGCGAAGTCTAACGAGCTGTGTTATATTCTTCTTCAGCCAAAAATGGTGGCGGGTTGGGTGACTATGTGTTTTGTTTTCTCTGTAATACAGTCGGCCCAAACCATATCATGATTATTGGATACCCAATAATGGGCCAAGGGTAAGTATCTTGCCTCTAGACCGCTTCACTTGAGCTTTAGCGTTGGAGTTTACAATCCGTTTTAGGGTCTCCATATGTCATAAACAACAATGCGTGAAACTCGCTCGTTCAGCTCATGCGATGAGTTTATTTCATGCATGAATCAGCTGCGGCTATCGCTGCTGGTGACTGGGCGAGATAATCCAAAGCTTGTTGCGTGTCTCCTTCGTGTAACGGATGAAAGAAAGGATTTACCCAACGTAAAGTCTCACGTACAAAGAAGCTAAATGTTGGTACGTTCTGCGTGCGTTTTCCCACCTTTTCTAACTCAGCCAATAGATGAAGGATGTGTTTGGCTCCAAGCTTTTGCATAGATCTGTCTTCGTCCTGTTTTACAAGAACACGAAAAGCATCAAAAATAAAATGAATGAATAGAGGAGCCACAACTACCATTTGCGCTTGGCGGCTAACATAGAAACCTAACTTTGTCGTACACAGATGCTCAAATAAATCAAAAGCGACCGTACGGTGCTCAACCTCTTCTGCTAGATGCCATTTAAATAGATCAACGATAGTTGCATCACCGTTTTTATCCCAACTTTCATTATCCAACCCCCACTGACCCAGGAATCCGGTAAAGTGCTCCATTGTAGCAATAAAACCGACTCTGCATGTCAGCCAGATATCTTTAGTATAGCGATTTTTTAGGTAATTCATTCCAAACGGGGAATCGCCGAATACCTGCTCTAAAACCCAGTCAAGCTTTGAATTAAAGTGTTCATAATTGTAGCCGTTACTTTCCAAATAAATTTGCGCGCTTGTGTGCTGTCTTGAATGTATAGCCTCTTGGTGAATAAAGCCCTTTACGTCCTCACGTAATTCGTTATCGGTGATTAGAGGTAGCGCTTGCGCGAATACGCGGCAGAAATAACGCTCTCCAGGAGGCAAGACTAAATGAAAACTATTCACAAAGTGTGAGGAAAATGGATCGTCTTTAAGCCAATGAGGATTCGTATCGCTGAAATCGAATTGAACATCACGTCCTTTTATCGCATGGCGGCCATTACCAATATTAGCATTTTTTAACATAATAAATTTCCAATCACGAAAGCTTTTTACGCTTTGCATTAATTAAAGGGCAGTTCAAGGCGCCCGAAACGTTCAACCAAATTCGGTGCCCAGCGCTTGGCGTAGTATCCCAGCCAAGCCTCAGGTGACACTGGCACCACAGACTTTTGTTTCAATACCGCACTCAAAACTGCGAGAGCTACTTTCTGTGGTGGGTAGTTGCGACGCTGGTACATCGCTATTGCTTTTTCACGTAGCTCACCTTGCCCGGATGCACCTTCCATCACAGTGTTTTTCACAATAGGAGTATTAATCACTCCGGGACATATGGTCGCCACATGAATATGATGTTTGGCCAATTCATTTCGTAAGGATTCGGAAAAGCCGAGTACAGCGAATTTACTCGTTGTGTAAATCGACATATCAGGGGGGGCGATAAAGGCAGCCATTGAAGCAAGGTTCACCACGCTGCCGCCCTTACCTGCTGCTACCATGTCCGGTAGAAAGTAATGACAGCCATGCACGACACCTTTAACATTAATATCAATGACTTTGTCCCAAGTGTCTAAGGTCGTTTCCAAAAATGCCCCCGCAGAACCAATGCCTGCGTTATTGATGAGAACATCCAATGCACCATGCTTATTTTTCACTTCTTTAGCTAAGGCTTCCATATCTCGACGGCTAGCAACATCAGCGACATGTTGCTCAAAGGTGCCGCCAGCTTTGCGAATGAGTCGTCCTGATTCTTCCATGCCTACCGCATTGACATCGGATAGAATGATGTGCGCACCTTGGGCTGAAAACTCAATCGCCGTTTCTCGCCCGATTCCACTACCACCACCAGTAACTAAGACCACTTTGTTATTTAATTTTTTCATTACGCTGCTCGACTATTATTTTCTTGCTCAATGTTCTGAACAAACTGAGAAACAAGGCGGTTAAACTCATCTGCGCGGGAGTGGTGGGCCCAGTGCTTAGCATGTAAAGTCTGACGTGTTAAAGACGGGACATAGCGATCATAATCTGAAAATATTTTGTCCGAAATATAGTTATCTTCAGTGGCGACAATTAATTGTACTGGGGTTTTAATGCCATTAGGCGCTGGTACCTTCGGAGGGCTCCAAGGGTTTTGCCGATACAACCCTAAAGGATTTAAGGTAATGCCATTTACCTCTTCTTGGCTAATATCTAGATAAGGGGAACTTGGGTTAACGCCGTTTTCTTGTAGTAGTTTTTTCCACAGAGGAAGTCCGAATGCTTTTAGCACTGCTTCGGGAAGCACAGGGAGATTGAACATATAAATGTACCAAGAAAGTACAACCTGCCTAGAGAAATCTTTCACTTTCGTTAGGTTGCCCGAGAAAAAAGCTTTGCGTGCCAAATGCATCATCAAACCTAAATGGGGGCCAGATAAGCTGGTGTAAGAAAGTATCCTTCGCGCATAATGCTGTTCAGTGATAAAAGACCAGCCAATTACAGATCCCCAATCGTGACCGATCAAATGTACTTTGCCATCCTGACCCGCAACAGTGTTGATAATAGCTTCGATATCCGAGAGCAGTTTATCCATACGATAAGCGCCTCGATTATCTGACTTCGTTGAATGACCTACACCACGCATATCAAAACACAGTATGCAGTAATCATCTTTTAGCGCCTCTACTTGTATATCCCAGGTTTTAGAGCAATCTGGATAGCCATGTAAAAACATTAAAATAGGTTTGCTCGAGTTGCCGTGCACTTTGGTATAGAGCTCAACATCTCTATTTTTTACCATAATTTCTTGCATTTACTCTCTCCTAAATACAGGTTCATTGATAAAGGCTTTACACTGGAATTGCCTGCATACTGCTTGCACCTGCTCCAGAGGGATTAGTGAAACGAATGGCGCTATCTTCTATTTTGCCGTAGCGTAGCCACATAAGATCTGCCGGGTAGATTTGGAAAAGTTTCCAAGGGAGTTTATTGCCGGTGAGAGGGAACCTGTGTATTCCCCTTTTTATGTAGCCTGATTGAAAGTCAAAAAGTCCTCTTTCGCTACGCTTGGGTCATTCTTCGCGGGCGTACACTGACGGGTACCGGTATTATCCATATGATTGATTACACGGCACAGATATTCAGAAGTGAGATCAGACTTCAATGTCCAAGAGGCATTGGTATAGCCAAAGATAAAGCCAATGTTAGGTAGTTGTTCTAACATGACACTTTTGTAGCTCATTCGCTGCGTTGGGTCGTATGCTTTTCCATCCACAGTGATGTTAATGCCACCAAAGAACTCTAAGTTAAGTCCAGTTGCGGAGACGATGATGTCTGCTTCTAAAAATTCACCCGAATTTAGCTGAATACCGTTTTCAGTGATTTTCTCTATAGTGTCGGTAACAACCTGCGCTTTTTCTTCACGCACTGCTTTAAATAAGTCACCAGCCTTAACCGCACAAAGGCGTTCTTCCCAAGGGTTATATTTAGGTTTGAAGTTTGCTAAATCCGAGCTATTTCCAACCTGCTTTTTTACACCGCGTATAAGTAGGTTCTTCGCTTGTTTAGGGAATTTACGACTCAAATGAAAAATAGAATACTGTGCAGCAACTTTTTGTGTTCGCGTGACTCGGTAAGCCCATTTGTTCGGGAGAACTTTTCTTAAAAGTTTAACTGACTTATCTTCATCCGGGACCGAAGCCAGGTAAGTGGGAGAGCGTTGTAACATGGTAACTTGAGCGGCTTTTTTTGCCAGTTCTGGGACTAGACTTACCGCTGTTGCACCACTACCGATCACCACTACTTTTTTATTGGCATAATCTAAATTTTCCGGCCATTTTTGAGGGTGAACAAGTTCGCCATTGAATTTATCTCTACCTGGAAAATCTGGCTGGTAGCCACCCTTGTAACTGTAGTAGCCAGTACATGAGAAGATAAAGTTGCACGTTAACTCTTGCGTTTCACCGCTGGCTTTATTGACGTAGGTGATTGTCCAGGTTGCAGAGGGTGTGTCCCAATGGACGGATTCTACCTGTACGCCGTAACGAATTTTTTGATCGATACCGTGTTCTCGAGCAGTCTCGGCGATGTATTCTTTTACGTCGGGCCCGTCTGCCAGAAATTTCGAACCGGACCAAGGCTTAAAGCTATAACCGAGCGTAAACATATCAGAATCTGAACGTATGCCTGGGTATTTAAAAAGGTCCCAAGTTCCGCCTAAAGCATCCTGCCCTTCTAAAATGGCGACTGTCTTTCCTTGACAGTTTTTACTTAAATGACAAGCGGCCCCGATACCTGAAAGCCCTGCTCCGATCACAACTACGTCTAAATGTTCTTTGGTCATATGTAAGCCCCTCCGTTTCCTATCTCAATGATTACTGATGGTGATTAATATGCCCTAATTGAAAGCATCACTCAGGTTATTTTCTGACTATTCCCTTGTCATTTTCAGACGAGTTATGTTTATATAGACTTCATGACTATTCATTTAAATTACCGACCGCTAGAGCCATGTTTACCCACTCGTTTTTATTTTGAGTTGTTGGAACATTTCAGGAAACGTGGCCTTGATACCGAACGATTATTCGAGGGCACTGAGCTAAACCTTCAACACCTTAGTGACGATTATTTTTTATTGACTCAAGCAGACACCGAACAACTTGTTATTAATGCGTTGAATGTAACTGGTGAACCAAATTTAGGTTTAATCATTGGGGCTAAATTTAATATCAGCGCCTATGGCTTAGCCGGGTTTGCCGCCTTAAGTAGCGCTACCGCTGCAGATGCTATGGAGGTTGCCTATAAATACATTCCAATCATTTCACCACTTTTCAGAATTAGCCCACCCAACAGTGTCACAACCATAGACGGGGTTAAGTACGGAAGCATCGATATTTATTCCACAGCATTCATAGACGAGGATGTAAGGCGTTTCGCAATTGATGCCTCAATGTCAAGCATGCAGGCTATGGCAAATTTCATGTTCAGCACCATAACGCCCAATTTAACGATTTTTGAGATGAATTACCCCTTGCATCCTTATCATGAAGTTTATAGCGCGAGTACTGATGTAAAGATTTTTGGTAATTCCAAGCAAAACCGTATCTTATTTCCGAGCGACCTTCTTGCGACACCCAATCCCTTAGCGGATAACCATTCTTATCAAAAAAGCATTAAAAAATGTGATGAGTTACTGCAACAATTACCCAGCCCTCAGTACTCTCTGAGCGAAGCGATAATACAGCGAATAAGCAATACCACCGATGGTTACTTACTCAGCCAAGAAATCATTGCCGAAGAACTCAACATGAGCCCACGCAAACTCCATCGCTTACTCAGAGAGGAAAATACCAAATTCCGTGAACTCGCCGCCAGGGTGAGAATAGATCGAGCAAAGGAAATGCTAGAGCAAACGAAAGACAGTGTTAACGACATTGCGCATAAAATTGGCTATACCGATGGTGCTAATTTTGCACGTGCTTTTAAAAAACTTGAGGGAGTGGCGCCTAGTGAGTTTCGCGGCGAAAGTTAAAATTTGAGTTATCGAAAATAATTTTAATTCAGCGCCTTCCATCCATATAACTTCTCCATCGCTAACTGAGAGTCATTATACTCAATGAAATAATTTATTTTACTGCCACTTACATGCCAAAGCATGCAATAGCAATTTTTATAAGGGCTGCCATCCTTCAGTGCAGCGTCACCCACCGTTTCTAAGATGGTCCAATCACCAGCAGGTATCGCATTGAGTATGGTAAGACGACTAGGTCAGTCTAGATGCGCCCCATTTTCTTTTAACAGGCGCTGAAAAGAAAAATGGCGAAGGCCGAATGGGAGCGCATCAAAGTATCCCAGGATCGCGGCCAGGATATATTGCAACAAGCTCGAAGCCGCCTGCTGGATGGCGAAGACACCTTCCCCTCCCAAGAAGAAATTGCCGATCAACTTAACATGTCGCCAAGAACCTTGATACGAAAGTTAAAAGCAGAGGGCTCCAGTTATCAGGATCTGTTGGATGATGTTCGCTAAGAATACGCGATTTGGTATCTGACAAAAACGGATATAACCGTCGGCGAGGTGTCTGAATCGCTGGGTTACCTGCATACCTCGAATTTTTCGAGAACCTTCAAAAGATGGATTGGTACTACCCCCTCTTTATTCAGGAAAACTTATAGCCATAAATAGAATCTCAATGCCAGACCTATGAAAACCCCAACAGGATTGCCATTCTCGAGTACTGCCTCTCATTCTTCTGCATCAAAATATCAGCGAACTGACAGGCATCGGCTTGATCTGCCGGTGAACGCTGTCTTTCTATGCGCTTAGTCACATGAGAATAAGTATTTCAAACGCCATGTCTGTTATAGGCTCTTAAGAGGCTTAGCTTATGAAATGCCAAAAGTCTCCTTTGCTGTGACAGCAGGATTACGGACCTATATCCGCTAAGTCAGCTAACCGAAGGGGCCGTGGTTAGCGCACCTGGGAGGCATCATGTCCCCTTTGGCATTAGAGCGCCAATTAAGAAACGCGACTCGTAAAGACCGCTCCAAAGAGTGTATAGCGAATAAACTTCTCTTAAGACTATGCCTGATCTTCGCTAGTTAGGAGACTTGGGAAAAAGCGGCGTACTGCTTGTTGTATGAAAAACACACTGAAAAAGGTCAGGTTACACCCCTATATGTACACGGCGTGCAGAAATGAAACATGAACGCAAAACACAAAATAATATTCAATTAAAGCAATATTTTACGAAGGGATGTGGGAATATAGGTATAGATAGCAAAGAGCATACTCAAACCCTCGAAACCCTTATCTCATAGGGCATAGAGCGCTATTTTGTTTGAGTATACTCGCGACCAAATGTACTCAAACTGTTGCTAAGTTAGCTTATCCTAAGGTAAGTTCTTCCACAGTAGTCAAAATAGGGTATTCGCGAAACCCCTTGTTTTTCGTTAAAGCGGACATTGAATGCCTCATTTATATCACCTCTAACTCGGTAGCCAAATTTAGTATGCCACTACAATTAAGCATCATATGAGAGATTTTGAGATTAAGGAGGAATGTTCATTTGAGATTAGGAGCAACAACAACGCTAAGGTGCAAAGAAACAATCGTGTTGAAGTACTCTGGCTTAAAAAGCGGGTTAAAGGGAACGATAGTCATGTCGTGAACCATTCATCTGACGAAAAAAGGAGCTGTGCGGTTTAGATATCAACTTATTGGACGGAAAGACCAGGCGTACTACACTGAAGAGTACAAGGCCGGTAAAGAGGGAGACAAATGAACGATTTTTTCTTTAAGACATTGAATGTAAATGAAAAACAAAGCAGCCTACACTTAAGTGAGCTGAGGGATCTTACCGAAGAATTTCCACGTTATTTTCTAAAAAAACAGATTAATCGAGTTTTAAGGGGTCTCCCAAACCATACGTTGATTATGACATGTGGGACATCACACCCTGACCTTTTATCATTACTTGAACTGTTTAATACTGAAGATATAGGTCAAATCATCATCTCTTACCGCACTGATGTCGATTCAAACGTGAAGCGTACATTGGAATGTACGCTGATATTAGATGAAGGTGTCATTAATATTCGTCCACATTGGTGCGCATACAAATCAATGAGGTCAGATGAGATTGTTACCACACTATTAGTGCCTATTTTATTGTTCGGCTATGAGAAAGTGACTTATCTATCGCATGAATCTGGCGTTGATAAGGTCAATTTTCGTAAGGAAGATTTTGAAGTGTTGCTGATGCATATTTTTGCGCTATCTGGTTACCCTTTAAACGATCAGAGCTTAGAAGATGATAGGATTAACAATTGGTTACGTTATTTGAATGCAGCTCAAGAAGTCGCCGCAACAAGCATACCTTATCTGGAGCGACAGGATCGGTATTACAAAATATTAAGAGGAGACCGAGTACATTAAATCCGGAGATTTATCGCAAAAACCCTTCAATTTTGTACATCGAGTTTTAAGTTCCAACCTGAAACCTTAAATTTGTGGAATCAGGCTCCACATTCATCCCTTTAGGGAACTATTACTGATAATCACAATCTCATTAATCGCATGCACACGGATGTCGTAATTGACGCTTAAAGGGAGCAAATAATGAGCAAGTATCAGGATTTCCTAGCAGAGAACCTAGATCCAAACGTTGGTTTAATTGTAGGTTGCGGGCTCGATCTCGTAGAACGCCCAATTAATAGCCGCGATATTGGAAGCGCTCTAGAATTTTACAGAGAAAACAAAGCAAGTATTTCTCTCCTGCCTATCGAATCTCAACGAAAAGTAATTTGTGATTACATCGAGAAGGGTATGATTCCATCCTACGTTTAGGTCATGAGTATGAAAGGCACTTATTACTCGTATTAGAAAATTTTCACCTGACAATGTACATTCCACTCAAATTGTCAGGCTGGCATTGTGAGAGTATCTGCTAACATCATTGTTCAAATAAAGCTCTACACTTCTCGCTCGTACCGAAAAGCAATCCTCCCAAAACGTATGCAGACTGGAAAACACTCGTATTATTAAACTAAGCCTGTTGCTAGTAATCCTCCTGAACACATGGGTTGTAAGTGCTGAAACTGTAGATGTTTCTAATGCCAAGAATATGAATTCGTTGATTACTTCTAAGTTCATGTATTTTGAAGATACTTCAGGGTCAATCAAGCCACAGGACATCATTAGTAATGTTGATGATTACCGATGGGCTACAATCGAACGTCCATCTATTAGTTTTGGTTTCACTCGTTCAACATATTGGTTAAAGACGGAACTCGTTAATAACTCAACCTCGATTAAAGAACTCTATCTTGATATCGCTTATCCAAAGGTATCATTAGCAGAGTTATACCTTGTTTCTGAAAACAAACCTCCCTCCTCGCTTGTTAGCATGATATCGATAACGTCAAATGATTCTGTTCAAAGCCGATTGGTGCCTCATCGACACCCGGTATTCCCGATAACTTTAGAACCCGGAGAACGGCTTAAAAGCTACTTAAGATTAGAAAATAAATTTGCATTGGCTGTACCAATATATCTATGGGAGCCCACTAGTTTTAACGCAAATGACAAGACATACATGTTGCTACAGGGTGGGTATTTTGGCTGTATGTTAGCAATGCTAATATACAACATGTTTATCTATTTCAGTACACGGGATAAAAGCTTTCTCTATTATGTCCTTTTTATCACCTCGTTGATTTTCTTTTCAATTATTGATCGTGGATTTGGAAACGAGTACTTATGGAATAACAGTGGAGATTGGAATTTCAAATTGTATGCTGTATTTGTAGCCGCTTCTGTGGCCCTCGCAACGGGTTTTGCCCGCGTATACCTATCGGTATCAACATACAGCGCTCGTTATGACCTATCACTAAAGCTGATGGAAGCTATTTCCTGGATGTTGGCTTTATGGGCGCTAACATCACCTTCCATTGGGCTTATTATGGTTACTGCCATCACTATGTTGATGGCTGGAACGTTAGTCATAGTCAGTGCGCTATATGTGCTAAAAAAAGGGCAGGCACTGGCTAAATTCTATTTGCTAGCATGGCTAGTTATTATTATAGGTGGGGTTACACACGTTTTCGGTAATTTCGGTATTATCCCATTTAATAGTGTAACGGAACATCTGTTGCAAATATCCAATATGATTGAGGTAATGCTATTGTCTTTTGGGCTTGGATTTAGAATCAACTTGTTAAAGAAAGAAAGGGAACGCGCTCGTATCGAGGCTGTAAAAGAACGGCAAAACACGTTAAAAGAAAAGGAAATCAACCAAGCAAAAACGCAGTTCTTTGCGAGTATGAGCCACGAGTTCCGAACCCCTTTAACAGCAATATTGGGGTATTCTGAATTATCTAAAGGTACAGAAATTCCTGAACAAGAAAAAGATAAGAACATAAACACCATAAATCAAAGCGCGCAGTATATGTTGCAACTCATCAATGACATTCTTGATTTGTCTAAAATTGAAGCGCAAAGGTTGGATATTGAAACATTACAAGTCGATATTCTTGCGTTAATAAATGACGTGCAAAGCTTTACACAGGTGTTGGCTGATAACAAAAATATCTATTTCAGAACAAAATGTAACTACCCTATTCCAAAATTTATACAAACGGATCCCACGCGTTTAAAACAGGCACTTATCAATCTGTGTTCAAATGCAATTAAATTTACCCAGCAGGGAGGGGTATCACTTAACGTTAGCTATAACGATGTAAAAAATATGATTGAGTTCTCAGTGATAGACACCGGCATTGGTATTAAACGTGATGTTCAGAAAGGGTTGTTTACCGCATTTACCCAAGCGGATAGCAACACAACACGTGAATATGGTGGTACAGGGCTTGGCTTATATTTGTCAAAAATCATTGCAAACCGATTGGGCGGTGATATCACCGTCAAAAGTAAGCTCGGTGAAGGCAGCACGTTCACTATTGTTGTGGGAGCAGGTGATTTGCAAGGCTGTGAAAGGATAGATAGCGACACCTGCATTGAATCAACGAATACAATAATCTGTCCAAAATTTGAACCTGAGCACCAATTAAATCGTAATGATGGAGATGGGAACAATAAGAAGCGAGTTTTAGTTGTTGATGACAATACGGTCAACATAAAATTACTCGAATTTCATTTGAAAAAAATGGGTGTTATCACCGTGTGTGTTAGCGACGGATTAGAAGCCATAGCGCATCTTTTGAATGATGATTTTGATCTGGTGTTTATGGATATCAATATGCCAATTATGGATGGTGTGACAGCTGTTATGCTATTACGTGAAAAGAAAATAGATCTGCCAATTTATGCGTTAACAGGTAGTTTGGATGAAGTAAGTATCAATGAATTCTCATCTGCTGGATTTACTGGGCATTTGCCAAAACCCTATGATTTAAACAAAATCAAGGCCAGTATTTTTGACCGGTGACTGTTAAGGGCTGTTCGCCCTCCTCTATTACGGGCCCTTAGCATTCAGTTTTTCATACCGCTAAAAATATTCTTTCTCCATCCAACTTTACGTTAAAGGTTTTTGTGCAGCCAGTATCATGGCCTTGGGCTTCTCCATCTTCTAAACTAATCACCCAGCTGTGTAGTGGACATGTAACATGGCTTCCATGCACAATGCCTTGAGAGAGCGCCCCCTGTTTATGAGGGCACTGGTCGTGCAACGCAAATACGGTATCATTTGCGGTACGAAAAATGGCAATGTCGCCCTCCTTCGTTGTGACGATACGTGAACCCAGACGCGGAATATCATTTAAGTTACCGATTTCAGTCCAGTTGCTCATAATGTCGCTCCCTAAATTGTTTCCTAAGTTTTACGCTAGATGAGTAGTCAATTCATTACCTGAACGCCGTAGAACCTTAGTTAATGACTTTTAACGGTATAAAATCAATGACATCGACACCTTTGCTAGCACGTTCTGCCCACGGGTCGTCTTGAGCATACTTTTGTGATTCGAGGAATCGGCTATGAAATCCTTTACGTTTCTCATCGTTTTCAATTAACTCCTCTTTGATGTAATTTAACCCAACACGCTCAATCCAAGGTGCGGAGCGCTCATTGTGGTGGCCTTGCTCACGATACATCTGCATAAAGGCCCCTGCGTATTCAATGACCTCAGCTTCGGTGCTAACCTTGGTTAAAAAGTCGCTGACTCGCACCTTCATACCGCCGTTGCCTCCGACATAAAGTTCCCAACCTGAATCCACTGCGACGACACCAAAATCTTTAATGGTTGCTTCGGCACAGTTACGTGGGCAGCCGGAAACAGCAATTTTAACCTTTGCAGGAGTCCAAGAACCCCAGGTCATTTTCTCGATTTCAATACCCATTCCCATTGAATCCTGAGTACCAAAACGACAGTGGGTCGAACCCACGCAGGTTTTAACTGTACGTAATGATTTACCATAAGCATGACCAGACACCATTCCAGCATCGTTCAGGTCTTTCCAAATATTAGGCAGGTCTTCTTTCTTAACACCTAATAAATCAATACGTTGCCCTCCCGTCACTTTTACGGTGGGTACGTTATATTTTTCTGCAGCATCGGCGATGGCGCGTAATTCTGCAGGGGTTGTTAAACCACCCCACATTCGTGGTACTACACTGTAGGTGTTGTCCTTTTGAATGTTTGCATGGGTACGCTCGTTAATGAAACGTGACCGGGAATCATCTTCGTATACACCAGGCCAATGGGCTAGCAAATAATAGTTAATCGCGGGTCGACAGACATGACAGCCGTCTGGACTAGAAAAGGAAAAGTGTTGGCTTACTGCCTGGAAGGACATTAACGCATTGGTAGAAATAGCCGTTCGTATTTCATCATGACTGTAATCCGTACAGCGACAAATAGATTTACGTGTTTCCGTTTCATTGAAGTCGCTACCCAGGGCATCAGCAATAAGTTGTTCTACCAGCCCCGTGCATGAGCCGCAAGAAGCAGATGCCTTCGTTGCGTCACGAACGTCATCCAACGTGAACAAGCTTTTCGAGGCAATTGCATTAACTATGTCGCTTTTGCAAACACCATTACAACCGCATATCTCTGCATTGTCAGGCAGGTTTGAAACAGCGTTGGCACCTTGCGTACCTGAATCACCTAGGTGGGCCTGACCATACAGTAGCCGGTCACGTATCTCTGATATGTTGGTTCCGTCTTTCATCATTTGGAAATACCACGAGCCATCAATGGTATCCCCGTACAGCACAGCTCCTTTTATGTTGTCATCTTCGATCACAACTTTCTTGTAAACTCCGCGTTTGGGATCTTGAAAGATAATGTCTTCTGAATTTTCATTACTGGTAAAGTCACCTGCAGAAAACAAGTTGACCCCGGTGACTTTTAGTTTCGTTGCGACAGCTGAACTGCGATAATTGGCAATGCCATATTCCGCAAGGTGGTTAGCACAGACTTTAGCTTGCTCAAATAACGGTGCTACTAATCCAAAGGTATCCCCGCGGTGCTCCACACATTCTCCCACTGCATAAATGCGGGGGTCGTAGGTTTGCATCGTGTCATTGACAAAAATACCTCTATTGCATTGTAAGCCTACTTTTTTGGCGAGGGCAATATTGGGTCGAACGCCCACAGCCATAACAATAAGATCAGCCGGAAGGTCCTCTCCTTCTTCGAAAGAGATGGAGGTTACATTGCCACTCTCATCACCCAAGATGGCTTTTATCTTGGCTGCCATTTTAAAACTTAAGCCGCGCTCTTCCAGAGATACCTCTAACATTTTTGCAGAAGGAGGGTCTAATTGTCGATTCATTAACACCTGTAAATCATGGATAACCGTAACGTCCATACCTTGTTTCATTAGACCGTTAGCCGCTTCAAGGCCGAGTAACCCACCGCCAATCACTATTGCGTGTCTTTTTGTCTTTGCAACCTCTATCATGGTGTCGACATCTGCAATATCTCGAAATGCGATTACACCATGTAAATCGTGTCCAGGGAAAGGAATAATGAAAGGGTTGGACCCCGTGGCAAACAGCAGGCGATCATAATTAACGCTCGTACCGTCCATTGCAGTTACGGTTTTTTTTCGACGATCTATGTTAACGACTTCTTTGTTCGCTCCAGCATGAAGTATTATGTTGTTTTCTTCATACCAAGGCCGATCGTTAATCATAATTTGTTCAATCGTTTTTTCGCCGGTCAGCACAGGAGACAGCATGATACGATTGTAGTTACCGTAGGGCTCTGCGCCAAAAACAGTAATGTTATACTTTTTGGGAGCGATCTTGAGCAGCTCTTCGACGGTTCTCATACCCGCCATACCGTTACCAATAACAACTAGTGTGTTTGCCATATCAAACTCCATTAAAAATGTCGTTTTGAATGCCATGAAAAAAGTAAGGGGCTATTTAGCAAAATAGTTGTGTTACCTATGAAAGGCAAGGTTAGATTTGTTCCGACGAGGTTTTATAAGACATTGATTAGATTGTTTAATGTTAACGTTATTCCATATTGGCAGAAAATGTATCCACAGCGTCCAGGCCCTAGGCTCTTATACCTTGTTAGACAATCGCTTCAAATATTGCTGAGTCTTAGTGACAGCATTGATCAAGCCGATGGAAACGCCGACTAATAGCTTTTGGATTTTAATATACCTCACCACAAGCGATCCTAGTTCATCATGTAATTCAATGTCGAATGTTTTATTTTCAGTAGTATTCTCTAACAATAACGTTGTCCGTTTTCCATCATGAACTTTTAATGTAATTTCATAACCAAGATTCTCAAATCTACGCGGTTCTACGGCATGAAATCCAATAGGTAAAGGAAAACCGAAAATGGTAAACACTAGCTGATTCGTTAGTGCATTTGCCTTTAACTTACCAAAAATGGGTAATTTAGACACTTGTTTTGGCAGCCGAAAATAACCAGTACATATTATTGGTATATCTGCATCAAAATCGACAGTGGGTTTACGCCGAGTGATTGGAATATAGCTTTCGATTTTCGTAACTATTTCAGCTGGGAATAATGCCAAGAATGCTTCATCTACAAGGCAATCCAAAACCAAGTGTACTCGAGTGATGTCGCTCTGATTGTGTAATCTATGAGGCAAAGAAAAGTCACCATACCAAAGCTCCCCTTCTTTCCAGTTTAATCGCTCATTTTTAATATAAAATTTCACATTTTCATTAGTTACTATGGGAATGTGAATTCGAATTGCACCGCTTCCCCAATTAAGGCCAGTATCAGTATGTTCACCGATTTTCTTACCTGCAGGAACGAATAGCAACCTTGCACATCCGATAGTGAAAGAGAAATTATTTATGATTTCTTTAAAGTATGTGCAGGACGTTAACACCTCTGTATCACTATAAGTACCACCACCAAAAACTACCGATGTTTTATAATCTCCGTTTGCATTGCGCAACGCTATACCTGTCCAACTTCCATCGTGATAAGGCCCTGATTGAGGTAAGGAGCTGTATTTCCGCTCGGCATTAGCCAAATCGAGTTGTAGTTTCTTAATATCATAACTACCATCAAGTCTAACTTGTATAGGTAAACTCAATACGCCTACTCCTTTGTTTTCATGAAGATCCTATCTATACACGTTGGTACATAGACAGGATCAGTGTTTAGCCGTTAATGGTGAAGCTAAAGAACTGCGGTATTAAAGGATACCGTAGGGCAATCTTGTTCTTGTTTCAATATAACGGTCCGGGAACAAACTTCAACGATGTGCTCTCCGCCTAAAAGACGACTTAAGCGAAGATTTGTACGAGGCTTCCAGATAGACCATTCGCCACTATCAACACGAAATCGATATTCTAATGGTTCGTTCCCTGGATTAATCCCAGAAATCCCGATACTCACCTCACCATTAAGCACACTAAGTTCCGTAGCCGTAGTCGTCACATTGGCTATGCTAGAACGACTAGCCATTTCCGCAAAAGACAAAAGTGTTGTTGGGGCTTCTGCCGCCTCAATCGTTGTTACTTTCACTAGATTTCCTGCTAGCGCAAGGTTATTTTTTCCACTACCAGTAATCCAAAAGTCTTGAGGATGAATGCTATAGCCAGCTATACGAGGCAGTGGAATCGATTTAAGTCGCGATGCAATGGTAGGCATAACAATAGGCATGAAAACATCAAGAATGGCATTTGCAAAGAAGGGGCCTATCTGAATTAATCCACTATTGCTTATCGCAAGCACTTCAATGTCTGGTAGTTCTTCAATCCCTATTTGGAGAAAACCGTCGTCTGTAGCCCCTAGCTCAAAAGCGACATCTAGGTTAAACGTAACACTAAAGATATTGTTGAATTGTGACCACCCTGCTCGTTTCATGTCAAACTCAAGTGTCACATCATGCCAGCCAAGATTTCCGTTGGCCGAACCGCTATCTTTTAACGTAATAAAGGGCGGACTAGCGGGAAGTATGCTCATGCCAATAAGGTCAGCACTTTGAATATCATCTTCCGCGGTTTGAATAACAGTTAGCCCTTCAGGGTCTGTTCCTGGGGTGTTTTCAGGGCGAAGCTGCATGGTCGTTATCCCCGCCTCGTGCGCAGCAAACAACGCTTGATTAATCATGTTAGCCGATATTGCAGCACCAACGTCAAAGTTCTTACCTTTAGGTGTTTTATTACCAATTGTGGGAGTTTCTCCAACGCTATAGAGAGAACCTAATGTCGGCGTAGCAACTTCAGATGGAAATGGCGCAGTCACTGTCGCACCAAGATCGATAGTCAAACCGCCATCAAAGGTATCCAGATAGGTTGGTAATGCTATTACTCTTAGTGTTTCATTCTCAACTGTCGTAATTTGAAGGTTGATTGGTATCTCACCTATAAAGTCAGAAGCAATAGGTAAGATTGCTGCTTCTAGAATATCGCCAAAGAACGGCAGCAAGAAATTTGTAACGCCACCAGAATATGGCCAATGATCGTTTCAATACCTAGAATATTGGGAATACCATCAAAATCAATCGAAAAACCATCCAGGTAAATATCAGTATTTTCCATGCCTACGTCTAAATCTTTGTTGACAATATCCATTACTAATTCAGAATCAAATTCCACGTTGTCAATATATACGGTCCCGCCCATGTTAAATGGAATAAAGAGTGCGTTACCGCTCACCGACATTCCAATGGAAAAGTTTGGAATGTCGACATCAGTATCTAATCGTTCATTTTCAAGTACCTCAAGAACGATACCGGGCTCATCAAAACCAAAGTTCTGCAACGATAAATCTGCTGAGAATAAACCAAAAACGTTAAAGCCTATTACGGGGTTTAAACTTTCTGTTGCAGTGTCAAAGTCTATTGTCCCTAGAACCGTTGCTAATGCATCACCTAAAAATGAGATTCCTCCGCTATTTAATCGCGCTGACATACCCGGAACAAATTCTTGATCCCTACGAGCGTATTGAACATTGGTCTCATTCTGTAATTCGTCTACTGCAACAAATGTATTAAAGGGCTGATCAGTAAACGTTGTGGAAAAATGATTCTTGTTATCTAGAGCTACATCTACACCGTCCATACTAAACGACTGAATATTGCTAGCATCATCTACATATCCAGTAATAATTCCTGTGTCTCGACTAGCGCTCAAAATGTTAACTGAGGGACCGTCGATATCTTTTGTTTTACATGCCGATACAAGTAAAACAAGAAAGACTACTATCATTCGACTCAAATTTTTCTGCATAGGGATTCCTTTCTTATTGTTGTAATTACGTAGTTGAAAGGGTGCCATCCGGCAACCTTGGCCGATTTAAACATATAAGTTTAATTGATAAAAGAATTTATGTTTTGACCAAGCAGTATCGAAAAAATACTGATCACACTATAAAAATAAACGGACTGCTAGCCCCGATCACCAAGCAAATCTTATAGGTCTATTGGTTTTCAAATATGGAAATCGAAAGTCACAACGTAATACAGTAAACCAAATTATCACGAAACTCTTTTCACCTTTTATTAACTTTTTAGCACATCACATAGGGTATGGTCAGCCCGATTTCGACTCTCCGGCAACTGCCCTGTATTTTTGTGCAAACAAATATCTTTACACTTGACAAGTTATTTTATAGTCTCTTTACTCATGTAAAGTAATTTGCTTTCATAAAACTACCGTCGGGATAATGACACCATCCTGACAATCACTAGCGGTAAATATGCGGGGCCACGATGGGCAAGCTAGTTAATATCGATAATGGCGGTACATTGACGGATTTTTGCGCACTTGATAACGGCAAGATTTACCATACCAAAACCCTGACTACACCTTTTGATCTAAGCAAATGCTTTTTTGAGGGCTTGAAAAAGCTAGCTAAAGAAATCTACGGCGACGAAGCCGACATTGATAAGTTAATTCAGTCTACCGATTACATTCGTTATTCCACAACACAAGGTACAAACGCCCTCGTCGAACGTAAAGGCCCGCGCCTGGGCTTGATTGTCCAGTGTGGTAGCGACGTCAACAAGCTATGCGCAAAAGAGAATGAATCGACGTTATTTCAAGATTTGCTCGACACGCGGGTTGCAGAAATCGACTTAACGTTACGTGGTGAAGCCGCCGAAATGAATATCGTACAGGCGGTAAACCATATTACCTCAACAGGCGCAAACCGCATTGTATTGTCCCTTAATAAAGTCGACGCTAAAGCACTTGAAACAAATATTTGCCAAACTATCGGTCGTAAATTTCCGTCCCATCTTTTGGGGGTTGTGCCTGTTATTTCAGCCAGCGAATTAGCCGACGACCCTGTTTATGAACGTCGCACTTGGACTGCCCTACTGAATGCTTTCTTACACCCGCCAATGGAACGTTTTTTGTATAGTGCAGACCATCGTCTAAAAGACTACAAAACAAAAAATCCGTTGCTTATCTTCCGAAACGACGGTGGCTCTGCTCGTGTGGCTAAAACAATGGCGGTGAAAACCTACAGTTCAGGCCCTTGCGGTGGTATGCAAGGGGCTAAAGCATTGGCAATTCATTACGGTTTTAACCACCTTATATCCTACGATGTCGGCGGCACTACGACCGACATTGGTGTAATTACTGACGGTGCCATTAATGAAAGGCGACGCGGTATTATCGAAGGAATTGATATCAGTTTTCCTATGCCGAATATTTACAGCGCGGGGGTTGGTGGCAGCTCTATTATTACTACCGATGAACACGGAATTTGTATTGGCCCACAATCAGTTGGTGCCGCACCAGGCCCAGCCTGCTTCGGTTATGGGGGAAAAGATGCCACCATAACCGATGTCTTTTTATTGCTGGGCGTTTTCGATCCAGCACGGTATTTTGGTGGTAAGTTAACTCTAGACGCCGAACGTGCCCTTGATGTTATCACAACAACTATTGCAACCCCCTTAGCGTTATCTACCTTTGATGCGCTAGAGAAAATGCGAGACGCCTGGGTACAAAAAATCGCTTCCAACATTCGTCACTTTACGACGATCACGCCAGACACCACCCTTGCAGGCTTTGGTGGTGCTGGTGCTCTGGCAGCAACACGAGTGGCGGATGCCCTTGGTGCAGACCGCATTATTATTCCAGGCTTGGGTGCAATATTCAGTGCATTCGGCATTGGCTTTTCACCGCTGTCTCAAGAATATCGCACGACTCTTGTCGATCATGATATTGATACGTTAAATGGCATCATCGATACGTCCGGATTACGTGCTTCTCGAGACGTGTTTGCTGAGGGAATCAACATTAAAGAATGCACCATCGAAACATATTTATTACGGCTCCGGGATAATACAGAAGAACGATTTACGATAACTCAATCAGAGTCTTTACCTTGTGAGCTGCGGGAAGACGATGTGGCAACGCTCCTATACAAAACAACGAAATCAATACAAAACGTTCAATTATCTGACGTCGGGAATGAATCTGTACACACCGCCATTGTGAGTGAACAGCGTGGCTTATTGGTTGCAGAAGGTGATTATCGTAACGTGCCAGTATATCGGCTTGAGGAACAATCTGCCGGTGCCTCCGCAGTGGGGCCCGCGATTATTGAAGAAGCCTTTTTCACTGGTTTTATCGATGAATCATGGCAGGTAACCGTGACAGGAAATAACGATTTATTATTAGAAAAATTAAAGGCAGGCGGTGAATGAAAACACTAAAAGCAAATATCACAGAATATCTACGCATTAATCTAGATACTGAGCAGTGGGAGTGCCGTTGTTGTGACAAGGCGCTAGGTTCAGCCCGTGAAAACTATAAGCGTGGCCTGTTGGTTTATGATCGAGACCCGAGAGAAATCCACAAACCGTTAGTAGACACGAATTTGTACAGTTATACATTTTCACCGGACCCCGCGTATACCGCTTTATTAGAATTTTATTGCCCTCAGTGTGGCACCATGGTTGAAACTGAGTACACGGTACCAGGGCACCCTCCTGTTCATGACATTGAGCTGGATATTGATGACCTAAGACGCAAAGTCGAATCCTGGGGTGAGATACCAGAACAACCGGAGATCCCAGACATTCCACTGGAACGCCATGTTCATAATCACTAATAGATTCACATCATTAAGGGCGCCTAAGAGGACAGACAACAATGAGACGAATTTCGGTAGATATAGGAGGCACTTTTACAGATTGTTTCGTGGCGTGGGATGGACATTATATCGGAGCGAAAGCCCTAACAACCCATCACAATTTAGCGCAGGGGTTTAATGATGCACTTGATATTGCCGTGCAAGGTATCGGTATCGAAAAACGTTCGATTTTGGCCGGTATCGACTCGGTTCGTTACGCAACAACGCTTGGCACCAATGCTCTCATCGAACGTAAAGGGCCTCGAATCGGCCTACTTGTAACTGAGGGTTTTAATAGTACCGTACCGTTATCACGAGGCCGCGGATATGGCGAAGGCTTACCTTTCGAAAAACAACGAGACTTACCCAACGCTGTCCGCCCTGACCCTCTAGTGCCAATTCAAATGATACGCGGGGTACGCGAACGGTTGAGTTATAATGGTGAAGTGCTTTTACCTTTGGACGAAAATGACTTACGCGAAAAATTACGTCAGCTAGTCGATCAAGGTGCAGAAACCATTGTGGTAATGTTCACCAACAGTGTGGTGAATGCAGCACATGAATTACGCGTAAGAGATGTATTCTTAGAAGAGTACCCTAGCTACCTACTAGGTGCTATCCCCTTATTATTATCGCACCAGGTTGCTGGTCGCAAGGGCGAATATAGTCGGGCTATTTCTACAATTATCGATAGTTTTTTACATCAAGTGATGTACCACGGCTTAGGTACATTGGCGCTTAATTTACGTGCCAACGGCTATGAAAAACCCATGCTTATCAGCCATAACTCCGGTGGTATGGCGCAGCTTAATTCTACGGATGCATTACAAACTGTTCACTCAGGTCCAGTCGCGGGTATCGCGGCAGCCGAACATCTTGCAAAAAACGGTGATCTCGGCAACATTGTCGCTACTGACATGGGCGGCACCAGCTTTGATATTGGTATCGTGGTCGAAGGCGGCGAAAAACATTATGACTTTAATCCCGTCATCGATCGTTGGTTAGTCAGTATTCCCATGGTGCATTTGGTTACACTTGGTGCCGGTGGCGGTTCAATTGCATCCTTTGATCAACTCTATAACACCATTAAAATTGGCCCTGAGAGTGCAGGGTCTGACCCAGGTCCCGCTTGTTATGATCGTGGTGGCATGTTGCCTACCGTAACAGATGCTGATTTGCTCTTGGGTTATTTAGACCCTGAAAATTACGCCAATGGTCGTATTAAATTGAATGCAGCTCGTTCCCGTTTTGCCATAGAAGAGACCCTGTGTGACGACTTGGATCTTGATGTACTGGATATTTGCAAACACATCAAACAAACCGCAGATACCAATATGGGCAACGGTATTTCAACCGAGCTCGGTTCTAGGGGTTATGACACTAGTGAATTTACCTTGCTGGCTTATGGCGGAAATGGACCATTACACTGTTGTGGTATTGCCAACTCGCTTGGTGTAAATCGCGTACTCGCCCCCCCCTTCAGCCCGATGTTTTCAGCCCTCGGTGCAGGCAATGTAAATCAAATGCATATTCACGAGCAATCAACTTATAGCGTGCTTTTTGATACAACAGCTAACACCATAATGTCGGATTACCACCGTTTAAACGGAGCTATCGAAGATCTTGAAAAAAGAGGTCGAGAAGATTTATTACGTCAGGGGATGAATTCAAATGACATTCAATTTCGACTCGAATTTGATATGCGCTATGGAAACCAACGCGTTGAAACTGCGGTGTCTAGCGAGACTACACGGTTCGAAAGTGTACATAACATATTGAATCTGATTCAACGGTTTCATACCCGTTATGGTGAACGTTTCGGTGAAGGCAGTCAGGCGCCAGAATCTGGTGTACGTATTAATACCATTCGGGTGAGTTCCTATGTTGAGCTTGATAAGGTGGATTTTAAGCACATTAAACCCGTTACGGAAAAACGTTCTGTCGAACCAGTCAGTCAACGACTTTGCCACTTTGTGGGTTACGACAAACCGGTAATGACTCGCGTTTATGATGATTCGGCGACGAAGGCTGGAAGTTTTATCAACGGGCCAGCAGTGGTTACAACGAAAGATACAACATATTTAGTTGAGCCTAATTGGTCCTACCATGCATCTCACAAAGGCGCGGTGTGGTTTTTTAAACGTAAAGGTGCAGCATGACAAACAACATTACAAAAGCCGATTTGTCTAAAGAAGAGCAGGCTCTTATCGATCAATTTCTTGTTGATAATCAACTGTTTTATGGACCAGACCCTGAGATTATGCGAAACCATGGCCTTGATCCACGTTCCGATACGGAAGAACGCATTTTATCCGCGGGGCTGGATGCACAAAAAGTGAATATGGTTCGAGGTCGACTCACTGCGGCGTTAGATGAAACCCATACGATGGTTGAGCAAATGGGGGTTGCACCTGGAGCTAAGTGGGGGGACTTAGTGACTGCAATTTTCACCGCTAACGGGGACATGGCGCAAACCGGCACCCACGGAATTGTAGTGTTTGCATCGGTATGTCAGTATCCAGTGAAATTTATCCGAAAATACTGGGTAAACGAACCCACCGTTGGTGTGCGCGATGGCGATGCGTTTATTCACAATGATTCTGCCTACGGCAATATACATAATACCGACCAAAGTTTGATGATGCCGGTTTTTTGGCAAGGTAATTTGGTCTGCTGGGTTTCCTCCACTATTCATGAGGGAGAAAACGGAGCCATTGAACCTGGAGGCATGCCTTCCATTGCAGAAACAAAATACGATGAAGGGTTGAAAATGTGCCCCTTCAAAATTGTGGAAAACTTTCAGCTACGTCGTGATATCGTAACATTCCTGCAAAATTCGGTGCGTGACCCGAAACTGCAATTAGCTGATATGAAAGTGAAACTACATTCCATTATACGTTTACGTGAGCGCGTACTGTCAGTCATCGAGGAATTTGGCATTGATTATCTTCAAGGTACCTTGCGTAAATCTTTAGAAGATACTGAAACCGAAGTGCGTCGTCGTATAGAAGAAATACCCAACGGCATATCACGGGTGAATACTTTTATCGATGGAAACTTACGTGAAGATGTCTTAGCAAAGATGCCTATGGAAATACGGATTGAAGGCTCTCGTATGATCTGGAATCTCAAGGGAACCTCTCCAGAATTTACCAACCGATCGATCAATGTGGTCATGGGGTCAATGAAAACCTGCTTACTCACCTCATTGATTTTATACGTTTGGCCCGACCTACCGAAGAATCAAGCAGTGTTTAGTGCAGTGGAAGTAGAAATGGATGAAAATAGTCTCGTCAATTGCTCAAATGAAGCACCGAATGCGATGAGTTTATTGCCGATATTTCGCAGTTTTTCCATGCCTCCAATGACAATGGGGAAACTGAATTATTGCATGCCTAAACGGTATACCGCGATTAATGCCAATACCTACAGCCAACCAGCAACATTAGTGTACGGAGGATTAACACAGCATGGTGAAGTCACCGGAAATTTTTGTGCCGATATTAATGGTAACGGCACTGGCGGGCGTGAAGATAAAGACGGGGAACATTCCTTATCACCAGTATTTGGGTATATGGCTGATACGGGTGAAATGGAGCTAGCAGAAGAAGAGCTTCCGTACGTACGATTAGTCGCTCAAAAATTAGCAAAAGACCGTGTTGGATTCGGTAAATATCGTGGTGGTATGGGTTATGAGCAAATCGCAACGGTAAAGAACAGCACCGAATTTGGTTTTATGACCGGCCAATGTGGTAGCAAACATCCCAGTGCTTATGGCTTATTTGGCGGATATGCGTGCCCCACCTACCCCATGGCAAGAATAAAAAATATCAATATTTTTGAGACGTTTAAAAATAATCCCGAGCAGTTTGATTTCGACATGATCACCTTAATGAACGAACGTAAAATTACCGGCGGAGATTATTATGTACAAGACGCTGGGATGAATTTTGAGCTTTGTAATGAAGGTGAGATTTATATGATTTGTCAAGGTGCTGGCGGCGGGTATGGCGATGTATTAGATCGAGACCCTAGCATGGTAGCTAAAGATCTTGAAGAAGAGCTGATCAGTCCAAATTTAGCGCAAGAAATATATAAAGTGATATTTAATCCCGATAATTTTGTCATTGATGAAGACGCCACTCAACAGGCGCGCGATGAAGAACGTATGGCGCGCATCAAACGCGGCATTCCTTACGATGAATTTGTTGCCTCCTGGGTCAAACCCGAGCCTTCTGAAGATTTACCCTATATGGGTAGCTGGGGAAATGATCACAGCACCTTGGTTGTTTCACCACCAGGGGAAAAGCGCTACCGAATACCTGCCGGATCAAGCGGTGTTATGTTCAGCAATCCCAAAGATCGTCTTATTGCCGAACTACAAGCGGAAATCAACACATTGAAAAAAACGCAAGGTTGTTAACCATCGGACCGAAACCATGGCTATTGATATAACACACTACCTAAACACTATAACTTCTGAGGAACACCCTATACAACATGCAGTTTGGGTTGATGCTTGGGATTACGGTAATCGACTATTAAACAAAGGCGACTTAAACGAGGCTCAGCCTCTACCTTGGCATGATATCGCGGCAATTATTTCGCATATTAAGCAGCTACAAAGTTTGGTTAATTCAGACGTAGTAACCCTTGAGGTAGGAGATTTTTATACGGCATGGCTACACACACACCCAACATTATTGGGCGCTATGGGCGATAAACGACGACTAGGATATGCCCTGCGAACCATGCTTGCTGAACAAGGTGCTCGCGAACAACTAAAAGATATTATTGACGCGCTGTGTGAAAGTTATCGAGATAAACCAGTGGTGCTAGCTATCCCCTCCCCCAAACAATGGATAGCCAGTGCTTATTGCGCAGCTAAAGGTGTGAGTACCGTCGATATTAGTTGGGATGACGCAGAATCAGCATCAATGTATGTCGCTGATTTTTTGCGAAGTTTTTCTGAATGTGCAATAAGTGGTTTGTTAATACGCGACAAGATCGATCAAGGACCAGCCTCCGATGCTGAGGTATCTCGTTATCAACCGATATTAAATATTGCAAAGCACTACCACTGGCAAAGTATCCTTGACGGCTGCCCACAAAACTATGCACCCAATTCTGACACCGGTATAAGCTTTAGCTTGCGAGAAGGTCGACTATCTGAACTATCAATTAACGCTCTCACAGCACTAAAACTGTCCGCTCAAGATTGGTCTCAATGCCCATCGTCAGTGGAACAAGGCAATGCCTGTTTTTACGTTTGCGTTCCTGTAAATGCGATTCCAGAAACAGTATCAGAAAAATTAACACAATTAAGAACAGTGCAAGAGGCAATACACAATGACGCTTGTTAAAGAGGGGGACCTACTGTGGACACCCAGTGAAGCATTTAAGCGATCATCAAATGTAGGAAAATTTATGCAATGGTTGGCCGCCGAAAAGGGTCTAGTCATGCGTGATTACGATCAGCTATGGCAATGGTCAGTGGATCATATAGATCATTTTTGGGCAGCCTTATGGGAATACTATGAGGTGATTTCCCACAAACCATACCAAAAAGTCTTAGATTACACTACGATGCCTACCGCCCAGTGGTTTACCGGCAGCGAAGTTAATTTCACCGAGCATATACTTCGTCACGAACGTGCAGATAAAATTGCACTTTATGCGTATTCTGAAATTGATCCGCCAAGGCAAATATCCTGGCAAACATTATCGGCACAAGTGCGTGTAATGGCTACGCAATTGCGTGCCATGGGTATCAAGCCGGGAGATAGAGTCGCCGCTTATTTACCCAACGTCCCCGAGGCTGTCATTGCATTTTTTGCATCTGCTAGTATTGGTGCAGTATTCTCCAGTTGCTCGCCGGACTTTGGCGTCAAGAGTGTCATCGACCGCTTCCGTCAAACGAACCCAAAGGTCTTATTTTGCTGTGATGGTTATCGATTTGGTGATAAAGATTTTGATCGCAGAGCGGAAGCACGTGCAATCGTAGAAGCGTTACCTAGCGTAGAAAATGTTATCCAGTTGTCTTATTTATTTAATCATAACGCTGCAGAAGATACGTTGATTGTAGCCAATGCATTACGCTGGGATGCGGTAATGGATATTCCACCGGTTTCTGCCGACAGCTTTCACTTTGAACATTTGGCATTTAATCATCCATTATGGATAGTGTATTCATCTGGCACCACGGGTTTGCCAAAGCCGATTGTCCATAGTCACGGCGGTATTATTGTAGAGTTTCTTAAATTACTTGGCTTTCATATGAACCAAGGTCCAGAATCGACCATGTTTTTTTATACCACAACAGGCTGGATTATGTGGAACATCGTCGCTGGCGCATTAATTAACGGTGGCTCAGCTGTTCTTTATGATGGCAGTCCAGCGGCAGAAAACGGCGAGATATTATGGAAACTTGCTGCGGAAAGTGGCACAACTTTTTTTGGTGCAAGCCCTACCTATATTTCAATGATGGAAAAGCAAGATATCAAGCCAGCAAAACATTATGACTTATCCAGCATTGAAGGGGTTTTACTCGGCGGTTCCCCTGCAACACCAGCAGCAATGGCTTGGTGTTATAAGAATATAAACAAAGAACTATGGGTAACCTCGCAAAGTGGCGGCACCGATGTTGCTTCGGCTTTTGTGGGGGCATCACCGACTCTGCCAGTGTATGCTGGTGAAATTCAAGCTCGCTGTTTAGCTGTTGATGTTAAAGCCTTAGATGACAATGGTCTCAGTATTATTAACGAAGTTGGTGAGTTAGTAGTATGCCAACCAATGCCATCCATGCCTATCTATTTTTGGAATGACAACGATAACTCTCGCTATATTTCATCCTACTTTGACAAGTTCCCCGGCCTTTGGTGCCATGGTGATTACTTTCAAATAAACAACAGAGGTGGTTGCTACATACAAGGTCGTTCCGACTCTACGCTAAATCGTTATGGAGTCAGAATTGGTACTGCGGAGATTTATCGTAGTGTTGAACAAATTGAAGAGATCGATGACTCAATCATTGTAAATGTTAATTTAGACAGAGGAGAGTTTTTTATGCCGTTGTTCGTCACCCTGAACAATCATCGCATGCTGGATCAGACATTAAAACATAAAATCTGTCAGGTATTGCGTCACGAATATTCACCTCGTCATGTTCCTGATCAAATCATTCAGGTAGCAGCAATCCCCTACACTCTCACCAATAAAAAAATGGAGGTACCTGTTCGAAAAATCCTATCAGGGGTCGATGAAGACAAAGCAGCGAATCGAGATGCTATGGCGAATCCAGAGGCATTAACATTTTTTGTCGAATACGCTAAGAACAACATGCTAGATATTGGTTAGATATCGACGACGACTTGGTCAGTGTATGCATTAAGCCAGCGCAAGACTCAGGGGCTAAATATTTAATGCTTGTTCAATTTTCTGTTTGAGTTCGCTTTTGTTGTATTTACCTTTAATGAGGTAATCCTTCACAAAAGGATATGAAAGAGATTTGTCGATATCTTCTTCTTTTTCAGAAGAAGTAAACATCATAACTATATTACTGTTGATATCGTTGTCTTTTATCAACTGGGAAAATTCTTTTAAAAATTCATGGCCAGTAAGAAGTGGCATATTAATATCGAGAAAACTGATGGCAGGAGGGAAATTCTTTGGGTCTAAGGCTTTCTGATTCTTATAGTCTCTGAAAAACTCGAGCGCTTCTTGTCCGTTCGTTTTTTCAAATATGGTAAATGGTAAGCCGGTAGATTTTAGATCACGTGTTAATGAATAGCGGTCTATTTCATCGTCATCAATAATTAGTACTGGTATATGGTTCATGTTGTACCTACTAAAGTTTATTTTCTAGGGTTGTTGTTGTCTAGGCAGCGTGATACGAAACGTTGTGCCCTCTGGAGAACTGTCGCAAATAATGCTTCCTTGCATATGGTCAATATGCTTTTTGACGATTGCCAGACCAAGGCCAGAGCCGGTGCTTAAGCCCGGATGAAAGCGCTGAAACATTTCAAATAGTTTGGGCTGGTGCTCTATGGGAATACCAACGCCGTTGTCGGCTATTTCTATATAGAGCGAATGGATATCGTCATGAATTGTAAGTCTGACATGATTTTCTGGCTTGTTAGTATCGCTATATTTCATGGCATTTGAGGTTAGATTTTCAATGATTTGTGTAAATCGAGCCCTTTCACCATAAGGCGTGTGAAGTAATTCGAGGGACAGTTTTAAATTAATGTGGGTCTCTAAAACCAGATAAGATAGCTTACTTTCAGTGTTTCTGAAAATAGACTTAAAGTCTATCGGTTCGATTTTACTTTGATGTATATCTGCTTTTGCCAGGTCTAAAATATCCATCACAAGGTCTTCCAGCTTTTCCATTTGCCGGTGGATAATCGTAGTGTTTAATTTTGCTTCCTCTAAATTGCCGGCTTCAATGTCTTCGAGGACAAAATTGGCTAGTCGTTTTGAAGAGGTCAGTGGTGCCTTTAAATCATGGGAGGTACGATATGAGAATTGTTCTAGTTCACTGTTGCGATTTTTGAGATTGGTTTGTAGAGACTTCTCTGCAGCTAATTGGTGTCGAAAGGAAAGAATGGCTACAGCAATAGCCAATAACCCGAGCATGCCAGAAATAAGGGTAGTATAAATCTGTTTATCTATGGCTAGTTTTCCTTTTTCGAAAACAGCAAAAATCGGTAAAGTGATTTCAAGAATGCCTCTTACATCACCTTGCTTCCAATCAATTTTAGGTGATTTTGGGTGTGTGTTGTGGCAATGCAAGCATGAGGATTGCATGATGTCGGCCTTAGCGTAACGTAAATAAGATTCATCGCCGATGGATTCAATACGATAAAATTCTTCTGTAGGTTTTTCTGATAAAAATTGCCAGGCATCTTGTTTAAAAGAGTCGTTTAATCCGCCTGTATTTGTTCGCCAGGGAAAAGGGAATGGGCTATAAAGACTGGTATAACTACCGCTACCAGATTTCTTTATTTGCTCTCCTATCAAAATTGTCATGCTGGCAGGCAGGGGGATTTCCTTGTCATTTTTGTAAAATTCGTGACCGATAGAAAACTCACTGTCTTGCAGTTTAAGGATAACTTCTTCTGTATATATCTTCCGAAATGTTTTTAAAGAAATACTAAGTACTTCAGCATTTTGTTTGGCTGAGAAGGACAGCAAGTCTTGTGTGTTTTTTTGGCTGCTAAAAATCAAAAAGGCCAAAGATCCCATGAAAAGTATCACTACGGGGAAGTAACTATAGCCAAAGAGTTTTTCTTTTAATAGTGTTGTTTTATTCATCGTTTATATACTTGGATTATTTGTTCACACAATAGGTTTTTCTCCAAAAAACCTTAAGTAGGTTTCGTATTCTCTGTAGATTTTATCCAGGGTTCCATTCGCTTTGATTTTGAGTATGGCCCTAATTGATTGAGCAAGGTGACTCAGAGAGCTCTTATGTTAGTAAGTGTAGAACAGGTTCAAGAAACAAGGCCCTTTTTACTTGCTTCCAATGTAATGAATCATCCGAGGGTTGGCCGGGAAATAGGTTAGGCCTTGCACTCAGAAAGCCGCTTTTGGAAACTTTTCCAGCTTTGTCGCAAAAAACGCATAAGAACAGTATCAACGCACGCATTGAGTATAATGGATTTCGGTGTATGGCGGCCTTTGACGGTGATCATGGGTTCCTCAGTTTTATAGGGTTTTGAGGTATGATACTATCATTCGATGAGATAGCTTCACGGGATGCGACGGAACCCAACCCTAACCCTATGAGAAAAAAATCAACCATTGATCCAAGCTGGGTTATGCCCGCAAAACAAGCGAAGCACACACTTCAGATCGGAGAACGTTTAGGTGTATCTGAAGATAAGATCATCGAAAAGTGCAAGCTTGACAAAGCATGGTTCGAAATTCCTGATTATCAAATTCCTGTTGAGCCTTTCTACGCGCTTAATAAGGAAATCGCTAAAGCTACTGGCAATCCAGATTTGGGGGTTCTTGTTGGGAGAGCAGCCTATCTAAACATAGGTCACTTGCTATTGTACCTATCAAGTATCTGTGGCTCTTTGCGGCAGTGGTTAAATATGATGCCCAATGTATTAGAGATGTATGGGGATTTAGGAAAAGCCGTTATCGTTCGAGAAAAAGGTACCCTGCGAAGTGAATGGCGCCCACTAGTGCCCTTCTCAGTAAGTGACCGCTACACAATCGACATGGTATTAAGTACGGCTAACTCGATATTAACGTCCATTTGCCTTCAACCCATAGCCATCACCAAAGCCCAGTTCACCTACCCTAAACCGAAAGATATCACCGTATTAACGCAGTGTTTTGGCGGTAACTTGGTTTTCGAGCAGCCGTTCAGCGCGCTCTACTTTGATCTATCGTCATTAGATTATCCATTGATAGCACCTATCAGCGAAGTATCCACCGTCGCTCAAAATCCGTGGCAAAAATACGTAGATACCGTAGCCGGGGACGGATTCCTCAAGGCTTTACGCCAAAGCATCGTCTGCGCGTTACCCACTGGTGATATGACAATAGATACAGTAGCGGGAGATTTAAAGGTATCCCGAAGAACGTTACAACGTAGGCTCTCTGAAAGAAATACCAATTTTTTACAAGAGGTACAAGATCTACGATCTCAGATGGCGCTACGTTTTCTGGCCGATCGACAATTAGGAATTACCAGCATCGCTTTCTTATTGGGTTATGCGGATTCCTCTACATTTTCGTCTGCTTTCAAAGCGTGGCATGGTTGTGCCCCTTCAGAATACCGGCGCTAACCTGGCACCAAAACCAAGATCTTTGGCGCTAAATCCAATGCAGCTTAACATTGAGAGCTTTATCATCGTCTCAACGCCTTAGCCAAGCAAGCGCTTGGCCTCTTAAGCTCTTAATCTCCTAAATATAGAAAAGGATAACCCAATGTCTTTGGATTTCGATAGCGCACGATTATACAACCCTCACCTCACACCAGACCATGAGAGTTGGCGAACCCAGCTTCGAAAATTCCTTGATCGAGAAGTCGCCCCGTTTTTAGAAGAGTGGGACGAAAACGCAAAAATACCCGATGAACTATGGCCTAAGGCAGCAGAAATCGGCTTACTACAAATTGGGTATCCCGAAGCTTACGGCGGCATATCTGACGGGATTGACCAACACTACGTTAATATTACCGGCGAAGAATTAGGTCGTATCGGTTCTGCTGGCGGAATAGCGAGTACTTTGTTAATTCATGGCATAGGCTTACCGCCAGTCGTTAATTTTAGTAGCGATGATATTAGGGAACAGGTAATACCAGCGGTTCTTTCAGGAGAAAAGCGTATTTCGCTTGGCATCACCGAACCCTCTGGCGGTTCCGATGTCGCCAATATCAAAACAACTGCCAAAAAAGAAGGTGATTACTACATTGTGAATGGTAGTAAGACGTTTATCTCAGGCGGCATGGGTGCCAATTGGGTAAGTACCGCCGTAAGAACCGGTGGTGAAGGTGCAGCGGGAGTGTCGATGCTGCTTATCCCGATGGATCTTGACGGTGTATCTCGCACACCATTAACAAAAAAACAGGGATGGTTGTGTTCTGACACTGCGACCCTATATTTTGATAACGTCAAAGTACCTGCAAAGTTTCTAATTGGTAAAGAAGGTAAGGGTTTTCGCGTCATCATGAATAACTTTAATAGCGAGCGTTTAGCAATGGTGGTCTCCATGGAGGCCTCTTCCCGATGCTGCCTAGAAGAGGCCGTCAATTGGGCTCGAGATCGCGAAACCTTTGGAGAACGACTTGCGGATCATCAAGTAATTCGCCATAAAATAGCAACGATGAAGCAACGTATTAACGCAACGCAAACCTACCTCTTACACCTCACTCAAGCGTACATTGAAGATAGAATTCACCCTGGCGACCTAGCCATGCTTAAGGTTCAGGCTAGCGAAACAATGGAGTTTTGCGCCCGAGAAGCAAGCCAGATTTTGGGGGGTGCCAGTTATTTACGCGGGAGTAAGGTGGAGCGTATTTATCGCGAAGTTCGCGTCAATGCTATTGGAGGGGGGTCAGAAGAGATAATGCGAGATCTTGCAGCCAGTCAATATCAGTTTTAATCCTCTGTAAATCACGGCCGACGGTAGTTATGGAAGGGTTTTACGTTTAATCGATAAGCCCTTTTCCTGAATCTAGCCTATACAAATAGACTGGAGACTTATAAAAATCATTTAGCTGAATCAGTTTGTCGAACTGCCACGAAGGTAGTGCAAAATTATTGCTTATTAGAAACTCAACTCCAGGTTTCTCTAACAGCAGTTTATTTTTTATCTTATCCATAGCTTCTGGAAACAGATAGCAAACCAGCACTGAGGCCATGGATAAATTTGCTTTTAGAAAATCTTGTCGATATAAGGTCAAATTTTTTAGACCCGATACACGTTTAATTAACGTAGAAAAAAGATAAGGTAACAAGGACATCTCATAGCCTACTATTTGTCTCTCGGGGTATCGCTTAGCTATTGGTATGACAAAGTTCCCCCAGCCACTACCCAAATCAACTATGGTCCCTGAACCAGTTTCATCGATAAGCGTTACCATTGCCTGGTAGGCTTTTGTTGAGCTTGGCATTGGTGATATCCCCAGCCTCGCTGTGCTGTATACGATAGACAAAGCAACTAATACAATAATAATCAGTAAGAATATTTCAAATACCATCTAGTAAAACTCTCAAATAAAGTGCTCAGTCAAGTTAACGCCTGTTAGCCTTTCTGAGCCTCCTGAGTTATCTATGACAACCCAATATCAATGACTTAGTCGAACTTTTTTTCATCCAAACAAAAGCGCAGGTTCTGTTTTTATATCCTATATTTTAATTGAAATCAGAATAACTTGACCGATTGGCGCTCATGTAGATGAAGGGCGATAACTGATCAAGTAGAGAGGCAATAATACACAAAAAGGATACAAAATGAGACGCTTAGAAGAAGCACGTAACGTATTAATCGATACCGATGCAGATTTTGACGATTATATGGCGATGCTCTACTTATTAAAACACCCTGATATAAATGTCGACGGTATCACCATCTCAGGCACCGGAGCGGTTCATTTAACACCAGGGGTTGCCAATGTTAGTAACATGCTCACCTTACTTGGCAATGCCAATAGCTTAAAAATCCCAGTTGCTAGTGGCGCTAAAGCACCAATGATCTATAGCAACACCTACCCAGGGGCTGATAGGAAAGCAGCCGATCAGCACTATGAAGCTCCCTTCCCTAGCACTAATCCAAACCCAGCACTTGATGACGCGTTGAGATTTTTACGAGAGTACTTAATTAACTGTGAGTCCCCTGTTACCGTTTTATGTATTGGTGGCGGTTCTAACTGGGGCCGTTTATTTGCCTTGTCGAACACAGACGAAGAGCTTCGCATAGCACTAGAAAAAAATATTGAGCGTATCGTCATGATGGGAGGCAACCTATTGCCTTGTTATGTTACCCCCGGCGCCGAAGGCAACCTTCAACCAACAATGCAGCCAGATCCCTATTACACAAATACAGTCGCTGAATGGAACATTTTTGTCGATCCCGTTGGAGCCCAAAAAATCTTCGCAAGCAATGTGCCAATTACACTTGTCGCACTTAATGCTACCGCTCAAGTACCTCTGACTCCTGAATTCGTCGCAAGACTAGTACAGATCAACAACCCTGTTGCTCAGTTTCTCTATCAAGTACTGGAAAGCCAAACAATTAAACCTGGTATTGGACAATATCTTGATTTTTGGGACCCACTCGCGGCATGTGTTTTGGTTGATCCAACCCTGGTATCGACTGAAACGTTTAGCATTAGAGTTGAGCTAGAGCTTAACGAAGAAAATGATAAATCTGGCATGCTAATCCTGGATGACAAAAACGGACACACTGTTAATATAGCGCTTGAAGCCAATGCAGAGGAAGTGTACCAAGCATATTTGGATGTCATTGCATTATAAACTGAACCTCGATAGTTTACAGAAGTAGAAAGCAAAACGGCTCCCAAGGAGCCGTTTTAAAACAATGTGTCTGACGTTACGTTACCGTATAGATCAAGTCAAAATTAGAATACCTTACACTTTTTGATTTTTACGAAGGAACCCAACACCAGCAAGCCCTAACGCAAACAGTGCAAATGTACCAGGCTCAGGCACCTCAACGGAGTGTAGGGATACGTTATCAAGCATAATACCTATATTGTCCCCACCAGCATGATTAAAAGTAAGGTTGTTACTGGTATCGCTATTCACCGTAAAAGTGTGTGTAACAGTCTGCCATAACGAGTTGTATGCAAGGTTAAAAGACTGGTTAAAGAAACCATCAAGCGTTACCTGAAGATTATCGTTACTCCCGGTGCGTTGGTTGCCTGAAATATCAAAACTAAGCGAATATATACCAGCCGCAAGGTTAAATGTGTCGCTAGAGAACATACCTGCATTATGGGTCGAACCATCTAAATCAACACATTTTCCCGTGTTACCAGCGCAATGAATCCCCCAGCCGCCATTAGAAACAACGTCCACAGTGCCGTTAGAAACGGACCATTGATCAAAGTTATTGTAGTTGAGCGCAGAAGAACCAGCAGCTCCTGCTTCAAGATCAAAATTATCTTCGAAAACCACCCCTGCTTGCGCGCTTATAGATAACATTGAGCCCGCGACGAGTGCTAGTAAAGTTCGTTTGATCATTGTGCTGCTTCCCTATTATTATTACGTTAGGCCCTGCATTTCAGTGACCAAACTATAACTTCGTCTCTTCTTTCTGTCCGTAGATTGAGTGTTAACAATGGTAAAAGTTATGTGTACGTACCTTTGATTTCGTTACAATTCAGTCACAATAGAGGCGTATCTGACGATTACTTCTGGGATACGGAGTATTTATTTGACGGTGATCTCAGCATGGTGCGAGGCAACGACAATACTACCGTGAATCGTTAACTGACGCGGAAAATCGAGAAAGAACACTTGTTAGTGTTTTAGGCTTAAAAGGTTTAACGATAAAATCATCCATCCCTGCGTCATAACATGCATACTCATCACTCTTGGCTGCATGAGCGGTCATAGCCACGATAGGGGTTTTTCTTCTCCCTTCTATCTCGATATTCCGAATGCATCGAGTTGCTGTAATGCCATCCATTTCAGGCATTTGCAAATCCATTAGAATCAAGTCAAAGACTTCTCTCTCAAACGCCTCAATTGCCAAGTGGCCATTGTCAGCGACAATCACAGTATGCCCTTGATTTGTAAGAAAACGAATAACCACTTTTTGATTGACGATATTATCCTCAACAACAAGTATATGGAGTGAATGTAAAGGCTGCTCTTTGGAAATATCTTCAGGTTCATGAGCAGATACCTGTGTTGGAATTTTAAAAGGAATATCAAACGTGAATGTACTTCCCTCGCCCAGGGTTGTAACTAGTTTAATTGAGCCCCCCATTAATTCTACCAGTTGCTTTGATACCGCGAGACCAATACCCATACCGCCAGTTTTTCTGTTTATAAACTCATGTGCCTGATGAAATGCATCAAATATTCTACTTTCTTCTTCTACTGAAATTCCTAGCCCAGTATCCTTTACAATAAAACGTAACCAACATTGAGCATTCTCTGTAGAGTTTGTTAGCTTTGCGATTCCTTTTTCCTTATAAGAAACATCAACCGGGGTTATCGATACTGTTACGCTACCCTCATCTGTGAATCTAATTGCATTATCGACTAAATTTCTTAACACTTGACCCAGTCTGTTTAAGTCGTTGTTCAAAATATCAGGGACATTTTCTCCTACATGAAGATTTAGAAATATATCTTTCTCTTTTGCACTAAAGGAGTTAAGCCTTTCAATTTCCGTTATTAACGCCCGAATTGAAAACGGCTGGGCATCTAATTCAATTAAACCCGCGTCTATTCTAGAAAAATCCAATACATCATCAACTAATTTTGCGAGCGAATCCGCAGTTGTCTTGAGTGTTTTTAATATATCCTTCTGTGAAGCGGTCTCTGCTTCATCGTACGCAATACTGGCGAGTCCCATTATTCCGTTTAGCGGAGTTCGTAATTCGTGGCTCATCGCAGAAAGGAAAGTAGATTTTGTACGATCAGCAATTCGCGCAGCCTCCATGTCGCGCAATTTATTTTCAAAATCCTTCTTAGCAGTAATATCACGAGCATTTGCAAAGATAATTTTTTCTTCTGCTAGAGAAACAGATTTCCATTGGATACATTTGTAAGTGCCATCAATGGTTCTATAGCGATTTTCAAAAAGAACAGTATCCGCCCCCTCGATGTTGTTCGCAAACTGTGCTTCAGTTCTTTTCTTGTCCGAGGGATGGATGAAGGAGGATAACCCTTTCTCCATTAACGTTTTCAAGGGCCAGCCTAACAACTGTTCCCAAGCGCTATTGATACGAATAAACTCACAGTCAAAATCCATCACGCAAAATAAATCAGGGGACATTGAGAAAAAACGACTTAGCTGATTTATTTCTGATTTGTACGAGCTAATATTGTAAATAGTCACAAATATCAACTGACGTTCTTGCATGGGTACTGCGCGTAGATGGGCCCAGCATTGATGATCATCCACTGGATTTAATCTGACCTCAGTATCTAGCGTACTATTGCTAGACATGCAATGCTCAAGTGCCGCTTTTGTTTCGTTTCTATCCTTCGGGTGGATTACCTCACAAAAAGTGATAGGTTTGTCTTGCAAGTGATCTCGCCCAACCAAAGCCCACCCTCGTCGACTTAGTTGTATAATATTAAGCTCAGCACTTATTATACCTAGCGCGTCGAGAAGGTCTTCTCCCACCTCATAATTGCGCCACGAAATCGATCGGCGATTCTCTATTTCCTGATCTCCGTTTGATATTATATCCACATATCTACCCAATCTTCGCGAGAATTAAGAACTCATTTGGAACCGGACTCAACCAACTGAATTAGATGCAACCGCTTGATAGCTAAGCATGCTTTATTTTAGCATCCAGTTTAATATCGTTCGTAGCAAATTGCGAATAACATTATGCTATAAAACAATAACAAAACGCTGACTATGTGTCATTGAGGTGGGAAATAATACAACATATCTCGCACTATCTGACGAATTTGACGCTCCCGTGCTGTTGGTGTTCCATCCTTTAGCAAAAGCTTTTTTGATTCAGCACTCCACATTACTTTGGAAGTTTTACTATCCACAATTTCTAACACCAGTACTTCTCGAACAATCTTTTGAACAGGTGGATGACTAACCATACTAACGCCCAAACCGGTTCTGCCATATTCCATGCCATATCCAAAGCCAAACCCAAAACCCGTCCGATGTCTGGTCTCAATTTCTGGTTTTTCTTTCCAAATTAACCACATATCGGCTTTTTTGTGTGTCATTTTTTGATAGTTTTTTTGTGACATAGTCCATTCTAGAGCTTTCTCGATACGCACATCATTTAACGATTTTTCGACTTTCGTGTGAGCAGGACCTAACGCATACAACTGGAACTCTGAAAAAGAAATGCCCGGTTGATAATCAATAACAGCTGGTTTGATTGAGCACCCTGTAAGTACAATAAGATATAAGAATATAACGCCTATATAACGTGACATCATGGCTCTCTCCAAATCTAAGAAAATTGGAATGGGCATATTTATCTTTTGAAAAGGATTTTCGAGTTTTGTTCCTTATTATGTATATTAATTATACTTGCGTTAATGGTAACGCCGATGAAGGGTGCCAAGCATATCTGGACGTTATTGTAGCATAAAGGTCTCATATTCAAGCCGCCTTAACTTATTAGACAGTAGAACAAGCCCAACCACACTGGCCAATACAGCGGCGACTGCGTAACCATAGCCATAAAACGAAACGCCTAGTTCTAAACTAAGTAGTGCTAATAAGAAGTTGCTTGTCATAAATAACCAGCAAATAAAGAATGCCAACCTTCGACAGTCTAAGTAGAAAAAAACATTCAATATTGATAGCAATAAGACCTGCATGCTGACAGCCACAACATCAACATAGAATAACCTAGCATAAAGCGGGGAAATACCAACCAACGCCAAGATCTCCCTACCCCAAAGTAATAATACGACGACAGTGATTCCTTGTACTTTGAAAATCTCGAATATCCCCTGCCTAATTGTGTAAATCATTCGACGTTTGTTATATTTGATATGTTTTAGTGTGTCACCATTTCGAATGGAATTATAGAAATTGTCATATTGTTCAGCAAAATCGGCTTCCATTCTAACCAAGAAAACAGCCATACCTGGGATAATCGATAGGTATGCTAAAAATATTGGAAGATCATAGATAACAGAAGCGCGCAATGGGCCAATGACATACTGGGATGTATTGTCTGTAAACCAAAATACAAATTTATCTATCCATACGCCTACATTAAAAAATAATCCCGTAAACATAAGACTGACATAAACCTTATCTCTCTTTAGAAATTAAAAACTTAGAAATTTAGAACCTGGATACTCTCTAATAATAATATAAAAGAAACCAAAAAATAGATAACTATGACCCAAAAGAATGCCAAGCAACAGGCCATTAATGCCGAAACCAGAAAGAGCAACAGAAGAAAGAACAGCAATGCTATAACCCAAAAAAAACATACCGACAATCTTCAGGTATGCTTTCATAGATGAGAGAAAGATGACGACAATCCATAAGTCGCAAAGCACAACAAAATTAGCTAACATCAGCATTTCATAATGTAACGACTCCTCAAAAAGAATTCCTAATACAACAACACCGATAATAAATGAAAGGCATGTTACCAACCATATTGCCCCCATAAGATTAGGGAGGATAACGCTCTTGCGTTCTTCAAATAACCTATCCGCAATAAACCGGGTAAAAATCAACTGTAAAAAGCCGGTTAAGATTAACGACGATGCCATCAGATATGTCACTGATACAAGATATTGAACTATTAAAAACTGGTCCTTAATTAAAGATTGAGTTGAAAGACCTATAATTAGCACTCCGATAACAGAAAGTACCCAAGGGCCAGAGCTAATTATTCCTGCTAAACCATAAGCCTGCAAAATTGAAACATAGGTGTTGCGCTCAAGTATCTTTCTTATCTCAAAACCAATGCCTGCCATTAAGCCTTTCCCTCTTTGGCGGCCTGATGGTTATAAGTATCAATAGCGCTGGAATAGATGGTTCTATACTTATCAAACATCAATTTGTGTGTATAAAAACGTTTAACACGCTCTAGCCCTACACGCTGTGCTTCGTGCCACCTCGCATCATCTGACAAAAGTGAGATTGCTGCCCGAGCGACTGCATCGGGATCAGCGATAGGAACAACTTCACCAGACTTTCCGAGTTTTTTATCTTCGTTGCTCCCCCCCTCAATTAGTTCGCGACAGGAACCTACATCGGTGGCCAAACAAGGTAGTCCAGCAGCATATGCCTCTAGAATCACTAAAGGAAGAGCCTCGCTAATGGACGTTAGCACCATCAAACCCAGCTGCGGGAGGATTTTTGAAATATCCTGAAACCCTAAAAACTTCACCTTATTTTCTAAACCTAATCCTCGGACTAGATCTTGACATTCTTTAACATATTCTTCGTCTTCATCCTCTGGGCCAACTATCCAACCCTCAGCTTCAGGAAGATCATCGCAAACTGCTCGCATAGCACGAATGAAAGTTTTTATATCTTTGATCGGAACAACGCGACCAATAAGCCCGAGGATCAACGGAATTTCATCTTTTCTTGCATTTCTTATTTCACAAAACTTTTCTACCTCAATACCATTTGGAATAACTTCGGTTTTTTCAGCATTTGCCCCATCGTCAATTTGGCGTTGTCGATTACCTTCATACAGCGAGATAATAGGATCTGATTTTTGATAAATAAGCCTTCCTGTCATCTCAAAAAAACGAATCCATAATTGTCTAATATAACCAACTTCCTCATCAAGAGCCCCCCCTATCTCAGCTACGGGGTCATAAATCCAACTGGCTTGGGCAAGGTCAATCTTTCGTTCCTTGGTATAAATCCCGTGCTCAGTAAGAACATATGGAATCACTGCTGTCCCACAGTTTCATAACATCGACAGCTGTTTGTTTTTATCTGGCTCGTCATCAATTGGTGGCGAGAACAAATCGTACAAATTTCTTCGATCAAA
>MAAL01000144.1 GCA_002163245.1 Gammaproteobacteria bacterium 42_54_T18 | reverse complement strand
TCTTTGATTTTCTGTTAGTGTTACTGTGTTCATAAGGGTTCTCCAATTGAAAACCCAAATCATGCAACATTGAATAACGCTTGGTTAGATGCTGTTGGTCGGACGCTTACACTACGTCTATAGATCAGGTGTTTGGAAATCATCATAACCAAGATCTTGATGCACTGTATTCATTTCCTGTACCTGAAAAAGCTGTTGTGGGGGAATTCACTTATTGGATTGATGGTTTGCCTGTTGTTGGTGAGGTAGTGCGTAAGCAAAAAGCTCGTAAGATTTATGAACAGCAAAAGGCGGCGGGGCAAGAGGTCGCTTTGGTAGAGAAAAATGCTTATAAAACGTTTGATATTTCTGTATCTCCTGTAAAAGCTCATAGTGATGTGCGAATCCGTTTGGTGTATGTGCAGGCGGTACATGTGGACCTTGGTGTTGGGCGATATCTTTATCCATTAGAGGACGGTGGTGTGGATGAGGCTGCGTTGGCTTTTTGGTCGCGTAATGAAGCGGTATCAGAAAAATTTAGTTTTAATTTGCGGTTAAAATCAGGCTACCCCTTGGGCGCAATGCGTTTACCAAAACATCCTGCGGCTAATATTCAACAGCTGTCTCCCCAAGAGTGGAAGGTTTCCTTGGTGAACGCTGCACAGCAACGGGTGGCTATAGCGGGAGAAAGTTTGAAACGTAAAGGAGAGTATCAAGAGGACAAAGTACAGAATCAAGAAGAAGTACAGATAAATGAAGTAACACAAGCAAGTTCGACGAACTTTATACCTTCCACAGCATCAGCCATAAAACTTAATCAAGACATAGCCGTTTACTGGCGTTTACAAGATGGCCTACCAGGAAGTGCGGATATGCAAGTTTATCGAGAAGCAGGTAATTCCAAAGGTACCTTTATGATGACACTAACGCCCGGCGATGATTTGGCTCCAATCTATAATGGTAGCGACTGGGTTTTTGTATTGGATATATCGGGCTCTATGCAAGGAAAGTACGCCACTTTAGCGGAAGGTGTTCGCCAAGGACTTAATAAACTTCGGCCTGAAGATCGGTTTCGTGTTGTGTTATTTAATAACTCCGCCACTGAGCTTAGTCGTGGTTATTTAGCGGCAACAAAGCCGAATGTTGAACGAATGATTACATCATTATCAAATCATGGGCCAAATGGTGGTACCAATCTTTATGAGGGAATGAAAAAGGGGCTCAACGGTTTGGATTCTGATCGTTCAACCGCGATGATTCTGGTAACAGACGGTGTTGCCAATGTTGGTGTTACTGAAAAGAAAGGCTTTCTAAAACTGTTAGAGCGATACGATGCTCGACTATTTACCTTTGTGATGGGCAATAGCGCTAATCGCCCGTTGCTACAAAGTATGACGGATATTTCTAATGGATTTGCTGTGAGTATTTCAAACTCAGACGATATTATCGGGCAACTAATGTTGGCAGTGGACAAAATGACCCATCAAGCGTTTCGAGATGTATCGATTCATATCAATGGTGGGGGTGTTGCGGATATAACCCCAGAAAAATTGCAAACGCTTTATCGGGGTGAGCAGCTAGTTGTTATGGGGCACTATTTTAAGCCAGGTGAAATCACTGTCACGATGAAAGGAAAAATAGGAGCAAAAAAGAAACGTTATAAAACAACAATCACATTGCCAGATGTTGATGAAAATAACCCAGAATTGGAACGCTTGTGGGCTTTTGAAAAAATAGAGCAATTGCAACGTCGAATAGATTACCTAGGTGAAGATGCTGACATACAACAAGCAATGGTTGAGACGGCATTGGAGTATGGATTGGTGACAGATTTGACGTCAATGATTGTGGTTCGTGAGGATGTTTTTCAGCAGCAAGGTATTACTCGGAATAATAAGAAACGGGTAGAAAAAGAACAAAATGCTAGAAAGGGTCGTAAACAACAGCAGGCGAAGCCGTCAAGAGTTGATAGCCATCAACCGATGTTTAGTAGTCCTAGAGCATCTGGTGGCGGTGGATCAATAAATGGTTGGTTATTATTTGTGATGTTAGGAGTATTGTATTTACGAATGCAGTTGGTAACAAAAAGATAATTGTAAATTGAACTAATGCGTTTAGAATAAATGACTGCTTGTGCTAAGGGATTAGACTGCGATAGATGTCGCTTATAGGTTAGTCATTTTTTCTGTTTTTTATTCCCTTCTGTATAGATTTATAATTATAAAATGATCGCAAATCGGGATTGTTGTTCAGGGAGATGTTATGAGGCCGTTTGTTGTAGAAACGTTTTTTGAAAAGACTTTTGGTAATGCTTTAGTGAATGTACTCGGAGGAGTCGCTGGGAAGTTATTCTTTGTATTTGTACTAATTGCGTTAATGAGTGGTTGTAAAGGTAACCCTCAAGTTGAGTTTACAGCAGAGCCAGAAACGATTAATGCTGGCGAGCCCTCCACATTGTCATGGAGTGTGGTTTACGAGGAGGGAGCAACCGATATCACCATGGCAATCGAGCCAGATCTAGGCGATGTCGATTTGGTTGGCTCAGTAAATGTAACTCCAGTGGAAACCACTGAGTATACATTGACGACTACCGCGATGATTAAAGAAGCGTTAAAAACAACAACGGAATTAGTAACGGTGACAGTGATTCCTGCCCCACCGTTGCCTGAAATATTTGGTTTTGACTTTATTCAGGGAGATGGGAGAGCTGGGGAGCCAGTAGAGCTACATTGGTCAGTGGCTGGTGCTGAAAGTGTCTCAATTTCGCCTAGTGATGATGTTATATCCGTTGATGATACTGGGATTGTTGTGTTCCCTATGGAACAAACAACCTATACGTTAACAGCAGAAAATGAGAATGGGCAGGTTACGGCGGAAGTGGTAGTTGATGTGACCTTTACTGATCTTAATACCTCGGTGATTTGGCCGGTAGAGCTAAGGCAATGTGTGGAGTTAGCTGCAGAAGAAAATAGTTGGCAATATAATGAACAGGTAACAGAAGTTCGGTGTGCGGATAAAAAGATTGAATATTTTTCGGGTATTGATCTTTTCAACAATTTACGGGTTCTTGATCTAAGTGATAACTATATAGAAGATTTCTATCTGAGTAACAATGCTCTTTCACGGCTGAAAGAGTTGTATTTAAGTGGGAATGCTATAATACAGGTGTCGAGTCTATCGCAGTTTACAGAACTTACTCATCTAGATTTGTCTGGTAATCCCATCTTGGATCAGTCAGATATCACGAACATATTGAATAATAATAAAAACATTAGTCATCTATTACTAAATGATATTCCGCTAACGGACATGTACTTATCGGATGAATTATTGCTATTGGAAGTCTTGGAAATAGAAAATTCTGGAATACGAGATCTTTCTTTTGTATCCGGGCTTTCGAATCTGAAAGAGTTAAATGTCGCTAATAATGTGCTAAAAAACCTGCTGCCGCTGACTCAATTACAGCTTCTTGAAATATTGAATGTCAGTAGTAATTTTTTGAAATCTCTTGATGGTATTACGCAGTTAAATAGCCTTGTTTCTTTGGATGTGTCCTATAATCCGAATTTGGAAAAGTCTAGCCTTGCCGGAGTCATTAACAACAATACAGGATTGAGATCGTTGTTGTTGGCTGATCTATCAATTGACTCGTTGGTTGATTTAGGAGGGGTTTTTATTGAATCTAACGGTCTTAGCCCCGCTGATTTTCAATTAAAGGCGCTGAATATAGATAGTACGCGGATGCATGATGTCTCTGCGCTGGTAAATCAACCTAGCTTAGTGGAACTGTCATTTCGAAATAATTCTATTGATGTTTTTCCTGATTTTTCTAGCTTAATGCTGCTGGAGTCTCTGGTTATTGGTGATACAGGGTTTGATGATTATGGTTTGTTGTTATCGGTGTCTGGCGAATTAACAGAACTGGATGTGTCTGATAATCCTCTGTCGGGTGAGTTTCCATTCGGCGATTTCGTGGGTTTAACCTCGCTCGAGATTAGTGGGTTAGGCTTGAGTCAATTAGCAGGTATTGAGTTAATTGTAGGGTTGGAAAAACTAAATGTATCGAATAATCGGCTGAATGGTGACGCTGTAGCGGGGGTTCTTTCGACTTTTCCTGGATTAACTGATCTTGATGTATCGGAAAATATCATTAGTGAAGGTTATTTGATGTTTAATCAATCTGATACGTTAAGAAGCTTGAATCTTTCGGATATGGGGATTGATGGATTTAGTGCGTTGTATTTTCCAAACCTTAAAATATTAAATATCAGTGATAATGCCGCATTAGAGGAGGGTGGTTTGTCAGGGGTGGAGTTGTTGAGGCTTAAGGAACTGGATGTTAGCCATACTAAGGTTACAGTGGATGTGTTTGATTTACGTTCGATTAAATCTCTGAATATGCGAGGTTCAGGGTCTTCAAGTTATGAGTTGGCATCAAAATTAGGAATGATGCCGCTACTTGAAACATTGATATTTTCAGATCTAAATGATGAGGGTGCGTATCAGGATTCCTACTCATTGTTTCAGAGTATTCAGCAACCATTGCGCTTAAGAAAGTTAGATGTTGGTGGTATGTATCGAGATGGCCCTCTTAGTCTGCATCAATTCAGTAACTTGCGATGGTTAAATGTACAGGGTAGTGATTATAGTGTTTCTGATTCATCAATATCAGAGCTGGATGCGTTGTATCACCTCGATATGTCAAACACACGTTTGGTATCAATGGTGTTCCCCGAGAATATACATGAACTCATATTGGCGGGTAATACGGAGCTTGTTGGTGAACTATCTGCAATGACGACACTGACACAGTTGGATGTGTCTGGTGATACCTCAATGGATACTCATGCCATACGCCAAGCGATTGAAAATAGCCCTGCAATAAAAAACATTAACGTGTCGAATTTGGGGTTGGAGAATCTTTCTGATGTTATTTCATCCGATGCAGGCTCTTCAAAAATTGAATTTTTGAACTTGTCGCAAAATCACATAACACACCCTGGTGATCTATCGTTGTTTTTAGAGCTTAAGGTGTTATCAATCAATGATAATCCAATAAGTGATTTAACGTTTGTGAATCAGCTGCATAATCTCGAATACCTGGATGTGAGCCATACTTATTCAACTTTACTTCCTGCTGGAACAGAACTTAAAAAGTTAAAACACCTTGATGTTTCATATCTTCCCATTACAGAAACAGAAACAGTGTTTTCTCAAATAGTTGGTTTTAGCCAGTTGTCATATTTAGACTTGTCCGGTATTGATCTTAGAGATCAGTATCTTTGGATGCTTAATGTGTTACCTCTTGAGACACTGAAATTGGCAGGTACGCATATTGATTCAGCAGATTTTTATCAGTGGGACGGAGTGGAGGTGCTTGACCTTAGTAACAATAATAATCTCGCGTTAGGTGAAATGCCCTCAGGCTTGCGGGAACTTTATCTTAGGAATTCCACTGGTTTTAATTCACTTTCCGGTGGGTTAGATAACCTTAAAGCGCTTGATGTGAGTTATACCGATCTCAGGTTTGACGATGTTCAAAGTACTCTGAGTGATACCAAGCAACTTCATACATTGGGTATTGCGGGTATTGATGTGCCTGACTACTTTAGTGTGTATGACATTATCGGAGAATTGGGTGATAGTCGTTTAAGTTTACGATATCTCGATATCAGTAATTTAAGTATTTCGGGCTGGGAAGGGCTCGATGAGCTTGTAGGCCTTGAACGTTTGATTGCAAAAAATATGACTGGAGGTTATATCACCTTTGATTTAACAGGTTTAGTGGAGCTCGATCTTTCTGGCAGCGAAATTGATCCAAACAATATAACCCCTTTTGTTTTGAACAACTTAGGTTTAAAGGTATTGAGGTTGAATGATATTGATCTTTCAGGCACGGACGTTTTGTCTGCCTTAGAGCAAAACAATACCCAGCTTGTTGAATTAGAACTGAGAGGGGCCGGAATATCTCAACTGCTGAACGGTAATGAGGCGTTTTGGGGAGGGCTAAATAGGTTAAATGTCTCTGGAAATCATCTTACTGAGTTACCTTTTGGTTTGATGTCACCAGTGTTGCAATATCTTGATATTTCTCATAACAATATCGCTGATCTTACGGGGGTACCACCAGGTTTGAAGGTGTTTGATGCCGGCTTTAACCCTATTGAAAATGCCAATGAAATTGCAAATATGATTTGGTTGACGTCGTTGTCGTTATCCAATACTAATGTGTCCGATGTGGGTTTCCTGTTTAATTTTCAATTTTTAGAGAGGCTGGACTTATCGGCAATAAACATTGTAGATAAAGAGATGTTGATAGCTGCTATAGCAGCATTGCAGCAGTTGCAGGAGTTAAACCTAGCAGAAGTAAATTTGGTTGGATCGAATCCTTATAACGTAAACTTTGATTTGTTGTTGCCGAATCTACGTATATTAAACCTATCGGATACGGGGTTAGTTGATATTAGTTTGGATCAATATTTACTGTTAACGTCTTTGGATGTTAGTCATAACCCAATATCATCCTTGTCTGGCTATGGCTTGCAGCTAGAAATGTTGAATGTAAGCCATACTTTTCTGTCCGAAATACCTGTCTCTATGGATAGTATGAAGTCTCTATATGTCGGATATTCCCAAATGAATGTATCTCAAGTGCTAGATTCCATTTTGAATAAGGGTTCTTTGTTGGCGTTAGATATTGCTGGATTAAAACGGGATGATATCTATTGGCAGAGTAGCCTTGACTCATTCGGCGGTGATTTTGGGGAATTGGAGTATCTTGATGTCAGTAACATGGGTGTGACGGATTTTGGTTGGGTGTCAGGTTACGAGAGTTTAACCACGCTAAAGGCAGCAAATAATTTTATCAGCCAACTGTGGGGACTGGAGCAACACAATTTGCGTAGTCTTGATTTATCAGGTAATCCAATTACAGCGATAGCTGAGTTGGAAACTGTCCTGATAAACAACCCATATTTGGAATCAATTGGTTTAAATGATATCTCCTTAAATAATTTAGATTTCTTTGGGGTGTTAGATCAATTCAATGAAGTCGCTATCAAGGAGTTAAAGCTCAGTAATACAGGGTTGCTGAATTGGGATGTTCAGAATCTTTCAAAATATCAAATGCTAGAGCATCTAGAGATAGCGAACAATAAATTGCAATATGTGCCTTCTTTGGCGTTGTTTCCAGATTTAGCCGTATTGGATATCAGTGGGAATTCTATTTCCGATGTTTTCTTCGTGGTGGGGGAGGTTGGGAAACCATTGTGGAAATTTTTAGACGTATCCAATAACCCTATCGACGGCTATAACTTGATTCCTTTGTTAGGTACGGTAGAAATTAAGGGGTTGGGTGTTGCTGGATTGATTAATGTCGAAGGTCTTCAGCAGTGGAGTGGATTGTCGCAATTAACCTATCTTGATTTATCAAATACCGGCTTGAGCACTTTTGACGTAAGTTCAATACCAAACTTACAGGTGCTTAAGATTGCTAATAACTATATTGAAGGGCTGGATCTTTCCAATGCTTATCGGCTTAAGGAATTAGATGTTGCAAATAATCGATTATCTGATGACTTTGTTTTTGGCTTACCTATGCATATTCAACGATTAAATTTATCAAATAATGCAAAACTTAATTCCTTAGATCACCTAGGTTATATGGAGTCGATTATTGAACTTCGACTATCTGGCTTACGTTTAGAGCAAACCAACCTCTTTAATTGGCAGGGATCTCTTAGTCAAAAAGCGCATCAAGTTCGAGTATTGGATATTAGTTCCACGGATTTGGTGGAGCTTGCATTAATTGATTTTCAGTACTTAAAAGAGTTGAATGTCTCGGATACGATATTCTATTCGCCGTTTTATGGTTTGAATCAAGCATTCATTGAGAAGTTATATATTGCAAATATAGAGCTTGATTCAGGTTTTTCCTTGCAAGGTTATGCTCTCAAAGAATTGGATGTGTCGGGGTATTCTGGGGGGGATTTATCTGGTGTGCTGTCTGGGGTTGGGGGTAATGGTTTGACAGCTTTATACATAAATAACGTAGCAGGAGGGGATTGGGCTGGTGGAGATATATCAGATACATTAAACGAGATGTACCCGATATATGAGCTGAGAGGTGTGTTACGAACATTGGAGTTAGATGATACTAACATCTCAGACCTTAGCTTACTTGATGGTTTTGTGAACCTGGAGGCCGTAAGTTTACGTGACAATCAAATAAGTGATATCGCGGTGTTATCTCAATACCAGAACTTAAACAGTATTGATGTGTACGGGAATCAGTTAATGAATGTATCCCCCCTGCATAACTTGTTTGGGTTACGATCGTTGGATATTGGGAAAAACAGCGGTATTGTGTTTTCAGATATTGACGTGGTACTGCAAAACAATCCTGAAATAACCGTTTTAGGCCTGAACGGAGTAATGTTAGGAACGACTGATTTTTCGTTGACGGTATCTCTGCGTTTATCTTTGTTGGATATTGGGAATACGGGTATCACGCAATTTAACGCTGCTGGATCATTATTACAGTCCTTAAATATCAGTGAAAATGATATTCAAGTGGCTCCAGGAATACCTCAATTGAAAAAACTAAATATTTCGAATAGTAAGCTGACGGATATTTTTGGGTTGATTGACTCCTCAAGGTTGACTCACTTGGATATCTCTGGGAATTCATTAATCTCTTTGCCAGACTTACAGTTAGTTTTATCAAATCAAACGGACTTGGTATCGATTAACGTTAGTGAATTAGCCTTAATGTCATTTAGTGATCTAGGGCTTTCGACAGCCTGGGAGACTGCCCCGTTAGTTAATTTAGATTTGTCGGGTACAGGTATTAGTGAGTTGTGGGGGGTAGAGCAGTTCACATCGTTGAGAACGCTAAACCTGTCGGGGAACCCTGCTGTTGATTGCTCTTACGTGGATACTTTAAATTGGCCTGGGCTGGTAATTACCAGGCCAGCGCACTGTCCCGTTATGTAGGTAGTCTAGTAATGATGCCAAGAGTATAGCTTTGAGAGGTTTTTTACTTTTCTACGTTGTACTCTTGGTATCTAATGTCAGCTACACTACCAATACGTAAATCAAAGTAGATCTCTTTTTGTGAAAACATTTATCCTCGGTATCCTCATCGCAGTACTCGCTTTTGTTGCTTATCCAAAGCGCCAAGCAATTTTATGCTTGGCTCTACCTGAGCATGAGACTTGCCAGCCTGTTGTTATGCCTGTCGCAGTCGAATCTAAAATCGTTGTTCCAGAACCTAAACCAGAGCCCAAGCGAGTCCAGAAAGTCTTTAAATGGACGGATGATCAGGGTGTTGTGCACTATGGCGAACAAGATGTCGGTGGATCTGAACGGATCGATGAGGACTTACAGGAACTTACCGTACTTAGTGGCGGGAAGGATGCAATGATGCGGAATCAAAGTGCAGCAAATCAGCTTAGAACAACCGCGCCAACACCGACGTATCGTAAATCCCGCTCTTATAGATCTGCATCTACAAAAAGCTATGAGCAATCCGCAAAGAAAAAGCGTTGTGCCTATCTAGCAGGAAAGCGAGACGGTTATTCAATGCAAGACCCTAAGTATAAACGTTACAGTACTCAATATGGACAGGAGTGTATTTTTTAAAGCTCTCTTTTAAGGTTCTCTTAAAAGATTGTTATTCATTGTTTTCTTGTTTCCATCGCCCCAATAGCCGAGGTGACGTTCTCTCAAGCATAGGGCTATAATTATTCGCTTCAAAATCCTTGGTTATCCCTCCGTCTTTGGCAGACCATGCGTGGCAACTGTTTTTAACGGATTTGTACATGGTGTCCATTGCCTGGGGGACAAGGTTCGATGGTAGCTTCTCGTCCATCTCTTTAAAATCATTATTCCAACACCGTGCTTGAGAGCAAGCAGGTAAGATAGCTTGCAATAGTGATGACAGGTGAAAGCAAGATCGAGGTCCAGCATATAGCGCACGAATTTTAAAACTTAAACCTTTTAAAATATTTAGGCCAACGAGCTCATCTGCAGAAGTTGGGAGTTTCTCGCACATCCCTTCAAAAGCCATTTTGGGCAAGCCAAATTCTGCTGCGGTAATGATGTTGTCACTTAATTGAAAGGTGATTCTTGCGACTATGTTATGTACAAGGATAGATTTTTCTGGGGCTTCAAAATCTTGGCGAGTGTCAATAAGTTCACCGCGAACTTGAATAAGGTTCGCGTCTATTCGTGTACTTGATATGGATATGGAGCGATTGAAACCGCTGTTATTGTCCAGCGGCAATATATGTGCCGCACCAAACGTGGAAGAATTGAATTCATTCATAAGGTGCGGCCTTAGTTATTTTCTCTTATGGCATGTTTATTTATGCGGACATTGATTCCATTTGCATGCGATACTTTTCAATCAGCGGATTGGCATACATGACTAAGATGTAAGATTGGAGTCGTTGAGGGTATTGCTGAATGCGCTGGGTAAATTCAGCAGCTTGTTCGCTGTATTCCGTTGCATTTTTGCTGCGCCATTTCTGTAGAGCTTGTTGGGCTTTTTCTTGAATCTGTTTTAGGTTGTCGCTCTGCAAACCATTGAACAGTGTATTTTTTAGATCAAGCTGTTCAAAAGCCACAAGGTTAGATACGTGTAATTGATAGTTGCTCAATACTTGTAGGTCGATCAAATCTGCAACTGCTTCGGCGGTTTCAAATTCACCGGTTATCGGAGTACCAAAGCTAACATGGACCTGACCTTTGGGTTTTGAAATGCCATTGATGATGCTTTGAACATCTTCCCCTTCGGCTTTTTCATATTGACCATGTTGTTCTGTAGTTTGTAACTCTTCAGCTTTTAATAAGTCACAGGGGTCAAACTCATAGGAAATAGAGACTGGCACTATATTAAGTTTGTTGATGGCCTCAGAGAAGCTAATACGTTTTTTCTTGCCGAACATAGTTAGCATTTTTATGATGGCGGGATCTGTTTTATCAACACCATCCTTTGCGCGACCTTCTCGTTGAGCAATCCAAATAGATGAATCTTGCTCTAAACGACTATTGATATAAGAAGATAAGTTTGTGAATGCTTTGTACTTGTTCTTTATGCCCTGAACGGACCGTTGCACGGTAAAACTTTTGTTTAGCCGCATTAGATCTGAGACTAACGGTTTTGCTAATAAATTATCACCAATGGCTATTTCAACCGTATCTCTACCGGCTTGATGCAATGCCATGTTAAGAAAAGCAGGGTCCATTGCAATGTCGCGGTGGTTGCTGATAAAGGTATAGTTCTGAGTTGGATCGAGTTGGTCAAGGCCGCTAGAGGTGAATCCCGATGTGGTTTTTTTAACATTAGCGGATAAGTATTTGGCCAACAATGTTTGAAAGTCATGGACGGTATTTACGGATTTTAATTCGCGCTTTATGAGCCATCTTACCGCTAACGAAAGTGGTAATTCAGCCCAAGAAGATATGTTAGGGAACTTGTGATGCAGCATGGTATGAATGAGGTCTGGCCCATTCAGTAATCTTTCAATTACATCACGTACTTCGTTGTCCCTGTAAGGGCGAATGTCGTCAAAATTAGTCATCTTGCTCCGGCGTCTGGCGCATACGTAAACGGGACATGAACAGGACATGCCGTCGGGGCGGTAGTGTTCCATTAAACCAAGGCTTCGTCCATGAAATGTACTTATCAAATGTAATGATTTGTAATTGGTTAGCCCACATCTAGCGGTTGTTTATCGCTTGATTCTAGCGCTTTTGGTATGGTTTGTAGAGAAAATAGCCTAAATGGTATCAAAAGTGATAAAAATGCACTGAACTACAATATTTACTGATAATGAATCGCGAGCCAAACAGTAATATCGCCGGAATTGGTAGATTCTACCCGGTGTTTGGTATGTGCGGGGATGTTGATGTAGTCCCCGGGGGAAAGGTAAGTTAACGAGGAGTTAGTTGCAGTGCTGCCAGCGAACTTAATGGTAGCACTGCCTTGTAACAGGATGACCCACTCGTGGTCATCCTGGTCATACCATTGGTTATCTTCGGTGCTATGGCCATCTGATATAATGCGTTCAATTTTTACACTGCTACCTTGTGCCAACGTCTCAAATACTTCTGAAGAAAGGTCTTGAGGTAGCTGCGAAAAAAGGTTGTTTTTGACCATGTGACATTAACCTAAATGCGGATTTACGCGGATTGTTGTAATGTAGGTGTTTTACATTCAACTTCATTATCTTTCACGACATTATTTGTTATGACATCGTTAATAACGGCATAGTTTATCGCAGAAAGACAAGCCTGCAAGGCTGCTCCTAGAGTATCGGTTGCTATGGCTGTACCGTAGGCGTTAACGCCATTAATTTTTATATTGATATAGGTGGCGGCTTGAGCCTGACTCCCTGTTTGATGTGTTTCATCTTGAGCAGGACTATGAATTGCATGCTCTTCATAGTCCTGAATCTCTATGTTGAAACCAGTCTGTTTGCTCATTGCTGATACGAATGCATGTAATGGCCCGTCACTTTTTTCGTTTAACTCATAAGGTTGCCCGCTAGGTGAATCTTGTGAGTTTATCGTTGCCGTTAGTCCTTTCTGATCGTCCCAATTGTAGTGTTCTAATACCCAGGGGGCATCGGGTGAAAATGATGACAAGAACAACTCATGAATAGTTTCAGGGCTCAACGCTCCCTGATGATGTTCGGTGGCTTTTTGAACTACGGGACTAAAGGCTAACTGCAACCAACGAGGCATATGTAAGCCATATTCGTTCTGTAAGATAAATGCGGCACCACCTTTTCCTGACTGACTATTGACGCGAATGATTTCTTGATAGCTACGACCAAGGTCTATTGGGTCAATGGGAAGGTAAGCCACTTGCCAAGGTGCGGTTGCTTTTTGCTGTTGCAAACATTTATTAATGGCATCTTGGTGGCTTCCTGAAAAAGCCGTAAAGACTAATTCTCCGGCCCATGGATGTCGTGGGTGAACAGGAATGTTTGTGCAGCCTTTAACGGTACGAATAATTTCGTCCATATCGGCTAAATTTAATTCAGGGTTAATACCTTGGGTATATAAGTTCATTGCCATGATGACAATATCCATATTACCAGTACGCTCGCCATTGCCAAGTAATGTGCCTTCCACTCTGTCAGCTCCGGCCATAACCGCCAACTCTGCCGCTGCTACAGCACATCCACGATCGTTGTGGGTGTGAACACTAATATCTATCCACTCTCGGTAACGGATGCGTTCGTGGATAAATTCCACCTGATCAGCGAAGACATTGGGAGTTGTGCATTCCACGGTTGCAGGCAAATTAATAATTGCTCGTTGTGATGGGTTGGGCTGCCAAACATCAAGCACGGCATTACACACATCAAGTGCAAAATCAGGTTCGGTAGCGCTAAAACTTTCGGGTGAGTACTCAAAATTCCACTGAGTGTCAGGGTACCTGTGAGAGATATTTTGAACCATTGTGGCACCAGCAACCGCAATGGCTTTAATGCCCGCTTTGTCTAATCCAAATACTCGGTCACGTTGTACAGGAGATGTTGAATTATAAACGTGTACTACCGCTTTCTTAGCACCATTTAATGCTTCAAACGTTCTTTCAACTAAAGGTTCACGGGCCTGTGTTAATGCTTGAATACTTACGTCGTGAGGAATCATATTCTCATCGATGATTTTTCTTACGAAGTCAAAATCCGGTTGGCTCGCAGCGGGAAAGCCAACTTCAATTTCTTTAAATCCACATTTAACAAGTAGTTGAAACAAAGCGACTTTTTGATCGACATTCATAGGCTCTATTAATGCTTGGTTGCCATCTCGCAAATCAACGGCACACCATTTAGGGGCTTCTGTAATTTGTTTATTAGGCCATTGTCGATCAGTTTTTTGAATAGGGTGGAACGGTTGATATTTTTTATGATTAAACGCCATGACGCGAATCCCGTGATTGTCATTAATAAAGGTAAAAGTGCAAAGAAAGGTAAAACGGGATGCCACCGGCAGTACCGGTGGCTATGCAAGTCGTTGTGTGGCGAAAATCATGGAGGATTCCTGATTGTAGGGAAGAGGTTGTGTGTCTATATGACTAGAAATGGTTGTGTAGACTTTGATAAAGCCATTACAGAAGCGGGTGGTACCTTTTGGGTGCCGTTTGGGTTGGATAAACCGTTGCCTTGCTTGCTGCTTAACCAGTGAAAGAAGTATAGAGTGCTTTTGTTGGTGAGTGGTTGCAAATATGCCATTAAAATCGCTGTTTTGCGCAATGATTATCTATAATTTATGAATTTATTGAATAGTTGTGCTGTATAATGGTATTTAAAGGGTTTTTGATGGGTAATGTTATGGTGTTGGATCGTACCGATAAGCGTATTTTGGCTGAAATGCAGCGAGATGGAAGAATCAGTAATTTGGAATTGGCAGAGCTAGTTGGGTTATCCCCATCACCTTGTTCTAGAAGAGTGAAGCAGCTAGAGGATGGTGGTTATATTGACCGTCATGTCACGCTGTTAAATCCAGAGAAATTAGGGTTAAAGCTGACAGCGTTGCTATTTATCAGCATGGACCGTCATACCCCAGACCGTTTCGAGCGGTTTGAAAAAGAAGTGTGTGCTTACCCAGAAGTATTGGAGTGCGCGTTGATCACGGGGCAATCATCGGACTATTTATTAAAAATTGTTGTACCGGATATGGATCGATATCAAGAGTTTCTATTGGGACGGTTAACACGAATAGAGGGTGTTACTGGCGTTCATTCAAGCTTTGTTTTACGTAAAGTTATTGACCACTCGCCGTTGCCATTGGAATATTTGGAATAGCTACATACAAACGCGCACATATTCTATCTTTGGGCATCTGTCCATGATGACTTGGATGCCTGCATTTTCTGCTTTGCGCGCCGCTTCTATATTAATAACACCCAATTGCATCCAAATGACCTTGGGGGATACTTGAATCGCTTCTTCGGCAATTAAACCCGCCGCCTCAGAATTTCGAAAAATATCCACCATATCAATAGCGTTTGGTACATCGGTCAATGATGCGTATACGGTTTCCCCTAATAACTTATTACCTGCCAGTTTTGGGTTAACTGGAATGACTTGATACTGTTTGCTTTGCAGAAATGCCATTACCCGATAACTAGCACGGTGCGCTTTATTACTAGCACCCACTAAGGCAATGTTTTTTGTATTTTGTAAGATAGTGCGAATATCACTATCTTGATATCCCAGGTTTTGAGTGTCTGACATAACAATAAAGAGTGCCCGTAGTAATAATGTAAATTAGGAGGGTTATCGATAGATTTCCGGAGAATTTTATTGTTTTCTCTTTTGAATCAGATAGTTGTCATTGTAATTGGCTGAAGCGACTTGTTGTAGTGTTTTTTGACCCTACCGTTTGCTTTGATGGCGCTATAAGATGTTTTTTCGACCACCAAGTCTAGCAGGGTGTTGTGCTGGGTGTTGGCTCTTGCAATAACAATAATAAGGAGGATGGTATGAAAAAACTGATGCTACTTGCACTAAGCATATGGCTATCTGCGTGTTCAGTGGTGGATATTAAAACCCAGTATCCAAACCCAAATGCCGAGCTAGAGTCACAGTATTTTCAAGTAAAAATCCCTACCCACGACGGTTTGTTTATAGCGGCAACCGTTTATCAACCGGCGTTAGCTGTGGGGGAAGATGCTCCTGTTATTGTATCCACTCATGGTTTTGGTGGTTTTCGTATGCCTAGACCAGTGAGTATATACGGGCAATTGATTCTTACAGGGGAAGCCAGTTTAGCGGCATGGAAAAATGGATATTGGGTTGTTTCATTTGATCAGCGTGGTTTTGGAGAAAGTGACGGCGACGTCATGTTGATGGACCCAGATTATGAAGTAAAAGATGTGAGTTCTGTTATTGATTGGGTTGAACGCCACCTTCCTCGTGTAAGTAAAGATGCTACCGGAGACCTAGCCATTGGTATGGTGGGTGAAAGCTACGGCGGTGGAGCACAAATTATGGCAAGCATTCAGGATGCTCGCATTGATGCACTGGTGCCTATTGCTACATGGTATGACCTGGCAGAATCGATTGCGCCAAATGATCATGTAAAAACATATTGGGGTGCAATCCTAATGGGGGCGGGAGGTATTACCAGTGGGTTTGATTTTGGAAAGATGTTAGATGACGAATATCTTGCTTTGATAAATGGAAAAATGAATGAAGAAGCAAAGCAAGACCTTGTAAAACGAAGCCCTCGTTATTTTTGTGAAAAGGGTCAACATCCTCAGGCAGATATGTTGTTACTGCAAGGGTTTCGGGATACGGTTTTTTCAATTAACCAAGCGGTGAAAAATCGAGATTGTGCGTTAAAGGGGGGAAGGGATGTTCGTCTAATTGGCATACAGGACGGGCACATTTTACCTTGGCCATCACAGGCGTGGTCGGGGCTGCCGTTGTTTAACACACAAGGAACGATCGTTTGCGGAGATCAGAAATTTCAAACCGTTGATATGATTGTGCAATGGTGGAATGAAAAGCTACGAGGTATACCTCCACTTAATCCAATCCCGAATATCTGTCTGACGTTTTCTGATACTGAAGGTTTGATTGTAAAATCTGTTCCGGTGGGGGGAGATGTATTGGCATTCGAAGAAACTGAGGTGAGCTTAATTCAAACGGGTTGGTTTGAAATGTTACTAGAGCCTGTTGACCATTTGTTAGGTGCGGTATCTTTTCCCCGTGAGACGCCAGCATTAGAAGACCAGACGCTGGAGGGCGGAACACTTCGTCCAGGTTTTTTACCACTAAAAGTGGTAGAAGAAACAGGGTATGTCCTTGGGATCCCGAAAGCAAAACTCACGTTAAAAACAAATGTTGATGGAAAAGATGGGGTTTTATTTGCTGCCGTAGGTGTACGTAAAAATGGAAGCCCCTATATTCATGTGTTAAGTGAGCAATACACTCCGTTGCCGGGAGATGGTTATTATGACTTGGATATGCCTGCGATTTCTAGCCAGTTAGATAAAGGAGATACCATAGGTATCGTGCTACAAGGGTTTTCTTCTCAGTATTGGTTTAATCCAGAAGGGTGGTTTTCCAGTGCATCGGTGAAAGGTCAGTTATCACTGCCGATCTATACTCACAGAAATACGATGCAGGTTGTTGCGGGAGTGGAGTGAGTAAGAACGTCTTTTTCCTGCGGATCACATATATAGCGTTGACTATGATTGTGAGATCCGCAGGAAAAACAGATTGAATGATGATTAGTATTAAATATCAGTAATCATTATTTTTTTATGCCTGTTACGATATTTTGTGCACCTTTTACCAATGTCTCTACATCGACTTTTCCTGGTACTAATACACCTTTTTGCACAGCAGGGCGTTCGTTAATTTGATCGAGCCAGCGTTGTAAACTGGTTAAATCCTCAATTTCAACACCCGACCATGCGTAAGTTTTTGCCCAGCACCAATTGGCCATGTCGGCGATGCTGTAATCTCCTGCCAGGTATTCGTTATCTTTGAGTTGATTATCAAGCACGGTTAATAAACGTTTTGATTCTGTTTGATAACGATCAATGGCAGCAGGGATTTTTTCAGGGAAGTAACGAAAGAAAACGTTGGCTTGTCCCATCATAGGACCTACGCCACCCATCTGAAACATCAGCCACTGAATAACCTGTGATCGCTGCTTTATATCAGTGGGTAGAAACTTTCCTGTTTTTTCTGCCAAATACATCATGATGGCACCAGACTCGAAGACGGCAAAATTTTCGTTTTCGGTATCCACTATGGCGGGTATTCGCCCATTGGGGTTAATGGCGGTGAATTCCGGTGTTTTTTGATCTCCTGTCATTATATTAATGGCGATGGTTTTGTAATCCAGCGCCATTTCTTCTAATGCAATGGATGCTTTCCAACCGTTAGGTGTGGGTGCTGTATATAGCTCAATCATAAATCATCCTTTTACTACTTAGTGTACAGTTACGCTTTAGCGCTAGGTCGCTGTGAAACTAGGTCATACCAGCGTTGAACATGTTCGTGTTTTTCATTTAACCGGATATCGACAACACGGCCAAAATCTAAAGTCGATAGCATCGTGATGTCAGCAATGCTGAAATGGTCACCTGCTAAATAGGTTGAATCGGAAAGGTGTTGGTTGAGAAGCTTTAAATATCCATAAGCCGATTTTTTGCAATCCTCTCCCCATGCTTGGTTTGGTGTCATGCGGTCTTTGAAAAAGCCGGAACAGTGTTGAAAGGTCATTCCTGTGGGTAGCAAAAAACCAAATTCGGCGCGGCGCTGCCACATTTCAATATTGGCTTTTTCTAATGGTGTGGCACCCAGTAATGCAGGTTCAGGTTGGGTTTCTTCAAAATAGCGGCAAATAGCCACGGACTCAGAGATTATTGTACCGTCATCCAGTTCTAACACAGGTACCTTGGCAAAGGGGTTTCTGGCACGAAACTCTGCAGTTAAGTTATCACCTTTTTGTAAATCAATATCTATACAGTCAACGTGAATGTCTTTTTCCGCAAGAAACATACGAACGCGACGAGCATTGGGTGCCATGGGTGTGTCATACAGTTTCATAGAAAAGCCTTATCAGAATGAGTGTTTAGTTATAATAAGTATAACGGAACGAACGGTCAAATATTATTTTTCATGGTAAACTGCGTCGTACTAGGCCTAAAAATCGCTGGTCTCACAAGCAGAAGGCTTACAAGTAGTAAGAATGTGCTCGCATTAGGATGTTGTATTATGGCAAGAACAAAAGCATTTAACCCTGAAGAGAAGCTGACGGTTGCAATGATGCAATTTTGGCAACATGGATATGATGGAACGTCGCTACAAGACCTTGTCGATACTATGGGTATTAATAGATTCAGTATTTACAATACATTTGGTGATAAAGAAGCGCTCTTTTTTAAGTCGTTAAAGCACTATACAACCCAAATATTCGAGCCATTAACTAAGCCTTTACTATCAGATGGGCCTGGAATGCAGCGAATTCAGCAATACTTTCTTAACCTAAGCACCATTTTGGCTGCAGGTATCATTAAGTCCGGATGTTTCATGCAGAATGCAGTGCAGGAAGCTTCTGTCACTAATCCTGAGGTAGGGCCCTATGTTGCGAGTGTATTTGATCGATTACGACAGGGGTTTATTAACGCATTACAAGATGCAGAGAAAGCAGGGGAGTTGACGGTAGTATTGGATGCAGAGGCTGCTGCGGAGTTTTTGTTGATGCAAGTTCAGGCGTTGATTGTCTCACAGAGACAAGTCTCCCCAGAACAACTGCAAGCCAACACGGCATTCTTATTGGAAGATATTGCACGATGGTAACGCTGTACTCACGAATAAAGCATTGGTAAATACCAAAGATAATTAGGTGTAGATTCGGTGTTTACGTTGCAGTTTGACAACAGCTTTAGTAGGATTCGCACCGGATTGAATAGGTTACCTGAGAGAGAGAAATAATGCCAAAGATCAATAGATACGAAGATATTAACGAAATCGATCGTGAAGCCAAGAAAGACTACATCGACCGTCATTCACCCTTTGTTCACTGTGAGCCTTCTGCTACAGCGGGTGAAGCTTTCAAAGTGACCGTTAAAGTGGGTAACGAGTATTCACACCCTGATGATATGGATCACCATATTTCTGGTGTCGCTCTTTATAACAAAGACACTAAGCTTGCTGAAGCAACTTTGCTTGCTGGTGCTCTAGGTGGCCAGGGCGAAAAAGGTAACGCAACCGTTACTTTTGATGTTGTATTAACGAAGAATGCCTCGCTTGTCGCGCAGTCTTACTGCACTAAGCATGGTGTTTGGGAAAGTGATGCGGTTAGTGTTGCCGTAGCGTAATATTTATTGAGAGAGTTGTAGAGGTGAAATATGCCTTAAGCGACTTACTTGATACAAAAAAAGCGACATACTTTGGTATGTCGCTTTTTTTGTGGCTGAAATACGATACACGCTTTAACGAATGAGTCGTTGCCTGATATTTCCAGGCATAAAATAGCTAACGGGTGGTGGCGTGGTTGAAAATGTTGCATCTTTTAGTCGGAGGCCTTGCACGTAATACATGCGTTCTTCAAGGTCATGGTGAGCGTCGGCAGCGCTCAGGACTCCTGGCATTTGATCGTAGTAAACTGAGTATCGAAAGCTGGTTCTCCAAAAGTCTGTCGGGTTTCGGTAGATATCAATCATCGCGACACTCCAGGTGTCTTCATCGACATAAAAAACACGTTTATTGTAAAGGTGCTTCTTACCTGCTTTGAGTGTTGCTTCGACAACCCACACGCGGTGCTTTTCAAAGCGTGTGAACTCTGGGTTGAGGTGATTTGCAGTGAACAGAGAGGCTTTGTCTTGCAGGGCGGCTTGTAGCTTATCGTTGTTATAAGGAATAACCATTTCCCGCTTGCCTAGCAGTCTCCAGTTGTAACGATCCATGGCACCGTTATACATGTCTATTTCATCCATCATCCTTAGGCCGTCAGATGTGAATGTAGGTGCGTCATAACCCATAACGGGGGAGCGGCGTAATCTGCGTTGACCCGCAATATACATCCATGACTGCCGAGGTTTACTTAATGGGTTGATGGACTCATGAGTTAGATAAGCTCCTCCGGCAAGCTTTGAGGGGGAAGTTATATAGGAGAGGTAAAAAATATAGCGCCAATCATCAATGGTACGGTTTCGATTTGGGTCATGGAAGATAGAATACACATCAACAGTGTTTTCAATAACACGATAACGCCCGTTTCGATTAATTGTGGCCTCTAGGGTTTTTAAATTAAAGGAAATCCCTTTCCAGCGGAGTTGATGATTCCACATGACTTCTTTGGCTGAGCCTGGGATGGGAAAGGGTAAACCGGCCCACGTGTTTGATATTTCTTCGCCGCTATTCGTTGCTTCCGCATCGAGAGCATTTTTAAAGGCGTTTTCATATAACCATTCGGGGATTTTAGCCGTTCGGTGAGACGGGTAGACAGGGATAGTAAAGGTATCAGGGTATGCCTTTAGCATTTCAATTTGACCCTTGCTGAGCAAGCGCTGGAATTTTTTATAATTTCGAGGGGTAATATGGTAAAGGGGAGCTTCCTTTTGGATGCTTTGTACCCAGGTTTTGTGTTCTTTCCAGGTCATTTTATCCGTCGTCCAGCGAGGGATTGATTCTGATTTATTACCGGCGCGTTCTGCTCCCAAAGGGGTAAGGTCTTGTTTTAGGCGCATTGCCTCTTTTACGCTAACGTTGGCGTGGGCGTGGGCGTGGGCGTGAAGTGTAATGAGTTGGCAAAGTAGTAATATGGTTACAGAAAAAGCACTGAATACGGTCTTGTTAGATAGCGTGGGCCGTGGGGCAAAGAATTTGGGGCGAGTGAGCGCTGCGCTCACCAATGATAATGGCGTCGGGTGATTTTCAGGTTTTTTGTGTTCTTGCTGAATCATTGAGTCCTGAGTTTATCCGGTTATCTTGTTTCAGGTAGGTGTCGAAGGTTTGTATCAACAAATCCTTATTGATGGGCTTGGTCAGCATTTGCTGCATGCCAGCATCATAAACCTGCTCTTCATAACCCGCCAATGCGTGTGCCGTTAAGGCAATAATGGGTGTGGAGTGAAGGTTTTGCTCCTTTTCCCATTGGCGAATCATTCGACTGGCGGTAACGCCGTCAACTTCAGGCATTTCCCAGTCCATTAGAATCAGGTCAACCGGGACTTCTGGTTGCTGATAATAATCAATAGCTTGCTGGCCATTGTTGACTAGGGTAGTTGTTAAGTTAAGCTTCTTGAGTAATCCGGATATTACCATCTGATTGATGGTGTTGTCTTCTGCTACAAGGATATGTTGACCATTAAATTGTTTTTCTGTGTTACCACCCGCTAATGGATTGCTTGAGCTAGCCTGAGATATATTCTCTAACGTGGTTTTTAACTGCAATATAGACAGAGGAGTGTGTAAAAAGTGTTGAATATGGCTGAACGCTTTTTTGTGGCCAGGAATAGGCTGGTGGTATGCCATTAGTCGCGATTTAATCTCTCTTGAATGGGTATCGTCAGGTAGCCAGGAGTAGGAGTGAGCATCAACAATAGCCTTATTTTTTGAGGATGTTGATTTCCACCATTCTTCTAGATGTTTTCGATCTTGTAGGGTTACGACAGGGAAGCCCCAGGTTTCGAGTAACGTGACTATTTCTTGTTGATATTGCTTATTGGATAACGCAATTCCCATTTCTTCTCTAGCGGTAGATCTATCGATCCAATGAGCGAATTCACTAGGGTTTACACATGTATTTGGGGACTTGATAGCTACGGTAAACCAAAATGTCGAGCCTTCGCCTTCTTTACTGTCAACACCAATGTCTCCCAGCATTAATAGGGTTAGCTGTTTGGATATCGCTAATCCTAACCCCGTACCACCGTACTTGCGGGTTATCGAAGCATCTGCCTGCTCAAATGCTTTAAATAAATGTGATTTCTGTTCAGGGGTAATGCCTATTCCGCTGTCACGAATGGCGAACCGAAGGTGGTGTTGGTTTTGACTACCTTCCAAGTTAACACTAACGGTAACACTACCGTTTTCGGTGAATTTAAGGGCGTTACTTAGAAAGTTGAGTAATATTTGACGAATCCGCGTAGGGTCGATCTCTGCTTCAATGGGAACATTGGGAGCGATATCGACTAATAGGTCTAGGGATTTTTGATAAGCTGGTTGTTGAAAGATTGATAGGCATTGATCAATCAGTTGTGGAATCTCGGATGGGACACGTTCAATTTCAAGTTTACCGGACTCTATCTTCGAGAAGTCTAAAATATCGTTGATAATAGAAAGTAGTGATTGCCCTGAAACTTGGATTGCTGATAAGTAACGAGATTGATCTGCATCAAGTGTTGTGTCTCGCAGCAGGTCAGCCATGCCTAGCACGCCATTAATTGGGGTGCGAATTTCATGGCTCATGTTGGCTAAGAACTCACTTTTTGCTTGTGCCGTTGCTTCAATGCTCTCTTTTTCTTTATTGGAGCGAATTTTCTCTTGTGCTTCTTTCTGATCCATTAGATACATCATGGTTAAGATAAGTGTCAGTATTAAGAATCCTGCAATATATAACCATTGTCGTGCTTCAATCTCAGTTTTTCGATCCTGATAACGGTTAGCAACAAATGTTAGTAAGGTAAATCTAGCTTCTTGTGTGTTATTGATAGAATCTGATGCTGAAGTGAAAAAATGGCGCCAAAAGATTTCAAGATCAGGGCTTTGAATAACACTAGTGTCTAACTTATCGGCTAGTGTTTGTATGTTATCAAAGGCTCCTGCTGGCAAAGGCGTGGTAAGGTCGTTTTGAAGCTCCGGGAATTGCTTTCTAATATCGTTCGCACGTTCAGCCATTTGATCCGAGAGAAGCGTTAGCTTGTCATAAGTGTTCTCAAGAGTAATGGAGCCTGCTGAGGTGACAAAGCCGCGATCCAAATAGTAGCTGCCATATGAGCGTGCTTGCCCGGCAAGCTTAGAGAAACGGGTGAATTCTTCGAGGGCGAGATAAATTAATTGCAGCGACAGGGTATCTTCATCGGTGAACATCGCCGATTGATCGGCAAGACGTGACTGAAGCTGGTAAATGTTGGATACGAATTCATGGTAACGATTAAAGGTTAGTTGGTCCGCGCCCATTTCCAAGCCAGCGCTTAATGTGACACGCCCCAGCTCTTTGGATAATTGGTCAAGGTTTAAACCCACCAAAAAGTTGTCATTGAGATCTTGGCTATGGACTTTAAGGTTGGCTATTTCTTCCTTTAGGGAAAGAATGTTGCGGTTGAAGTCATCTTTAGCGCCATTGTCACGGCCATATGTGGCTAATAGGCTAAGGTCCCGTAAGACCTCTGTTTTGGCTTGTGTTCTTAGTAGAGCTTCAATAATGCGAAGGTTTTTTTGCTTGAGGTTAAGAGCATCTTGTTGCTCTTGGCTGTCAATTAGCATTTGTGCCAACATTACTACGACTGGCACAACAAGCATTAGGGAAAATAGGCCGAACTTAGTGATGAAAATGTGTGGTTCACGAGACACATGGTATAGACGTGTAATGAGTTTGGTTAGCATAGGTGTCAATGTAATCCGGCGGCCACGGTCATTCAACCGATTTTGTTCATTCAGTTAACATATTTTGATTTGGTGCATCATGCAGCTATCATTTAGCGAGGGGCAGGGTAAACCATCCTAGTCATTATAGGCATGCTTTGGTGGGTTGTGAAATAGTGATGTGGTTATAAAAGAGGGATAAAAAGGGTTACCCAATTTACTGCCTTATCAGTAACTTATCGATAGCTCGTTCTAAATGGGAAAGGGAGTTGCAGACTTCAGCAAGAGTGCAGTACGCTTGATACTTCTTCATTTCAGAGTCGCCACTGCCCCAGCGGTTTTTATGTTCTGGGTTTAACCAGATGAGTTGATTTGATCGTTGGTATAATTCTCGTAAAACTTCTGTTTCAGGCTCTCCATAATTGTTGCGAGCATCCCCTAATATGATTATTGTCGTTTTTTTGTCAACATCAGCTAAACAATGCTCTTTAAAATCCAACAAGGCCTGTCCGTAGTTGGTTGAGCCATTGCCGTAGGCATCCAGGGTTTCATCAATAGCATCATTAATATCGAGCTGCTGAAAAAGGTTGGTGACTTCACCTAGATGAGAAGAAAATGCAAATGCTCGCACACGGGGCAGTACGTCGGTGAGGCTATAGAGAAACATTAATAAGAAACGCGATACTTGGCTAACTGAGCCACTAACGTCACAAATAGCCATTACTTTGGGACGGTTACTACGCTTGGTCTTCCATTGCGGGTTAAACATAATGCCGTTATTGGGGATGCTCTGACGCAACGTGGAACGCACATCCAATTGCCCCCTATTGTGCACTTTTTTTCGGTGAGCATGTTTTTTAACAAGACGTTGAGCAAGCTTTCTGACAAGTATTTGAGTGTCTTTAAATTCGCGTAAATGTTCTATGCGAACACGCATCATCGTTTCCTGTCGAAGCTGTTTGCCTTTAGCTTGTGCTTGTAATAAAAATTGCTGTTCGACGTAATCCCTGACTTCTGAACGCAATAAGTCTCGCGCAGCTCTAAGCCGTTGAGCTAGTTGTAATTGCTGGGAGTCACTTGATAGCTCCGCTTGCCATATCTCCTCCTCCATAGCTTCCAGCCCCATTGCCATCATCATTCTTCGACCATAAAGACCTTTTTGAGTCATGAGCTGTATTTGATTTACATTGGTGGATTGCCCGGCGCTTGCCATTGCCATTGCGGCGGAAGCTTGGTCGCCACTCAATAATAATTGACCTAGAGGTGATTGGCTTTGTGCGGGTTGCCCTGAAGACTGGCCTGGTTCAGAAGGGGTGGGATGTGATTGCCCCGTTAAACTTGCCTCTATATTGCTGGCCAATTGGGACAAATTATTGATGAGGCGATTGGCAAGGTTGTCATCTTCAGGGAGATCTTGAAAGGAAGGGGCTGGTGTATCGTTTAATTTGTCCATACTAGAGAAATGAAAAAATTGATCAAAGCACTGGTCAAAGGCCTGTTTTTCTTCTTCACTTTTTGCCAGAGTTTGTCCTAAGGCAAGTTTTAACGATGCACGATGCTGGTAGCCGACGAGCTGTAGCGCTCGGACCGCATCAAGAGCCTCAGCGGTGGAGACTCGGACATCGGCACCTCTTAATGCATGTACAAACTCAACAAAGGTGTTATTCATTTAATAGGACTCTTGATGGTGCCTGCGTTAGTGTTGAACACGATGTTTGGAGCTTTTGTTTGATTTTGCAAAAAGGGATGTTAGTTCTTGTTTAACGCTGACAATGTCCTCTTCATGTTTTAATAAGAGGTTTAATGTGTTTTTAACCAGTTTTGTGTCTAAAGAATTAGCATGTAAAAGAACCAGCGCCCTTGCCCAGTCGATAGTTTCACTGATAGCTGGGTGCTTTTTAAGGTCTAGCTCACGTAATGTGTGAACAAAATCAACAAGTTGGTTTCGTAAGTTCTCAGGCGCTTCAGGCACACGAGACTGAATGATTTTTTGTTCAAGCTTGAGGTCAGGAAAAGGAATGTACAAGTGTAAACAACGTCGCTTTAACGCGTCGCTTAACTCACGAGTATTGTTACTGGTTAACAATACAACGGGTTGAGATGTTGCTTTGATAGTGCCAATCTCAGGAACGGAAATTTGATAATCAGATAGCATTTCTAATAGAAAGGATTCGAACTCGTGATCTGATTTATCAATTTCATCAATAAGTAACACCGAGCCGTTCGGGGCTTTTAATGCTTGCAACAATGGGCGGGGTTCCAAAAAATCTTCAGAATAAAAAATGTCCCCAAATTCGTGCAGCCGAGTTACGGATTCAGCGAGTCCATGAGCGCCTTTTAATAAGTCACCTAACTTGTCTTTTAATACCTGCGTATAGAGTAATTGTTTGCCGTATTTCCACTCATACAATGCTTTTGATTCATCTAACCCTTCGTAGCATTGCAGGCGTATCAATGACTGCTGCAAAAGGGAGGCGGTAGCTTTAGCCAGCTCGGTTTTGCCAACACCAGGAGGGCCTTCCACTAATATAGGTTTGTTGAGTTGTGTTGCCAGGTAGACCGACATGGCAATGGACTCATCGCAGATATAGCCGAGGTCGGCGAAACCTGATTGAATTGCTTCTGGAGAAAGTGAAGAAATGATGGAGTCTGAGGACATAGGGATACTTCGTTGCTGTGAATCGATAAGATAAAGACAGTAGCATATCGAGTGCAAAGAGAGAATGTTGTCGATGGTAATGGCAAAAATGCCCCTCTTAGACGACAGTATTGACTGGGTGGTACATGCTCTCAAAGAGGGGCTGTTGGCCTGATGTGAGAGCATGTACTTAACGGGTTATTGTGTCTTTTGGGCAAAATAATCTTGCCCGTAGTGCAATTCAACGCGACGATTAACCTTGTAGTTGGTTACCACATCTGCTGGCGAGGCGCTGCTCCAAGAGAATACTTCTATTTGGTCTTTGTTTGCTCCTGCTTTTTTAAGTAGTGTCGCGACATGCTGTGCTCTTTTATCAGAGAGAAATTGATTGTAGTTTTGATCCCCTTGTGAGTCCGCATGTCCATGCACAACGATGCTTTGTGATGGGTGGCTAGCAAGAAATTGTCCATGATCTTGAATGATGGTTTTTTCTTCATCGCTTAATTCTGCTTTATTGAATCCAAAGTGAAAAACGTGTTTGGCCGGTCGAGAATCGTTGCTTGCTGTTGTCTCTAATGGTGCATCACTATCAAGGATTCCTAACATTTCTAGTCCATCGGTAGCATTGTCGATTTGGCTGTTGGCAGGTAAGTCCATTTGCGAGATTGTTTCTGTAGTTTCTGTAGTTGTGACAGTAGCGACAGTGGTTACGTCTGCAGTAGCTTCCGTGGCCATATTTGCTATTACTTGGGTTTCATCAATGACCGATTCATTTACGGTATTAATATGTTGTATTGTTGGTGTTTTTGCGACTGAAGTTGGATGTTGACCTCCTGTGCTTGAACAGCCTGTAGCAATAAAAAATGGAGTAAGGGTTAAAGTTAAAACGGAGATAGGGTGTTTGATTTTCATAATGTGTGCCTCTTTTGTATAACGTCTGATGTTTAATATGCTGTGTATGAAATGTAGCAATTTGCTTTGTTGAGGTTTACTTACCGATGCTCGTTTGCTGAAGACAACGTTATTAAACTAAAAGATTCAGGCAATCTAATGGAGGTGTTGTGCCTTTATGCTGATGAAAAGTGATGAATTGTGGCATTGCCCTAATTCTTACTTGAAAACCCGAGATATAGCACATGCCTTTGTTTCTACAGGACTACATGTTGCTTGTTACTAGGGAGGGCGTTAAAATTATTCGCTTACGAATAACAGGTGCAACGATTTAGTACAGTTATTGGCACAACGATTAGTACAACGGATATAGGGACAATTTGTGATTTTATCTTCTGACATTCTTCAGCAATTTACCTCTTGGTTTGACGATGCCAAACAACGGGATGCAACGTATTGTAATGGCATGAGCGTGGCAACCGTTGATGAACAAGGTCAGCCGTCAAATCGTATTGTATTATTGAAATCGGTTGATGAAGAGGGTTTTACATTTTTCACCAATTACAATAGTCGAAAAGGTGATGATATTGTTCATAACAGTAAAGTGGCAGCAACTTTTTGGTGGTCGGCATTTCAGCGGCAAATTCGAATAGAGGGCGTGGTTAGAAAAACAACACGACAGGAATCAGTGGAGTATTTTTCCCAGCGGCCACTGTTAAGTCAGGTAGCCGCGGTAATTTCAGATCAGAGTCAGCCGGTTGCCTCTTTTGAAGCGTTGCAAGCGCAGTTTGATGAAGGTAAGGCGTGTTTAGGAGATAACGTTACTTGTCCAGATCATTGGGGTGGGTATCGTATCGACGCTCATCATATTGAATTTTGGCAAGGTAAAGATCATCGGTTACATGAGCGCCAATTGTTCGAAGTGAAAGGTGATGAATGGGTGTTATCTATTTTGCAGCCATAATGTGAATGGGAGCTGAAGGGGGAAAGCGAGGACAGTGAATACCATCGGCGTGTTCAATAGTTGCAACACACTCATTGCAGTGCACGCAGTTGCTTTTGTAATCTAATGAACGTTGTGCTTTATGGGGAAGGGCTGGGTCGCTGAGTAAAGAGCGGCCGAGTTGAATGAAATCAAACCCTTCTCGCATTAAGGTTGCAAAGCTTTCATTGGTGCTGGCGCCACCTACGTAAATCATATTGCAGTCAACAGCGTCACGTAATCGTTTTGCATGTTCTAAAAAATATAATTCGTGGTAGGGGTAATCTTTGAAAAGACGAGGGCCTGCAATGCGAAGCATAAGTTTCATCAGCAGGTTTTTTTCTGCACGTAACATCGGTTGTAATATACTGTTACCACGGAACATTATCATTGGGTTCATTGTGCTGGTACCACCGCTAGTGATGATGCCATCGATACCCGCTTGATCTAATAATATAGCAATATTAAGCGCGTCATCATAATGCAAGCCTCCGCGAACGCCTTCCGTTAAACTGATTTTTCCAATAATAGGAAAAGAATCACCAACAGCATCTCGTACCGCAGCAAGAACCTCTAATGGCAATCGCATTCGATTCAGAAATGAGCCTCCGTACAGGTCTGTGCGTTTATTAGTTTTAGGGCTCATAAATTGGCACAGGCCATAGCCGTGTCCAAAATGGATTTCCAACGCATCAAAACCAACAGATTTCATAAAGGCTGCGGCGTTATGGTATTGCTGAACAAAATGTTTGATGTCTTGGTGGGTCATTGCATCACAAAAAAACATGCCATGGGGAATGCCCAGCGCATTTAATCCAAAGTTAGGACCAAGGGGGCGTCTTCGTTGTAGTTGTCTATTTTTGGAAAAGCCACCGCCATGGCCCATTTGCCCTGATACTTTTGTACCCAATAGATGTAATTCGTTGATCATGTTACTCAACGGTTGACGGATTTCTTCTTGCATATACAGCATGTTCTCGTTTAACCGACCGTCGGCCTCTGTAGCGCAATAGCCAATGGTTGTCATCGCAGAGCCTCCGTTCGCGATATTGCTGTGAAAGTTCAATAATGCAGAAGAGGGGCTTCCGTTGGGCGTCATACCTTCGTAGGTACCTGCTTTTATAAAGCGGTTTTTTAACGTAAGCCCGTTAAGTGTGGCGGGCTCGAAGCACTTTGCTAGGTCATCCGACATCTGAGGTTCCTATTTTGTTAGAGGGTTGTTGCCCCGGTGGCATGTTGTGTAATATGATTGCACAACATATGTAATATGGCTACATATGATTTGATGGAATGAAATAGATCGGTTTATGGGGCGAATTAGATGGCTATAAGTCAAAAACGAGCAGATCAAACACGAGTAGGGAAGGCAAGAACACAGATGGAGCGACGGGCAGCGACACAAGCTGCCGTATTGGATAGTGCTTGTAGATTGTTTGGTGAAAATGGATATAACCAAACCTCATTAGAGGATATCGCTGCCGATTGTGGAACAACTATTCGACCGATATATCACTACTTTGGTAATAAAAAACAACTGTTTCAAGTAGTAACAGAAACGTTTGAGCAGCGATTAGTAGAAGTATTATCCTCGGTTGATGTGAAAGGCGAACAATTTGTTGAGGAAGCGCCTGTGACCGCGTATTGGAGTGTATTTTCTGCGTTAGCAAAAGATGCTGCTTTTCGACAAGTTGTGTTGGTTGACTCCCCGCATATTTTAGGGCGAGAACGTTGGGTGAACACTGCTGTGGTTGTGAAAGCGACAGAGATTATTCAGAGCCGTTTTCCCTCGTTGTCAGGTATCAGTCAAACCTTATTCACTCGAATGTTGATAGGGGCGTTGTCTGAGGGCGTATTAGTATTTGCCGATGCTGAAAGTGAAGATAGTGATAAATTATTAGATCAGGTTTTTACCTTGATAAATACGTTCATAAAATAACGCTGACTTGGCGGCCGAATTATAAAAACATAACAATTTAAAGGGGAATGACATGCATGCTTGGAATAATAAGGTTGTAGTTATCACAGGGGCAGGGAGTGGTATCGGGCAAGCGGTTGCGCTACATGTTGCTGAATTAGGTTGCCATATTGCGTTAGTAGATATTAACGAAAAAGGATTGATGGAAACTCAAGAAAAACTTACGAGGTTTTCTGGGGATTATTCGTCACATGTGGTTGATGTGACGAATAAAGGTCAGATGCAGGAGTTGCCGGAGGCCGTTATTAAACAGCATGGAGTGGTGGATGTATTGTTTAATAATGCAGGGATTACTATTAATAAAACGTTTAATACACATACGCTGGAGGATTGGGAGCAAGTTGTGGGAATTAACTTATGGGGCGTGATTTATGGGTGTAAATTTTTTATGCCGTATTTAACGAAGCAATCTGAAGCGTTTATTATAAATACCTCAAGTTTGGCGGGATTTTTAGGCATGCCAAACCAAACATCTTACTGTGTAACCAAAGCTGCTGTTAAGGCATTAAGTGAGGCTTTGTATGCTGAATGTAAAGGGAATAATATTCATGTTATCAGCGTGCATCCAGGAGCGATAAATACCAAAATATTCGATTTCGCTATTCAACATTCAGATGATCAAGAAGCATCGAAGAAAATGTTTGATAAAGTAAAACGTTTTGCCATGCAGCCGCACGTTGCCGCCGAGAAAATTATAGGTGCTACGGTAAAAAAACGACAACGTATTGTGATAGGTGCCGATGCATATATTGTCGACATAATAAAGCGACTGATGCCAGTAGCGGTACATAGGTTATTTGCTTGGGGATTCAATCGGAGAATTGAGCGCTAAAGAAAAGCTATTTCAGCTTTTTCTTTAGTGCTTGATGTGTGCTGAGCTCAGTGGAAGTTGGCCTCGCCAGTTTAAGCTATAACCAAAGCACCAACCCTCTGCTGTTGAGTTAATCGCTTGTCCTTTTTTGTAGCGCATGTTGGTGAAACCTTCATTACTGAAATCAAATAGCTTAGGCACGTTAACATTCCTTAAAAAGGTGATTAATAAGAGGGCAATTGTAAATAGAATATTGTTGTTACCAATCAATGGGCGGTTTTGCATGATTGAAACATGTTTATATTATTGGATAGAAACAGCCTTTCTGACAGCTATTTTCGTAGTAGGGCGTTTGGATAGGTGGAGCTAATTATTTGTCTGACTTGCTTGAATCCATAGACCCCTATTTGGTTGCTGGTTTACGGAGTTGATTCTTTACCTTGCCAAGGTATGATTGGGTATAAACAAAAACAGTAATGGAGTGGGTGGTATGCGTGGTGCCGGTGGGACAGATGGTGGGATAGGGCGTTTTCTTATGGGGTCAATAATGATGGTTGCTGGTGGATATATGTTTTTAAACGCTATCCATGTGACCTATGCTTTTGGTTTCTCTTCCAGCTTTATGCGTGTGGGTGGTTTTAACCTTACTGGAGGGATGGTGTTTGTCCCGTTTATCTTTGGTATTGGTATGGTGTTTTACAACTCAAAAAATATAGTTGGCTGGGGGTTGGCAGCTGCATCTATCGTAATGATGGCATTTGGGGTTATTTCTAGTGTTAAGTTGCGCTTGGATAATATGACCTCATTTGATTTGTTGGTGATATTAACTCTTGCAGTGGGTGGATTAGGGTTACTTCTGAGCTCGCTGAAGGGTTTTGATTCAAAGGAAGATATATCTGAACGTTAATAATTGTATTTGTTAACGTTATGATTTTATTGTGTTTTTGCTATTGGCTTTAATTAGGCTTTTGAATAAGCAGTAAAGGACGCCTAAATCTGCTAGGCGTCAAGTGTGGCGGGGAGCCTGATAAGTTAAGAAAAAATTGATATATTCTTTTAATTCGATATTATGGGCGCTTATAACGTATTTATATTTAAGTTGGATGTGTAACGAAAAGGAGTTTTACCGATGTTATTTGCTTTTGTTTTAGCGGTATTCACTGTTGCTGGTTGGGCAATGACACCTAAGTTAAGAAAACTTACCGCTAATCATGCGTTGGGCTGGATGTTCCACTGTCTTGGCATTGCTGGAGTGTATATGCTTGCAGCTTTGGTTATGCTGTATTCTGATATATCAGTGGCTACATTGTCGTATTATTACGGTTGCCTTATTGTTGTGGGGGGAGCTACGGTGATTATTCTTGGTTCTAAGATTTATTTAAATCGGAAGGTTGAAGCGAAACGATTTGGAGTTGCTGCGCAGTAAAGTGCAAACTTAACGAAAAAAGCGCACTTAGTTCTGAGTTAACATATTCAGAACTAAGTGCGCTTTTTTCGTTATAAAGATGCGTAGCCTGTAATATTTTAAGCTTTCTTCGCTTGAGCAATGTCGTAACCAAATCGACCTTTCCCACTTCGGGCGTTGGTTTCACCAGCTTCAGTAAAGGCAACTTCAAACAAAGAGAAGCTTAGGGAAATCGTTTCACCTGGCTCGCCGTCGCCAGAAGCGCCAATGGAATAACTGCTGATCAGTGTGTCTTCTAATGTGTAAGTTAAGAATTCTTCAAGCTGATCACCGCCAGTTGTAACAAAGTGGATAAGTACTTTTTTGCCTTTAGTCCCGATTGTGGATTCTTGAACAAGTAACGGAGTTGCTTTATCAACCACTTTGGTAAGTGTGATTTCACTAATGCTTGGACGAGAAGCTTCACGGTTAGCCATGCGACCAGCATTTTGAGAGATGGCTCGACCTACTCCCCAGTTGAAGCTGGAGACCTCGATCATTTTCTCAAATCCTTTTGCAGTGATGTTGCCTTCGATGCCTTCAATTTCTAGGTAGATAGCCATGTTGAGAATCCTATGGTTGTTGTATTTATGTTTTGGTTAACTTGTTTGTATCGGTGTCCCGATTCAGTAAGTGAATTATTACAGAGGCGCTGCTGTTGTGAAAGAGATGTTCTCGTGAATAAGTCACGTTATCGAGAGGCATAAGTACTAGCTTGCTGTTAGATCTTAAAGGATGACAGTGCTTGTTTGAGTGCTAAAGCCTCGTCTGAAAGGTCTTGGCTAACTTTAGTGGCTGCATTGGCGCTTTCAAACGTGCTGCTTCCCATTTCTCTAATCACACTTAAGCTATTATCAATGTCCTTAGCGATGCCTGCTTCCTTTTGAGTGGTTTGCGCAATGGTCGTGTTCATTTCAACCACTTCTATTAATTTTCTATTAATATCCCGCAATGTTTCTCCAACTGCCGTAGGTTCTTCTACGGTACTTTGAACGCGCTCTTGGCTGCGTGACATGGCACTTACGGACTCTTGTGTACGTTTCACAAATTGTTCAATGATTGTTTTGATATTACTTGTGGATTCATGGGTTCTTTGTGACAGAGATCGAACTTCATCCGCTACAACGGCAAAACCTCGGCCTTGCTCTCCCGCTCTTGCCGCTTCAATGGCTGCATTTAACGCTAATAGGTTAGTTTGTTCTGCAATTCCATTAATTTCATCGACCACTTTTCCTATGGTGTCGCTGTCTTTCGCGAGTTCATGAATAGTTTGTGATGTCGCTTGAACCTCTTTGTGTAACATTTCGATATTGCTTAGGGAGCTGGATACAATATCACTGGCTGTTGTTGATGCGTCGCGAGTACTGTGAACAGTTTCCTCTGCTTGACTGGAAAAGTCTGCCGCATCTTGAAGATTAATGCTCATTTCAGTTACGGAGCCTGCCACTGTTTCGGCAATCTCCCTGGTGTCCTTAAGCTGAACATTGATTAAATCACTGGTTTCTTGTGATACCTGGCTGGTTTGTGCAGATAATCTAAAAACATTGTTGGAGCTAGTATTAACTTGTTTGATGAGTTCATGAACCCGGTCGGCACTTTCATTAAAGCATTCTGTTAAATGGCCTAATTCATCTCTGGATGTCTTTTTTAATACGACGGTCATGTCACCATCGGCCATTTGGCGGGCGCCCTCAACCAGGTTTTTTATGGGGGTTGTCATAGAAAAGTAAAAACCTAAAAATAAATATATCGTGGCAAGTAGAATGGCTATTTCGATAGCAATGGTTTCTTCCAATTTGCTATTAGCGGCAGTTCGGGATAGCTGAACTTTTTTAAGTATTAAATCAAGGGCTGCAATGGTGAGTGTATTTTGGCTATCGATTTTTTCAGAAAGTTTGTCGTAATAGGTATCCCATGTTAAATCCTTCTCAGTAGCGGAAATGATTTGTTCATCTAATAATGTACGCGCGGCCTTTAAGGCGGTTATTGCCTTGTTAACAGTGGGTTGTATTGTGCTTATATCCTCGGTAGGAAAGGCTGTTGTAACTCGATCTAATAAGGAGTTTTCAGCATTCTCGATTTCAACATATACGGCATCAAGCAAGTTGAGTGTGTCGGAACTTGGAAAGTCCGACAATATCGCTTGAGAGCCAATGCCGCGTGTTTTTGATAAAATTTGAAATATGCCATCCATGTCACTGGTAATAAATTTCAGTAAATTTCTAATGCTTTGGTCGTGATCACCGTAAAGGCCACTGGTATCCATCAGTGACTCAACAAACGAAGACGTGATGGCGATAATCCTTTCGTTATCATTGTAAAGGAATTGCAAACTGGAGGACTTGATTTTCCTGTTAGCAGAAACTTCTATGCTGGTATGAACATTGTTAAGTTTGCTTTGTAATAGATCTGCTTTTAACCAGGGAGTGTTACTGTTGCTTAGGCTTTCGGCAGATGTTCTTAATTCTTTTAATAATGTTTGGGCGCGGGGGCCAGGAGCTGGGTCGTCATTGGCTATTGATGCAGCCTCCATATCTAGAAAACTGTCATATCGGCCCCTTAAAGATAACGCTTTTCGAATAAGCTCAACGCCTTGTTGCTTTGTATCGGCGGAGATAAGTGCTTTATACGCATTTTGAGAGATAACATAGCCGGTAGTGAGAAGAGATGTATAAAACAGAATACCAAGTAGCAGGAATTTACCTGCAATGCTGATATTGCTATTAAAATAGATGATAGGGGCTAAAATTTTGTTCATATAAAGTACTGTATTGTGGTGTGAAGTCTGAAAGCGGGTATTAAAGTTGCCGTTTATACTATTCGACAAATAAAAGCATAGCAGAGAAATGAAAGTGGGAAGCCGTAGTGGATAGAGCGCGAAAGAAGGAGGAATGTAATATACCGTAAAATTTGCGGGGCCTTTGGCTTCGTTGTAGGGCGAACAAGCTGAAGGTGTGATAGTCTGCGATCGAATTCTCCTTTGACTGCGTGAATAACATACAAGAGATTACTATGAACAAACTTCTTAACTTCGTTTTACTCCTGGCAGCTGTATCATTTCCAACATCTACTTATGCAGGCTGGTGGGATGATTTATTTGTAACACCTACAACCTCACCGGAAAAAGTGGAGCAGCCCGTTGAAGTGACAACTCCAGGCCTAACTTCAGATCTAAAGAGTGTGGCAACAGGTATCGCGAAAGAAACAGCGACCCAATCTATCGTGGATTTGGTTAGCACTAGCGCTGGTGTTACTACAGATCAGGCGAGTGGTGGACTTGGGGCGATATTTAAAACTGCTCAAGGTACCCTTAGCAAAGAAGATTTTGCTTCTATTGCTCAGGCTGTCCCTGAAATGGATGGGCTTTTGGCCGCAGCGCCGACGAAGCAAGATAATGGTGGTTTAGTGAGCGGATTGCTGGCTGGAGCAGGAAAAGCAGGAGAGCTTATCGGGTTGTTTGATCAGCTAGGTTTGTCGCCTGAGCAAGTCTCAACATTTACGACACTTATTCAGCAGTATTTTTCCAGTGAAGATAAACCTGAGCTTAGCGAGCTTTTAATGCAAGGTGTTACTAGCTTTTTGTAAAATTGCTTTATACTCCGAAGGTCAAAAATGCATACCTTATGGAGTAATACATGTTAAAGGCACGAGATTTCTTTAGGGGTGTTCCCTCATCCCTCACATCAACCCTTGGCCTATGGCGGGGCACCTCTGTTATTAAAGAGAATGTCGGCCGTGCACCAGAAGGGGCCTTGCTTAAACTATATGATATGGAAGGCTGCCCTTTCTGTCGCTTAGCGAGAGAAGCCTTAACTGAATTGGATTTGGATGCCGAGATCATTCCAGTGGCTAAAGGGGATGAAAAAGTGAGGGCTGAGTTAAAGGCCTTGGGTGGTAAAGTGCAAATGCCGTTTCTTGTTGATGCAAATACCGGGCAAGAAATGTACGAAAGCTTCGATATTGTTAATTATTTGTATGCACAATATGGAAATGGCAAGCAACGTTCTCAACTGACCCATTCAGCAGCATTGTTAAGTTCAATGCTGACGTCGGCATCACGACTCAATAATGGTATTACATACTCTGGGTTGAAAAAACCAGAACAGCCATTAGAGCTTTACAGTTTTGAGTCCAGTCCATTCTCTCGCCCCGTTCGAGAGCGTTTAACCGAGTTGGGCATTCCTTATATTTTGCGTAATTTGGGTAAGCAGCAAAGGTCAGATATGGGACCGCCGGAATTTCGACTTACTACTAAACCATACGTTCCTGTACCAGGCTCAAAAAGGGATGCTATGAATAAGCGGTCGGGAAAAGTTCAGGTTCCCTACCTGGTTGATTCAAATACGGGAGAGGAGATGTTTGAATCTTGGGATATCATTGAGTATCTAGATAAAACCTATGGTTAGTTAGTATTTCTGTCGAGAGCAATAAAAGAGGAAATGTAACTTGCTATCTTTTATTGATCTCGGCATCAGTGTTTCTAATGGTACTTTCTCCTGCGTCACTTACGGTTACAAATCCAATCTTAGGTTCTTGAAGTTGTAAATTGGGCTCCATTACTGCCGTAACAGTGTATATATTGATAAAGCTGGCAAGTGCGGTGATAAGTATATATTCAATCATTTTATCTATCCTTTATTGGGTTGAATGAGTTGTGTCGGCTAATGATTTTGGGGTCATATGTTCATCTGTATCTCCGTTGATATTAATAAAAATAACTAGTTAGTTATAAATCACGCAAATCTTAAAATCGATTACTATTGCTGCAGCACCCCTAAAATGGCTTTTGCAGCGGGTAATGCATCAAGAATGTCTTCTGGACGATTTCTTAGCTTTGCACTTGCCATGCTACTGTTCAAAACCCCTTGTAATTGTCGAGCAATAACTTCCGGTTCCCAGTTTACGCTGGTTATTCCCATAGCTTTCGCATCTTCATAAATCTTTTGGTGGTAGCGATGAAACTCGCTATAGACATGTTCAACTTTCTGGCGAATCAATTCGCTGTCAGTTGCCAATTCGTTACCCATATTCATGAAAGGGCAGCCACAGATTATACCGTCCTCATCTTTCATTTCTTTATGGGCGAGATAGAGGCGATTGAAAATCTCTTCGAGCCGTTTAACAGGATCTTGCTCACTTTCAAAGGCACCGTCGAATACATATTCCTTGGTTCGGCCAAACATGTAATTGACGCATTCTAATGCTGCTTGTTCTTTGTTTTTAAAGTATTGATAAAAGGATGCCTTATTCACTTCGGCTTCCGCCACGATTTTATCAACACGTACATTATGGTAGCTACTCTTCCAGAACATCTGAGCAGCAGCTTCTAAGATGCGTTGCTTTGTTTGCTCACCTTTGGATGTTCTTTCGGTAGTCATGGGACCTCTTTCTAAATAAAAGTAACTGGTTGGTTATTTATTATAGTGAGACAAATGAAACCGTCAAGTGTTTAGTGAAAAAGTACGTATCTAGGGAGGTAGCTTGGCTTCGGTAAGGCTGTTAAGGGGAATTGTGATAGAAACGTTACCAAATTGTGATAACTCGAAGAGGAGGTTTATTTATGATGAACAAGGGTTAAATAAACGTTTAGTATCAGCTAATACGAGTGAATCAATGAAAAATCAGACGCTTTTTTCCATCTTTATGGTCGCAGCACTTTCTTTTGTGTCTAAGGCTAGTGCTGCTCCGTTGTTGCTTGAGGGAGGGGCAAGCCCTGCGACTGTTCTCGAACTATATACATCTCAGGGTTGTAGCAGCTGCCCACCTGCAGAGCGTTGGTTATCTTCATTTGTTGACGAGCCGTCACTATGGAGAGATATTATTCCGATAAATTTCCATGTGGATTACTGGGATTATTTAGGGTGGAAAGACCCCTTTGCGAGGGCAGAGTTTAGCAAGCGCCAGCGTAATTATCAGCAGTTAGGACATACGCGTAATGTGGCAACACCGGGGTTTGTGGTCAATGGCAAAGGTTGGAATGGATGGTTTCGACAAAAATCGGTTCCTCATCAACCAGGCCTAGTGAAGATAGACCTCAAGGCGGTTATTGACTCGCATAGAGTCAACGTTACCTTTGATGCGACTGGTAAGCGGCGCGCTCGTGTTCATGTGGCTATTTTGGGGTTTGGTATAAAAACCCCCATTAAACATGGAGAGAATAGGGGGTTAGAGTTAGTGCATGATTTCGTCGTGGTTGGTTATGAAAATAGGTTGTTAAAAGGAGATAATGGTAAATTTTCGGCAGACCTCCGGTTGCCAACTATATTCCCTGGATTATCTAACCCTGAGCGGCAAAGCATTGTTGTATGGGTATCAGAGCAATCAGATGTTGCTCCAATACAGGTGATTGCGGGTTGGTTGTAAGAAGCGTTTAACGTAGGCGTTCCAGTATGTCGGCGAGTTTGTTTTCAAGCTCATCGACTCTTAACTCCAAATAATCGATACGTTCACTATTGGAGTCGATGTTAGAGGGGGTATTTGATGTGCTTTGGGGCTCTTGAGGTAGTGTAATTTCGGCTGCGTTAAGTTGGCCAAAAAGGTGAGCATATCGTGAATCTCGCTTTCCAGGTTCCCTATCCAAAACAGTGACAAAAGGCCCATCGTTTCGCCCAGATAATGTGTTGAGAACACTATCAACAACGGATACATCTGAGAATTCACAAAGGCGATTCGTTCGGGTTCGTAGCTCTCCAGGGGTTTGAGGGCCCCTTAAGAACATGACACAAAGGATAGCCAATTCTTGAGAGGATAATTTAAGCTCTCCAAATTCCGTATTACAAAAACGATGTCGATACTTTACCACTCGACTACCGAACCCAGTTTCCAATGTAAGTAGGTGTTTTTCTTTTAATTGGTGTAGTGTGTCTAGCACGTCAGCTTCTGACAGCGTCATTACGGGGTCGCGATTACTTTTCTGATTACAAGCGTTTGTTAGTGCATTTAAAGAAAGGGGGTATTGATCAGGTGTGGTGATTTCTTTTTCTATTAAACAGCCCAGTACACGCTGTTCATTGTTTTCTAACTCTATTTTTATTGCCATGTGGACTAACCTATTTTATTAATATGCATTCTTTTGTAGTGACAATTTCACTTACAATATAACGGGTCGGACGCTCTTTGCGAATATCCCTGTCGGTTTTTTATTGTTTTTTTATCGGTATATATAAGAATGAGGTATTAGACAGTGTGCAAATTCAGCGCATATATTAAGTCTTGGTGTGTTGGTTTTTGGATGGCGTATATTTTTAGGTAGGTTTTGTATGACAGAACATATAAAAACCCAAATTTTAACAACAAAGCTTCAACTCGGCATGCATGTCATTGAGCTCGATAAACCTTGGCTGGATAGCGATTTTCTCTTACAAGGGTTTGTCATTCAATCGCAGGATGAGATTGATGCCTTAAATGAGCAGTGTGGATATGTATATATTGACGGTGCTGTTCTGAGTGGCGATAGACGTGCTGTTCTGAAAAAACGAAGTAACTCTACTCGGAAAAAAGAAATAAAACCCAAACGATTCTCAACGGAGAAATTCATCAAAGAAGGGATGAGTTGTACTCCCTCGCCAGAGAATGCCATACGATATGTCAATAAAATCAATGTCCAGCGGGAAATGCCGTTGGCTTCATCTACCTATAAATCCGCCAAAGTCGTAGCAAAAAATATCATTGAAGGTATTCGGATAGGTAAGATGCTTGATTTGAACGAGGCGAAGGCAGCGGTTAATGATATTGTTGATAGTTTGTTGCGTAACGGTGATGCACTTGTATGGCTTACAAAAATCAAAGAGAAAGATGCCTATACCGCGGAGCACTCGTTAAATGTGTGTATTCTTTCTATCGCATTTGCTCGTTTTTTGGGGCATGAAGACGCGGATATTCGAAAAATTGGTTTATGTGGCTTGTTACATGATGTTGGAAAGTCAAAGATTCCCATCGATATACTGAATAAATTTGAACATTTCACGGATGAAGAGTTTGTTGTAATGAAAGGCCACCCAGAATTGGGAAGGGATTTATTGTTGTCTCTGCCAACATCGGATCTTGCTGTGATTGATGTGGCTTATTCTCATCATGAAAGAATTGATGGCCATGGTTATCCACGGCAACTATCTGGACATCAAATCCCCTATTTTGCAAAAATAGTAGCATTAACTGATGCCTATGATGCCATCACAAGTACTCGATGTTATGACGTTGGTAGAGCGTCGATGGAGGCATTGGATATCATCTACAAAAATAAGGGCTCTCAATTTGATAGAGAGTTGGCGGTGGAATTTATTAAATGTATCGGTATCTATCCTCCTGGGTCTATCGTTGAGATGACGAATGGAGAAGTTGGGATTATTGTTGAGGAAAATGAATCCAGTAAATTACGTCCAAAAGTGATATTGGTTCAAGATCAATCAAAACATTGGATGCACCAGCATATTATTGATTTATCGTTACGCCACCTTGATCCAGGGAATGTACCATATACCATTGCACATGAGGTGCCCAATGGCACCTATGGGATTGATATTAAGCAATTTCTAAAAAAAGGGCTCGTACTCAAGAAAGCGGTGATGCATTAGTCGTTGATATGGCTCTAAGGTCAGTGTGTTTTGTTGATAGCTGGATATAATGGATTTTGGCGTGTCGATCATATTCTCTTGTGTTCGATCATTTTTAATTACCAAATAGGATTTAATTATGCCTGTATGCAGAACAGTGGGTATGGACTTTCTTAAGACTGCACCTAATGTGATTGTTCACGTTGTTGATATTGCCGCAACTCCAGAGCAAATATTTACCGTTTTCGAAGATGAGAATTCTTGGCCTCAGTGGTTTTCTGGTATTAAGGGAGTTGATTGGACGACACCAAAGCCCTACGGTGTTGATACAACGCGAACCGTTAGCTTGGGCGCGCTAAAGGTTTACGAGCATTTTTTCCATTGGGAAGATAACAAACGTTTTGCATTTTATTTCGCTAAAACAAACTTACCATTTGTAAAAGCACTGGTGGAAGATTATCTATTGGAGCCCATTGACGATACAATGACGCGTTTTACGTATACGGTAGCATATGAACCAGCAATGCCGTTATCGTTGTTAGGCCCACTAGGAAAAGCGGCGCTTTCTCGGGATTTTAAAAAGGCTGCTGTTTCGCTCTCTCGTTACATGAGTAAAATCACTGCTGTCCCACAGTTTCATAACATCGACAACTGTTTGTTTTTATCTGGCTCGTCATCAATTGGTGGCGAGAACAAATCGTACAAATTTCTTCGATCAAAAAGGTT